>JAHDIE010000076.1 GCA_020630955.1 Saprospiraceae bacterium
AAATTGTGGAGGATACAGGAATCGAACCTGCGACCTTTTGACTGCCAGTCAAAAGTTTTGCCATTATCACTACTATTCAACAACACTTATCACCTTATAATTCAAGCAGTTAAAGAAATATTAAACTCCATTAGTTATCAATAATGTTTGCAAATAATCATTTTTGTTTGCAATTTGTATGCAAATATAAATAAATGAGGTCAATTGCAACGTGTGGAATTTACCACGATACTAGAAGAGCAAAGCAGGATAATACCTATCCTATCAAGCTTAGAGTTACTCATTTGAGGAGACCTAGATTATTCAAGACACATTTATCTATTACAAAGGATGATTTCAAGAAGTCTTACTTGGCAAGGTCTCCAAAGGGCATTTTCATTAGATTAAATGATGAATTGAGAGATATTGAGAGTCGAGGTAGAGAGATAATCAACGAAATGGAAACTTTCAGTTTTACAACTTTTGAAAAAGAGTTTTATGACATAAGAGAGTACCCAAACGATGTTATTTATTATTATCAAAGGGAGCTAAAGAAATATAATGAAAATAGTCAGGTATCTACCTATAACAACTATAAAGCAGCTTTAAAATTATTACTCAAAATAGTATTTGATATACATATCGAACCTAAGAGCGATATTGTAAATCTAAAAATCAAGCCTATCCCATTTGAAAAGTTCAATCCTAAGTCTTTAAGTAGATTTGAGAATGAAGCAATTAGGCAAGGGAAGTCTACCACCACCGTAAGTATATACTTAAAGTCCCTGAAAACAATTTTTAATCTCGCTATAAGAGAAAAAGCGATTTCAGAAGATATATACCCTTTTGGGATAGAAAAGGAAGGGAAATACAAAATAAAGGAAGTTGAGAACAATAAACGTGGTCTATCCAAAGCTGAGTTGAGCTTATTAGCTGGATATAATCCAATAAAAGATTCAGCAAGAGAAAAAGCCATTGATTTTTGGTTTTTAAGTTTGTATTTACGTGGAATGAATATGACCGATATACTTCAAATTAAGTTTAAGAATTATACTGGTGATACTATTTCTTTCATACGAACCAAGACTAAAGGAACAAAGTCAAAAAATACCAAACTAGAAATCAAACTTGTACCTAGAGCCAAAGAGATTATGGAGAAATACATTGTCAAGAACAATGATCCAGAGAATTATATTTTCCCTCATTTGAAAAAAGGAGATTCTATTAAGGAGATAAAAAAGAAAGTTGGAAATTTCATCCGCAGCATTAATCAAGCAATGAGAAAGATTGCAAATGAAGTAGGTATTAATAAATCATGCTCAACAATGTTTGCAAGGCATACATGGGCTACTTTGGCAGTAGATGGAGGTATTAACCCATATACAATTATGGAATCAATAGGGCATTCCAAATTAACAACTACACAGAATTATTTAAAGAATTTAGGTGTTCAAGATATAGATCACCAATTGTTTGGCGAAGAACAAGAATAATGAGAGATAGAATAGAAATGTTTAATAACTCCGTTAATAATCTTACTGGAATAGATGAGTTCCATCTGACTGTTCAAGAGATTGTCAAATACAATATTGAATTAAATTGGTTGTTTTCTGTAAATGAACTTATATCACTCGTTGATACTATAATTTGTCCATTAATATTTGGTCATATAAACCTTGCCGAACTTGGAAGAGAAAATGCAAGAGAAAATTACGAATGGCAAATATGGTATGATAATGTTGGCAGATTTGAAAAGGGTGATAAGTCGTCTCCAAAAAGCCTTTCTAAGAGACAAGGGCTATCCGATAATTATTCACCAGACTTGCCTGAAATAGATAAGTATAATTCAATTTTTGAACTTTCCCTTTTAGATATATTCCCCTTGATTAAACAGCTATCAAAGGAACAGCAGTTATTTGTACTCTTCTATATTTTTAGAGGTATGACAGGAGCAATAGAACAAGCAGAACTTACGAATGACATATATCAAGATGCGTATAAAACTGATCTAACTATATTCGCAAAACAAATAAGTAATTTCATTTGGAGAAATGATCTTGAAGCTAACAAGTATGTAAAGAGTTTTGGTCTTGAAAAGCATTATGAAGTCCCCACATTCCCTGAAAATAAATTATCTCAAATTGACTTTGTTTTTTCGCTTTATACTTTTTTGTGGTTGAAGAGGATAAGGTTTATTAAAACAGCAAAAGGGGCAGAGAATCCATACGACACCCTACAATCGTTGGCAAATTATTTCGTTGATAATGCAGTTTTTATTAATTCAGATGAGATCAATGAAATAATTCAAAGATTTCCTAGTCGTCCTGAAAACACAAAAGAAATTGCTGTTCTTCTTGCCGATTATTATTCAGTCATGAATATTTGCAAAAAGAGTATTAGTAAAGGCAACACTAAAAAATATTGGACGATTAGGGGCTTTGACCTTGAAATACTTCAGCCTTTAAATAGTAATGATAATAAGTCAACAATTTCTAAACGATTAGAAGTTTATCCTGATCTGAGAGATCAGCTTTCTTCCCTAAATACGACCGCAAAAGACTTTCTCCTTTGGGGACAATAATTGAGGTTGTCCCTAAACCCTCCATACAACCTAATAAAATTAAGGCTTTTATCTAGGGACAAAACGAAGCATTTATACACAAAATGACATACATGTAAATTCTTGTATATCAGCTTATTATGAGCTTATATTTGAGTCGAAAACAATGCTTTAACGCATTATTGATTAACTTAAAAATACAAGAAATGAAAATGTATTTAACGACCCAGCAAGTCTCTAAACAGCTAAATATTTCAATGCCTACTATATACAGGTGGGTTAAAGAAAGAAAAATTCCACATGTACGTAGAGGACACAGAATCCTATTTGTTGAAAACCAAATCAATGAATGGTTGAATGTGACCAATACTTTTCAAGAGGAATCATTTGTTCACCAATTAAAAAGAGCTTAATAATGAAAGAACTAAAAATTATGAAGTACGAGAACAAGCATGACAATACTGGTTCTCAGGCTAATTTAGGAGAGGCTTTAAATGCCATTAAATCGCCATCTAACGAAGGTTTGTTTAAAGAACTAAGAGAACTGTACTTGAATGATAAAAACGCCTATGACGAGCTTAAATTAACGTTATCCTCGTATGGATTTTCAGGAACATTTACACAAAGAAATAATAAAAGTGTTGATGACTATATTGGTTTAGCCATACTAGACATTGACAAGGTAACATCCCTTGAAAAAGTGAAATATCTAAAACTGAAAATTAAAGAAATTGAATATACCGCATTTTGCTTTGTCTCTCCTAGTGGACATGGATTAAAAGTAGGGGTATTCATGGATTGTCCTTCAATCAATCATAGTGATGGCTATAATCAAGTAAAGTCATACTACGAAAGAAAGCTGATGACGACTTTATTGGATAGAAAGACAAAGGATATAAGCCGAATGAACTTTGTAAGTTATGATCCTGACATATACATCAATGAAAATCATAAGGTATTTGAGGTTAATGTGTCAAAGTGCCAAACTGCCAAAAGTGCTACCCTTCACATTGACCAAAACAAGCACTTTGAATATGTGTTAAATCATGTGGATAGTTTGGAGGAATACAAAGAAGGAAATAGAAATAATTATCTATCGCTTACTGCTCACATTGCCAATAGGCACGGGATTAATAAGCAAATAGTAAATGATTATTTCATTAATCTTAATGATTTATCAGAGGATGAAATAATTAATACTGTAAAGAGTGCTTATTCCAATTCGCACGAATTTGGAGTATTGAAATATGATTTTGCTTATGCAGGTGAAGAATCATTACCAATACCAGAAAATGTTTATTCTTCACTTCCATCTGAGGTAAGTAAGCCACTTGAACACTTAAAAGGAAGGGAGAGAGACATGGCACTATTGGCAATATTGACATTTTCAAGCTCTGTATTTCACAATATCAAAGGAAAATACAGACATGAAGATTTCAACCCTAACTTATTAACTATGATAATTGCTCCACCTGCGAGTGGAAAAGGAATAGTATCAATAGGTGAAAAATTGGTCGAGAGTTCAGCTAATCACTTTAATTCATTAGAGGATATAAAACTTAGGAGGTTTCAACTTTCGGGCAATAGTTCGTCTGCAATGTTGTATAGTCGATTGGCAGCTAATGAAGGTAGAGGTATGATGTTTGAAAAAGAAGGTGATGCCATTTCAGCAAACTTTCGTAATGAATGGGGTGATATATCCGTCCACCTTCGACAGACGTATCATAATGAGGATTTGAACTATGAGAGAAAGACGGATAAGGAAATGATTGTGGTAAAGAATCCTCGATTTGCCTTACTTGTTACCATGACACCCAACCAACTTTCAGGATTGGTAAGCAATAGGGAAAATGGTTTATTCAGTAGAGTACTATTTTACATTGATAATAGTCCAACTGAATTTGAATCTTTGAACCCTGCTGATGTTCGTAAGGACGATATAGAAGGTGAAATTTACAAGTCTGGTTATTTGTTAAGTGAATGGTATCAAAATGGATTTGGACAGCCAAAAGCGTTTGAGTTGACCAACAACCAATGGGATATGATGAATGAAATGTGGAAGGCTCGAATGAACTATTGGCTAAAGGTATATGGAGAGCATAACAAGGATATCGTACTTCGACTAATGGCTTCATCCTTTAAAGTAATGATGATACTTTCAGCATGGAGATATGTTGGTCGTGGAGATAACTCAAAAGTTATCCTATGTACCGATCAAGATTTGGAAACTGCAATTAACCTTATGGATGTATTGTTCTATCATGCAATACGAGCTACCAAGCTATATCAAAAGGGTACACGTGATAATGACATACATTCAAGAGTATTGGAGTTCTTGGGAAAGAAGGTATTTACCACTCCTGAGTATATTGAGAAATTTGTTGAATTAGGTGGCACTAGAAGAACTGCCCAAAGGCGATTAGCCAATGAACAGAATGAATCAATTAAAAAGCTTTATCATGGCAAATATCAAAAAGTGGCTGCATAGTCAGCTTTGTGAAAATTATAGGCAAGGGATTAACTTCTCTTGTCTATAATCATCTAGTTGTCCATATTATTTATCCAATTATCTATTATGCCTTATAACCCCCATATAAAATATGTCCCCTTTAAGTCCTTTTCGATTTGGTCAACCTTATTACCCCCAAAGCCTATTAAGAATTGATCTTTGGATTGATAATTTCTGACTAAATCTAATTTGCACCTAAAGACATTTAATTCATCTAATAAAATATAATGCTGCAAAGTAAAGGACAATAAAAATTACTTCTATTATACCTACTATTATATATCGAATAGGCTGAGATATAAACCATTCTCTTATGGTAATTTCATTTGATACTAACCTTAACGTAGAAAGCGTTATACAAGCTAATGAGGTTACGAAGGGGATAAAAATAACTAATGAATGAAAAGGTGCATAAACCATCCACAAAATTGTGACTATTAATGCCGCACCTCCTGCCAAGTAACCTTCTGTTATTGCTTTATCATTTGTTTTACTTTGGGACATCATATTTATTTTGTAGTGTTAGTTTAATTGCGCTTAAGATTTGCGATATTCTTCCTTATCATGATTTGATAATATTGTCTCTTTTTATTTTCGATACATAAGGCGAGTTCATTGCTGAGAGTAGAGCAGCATAATTCAAATCGAACTCTATTTGGTCACCTACATTTAGTTTGGTCTTGTTTATATCAAAAATGGTATGATCGCTGCTAGCCCCTAATAATTGTATATCGATTCTCGGCTTCAATCCTGAAACCACAACATCTTGTAGCCCAATTCCTAGAATTGCTCTTTTCATTTTACCTCTATTATGAGGAGTGGAAACCGTTCCAAAAGCATTTTCACTTTTCTTTCCAAAAGGAACAGAAGGTTTTTCCTTTAATTCAATTATTTCAGCGATCAAAGTAAAGGCATCGGTAAATAGTCCAGAAATAGGTTTTCTGTGAATGGCTTCACATCCAAGAAAAATAGATTCACCTATTCTAAGATTATTGATTCTCCCTGTGTTTTTAGAAGAACTAAACCAACTATAATTGGCAGAATTTCCACCTGAGACTATATCCAATTTAATCTTGAATTTCTTTTCGATTTTATCAACTAGCGAGGAGAGAAACTGCATTTTGATTTCATCGGGTTGAATTCCTCCAAAACACGAAAGATTAGTTCCTATACCTTTCAATTCAATACCTTTTAGTTTTAATACCTGTTCAATTGTTTCATCCAATTCACAAGGCATTATTCCTTCCCTTAAATCACCCAACTCAACCATTAAAATAATCTTATGTACAGTATTATTCATTAATGCAAAAACAGAGAGCTTTTGGATAACTATTAATTCTGAGTTAAGACTTAAATCTGAATACCTAACGACACTTTCAACTTCACTCAGTAGTGGTATTCTTAGTAAGATAAATTGTGTCTTAACATCAGCCAAGTGCATTTTCTTTAGGTTGCTAATTCTTGAATCACCTATACTTTCAATACCACAATTCACCAAAATGCTGGCAATTTCTGGATTGCCCATAACTACTTTAGTAACCCCAGTAATTTCTATCCCCTTTGAAGCATATAGCTTCTTAAGAATAGTTGAATTGTGCTTTATCTTTAGAAGATCAATCTCTAATCTTGGAGTTGTCGAGCCTTCGATAATTGCTTTCTTAGTGTTGGAAAAGTATTTAATAATTCTCTAACTAGTTTGTTACATCCGTATTTCAAAACATCTGTTGTTGGTCGTTGGTATTTACCTTCATATGACTGGATCATATCCACTAATTCATTTGTTGTCATATTTTCATGGTTAATCGAAATGGCTATTACTTTAGAATTGGAAAATACTTCTAATTGTTTAATCTCACTCGTTAAAGTAGGCATGTCTATATGAGGATAATCGCATAGAGTTTCCCGCTTCGGTGGATGTTGCAGAATAATGGCATCAGGCTGTGCTCCTTTTAATATAGCACAAGAAGAGAGGAATGCAGGGTGACTTAAAGCTCCTTGTCCTTCAACTATAAGGATGTCAGGATTCTCATTTTCACAAGCCGTAATAATCGCATTTTCAACTGCCCCTGTAGCATAACCAGAACTTAAAACATCTATAGCAACTCCGTATTTCGCACCTTGCATCACACCAGTTTGACCTGTAGATATAAAAATGGCGTTTATACCTTTCTGTATCAATGATTTCTGTAATAGTAGAGCTGTAGTCCTTTTCCCAACGGCAGAATCAGTACCTAGAACTACTACAACAGGAATTTCTATATCGAAGATTTTACCTGAGAAATGTGGCATTTCATTTCTAGGTAGTGGCTTTCTAATATCGCTGATAGTAACGTTACACTCTCTTGCTTTTTCTATGAACTCCAAATCTTCTGTCAAATATTCAGCCATGCCATTAATGACATTCATCCCTTTTTTCATAGCCTTGAAAAAAACTTTTCTTTGATTTTGACTTAGAAATGATTCAAGAGGGGCTATTCCATAAATGAAATTATTAGGAATAAACCCTAAATATTCAATCGCTTTATCGATGCTATTAAAAATGGGAATTCCGTTTGCAACCCCATCTAGTTGTTCACCTGCATCAAAACCTGATTTGCTACTGTCAATAATTCCCAAAATATCGTATTTCTCTGAATGCCTGACCAATCCGTTTGCAACTTTCCCATCAATTTTTCCAAATTCATTTTCACAATAAACAATCGCATTCGTTTTCATCGTTTTATATTTTTGGTTGTATTTACACTAAACAATTACTTTAGGGTAATTACTATATCCGAAACAGATATTAGGTCTGGTTTCCCAATTCCTATTCATTAAAACATCACTGGTTAATATTAATCCTTAGTTTCGTCAGACGCAATTTCTCTTTCAAAATAGACCAGCTCCTTTAACTCAGGGTTATTTTTGATTTTGCAATAATATATCCTGTCTACATATCTTCTGATAATCAACTTCTGGGAAGGATTTACTTTTGCAAATACTTCATCGCCTTCTTTATATTTATTTTCCAAATTTCGATAGTTTAAAAACTTTAGTTTCACAATATGACATCCTCGTAACCACTTTTGATTATGGTTGAAATCATTTTAAATCTGACATTAGCCTTTATCGTATTTGATGTATGGGCAGGAATAATGATTGATTCCCCATTTTCCAAAATGCTAGATTGTTCATCAATAATCAATTCTGATTGCCCTTCAATGATCTGAATTAAGGTATCATAAGGAGATTTTCTACCTACTAAAATTTCTCCTGAGTCAAATGAAACAGCGGTGACATTACCAGTAGTTTTTCTAAGAATCGACTTGATTACTACCGACTTGGGTACATATTCAATAATGTCAATAATCTTAAATGCCTCTGAGTTTTTATATTCATGATTGTCCATTGGGGTTTCATTTGAACAAGAATCTATTTTATTATTCGTCACTTGTTCTTTTTTTCTCTTTCCGTTTAGCAGACTTTTCAGCTCTTTTTTCTTTCAGGGTTTTTGTTGGTGCTTTTTTAGTTGATTTACTTCCTTTGTCTCTTGACATAATGTTTTTTATTTTTTGAAATAATTTATTTCCTAATTCCATTTAAGGGAACAATGCCAGCCATCTCGCCAATTATATTTACAAGCTCAGAACCAGCAGGTATGACAATTTTGGCGTTACTTTTAAGTGACGTTTCCATTGCTTCAAGTTTTCTCAAAAGTTGAGCATTACCAATAAAGTGTTTATCGGCAGCTTCATTAACCAATTTAATTGCTTCGGCTTCACCCTCTGCATGTAGTATTTTGGCTCTTTTAAATCCCTCTGCCTCTTTTATTTTGGCACGTTTAATACCATCTGCAACTGTTTCGGCAGCAGTAGCGGAATCAACTGCTGCAATTTTTTCATTTTCAGCTTTGACGACCTTGTTCATTGTTTCTTGTACATCTCTTGGAGGGTCAATCTGTTTTAATTCGGTACGTATAATTTCGATTCCCCAACTTTTGGTTTCTTTATGCAGTGTTTCATGAAGCTCATTATTAATTTTTCCTCGTTCGCTATTCGCAGATTTTAAAGTAAGAGTGCCAATAATATTACGTAATGTGGTTCGAGCTAAATTGACAATTTGCCTTTGATAATCATTAACATCGTATGTCGATCCTTTTACACTCGCTTCATCTGATTTTACTCTGAAATAAACTTGTGCATCTACACTTGCATTTAAGTTATCATTGGTGATAATTTCTTGAGGCTCTGCATCTATCATCTGTTCTGTGATATTGACATAAAATAATCGATCAATTATGGGTATGATCCAATGAAAACCTGGGTTGGCTAATTTATTATA
>JAHDIE010000030.1:0-1075 GCA_020630955.1 Saprospiraceae bacterium
GTGCAAGCGGAGTAATTTACTATAAGTTGGAGAGTGGAGAATTCTCTGATACTAAGAAAATGATTCTTATTGAGTAATAGCAACAAGCGTTGTTATTACGAGTGAGTATATTTTGGTAATTATTGATTTAGAGAGACTACTTCATTTCAAAGTAGTCTCTTTTTATTATAATAGAAATAGTCATCATGATAAATTAATAGACTGATTATTAGGTCTTTCAGAAAGTATAATGTACTAGTAAGAAGCATCTAAATTGAGTTTCTTTGATTCCTATTAAAGTTTAGCGAAGAAAAGAGATCGAAAAGAAGTAGCTATTCTATCTAAAATTTTTCATAGTAAAGTTGAAATTAGTGGTAGCAGATCGCACTTATGCGAATACTTTAAAACTGGAATTACTTGTGTATATACAGAATTAAACAAACTTTAAAAGTATGGGAATCATCTAAACACAAATTACACCTCGACCAGCTGAAATATTTGATTGAAGTTCTGGTTAGTTATGGAAGGATATGTTTTGGTGCCAACAAAGAAAACTTTTTCCTGAAACATATTTAGCTAAAACAATGACAAAAAATAGAACGGCTATAGCAAAAAAAGAGACTGCTTAACAAATAAGACAGTCTCTTTATATAATATAACTTTATCTTCGTTTTATTCCTTCACAAAACGAATGGCTACCGGTTGATCATCAAAAAAGATATTGATAAAATAAACTCCAGGATTAAGTTGATTGATATCAACTTGTTGTAGATGATCCCCAGCCCCGAACATTCCTAACTGTTCATTTAAGATAGTTTTACCTATTATATCAGAAACAGTATAGCTCAAATCAGAAGACTGGCTTAAAGGAATCTTTAAATTGATAAATGAACTTGCAGGATTAGGCAACAAAGTGATATCTCCTCCAAGTGCATCTGGATTTTCAATTGATGATGGCTCAACACCAATCAGCTGAAATGAAAAATCTCCAGGTGTATCCGATGTTAGTCTAGTGGATAGCCTTAATAAGTAATCGGTTGATAACTCAAACTCTCCAAATACATCTGAAATAATCAAAGAAGAGTCTCCATTTAAG
>JAHDIE010000030.1:1175-45799 GCA_020630955.1 Saprospiraceae bacterium
GTTATTTCGATTGCATCATTGCAAAAATCATTTTCTACAATAGATACAAATTCACTAACGCTAAAAGTACCTTGTCCAGATAACCCTGGAGGCATTTCTCCATAACCACCTATTCTAAGAAGATAACTTTCGCCTTCCATTACAGGAAAAATTAATTCAGAAGTGCTTTCTGCACAATTGGATCCATCTTCATTACATGATAATAAATCCTCATCTACAGGAGGACATGCACTTCCTGGGTTATATGCAGCAATTTTTGTGTCAAAATCGGCAGTACCACAAGTTGTGAATAATGCATTTCCAGTGAAGCTTGGTGTATATAAATACCAAACATCGTTGTAGATCGAATCTATTTCTGGTTCTGTATTACTTGGACAAGGTGAATCAATATGTAAGGGCCCATCGGTGGTTGCACCTGCTGTGACAAAATCTAAATCAGTTACTTCTCCAATTGGAAAAGCATCAATGCAATTGTCGTTTTCTATTTGGCCTATTAGCTGAAAACCAAGACATAAGAATAAAAAAGTGTATATTTTTTTCATATAAGTTGAATTTTCTTCAAATTAAAAAAATATTCTTTTTAAAACACGCTTATTTTATGTTAAATATGTCAAACAGACTATTGGACGATCAGTTTTCCTGTTTTTATATAATCCTTGCTTTCTAATTGGTAAAAATAAATTCCTTCATTAAGGTTTTTCGGTAAGTCAACATTGTCATTGAGGAAAAATTGATCAAGCATCAATTTTCCTGCTGCATTAAATAGTTTTATTCTTGTATTATGATGATCACCACTTTTGATGTAAATCTTACTATCTTTTATAACTGGATTTGGGTACACTGTAACCACTTCTTTTTGCAATACTTCATTGGCCATTAATATATCATCTCCAACTATTGGAATTTGATCATTCTTTGAGATGATATAAAATTGACCAGATGCACTTTCGGTACAATCATTAAATTTTATAAAATTATCATTAGTATCTGAAGCGTTACAGACCTCAAGCCAAGTGTTTTCTTCATCGTTGTCGCCTCTATTAAGCAATATGCCTTCATTTGGGTTGCTTGTAAAACTTGTATTTAATTCTTCAACAGTTTCTAAGTCAAAATTTATAATCGGTCCATAGACTTCATTTCCATAATTATTAATAATCCAATAACAATTACTACCAAGTGCAGAGTTATAATTCGGCATTGGCGGGGAATGTAATCTTGTTGCGACCAATTCATCATTTGGATATAAGCCACTTTCCGCTAATTCTATTTTAATTCCCGATGAATCAAAGACATATATACCAGCTTCATTAACAAGCTTTCTTTCACTTGTTCCTTTTGCTACAGGAACTTTAGGTGTAAGATCTATTTCTGCGTTTCCAACGAGACTTGCATGAGCCATTCCAACTTTGTTTAAAACACGAGTAATATTTATTTCATTAAATTGATAGTAACCAATAAAATCTTTGTCGTTGATATGGAGTTCATCATCTTTTGTAAGATGTCTATATTCTCGGATTTCGTTTTGCGAAAGCGCCCTTGACCAAATACACACTTCATCAATTTTTCCTTTAAAATTTCTACTTTCCCACCCTTTATATGAGCCGAACAATAAAGAGCTGACATCAATTTCTTGGGTTTGTGTATTATGAGTCACTCCAACACCATTCAAATAAACAGTAACGCTATTTGGTTTTACGACCATTGCCACGTAGGACCATTCGTTAGCTGGTACAATTAGACCACTGCTCCACCACCATGCCCCACCTGGCCAGTGATAACCTAATTCCATATTTGGTCTAAAATTTAAACCTCCAGCTTCTCCATTGTTCATTATAATTCCAGTGTACTCAGCTTGATTTCCATCTGGTTTGATCCAAGCAGAAAAAGTCATTTCATTGGTATATAAACCTAAATTGGAAGTAGCAGCATAGTCTCCGGACAAATTACATGACAATACAGCTCCTGGGAAAGTATCAACAGCGCAGCGATTGTCTACTGTCACCATATTGGTTTCTGTTTTTGTTGAGCTTTGTCCACTACCATCAGTAATTTTCAGACTTACGTCAAATGATCCACTGTCTCCTAAAAGTACCTTTGGATTTCTTGCATTACGGTCACTTATGTAAATAGGTTCTGGAGTAAAAGACCATTCCCAACTTGCTCCTTCATGGTTGAGAATCGAATAACAATCAAATTGAACGGTGTCTCTGCTGCAATAAACTATATCAGTAGTAGTCATTGGCTGTGCAATAGGTTTTGACTTGGAAATGAAACTTGATTCATAAATCCCACGACCCCAAGTTGCCATTCTCAATTTACTGTCTCTGTAGAAAGGCTCTATTTCCATAGCCCTAGTATAAAGAGGTAAACCTTCGCTGCAATCAATCCAATCTTGTTCATCTTTATTCCAATAAAACATACCCAGATCTGAAGTAAGATAAACAAGCTGGTCTGTACCTGCTTGATATTTTATATCACTAGGTGTATGTCCTTGGAGTATTGGCGTGGTTTTATTCTCCCAAGTAATGGCACCATCCGTTGTACTAAATACAAGTTGAGATGAAAAGCCATTAATAGCAATTACCCAAAGTTCATTTTCATCTTCTGGGTTTATACTTATTTCCAATCTCCAAGTATCATTTGTAGGAACATCGGTACATTTATTCCATGATATTCCCCCATCATTAGATTTATAAATATGACAGTCATCCCAATAACTTGATCCAATCTGATATACACAATACATCACATTTGGGTTACTTCTTGATTGCTCTATTTCTAAGACTCTTCCTGATTGTTCAAATTGATATAAAACGAAAAACTGTGCACCTTCATTTATTGATTTCCAGATCTTATCATCTTTCCCTATGTAAAAATGATCAGCATATCTTGGGTCAAATACTAATTCACTTGAATAAGAATTGGAATAAGTTTCATTAGGATAAAGCCCAAGTTGATTTAATGCTGTTGTTGGTCCATCTATTTGTGAAGGGATAATTTTAGTAGAGATGTCAGAAAAGTATGCTTTTCTCTCTTTAAGGGGATTTACATATCCTGTTGCTGCTTCTGCTCCACCTAATCGCAGTGTATTACCAATTCCATAGGTTTCATAATATCCTGAATTTCCATTATGATATCTACCACCTACCATGACGTCTTGATTCCACCCTTGTCCAAATCCCCAATAATCTGAAGCAAATAATCCATTGACTCTGGATTCATGGGTTTGTAATTCATCTGAGGAGTAATTGATACCTCCATCTGAGCATACCCAAACATCATTATCTAGAACATGTAGATCTTGTATATCAGGATGAATCCAACCTATGTCATTTGCTGCATTATAGCTTCCAATTCTTGTCCAACTTTCTCCTCCATTGTTACTTTCCGATAAGGCTAGACAACCAATCCAAAGTCTTTCAGGATCCATGTGCGATGCTGCGATGCTAAAGTTGTAGAACCCTTGATGAAATCCGGTTCCATCTCGATTGATAGTGGCAAGATTTTGGTGACTTGAATCATTATATGGTCCACCATCAGGAAGGTTTGGATTATTCCAAGTTTCACCAGAATCAGTACTTTTGTATAAACCGATCCAGCCAACATCATTTGCTTTGCTTTCTCCTAACAAAGCAACATACACGTATTCAGGATTAGCTTTTGTTACAGCGATTCTGGCACCTTGATCTACTGCATTACTAGGATCTGTTGGTACATACCATCCTGAATCCTTAAAATTCCAAGATTCTCCCATGTCAGTAGATTTTAATAATTGACAATGGTTACCCTGAACATTGCTTTGTACAATGTATAAAATGTTGGGGTTTGCAGGATTAAACTTTATATCCCAGGTTTTTTGTATTAAGCTTCGATTCCATGTAAGTCCACCATCTTTGGAAACGAAAAGGCCGCTTTCTCCAGCCACAAAAATAATATTGGGATCATCTTGATGAATTTCAATTTGATAAGCAACACTTTGTAAATTATAAACGTCTACCCAAGTGTTACCTTGATCTTCAGACTTATAAACTCTTTGGTTGGATATGATATAAACAATATTTGAATTTGAAGGTGAAATTTTAACATCCCAAATGGTTGCAACTGGTATTCTTGCGGAGGTAAATTCCCAATTTAATCCTTTGTCTATTGATTTGAATACTCCGCCAGCTTCTGAACCAGCGAAAAGTATATTTGGATCGGATTGAGATTGATCAAAGGAATAAATATTACCTTGCCAGGACACAGGAAAGTTACCTTGTTCGGATTCGTTGTAGGTATGAAAAGGACCAATAGGTGTCCATTGATTGTTTGATTTCTTATAGTTACTTCCAAAACGTTGACGTGTAATTGTATTTATTTTATCATGAAAAACTTCTGAGCTTTCTGGTCTTATTTTTCCATTTGAATCTTGATGAACTTCAACGTTTCTTATCCAATGCTTGAAGTTTTGAGTATGTATACTTTTGATAAAAGAATTTTGTTGATAATATTGGTCATATTTAAACGCTACTTCTCTAATATTTGGGTCATCTGAGTACATCAGTTTAGCCCAATCAGGTGCATCTGATAGGTCGACAGGTATTGTTTTGAAATAACTTTCTTGATTTTGAGCAAGACAAATATTTACGGAAGTAAAAAGAAATAAAAAGAATAGCTTTTTCATTGAGCATTGATTTTCATCTGTAAAATATAAAACCAAAAACTAATCAAAGAGAATCTGTCTTATAAGTTTTCTCAAACGACGACTTGCTTACTTGAAGAGCAATTGCACACATAATGCTGACAACACAACAGGTAATCCAAATAAACTGATAACCAATTTTTTCGATATAAGGCATAAATATCATTGGAGACAAAAGGAAGGCAATGGAAAACATGGTTGACATAAAACCGATGTATGCACCTTTGTTGTCTTCTTTCGCTCTAAGAATTGAGAGTGTAGAAATAAATGGAAAGTTGATAATTTCTCCTATTGAAATAACAAAGTTGAAAAGAAATATGGAAAGCCAGACCCAAGGTAATTCAAAAATTAAAAATAGAAATGAAAGACCTATTAAAATAGCACCCCAAACCATGGGCTTATATGCAAGATTTCTTTTTTCAAAGTAATAAATTATCGGCATTTCAGTAATAAATATTAATAAACCATTCATCATAAAAAAATATCCAATCTCTGATTCCGAAAGATTGAATACATCACTAAAAAAAAGAGGTATTGTATTTAGAATCTGAAAAAACATGATGAGCATAAGCATGTTGCAAAACAAAAACATTAAAAAAGGAAAGTCCTTTGCAGGAGGTTTACTTTTGGTTTTTAAAATTACTTTTTCACCATCTTTATCTCTATTAATAATCTGTGATAGCTTGTCTTTAAAGAAATAAAGCAAAAGGAAACCTGCTAGAATGCAGGTCAACCCATCTGCTATGAAAATGTATTGATAGCCAATGGTTTCTATTAATATACCTCCTATGAATGGACCAATGGCTATTCCTAAATTGATGGCCATTCTTAAAAGAGAAATACCACGTGCTAAATTTGATTCGTCACTAAATTCAGAAACTGCACCCATAGCGGCGGGTCTCAAAATGTCAGCAACAGTTGTTGTTATAAAAACCCAGATTACGAAAGGTATAAAGCTTTTGATCCAGGTGAGTAGAATAAAACATGTTCCACCAGCAATAAGTGCAAACAGCATGATTTTGAAAACAGGATATCTATCTACAAGGAACCCTCCTAATATAGAGCTAACAAGGCCACCTAAGGCAAAGCTTGTGGCCGCTGTTGCAGCCATTCCTAAGGTCCAATCTAAGTCTTTGGTGAGATACAAAGAAAGGAAAGGTAGAACCATCATCCCACTTCTATTGATTAATTGCACCAGGCTTATTAACCAAACTTCTTTTGATACTCCTCTAAAGGAGTCTATGTAAGTCTCTGTAATGAATTTTTTAGCTGCTCTCAAGCTTCAAAGCTACGAACAATATTTTTTTACATCATAATAAAACAGAGTCGGTTTTATTAATCACATATAAAAAACAAGTTTCCACAAGTTTTCATAAAATTAATGTGGCATCCATTTGCAGCTTCAATTTTAAAGGTCTCTAAATCTTTTCCCTTTAAATCCAATTTAGAATAACCATAACCACTATATTTTCCAAATCCTAAAATACCCTTTGTTCCTGTGATGACAGAGCTTTGAGTAATTTGTGTAGCGCTAGCATCTAGAAAACCATTTTTATAACCCATGGCTTTATAAAGATAATTGAGATATTTTCTATCCCAACTGTTGGTCCTATATGCGTGTTTTAGTTCTTCAAAAAAGTCAGCAGCATTTAATCCATGTGTATTTCCAAATTGTGGATTTGTTCCTAATCGATTAACACTTTTTGCTTCTTGATTTGGTATTTTGAAAACAATGGCATTTTTAGAACACCCACAATCAGGGATAGAAATATTCTTATTATATATTTCCTTTTTCGAGCTTATGTCGTCTTTTCCAGAATCATTAAATGTGGTTTCAAAATCAGCATCATTGTTACTTCCATTTGATTCAGAAGAATTTTCTTTTTGGTCTATAAAGTTTGAATCTGGTTCATTATTGGTGTAGTTAGAGTTTGTTTTGCTAGCATCTTCCAAAGAAATAGTCTTATCATTTTCTAAAGAATCGATGACTAGATCATTATTGCCATTGTTTTCTTGCGATATTTCAATGTTGCTTTCTGCAATATTGTCTTTACTTCCAAAACATCCTTTGAAGTATGAAATTGCAAAAAGTAGAAGGCAAAGCAATAATATGAGGCCAAGCCATTTGAAGCAACCATCTAAAAAGTCTTTATCATTGTATCGATTTGAATTATTAGTGGTTTGAATATTTATTGCAGCCTGTCTTTTTTTTCTTTCAAGTTCTAATTTTTTTGTAGCAGCGAGTTCTTTTTCTTTTTTTTCTCTTTCAAGTCTTATTAACCGAAGGTCTTCTTTTCTTTTTTCCTCTAAAGCAATTCTTTCCCTTTCAGCGGCTAACTTTCTCTGCCTTGCCTCCTCTCTTTTTTCTTCAAGCTTTATTCTTTCTCTTTCAGCAGTAATCCTTCTTTCTTCTCTTTCTATATGTGCTTGTGTATTACTTTTATTGTCTAAAGGAGATAAGCTTTCTCCTTCAATGCTATTTGGAGTTGAGTCTATTGAATCAGTTGCGATTACTATTGGGGGTATTTTACCTATAAACTCATTAATTGAGTTTTCAATATCTTCTCTTTTTCGGAAGAAAAAACTTTTTGCGATTTTTTCTTTTTTATTATTGTATAGGTTAAAAAAGAACTTTCCATCTTTTGCTGTTTTAATTTCAAAATTTTCCCTGTGAGGAGCAAATTTTAAAACTTCTTCAATAGATTTCTCAGCATCTTCCAAATTATCGAAACCTTTTATATTTCCGTTTAATAATACAGTTTTGCCAGCATTGTTAATAAAGGAATAATAGTGTTTTCCATTACTACTCAAAAAGATATCATAGTAAATATCATTAAAATGATAATCTCCTTTTTTTAAATATACTTTTTCTGATTTTGGTTTTTTTTCCTTTTTCAAAACTTCAATTTTGGTTATTGCTTGTTTGGAATTTGAATTATGTGATTTATTAAAATGGGGTTTTTTTGCAGTTTTCTTTTTAAGACTTTTAATACTATTCTTTAATTCTTTTAGAATGGTCTTAAAGTCATTCTTAGTAAATTTTTTACTCTGTATTTGTTCATTATTAATTTTTAATAAAAGAAAACGCTTACCCTTTTTTGTTTTGTGGGCAGTATACTTTTTATTAGATATGGAATTTATCACAGAAAACAATGCATTGTTTCTGTCTATTTTAGAATCAAATCCTTGGGGGTTAATTAGAAATACTTTATCTAACTTTTTGGACTTGAGTATAAAATAATAAAGCTTATCATTTTTATTTTTAAATGTTCGAAGTTTCATGGCATTAAATTCCAATTATCTACCAACACCTTTTGTAACATAAATTTAGTCCATTTGATGGTTTATATCAATTTTAATAATCAATATGTAAGTTGATTGCCCTTTTATCTATGATTTGCTTGGAAGATGAATTTGAACAATGGTACCACCTTTGGTATTGGTCAAGAACTTTATATGACCTTTGTTAAGTTCAATTAATTCTTTTGTAATTGATAAACCTAAGCCCGTACCTTTTTCTCCATTGGTTCCTTTTTCACTTTTTATTTTTTCGTTTTTATATAAAGAATCAATTGTTTTCTGATTAATTCCTTTTCCTTGATCTTTTACTGACACCACATTGTATGTAGATCCAGGTTCAAATTCAATCAAAATGTGTTCATTAATTGGAGAATACTTGATCGCATTACTAATAATGTTTCTCATAACACTATGCATTGAATTTCTATCAGCATAACAGCTGGCCTCTTTAGAAATATTAGTATTTATGTTTAAGTTCTTTTCTTTAATTCGATCATCATAAATATTCAAAACATCATGGATAATATTATTGATATTAATTGTTTCTGGATTGTAACTAATATGACCTCTTTGTTGTAGAGACCAGTTTAATAAATTGTCTAAAAATATATTTAAATTAGAGACCTTGTCTTCGATTGTTTTCCCAATGTCCAAAATTCTATCGGGTTGATTTTTATTGATTAGGTAGTTTATTTTACCAGAAATGTTTTTAAGGGTAATTAGAGGACTTTTTAAATCATGAGCAAGTATTGAAAACAATTTATCCTTGGTACTATTAATTTGTTCTAACTCCTCCTTTTGTTTTATTATCTGCAAGGTTCTTAGACTTACTTCTTTCTCCAATTCTAATTTTTGTTGCATCAATGATTGACTTCTTATATGAATAATAAAGTAAACAAAGCCAATTAGGAAAAGCACTGACAGGAGTCTAAATAGATTGGTTTTCATGTAAGGCTGTAGATATATGAGCTCTATTCTATTAATGTTGGAAAGTCTTACACCTAGTCTTGAGATGGCTTGAAATTCAAGACTGTACTTTCCATAAGGCATTTTGCCTAATTGAAGTTCATTCGAATATAGGTTGAGCCAAGGGACAATGGTATCTTTTTCTTTTAGGTCAAGTATTCGATATTGATAAACCTTCGATTTGAGATTGTCAAAGCTTAGATGTGCAAATTTAAAATTTGTGACTACATCTTTTTCATAGATTTTGATTTGCCTACTTTTATTTACAGACTTTGTGATGTCTACTTTTTCTTTTGCACTTATTTTTTGACATTCATAAATTTCAATATTCGATATTTGTATATTTTCCTCTTCTTTTTCCTCAGTGTTTACAATAGTTATTCCAGAGATACCACCAAAGACAAATCTTCCGTCATCCATTACAATAGAAGAGTAGTTGTTAAATTCATTGTTGGTTATGCCGTCTTCGACCAAATAGGCTTTAATTTCTTCAGTATTTTTATCAAAGCGATAGAGACCAGCATACGATGATAACCAAAGTTTGCCATAATTATCCTCTTTGATAGAAGTAAAGTTAGAGTTAATAAAACCATATTTTCTGTCATAAAATTTAGTCTCAGAAGTCTTGGTGTTGAGTCTAATTAGAAATGAGGGTGTGCTTAACCAGAGGAGATCAGGAAAAACAAGATCTCTGTGGACTAACTTGATTATATATTTTTCTAAAAAAGTTTTTTCTAACTCAAAATGTTCATTAAATATTTTTACTCCTTGGGTAGTAGAAAGAAAAAATTTATCATCAATTTTCTGAATGTTTCTAAACTGACAATTATCATCTTGATAAATGATTGTTGTGTTTAAGTTATCGTCAAAGGATAGAATATTATTAGCTAGTTTTAGTAAATGCTTATTTGTTTTGTTTTTTAAAATCACACCAGGGTTACTAAGGTCAGCTTTTTCTAATTCGATTTTAATTTCTGAATCTAATTCATGGTTATTAATTTTGACCTTTTGTAAATGATGGAATTTATTGATTGTAAAGTAATGGGTTTCATTTTTTATTGCTGAATACTTAATGTTTGTATCACTTATTCTTTTAGAGCTATCTTTTTCTAAATTATAAAGGTAGTCTCCATTGTATGTTGAAATAAAAAATTGATTTTTAAAAAGAGGAAGAATAGCTCTTGTTGAATGATGAATTGCTTTGGGAGAAAAAAATAAATTATTCTTTTTTGCACGTATTTTGTAAAGCCCTTGATTTGATCCAATCCAAATAATGTTTTGGCGATCTTTAAATATGGAGGTAAAATATGAATCTGATTTGAATAGATTATGTTTATTAAAGTCCACAACGGATCTTGATTGTAGATTATATTTTTTTATTTCTCTCAGAGATATAGACCAGATTATGTTATTGTCATCCTTGGTTTGGCTGAAGAAAGGACTGTTTGAAATGGAATTAAATTGAATCTTTTCATTCTTTCTTTTTTCATTAAAGAAAGTTGTTTCGCCGGTTGAAAATTGCAACAACAAATCTTCACCAGTCTCTATGGCTTTTGTTAATAATTTTTCTTTGTATCTATAAACCTCTTGACCAGATTTACGACTCAATATTATTGCATCAGATGTGTCATTAACTATTATATAGTCCTTGTTTTTGTGTATGAAATTATTGCTTTCAATGGGTAACTTTATTTCCCGTAATATTGTATCAAATTCATATATTTTTTGGCCTAGATGGCAGATAATGTTACCGTCCTCACTTTGGTAAATGTTATTTGATTTTTTTATAGAATCATTTATATAGCTAGATAAATTAATTTCATTTAATTCTTTTGAAAATACTTTCAAGTCTGAAAGGTCTTTTCTTATTTCTGAAGAAGTAAGAAATTTATGTTTTAAAAGCCATAAATTTTGATTGTTGTCAAATAATAATTTATTTGGATAATAATTAATTTTTCCAAAGTCAACTTGAATTTCAAAGTCTGTGCCATTGAACGAATAGAGCCCTGTTTCTGTACATATCCAAATGAGACCTTGGTGATCTTGATTAATATCATAAATTCTTATAACAGGTAGTCCTTCATTAATGAAAAAATTTTCTACTGAATAGATGATGTTAGACTCCTGAGCGTATGAAATCAAACTTTGTACTATTAGAAATGCTATTATTAGACATTTTCTATAGAAATTATAAAGAAATGAGTGCCGAATGTAAGCCAAAAGGTATTTTTTATAATTAAATATGAACAATTTATAACTAAAGTTAGACCAATCGTTAATCAGGTTGTAAATTTATCGTACCAGCTTCCAACAAGTAAGATGAGTTTAAATTTATTAATAATTGAGGACGATCCTTCTTTTGTTCTCGAAGTGGAAATGATGCTGGAAGGAGAAAGAGAATTCTCCATTCAAGTTGCTAGTAATCTATTAGATGCTACAAAGGCTATTAAAATACTGCCTGACTTAATAATATTAGACTTAAGGCTACAGGAATCAGATCTCGGTCTTAGTCTATTATCAGAAATCAAAGAAACAACCATACCTTTCATAGTTACAACTGCTTTTAATGATCCTAAGTTTTATAAAACAGTTCAAGAATACAATCCTGAAGCTTATTTAATAAAACCCTTTGATAAACTTACATTGATTGGAATTGTTGATCGGATATTTCCAAATGAACCCAACGATACAGTTAGGTATTCCTACGATGGAGTTTTCGTTAAAGCGAATAAAAAGTATAAAAAATTAAAATTCTCTGACATCAATTATATAAAAGCTGAAGGAAATTATTGTAGTATTTTTACTGATGAAGGTAGAGTAACCATAAGGAATTCGTTAAAAAGATTTTTTGATAGAATGCCTCAAACTAAATTTATTAGGATACATAGAAGCTATATTCTAAATATAGATGCCATCAAGTCTGTCGAGTTTTCATCTAACAAAGTTTTTTTGGAAAAGTGTGATCTCCCAATTGGAAGAAATTATAAAAATGAAATTAAAAAATCCTTATTATTGGATTAATGAACCATCACCTTAGTCAATTCTTCTATTTGATTTTCTTCATTGTAAAATCGTAATATATATATTCCAGCACTTAATCCAGCAGGAACATCATATATGAAAAAATTATTTTCAACCATAACATCTTTTCTGGATATCAGTTTTCCATCTGTGGCAAATAATTCGCAGTATAGAGAACCTTCATAATTGTATCTAATTTCAATATCATCATCTCCTAAAAACCCTGAGCCAATTGAATAAATTGTATTTGGAATAATCTTAGTCGCATTGTAAAGGTCATATCCATTGCAGTCTTCATCAATATTATTATCGGGTATGTCATCCGCAAAAGGGAAGATAGTTGCGGCATTATCATTACAATCATCACTATTTGCAACAAAACCTTCAGGTGCGAAATTGATACAAGTATCTAATTCAATATTACTATCTCCATATCCATCATTGTCAAAATCTCTATAGTATATAAACCTTTCTAAACCATTATTGATGTTCCCATCACAATCATTGTCAATAGCATCACAAAGCTCTATTTGCATAGGAAAGATGTTCTCATCCTCATCATTGCAGTCTATTGAATTGTCAACATATCCGGGAGGAGCAAACATAATGCATGTGTCTTCGGTCATTGAAATCTCCCCATAACCATCAAAGTCTCCATCAAAATAATAGGTGATCAATGGAACACCGTCGTTTACGATACCATTACAATCATTGTCATAGTCATCACACATTTCCGTGAGGCCAGGATACATTAATGGGTTGTTGTCATCACAGTCAATGTAATTATAGTATCCATCTTCATCCTTATCTTCAAAGAAGTAACTTTCAGCCAGTATTGTAACATCATTAGCAATCTGAACACCAATTAATCTACCTGGAATATCATCTGCTGGAGGATGAATCCCTCCCCATATTCTTGACAAACTGGTTTCATCTGATGCATCTCTATAGGTTGCCCATTGCAAAGTTATGTCTTCTGTAGGTCCATCTTCAAAAACTAAAAACTCATTTGCGGGAGCGATAAACTCACCCATACCTCCAGGGAAATACTCATCTCCTGTTATGTAGGTAAGCACTTCTGCAGCGGCTCTAGAATAAGTAGAATGTCCAGAGATGTATCCTGCAAAATTAGGGGTTACAAACGTTGGCCTTTGATATGGCCACCAGTTTTCTCCTAAAATCCATCCAACTCCGGCAACATCAGTTTCTGGATCTTCAATATACTCTGGACCTCTCCAGCTATATAATTTTATCTTTCCAACATGTTCATTATTTGTTCCAGCCAATGGGTCTCCCATTTCGACAAGTTCTATTTTTCCAGGCACTAATTTTATACCGAGATTAGAATAATTAGGTAATGATGGATCTGAACTTTGACCATTTTCAACCATTGCACGTATAGCTGATACAGGTCTGATGTAATCGTAATAACCCTTAATTCCCCAGGCAGTAATAGCACAGTCATGCATAGCACCACCTAACATAAAATATGCTTTTACATCATATTCTAATTGGCTTTCAGTTGGCGAAAATCCTCGATATGATCTCACAAAATCTGGGTGATCCATTACATAATTTAAGATAGAAAACCAATGTCCTGGTGGTGTTTCTGAATCAGGCCCATCTGCCCAAAATTCCGCTAATATTCTTGTATAATCACCTCTTTTTACAATGTTTTCCTCATAGGGAAGTCCTGTAACTGGATTTAGAGCGTGTCCTTGTGCTTGAAATATTCCTCCTTCATCAAAGTTATAATAATTTGGGTAGTCTGTGATATCTGTTGGCAAATCCATCAAGTTACCTCTTGACTTAGGTGAGATATCGATATTTACGCCATCTGTTTCATCAAGATGACTACCCCAAGCGGCGACCATTGAAAACCCCCATTTGTATTCTTCGCTTTCTAAAAGCGTATCCAACAAAGGAGGTGGTCCTGGATCGTGATAAACTACATAATCGAAATTATCTCTAGTATATACATTTGCTTCATCCCGATTTAGCGCAAATGGATTCACTGCACCCCATTCTGGACTTAAAAATGGAGGCGATTGCCCAACGGGTTGTCCAGACTGATCAATAAAAGCAGTCAAACTCAAAGGTTGCCAGTTGTTTAAATTTGTAATGTCAGGATTTCCCGGATTTTCTGGTTCTAAGGGATCATTAATTGGTGTATAAAAAAGATTAGCATAATTGATAAGTTCATTGGAACCGTCTTGAAATCCGTATTCTAATAATTGTTCAGCGATATAGTTTCCTAAAGCAGCAGGTACTCCACTTGTGTAGTCAGTATTATTATACATTGGGTCATAGCCTAAATCGTTCATACGTTCCTGCAGATCATTAAGCATAATAAAAAATCCGGGGGAGAACCTATATCTTCTAATTAAGAATCTATAGACTGCATAACTTATGGCTTCATTTCTTGCCAACTCTTTATTGAGAGGTTCTGGAACGCCGCTAAACTCATTAGTCCAACCAAAATTTTCTTTTCCCAGAAAATAGGTATCCGCAACATCATCATATACAGCCCAGCAATCGTACATTAAAACTGAAACATGCCACAAATTTCTAGCGTGCACAGTAGGTCTAGCTCTATCATTTCGAATCGACTCAAGAACAAATTCATTCCATTCTCTGGCTATTGAATGTTCTTGTGCATAATTAAATGTTAGCGCAAAAAGATAAATGGGGATGATCAGTATAAGTTTTTTCATGATATCCAAAAAAATTAAAAATGTAATATTACGATATTTTGTAATATAAAAGGTTGCTTAAAACTTAATTAACACGATGTTCTTACACTACAATTCTTTTATCTCTTGAAGTATCATTGATGCTTCGGTATAATCTATTTTTTGAAGCTTTGCTAATTCAATCGCTTTATTTGCTGAGGTGCTTGCGATTTGTTTTTGTGAGAGGGCTAAGTATACTTTTGAAGAACAAAGGAAGTATTGGTAGTTTTCATCGGGGTCAACAATACTTGTCAATAAGTTTGCTAGAGATTTTAATTTTCCCTTTTGAGTTGTTGATTCAAGTTTCTTTGTTATGTAATTGAGCGTTATTTCTTGGTTAGGGTTTTCAAAGCTAGTAAAGTATTCTTCACTCAAATTATAAAAATCAATTTCATTTCCTTCTGCAAAAAGTCTATTTAAAAAATAATGGTAATTATTTTTTAGAGCATTTTCACTGTCTAATAATGCCAACAAGGATTGAGATTCTGCAAAATCTGGCCGAGGTATACCTTGATAAAGTTTATTTTCAATTAATATTTTTAAGCTTTGAGAAATCTTATCTTGGCCTATATATTTTTCAAATGTGCTTCTATTAGTTATAAAAAAATCGAATTCTTCAGATTCAGTATCGTACAGAAAATCAAAAATGAATTTTATATTTTTTTCTGTAAACCAATCATCTTGAGTAGCTAAATATTTTGAAGCAGCTTCTTTGTGCGTACCATCATTTAATTGAACTCTAAAATATGCTTCCTCAAATAGAATCTCAGGTGGTAGGTCAGTTGCGTTTGGATCTAATACATAAAGTATTTTTTCATTACTTTCTGTTTGGGATTGTTGCTGGCTTGATTTTGTTGTTGTTTTTTCTACAATTTCTTTCTTTGGTTTGGGTTCTCTTTTGGGTATTGAGGTGGTTGATACAGTTGGTGCTGTTGGTTTAGGGTATTTTGGTCCATCAATGGCATACTTGGCAATGGAAAGCAATTCGTCTTTGCTCATCAATCGATCCACTTTGAATCTCATTCTACCATCTTTGTCCAAAATCAAAATGGTTGGAAGGAATGTAATACCATATTTTGCTGAGACAAGCTTTCCATACTTAGAGTCTGTATCTACTTTAACATTAATAAAATTCCGGTTAAAGTAATTGGCAATTTCTTTATCTTTAAAATGTCTATCCATAATTTTGCATGGACCACACCAAGGCGCATATGCGTCAATAAAAATATTTTTACCTTCTATGTTTGCCCTTTGTTTTGCAGCATCAACTGTGATGTTAGCAAATGAAATACTACCTTGTCCATGAGCTAAAGCTGAGAGGAACAAAAGGAGAATGGATAGTATTTTAATCGTATGGGACAAGCTATTTAATTTCTTATGAATGGCTTTCTAAATATTTGATAAACCTCTCCACTGTTTTTGTATTCTTGCCTTCTGTTTTTGTTTTGTCAAGAAGTGTGTTTGCTATTTCTAAAGCTTTTATTTTTTCACCATTTTCAAAAAGAAGCTGTGCATAATTTAAAAATTCTTTTTCTCCACATTCTTCACATTTAAGTAATTGATCATACCACTTAAACATATCTTTTTTAGCATCCTCATTCTTTCTATAAAATCCTTGTACATCTGCAATTAATGTACTATAGGTCTCATAATTTTTACCAGATTTTTTGAAGTATTTTTTAGCATGTTTTGCCCATTCATCATAATTCTGAAATGCCTTGGCATATTTCATTAGAGATTTATGTTCAAAGGCAGAAGCTTTTGATGGATAGGCAGTTTTCATTTTCTCTATCCCTTCTTGAAGTAATTCATCATACTCATATTCAATGGCTTTGTCAATCGTCTTATTGCAAGCAGCTAAAACTTTTTGATAGTAATACTCTTCAGAACTTGCTTTAATTGCATGAGTCTTCATATTAATCAATTGATCAAATAATTTTGAATCTGCTTCTGAAGCCGCCTCTAATAATAGTGTTGCTTTTTGCTCATCAGTTATGCTAGGTTTTTCTTTTAGGTAACTATTGGCCAAACCAATTGAAGACTTACCTACTTTATTGAGCTCTTTTGTATATTTTAAAATAAAACCAAAATCCCGGTTTCCTTCTTCATATTGACTGGCAAAAATTTCTGTTCTGTCATTTTTCTTCATGATACCTTCACCTACTGCTATGAATTCCTCAACTCTTTTTGCCCCAACTACCTTTTGTATTATTTCACCTTGTTCGTCAAGAAAGTATATCGTAGGATATGCAGAAACAGGATAATCTTTACCAAATCTCATTCCCGCTTCTTTTTCCATATCCAACTTCATGGCAATAAAGTTTTTATTATAAAACTTTCCTACGGCCTCATTAGGAAAAATATCTCTGGTCATCATTTTACAAGGACCACACCAAGTAGTATAACAATCGACAAAGATTAGCTTTTCTTGTTTTTGCGCTTCTAACTTTGCTTCCTCAAAGCTTCCTTCAAAAAAGTTTATTCCTTGTGCAGAAATTAGGAAAGGAAGTGCAACCAATAAAAATGTATATATTCTTTTCATAGCTTTAGGTCTGTATGTTATAAATAACGTAGATATTATATAAATAATACCATTTAAGAAATAATTAAGAAAACAGATTTGTGAAAGTTCTATTGTAGTCCAAAATTACTGCAAAAAAAGAACTATAACAACCTAATTTTCAAGCTTTTCGAAGTATAAAATGCAACAATTAATGATGTGTTTGAATTCTTTTTCGGAAATGTATAAATGTAGTGGTAATCTTACCAAAGTATTTGAAAATTCAATAGTATTGGGCAATTCTTCTCCTTCGTATTTATCTCGAAAGAATGGACTTTTGTGCAAGGGCAAATAATGAAATATTGCCCAAATTGAAGATTGGTTCATCCAATGGAGAAAATCATCTCTTTGCAATTTATTTTTTAGCTGGATATAGAAAATATGTGCATTATGATTTTCTGCGCCTGGTGGGATATTTGGTAATTTAATGAAGCCTTTTGATTCTATTGCTTTTAAGGCGTGAAAATACTTATTCCATAAAGTCCTTCGCTTCGAATTGATCAATTCTAATTGCTCCAATTGACCCAATAGCATAGCTGCATTAATATCAGACAATAAATAAGAGGCCCCTAAATCGAGCCATTCATATTTATTTATTTCACCTCGTCTAAATTGTGTTCTATTTGTACCTTTTTCATGGAGAATTTCAGCTCTATTTTTAAATTTTTCATTATTGATGATAAGACATCCTCCTTCACCACAAGTTATGTTTTTGGATTCATGGAAAGACATAACAGAAAGGTCTCCAAAATTTCCTAAATATTTGTTTTTGTATTTTACTCCAATGGCATGGGCAGCATCTTCTATTAAGGTTATATTATGCTTAGCGCAAATGTCCATGATACTCTCGAGATCTACCGCCATTCCAGCATAGTGGATTACTACAATGGCTTTTGTTTTTGGATTTATTAATTGCTCGATCGACTTTAAAGAAATATTTGGATGGTGATCATCGCAATCAGCAAATTTTAGAGTCGCACCATGGAGAAGAAAAGCATTGGCTACAGAAACAAAGCTATAAGAAGGCAGTATTACCTCATCTCCTGGTTTTAATTCTAATAATAAAGCAGCCATTTCCAAAGCGTCGGTACAAGAGGTTGTAAGTAAGGTCGATGGAAAATCAAATTGAGCTTTAAACCATTCTTGGCACCTTTTAGTAAAAGGTCCATTTCCTGATATAAAATTACAAGAGATGGCTTCTTGAATAAAAGCCATCTCTTGTCCTTCAATAAAAGGTTTATTATTTAGAATTTTTTTCACTAACGCATAATTACCAACTTACCAAACCCGTCTTTAAAATATTGATCAGTATCTCCTAGATCAAATTCATCCAACTCATCTGCAATATCTGTATAAAATTTATATAAGTATACACCGTTGGCAAGTTTTGATCCATATTCATCAGTTCCATTCCATTTATATTCTGATCTGTTTACTCCAACTCGAATTGGCCCCAATTCATCTTGAGTAATTTCTCTGACTACCTTCCCACTTACAGTCATAATTTTAATGTGGTATTCAGTAGGTAATTGATTTCCCGTAAGGGTGAATACAAACTGAGTAGAAGTTGAAAATGGATTAGGGTAATTTAGCACATTAGAAATTAAGTTGTCTTCAAAAACATTAAATGAGACAGCATATTCATGGTCTCCTGAAAAGTTTCCAGTAGCATCTGTTCCTTGTGCATACAGCGTATATTCTCCTTCACTAAGAGTTGGGGTAAATTCAATACAAGCTGTAAGCCCGTTCTCTAAATCCGCTGGTATAAAGTTAATGTTTGGCCCATTTACATCAACTTCTTCTAGTGTTCCATCAGGGTATTCTAAGGTCAACAAGAAATTTTCAGGACTTTCAATCAATTGATTAGTGTTTTCATCCGTAAGAGCAATCTTTATCATTGGACTAGGTGAGATAATATCACCATCTAAAATTCTTATTCCATCAAAGGTTACATCTAACAAAGGATTGATGTTGTCACCTCTTACCAAGAAATTAATAATTCCTCTATTATTAAAGTCAAATTGTTCAGGCTGGTCCTTGTCGGGATTAATTTCAATCCGTAACTCATAAAGCCCATTAAGATTTTGAGTATCATATTCGAACTTATCTCCAATTCCGGTTAAGGCCTGGATAGGGGACTTTCTTAGCTCCTCCTTGATCTCATTATTTTTATTATCGATAATACTATACTTGACAAGCATACTGTCCATGTTTGATGTACTGATATTCTCTATAGAGTATTCAATGTTCATGATTTCCCCTTGTTGCAAAGTATCTGCATGGAAGCTATAATTGTCGGTTGTGTTAAGTACTGCTTCTGGTAAATTCTCATATACAACTCTCCAATAATGCAAGTCTAATGAGGTGTTTGTAATGGTATCTTTTGTAAAAAGTTCCAATCTGATGTTGGGGTACTGATTGGCACTTATTGTACTTAGATCATATTCTTTATTGGTGATATTAGTGGCCAATGTGTCTTCTTTGCCGGTGTTATCGATACCAAAAAGACGTATGTCAAAAACATCTTCAGATTGTGTATATTCTTTAAAGTCCCAAAGGAACTTATTCCATGTTTTTGCAGGACCGATGGTGGTGGAAAACATTGTTCCCTCAAACCACTTTCCTTCAATTTTCATAATTGAATTTAATACCTCATCGGTTGATTGTGCAACTACCTCATTAAATGCACCTACACCTTTTTGATAACCAAAAATATAAGGCCTTGGATTTCCAATTAGTGATCTTATTTCAACAGCACCTTCGTTTTCGAAAAGCTCAAAAAGCTCATCCTCCCATAATTGAGGAGCATAATCTAGACCTGCGTCTTGTATGGTAAACATAATAATATAGTAGCCTTCAGGTATTGTATTGACAAAAGAAATAATTTCTGCTCTCTCAGTGGCCGTATTTGTTTTAAATGGCCATGCATTTCTATCTCTCCAACCCGGAGGAGTATCTGCGCCTTGAACACCCCCATCAGGACATACCAAAGGATCTAATGTTCCAGGATCTGCAACAACCAAATATATTCCTCCTCTGATGTCATTTCCATAATTGGCTTCTAAGAATTCAGAGTTTATAGAAAACTCTGGAAAATCATCTGGAGTTCTTACTTTATTAACTACTTTGAATTCATAATTGGCAATTGAATAGTCAAAATTTCTCGTTGTTGAATCAATTTCTAAATTTCTAAAATCATCTTTAAGAAATTGATATAAATGACTTTGATTCCACCCACTTTCATACTCGTCGATATGAATAAAAGAACTATAGTTCCAGAATGAAAGATCAAACTCTGGATCAGCTGCTCTAACCCTCCAATAATATTCTTGTTCATTTTCATATTGAATATTCGGCTTCCATTGGACCAAACCACCATGTGCCGAAACGATTTCTGATTGCTTGAGAGGACTATTAAAAAGTTCGGTTGTATCAATTTCTATTTCGTATTCTTTAACACCGACAAAAGCATTCCCTGTCGAAGCCATTAAAGTTGGTTGCTCAATATTTGTGATAGCAAACTCTTCAGGGTGGAAAGGAATAGGATTATCATTGAGTACAAAAAACTTATAAGACTCAATGCCATATGCCTCCAACAGAGAATTATTCATCTCAGCTATAGGATTTGGTGTTTCTTCTATTTTAAAATTGTGATCTAGATAAACCTCAATTTGATTTTCTCCCGCTGCTTGTACCACATTCAAAGGTATTGTATGACATTGATTGAGTCGATTGAATGGAGTGATAGATTTATAATAATAAGTGTCTCTTTTTGTGGAATACTTATGTACTAAATAGTAATCTAAAGAGTCTGGTTGAAATCGTCCTAGGTTGACTATGTCAAAGCAAATGTCAACGCTGTCTATTCGACCTGAAACTACTTCAGGATCTGTTCTAAATGTTTCAATATCTGGAGTGTAATCAGGTCCGTTATGTGAATTAATAATCAAAGCAGGATCACCATGTAATGTTAATTGTTGCTGTAAGGTCAAGACCTGGAAATCAAAATTATTTGTTTTGTCCTTTAATACTGTAGTTAAAATCTTTCCTAATGGTTGAGTATAAAGAGAGTCTCCCAAAATGTCATACAATTCTCTACCGTGAATAAACTGAGGTCCAACATAAGCTGTTCCAGAAGAAGCTAAAAATGCAATGGCACCTTTTTCTGGAACCAAAACAAAATCTTCACTGATACCAGGAGTGGATGTATGTATATTTCCTGAGTGACAACCTAAAGATATAATGATTGGAGTTTTTCCTTCATTGTCGAATTGACCAGGATCCTCAATACTAAAATCAAAAGTTCCCACAGCAGAATGACCAAAGAAGGTAAGAATAGAACAGCCATTATTGACTTCGTCTATAATAGATTGTGATAATGAATTCTGAATTGGATCACTAGAAGTTTTTTGGAATGTAATGACATCTGCGCCAAATGCACTTTCTTCTATAACTTCACCCATTTCATCCAACCAATTTCTAATCGCCGTTTGTAAAATGGCATCGCCCCCACTAAGATGAATGATTTTCTTCATCCAAGCTTTTTCTTCTATCGATTGATTCCATACACCTTGATCAACATAGACCAACATTTTTTCTAAATACAGTTTTAACTGTTCTTTATTGTTAGCCGCTAACCTACCTACTCCTACTTCAGGATAAGTATTATCATCAACAGAAAACATTAAATTATCAGAACCAGGTTCTCCATGTGTTGGGACAAAAGAAAGTGAAGAAGGGTTTTCGTTAATGATACCATATTCATGGGTTTTGCCAATGATGAAAACATGTTCCCACTCTGGCCATTTTTCAAACATTTGATTACTCCAATTTCTTATTCCAATGGAATGATTTTCTACACCATACCCAAATTGATCAATAAGATCTTCTGCATGAACAATTTGTACATTATAAGACCCACCAATTTCTGATCTTCTAAAGTTGGCATATTCTTGAATCCAATTGGTACCTGAAGCATCAGGCCTGTTCATTTCTGCGCCAGTAAGGATTATATAATTAGGATTGATCGCCTCGTAATCAAAGAAATTTATCTTTTCAATGGATTGAATGTTATTGTTTTGATTGTATATGACTATGTCTCTTTGTTCTTGAGCTGGTTCGAGAATAAATTTCACCATACCGTTTTCTACCACACTTTCTATCCTAACATTATTGGTAATATCTAAAACAATAGGAGCTCCTCCTGATGAGTTGAAATTTTGAATTTCAAAATATTTACGGAATGAATGTGCATTGAAATTGAATCTAAAGAAATTCTGGTCCAAAGCGTTAAAATTTCTTGGGTAGTCAAAAGAACAATAGGCAATACTGTTCCTGTCATATTGACTAGCATTTCCTTCTACCTCAAAAACATTAAGGTCTTTAACATCATTATTTGAAATTTGATATTCTAACTCAACTACGTGGTAGGAATTGTATGTATTTGATTCAATAAATTCTGAATTAAAGTAGGTTCGGATAATATGATTACCTGCATTGGTGCCAAATCTTACTTTCAGGTTCGAAGAAGGTGCAGCATTGTTCAAGTTGTCAACTGGAATTTCAATTTGATTTACTGGATTTAAGGCTGAACCATAACCTTCTGTAGTAAAGAAATTAGAATATCTAACCTCTTCTTCATTGATTACAGGTCTCAAATGATTTTCAGAAAAAACTTTTTCTTCTCTATGAAAATAGAATGGCTCAACATTGGGCAAATTACCCCCAAGATTATTATTTGCTAGATTATATCTTTTATTTCCTGTACTTCCAGTTTCCCAAGTAAAGAAATATTTTCTGCTATCAGAAAACATGCTGACTTTCGGATTTAATTGCTGTTCACCGGGATCTCTATATACAGTTTGGTCTAATGATCCATCATTTTTATAGCCAAAAAATTCAATATAATCTCCATTTCCAAAATCGCCATTGTTGGATACGAAAAGACTTACTTCTTTGCCGTAGGAATAAGCTTGTATTTCGCTTCCTTTAAAATTGGTTGGGAAACCATTGGCAACTAGCTCAGCAAAACCAATTCTGTAAACACCATCTTCATTGACAGATACTTTTGCATATGGTCTATCATGCTTTACCCATTCATTTCCAAATAAGAACTCCTCATTGAAATACATTTGTGAATAAAGTGCAACACAAGTACATAGCAAAGCAGTAATAATGCTTAATCGCTTCATTTTGTCGGATTTTCTGTAATTTCTTTAAATGTATGCTAAGCCTTGTCATAGGAACTGGTGGCATACAGGGTGTTTCTAGGTTGGAAAACGTCTTGGTTCGATGTTTCATCAAAGTTAAACACTTTCTGTGAAAAATATGCCCAAAACATGGTAATAACGCTTTTTAATGTCGTTTATTTTTCAATTAAAATTTACCCTTGCGGTTATTAACATAATCGATTGATAGACAAGGATGTACACATCTAAATGTTTGAATATGAAGTGTTGATTTGCCTATTAATCTCATATTAAACATCATCCTAGGACTGAATTTAAAAATTTGATTTTTATAAACGCAACTATAATCAAGAATGGTAGGGCTATTCTTATCTTTAAAAAGATGAATTATTTCTTCAAAATATTTACTATTTCATTGCTTTGTTCAGCATTTATTGCTTGTCAAAAGCCCAAGGATCTTGATAAATTAGAAGTGATCTTGTACAGTGGTAATGAATTTATAAATGAAAGAATAATAATTGAGACAGATCAAAAACTTATCATTGAAGCAGGCTCACAAATTACTTTTGGCCCTTTAGGAAGTTTTCTAATTGAAGGAGAATTTGAGGCAATTGGAACTTCAGAAAACCCTATTGCCCTCATAGGCAGTTCTGATAATATTGCACACACAATTCTCAACTCAGAAGATGAAACAACCGTAAATTTTATTTTGCATCATGTTAATATTGAAAACGGATTGATTGTATCAAGAGCAGAAAATCATGAATTTTATCAAGTGCATATTTCAAATGAAAAGTCATTATCTGAACAAAATGCTCTTGTTAGAACATGGAAAGGAAATTTTTCTTTTGATGAGGGTTCGTTGAAAAGCAACAACACTGGGGAGGGATTGTTGGTCCATCAATCAAGTTTTCCTTTGGTCAATAATTCTACTTTTATTAAAATACCAGATGCTGTGGAGATTTTATCAAGTAATGGTGGTCAAATTACTAACTCCACATTTATGGAAATGAATGACGATGCCATCGATCTTAATAATTGTATAGGAATTGAAATAATAAACAACGAATTTTATAAAGTTAAACACAGAGCACTAGAGATAGGAAGTGATGGATTTGGAGCATCTTCTGACATTGAGGTAAGAAATAATTTATTTGTAGAATGTCATATAGGAATTAATGTAAAAGAATCATCAGCAGTGAGTCTTCAAAATGCGACTTTTTTTAAAACGAAACTAAATGTTGAGTTACTTAATGAGGGAGTCGATAATGTTCCAACAAATCTTGAAATAATGCATTCTGTAATATTTGGTGACACGGGATGGTTCCAAATTGAAAATAATTCATTTGTAAATTATAAAGACATCATGTCAAATGTTATTATTGAGGAGCTTCCAGAAGCTTTTGTTTCCAATATCACTTTTGCGGACACAAGCAATAATAATTTCAAAATCATAAGCAAGGATTTTCCTATTGGGCAAAGCTCAGAAAGCATGGGTTATCAGAAGCAATAAGTTCAAAATAACAAAAGCTGATATCTACCGCATAATCACGAGTTTCCCAAAACCATCTTTATAAAAATGATCGATTGATTCTATTTCTATATTATCTAATTCTTGGTCAAGATCTGAATAAAATCTATACAGATATACTCCATTGGCTAACTTTTGACCATAGTCATCTGTGCCATTCCATTTAATTGCTGATCGATTTATACCTACTCGAATTGGTCCTAATTCCATTTGACTTATTTCTTTTACTACTTTCCCACTCAGGGTCATTATTTTGATATGGTAATTATTTGGAATAAGATCACCAGTAAGCCAAAAAATAAATTCTGTTGATGTTGAAAAAGGATTGGGATAATTAATCACTCTAGATATTTTATTGTCTTCAATGACTTCAAAAGAAATGGAGTAAGCATGATCTCCTGAAAAATTTCCGGTTGCGTCTTTTGCTTGAACATTCAAAGTATAATTTCCTTCACTAAGTGTGGGACTAAACTCAATACAAGCTGTATTAGAGCTTTGATCTTCTTCGGCAGGTATAAAATTTACGGAAGTGTCATCTAGGGCGACCTCTGCAATTGTACCATCAGGATATTCTAATGTAAGAAAAAAGTCTTCAATGTTGTTAAGCAAAAGTAATGGGTCTTCATCTGTCAATGAGATTTTAATTAAAGGCTTCGGCGAAACGATGTCTCCTTCTAAAATTCTTATCCCATCAAAAGTTACATCTAACAACGGATTGATGTTATCAACTTTGACTAAAAAATTTATTATTCCAATATTGTTAAAATCATACAATTCTGATTGGTCTTGATTGGGGTTAAGTTCAACAACAAATTGATATTTTCCTTTTAGGTTGGTCGTATTGTAGGTGAACTCATCAGGGAGACTTTCTTTTCCTTTGATCGGTGCTTTCTTTTTTGTTGAAAGTATCTCATTGTTCTGGCTGTCGATCAAAGCATAGTGAATCAATAAACTATCAAGATCTACCTTACTTGCATTGTCAATTGTATAATTCAGTTTAAGATCCTGACCACGCAACAAAGTATCGGATTCAAAAACAAAGCCTTCATTGGCGTTGAAGACAGCGTCTGGCAATGCTTGATAAAGAACCCTCCAATATCCTAGATCAGGAGAAGTCAGGGACACTGTATCTTTGGAGTATAGTTCTAAGAATATTTCAGGATGAGTTTCTGCGTTTATAAAACTAAGGTCAAATTCAGGAAGAAGAATTTCTTTTGCTAGGAGTTCTTCTTTATCATTATGATTAACTCCATATAGATTTACAAACAGCGAGTCTTCATTATTGTTAAAATTCTCTTTGTTCCAAAGCATTGTGGTCCAAGCTTTTGCGGGGCCAATTTTATTTGATTTTATTTTTCCTTGAAACCATTTTCCTTCTATTACGATCTTCCTTGATAATGCTTCATCAGGATGATTTGAAATAGCTTCATCTATAAAACCATGGCCTTTCTGATAGGCAAAAATGTATGGTCTTGGATTACCAACAAGCTCTCTGATTTGAGTTGCTCCTTCATTTTCGAATATCTCAAATAACTCATCACTCCATTCTTCTGGCTCGCAATCTTTAAATTCATCTTGAACCGTAAACATAATTATATAATAATCATCAAACTCAGGCAAAGAAAGAAACGCTATAAGTTGCTGTCGATCTTCTTCTGTATTGGTTTTAAATGGCCAAAGGTTTCTTTCTCTATTTTCCCAAATTTCATCTGCTCCTAGAGTACCACCAATTGGACAGGTAAAAAGTTTAAAACTGGTAGGATGTATTAGCCCTATAAACACTCCTGCTTGGATATCAGCAAAAGAATGTAATTCTGTAAAACTTGAATTCACTCTAAATTCCGAAAAGCTATTGATTGTTCTTTTGACATTTAGAATGTCATATTCATAATCTGATTCTATATACTCAAAGTCTCTGGTTGTGGAATCTACTTTTATAGTAGTAAAATCATCTTTTAAAAACTGGTAGAAATGACTTTGATTCCATCCATAATCATATGCATCTAAATGCACAAACGAGCTAGAATTCCATAAAGTGATTCCATTTTCAGGATCAGCAACTCTGACACGCCAGTAGTAAACCTGTTGGTCCTTATATTCAATTTCAGGAGTCCATTTTACCAAACCACCATTATATTCTTTCTGAATTGATAATTTAAGCGGACTGTTAAAGAGCTCTGTTGTGTCTATTTCTACAATGTAATCTCTAGTTCCAATGAATCCATTTCCTGTAGATGCCTGTAAAGTAATTTGATCTTCGTTTGTGATGGCAAATTCATGTGGATAGTATGGAATAGGGTTGTCATTGAGAACAAAAAAACTGAAACCAGGAATTTGATATGCATCAATAAGTGAGTTGTTTAATTCTGCTTGTGGTTGTGGTAATTCTTCGATTTCTTGTTTATAATCCAAAAAAACTTCGATTAAATTTTCTCCAATGTCATTCGCAATATTGATTGGGATAGTATGGCATAGGTTTTTTCTACTGTGTATGCCGTTAGTAGTATAATAGAAAGTATCTCTTTTATTAGAATGAGAATGAATTAAGGAATATGGAATACGTTCATCAGAATATCGTCCCAAATTTACGATATCAAAACAAATATCGATGCTATCCAATCTTCCAGATACAATTTCAGGAACTGTTCTGAACGATGCAAGATCAGGAGTGTAATCAGGGCTAGGAGAAGAATATATTTTAGTGGCAGGATCACCATGCAGAGTCAATTGTTGTTGGAGCGTTATCATATCAAAGCTACCGTTTGTATTGATTTCTTCAAGCATTCTTTTTTGAATTAAACCTAATTCTTTTCCGTACATTTCATTACCTAGTAAATCATATAGCTTTATCCCATGAAGTTCTTGTGCTGGAACAAATGCTACCCCAGAGGAAGCATAGAATGCTATAGCTCCTTTTTCAGGAACTAAAACAAAATCTTCACTTATTCCATTTGCAGCGGTGGTATGAATATTTCCTGAATGACAACCAAGTGAAATAATCAAAGGTGTTCTTCCTTCATTGTCATATTGAGAAGGATCTTCCAATCCAAAATCAACAACCCCAATCGCAGAGTGCCCGAAAAAAGTAATGATCGAACAACCCTCGTTCACTCTTTTAATTATTCCTTCTGATTGTGCTGATTGCACCTCATTGGTAGAGGTTTTTGAAAATGTAAAAATATCTGCTCCAAATAGACTATTTTGAATGGTGTCTTTCATTTCTTGAAGGGCATTTTTAATCGCATTTTCCACGTTTGGATCTCCACCACTCAATTGGATTACTTGTTTCATCCAATATCTGTCTTCTATACTTTGTCCTAAGCGGAAATTTTCCAGATATTTTAGCTGCTTTTCAAGATAGCTTTTGATGTGAATTGGGGACTTTGCAGCTAATCTCCCAATACCCATTTCTGGAAATGAGTTGTTCCCTTTTGCAAAGCAAAGATTATCAGAACCTGGTTCTCCCCAAGTAGGCACATAATTAATTGAGTCTGGATTAGTTCTTAATAAACCATACTGAATACCCTTACCAATGATAAATGTGAAGTTCCAATCAGGCCATCTGTCGTCAAAATAATTTGACCAATTTTTTATTCCGATACTATGATTTTTTATCCCATATCCAAACTGATCTATAATTTCTTCAGAATGGATAACTTCAACCTTATAAGAGCCTCCATTTTCAGAACTTCGAAATTCTTGATATTCTTGAATCCAATTTATTCCAGCTTCATCTTCTTGGTCCAAATGACTACTGGTGAAAATGACATAACTAGGAGATAGGTTTTCTAAATTTCTAAATCTTATTTCTTCTAAATCTTTTACTTCTTTAGCTTTTGTGAATACAATCATGTTTCTTTCTAAGTTTGCCCCTGGTAATGCAAATTTTACCAAATTGTCTTCATAAATTCCATCTAAAATTATTTTGTTGCTAACATCTAAAATTTTTGGTATCTCCCCATTTGTTTGAAAAGAACTCAGTTCAAAATATTTAGGAAATGAGTGACTCCTGAATGGTATTTTAAAATAATTTTCATTGTTGGCAACAAACTTTCTTGGATAACTTAAACTTATTTTTGCAATTGAGTTTTTCGCGTTTTGATTTTGATCGATAAGCTCAAATAGATTGTTAGATTTTAGGTCCGAAGTAGGAATTTCGTATTGAATTTGTCTTACCGTATCACCATTTTGGATAAAGCTCTCAATAAAACTATCGTTAAAATAACTTTGAATTGTGTGGTTAAATGGATTAGTACCTATTCTAAAATCAATGTAAGCGTTTGGAGAACCTTCGAATATTTGTGAACAACTAAAATTAATAGAATGAACTTGTTTTAAGTTGGAACCAAAGCCTTCAGTCGTTGTAAAATTTGAATATCTAACGTCTGCACCATTTAGGATTGGTCGTAAGTGAAAGTCATTGAACACATAAGTTTCTTCATGTTGATAAAAGTCTTCAGCAGGAGGTAAATTGTTTGAAATATTGTTCTCAATGCTTTCGTATCTTTCTTGATTTTGAGGCTCAATTCCCCAACAAAGGAAATAACTCCGATCGTCGGTAAACATGCTATAATAGGGATTTATTTGTTCGTTTTCCCAATCTCTAAAAAGTGTTTGATCTAATTCACCACGATTTTTTTGACCATAGAACAAAATGAAATCACCTTCGCTAAAAATTTCATCAGTACTTACGTAAATAGGTATTTTCTTTCCTAGAGAATAAAGCTGAAATTCATTTCCTTTTATTTGTGAAGGCACTCCTGATTCTATTAAGTCAGCATAGGTAATTTGGTAAACTTGATCTTCATTGATGGTAAACTTCAAGTATGTCTTATCGTAATCAATCCACTCATTTCCATAAAGGGATTCAGAATCGAAATTCATTTGAGCTTGGCATTGAAAGACTAAAAATAGCAATATAGCTGAAGGTGTCAGTAGTTTCATAAGTCGGATTTCAGTAAAGTATAATGATCTAAGAAGCACAATATTAAAATGCTCGAAAGCTAACTGCCTTTGACTCATACTAAATTAGTATGTTCGTAGTGAGGATGTTTTTATTTAACGTAATTGAATTCCAATTAATATATCTACTGGCAATTTTTTTAATTAACACATTATCTTACTTATAAGTATTCCCATATTATTACTCTTTGTTCAAATGTATTTTTGGAATATTATGTTTCGAAAATTAGTTCTTTATAATGAAACGACTCTCACAACCAATAATGAACAACTAAGCATTTTAGTTTGTGCAAAAAATGAATGTGAGAATTTGACAGAGCTTATACCACTATTATTAAATCAAAAAAAACTTTCAAAACTGATTGTGGTGGATGATTTTTCTGAAGATAATTCTTTAGAACTTTTGAAGGTTTCGGCAAGTAAAACTCAAAACTTACAAGTTGTTAGCTGCTCTAAAAGTATTAAGGGTAAAAAACAAGCACTTATGGATGGTCTATCGAACATTAAGGAGGGTTTGATCCTTCTAACAGATGCAGATTGCAGACCAGCTTCTAAAGATTGGTCGAGTTATATGGCTTCCAGTGCGCTTAACTATGATATTGTGCTCGGCTTTAGCCCGTATAAAAAGACAAATGGTTTTCTTAATCGGTGGATTCGTTACGAAGCTATCTTAACGGCAATTCAATATCTTTCATTTGCCCTGAATGGAAAACCCTACATGGGGGTTGGTAGAAATCTCTTGTATAGAAAATCATTGATCAATAGGGGAGAAGCCTTGTTAAAAAATTTGAACCTTAGTTCTGGTGACGATGATCTGATGATTAATCAATTGGCAACTTCAAAAAACTGTACGATTCAAATTGATCCTAAAGCTTGGACATATTCTGATCCACATAAAAATTGGAAATCTTATTTTAATCAAAAAAGAAGGCACCTTACAACCGCCTCAAACTATAAGTTTTCGCATCAAATGTTATTGTTATTATTTTCAGCCAGTTGGATCTTATTCTATTTCTTTCTTATTCTCCTTTCGGTAAATGGCTTCCTATGGTTAGGAATTTGTCTTTATTTTATTCGATTTTTTAGCACTTTTCAAATGGCTAAAAATCTTTTTTCAAAATTAGGCGGTAAGGATTGTTTGAGTCATTGGTGGTATTTAGATCTGTTTACCGCTATTTATTTTTTGATTTTCTCCATCTTTACAATTATTCCCCAAAGGAATTCGTGGTAAAATGAATAAAGACATAATAAAGGAATACTTTCCTGAACTTAACCAAGAGCAGTTAGAACAATTACATGTTTTCGGAGAGCATATCCAGTTTTGGAACGATAAAATCAATGTTATTTCTAGAAAAGATATTGATAATGTAATGGAACATCATATTCTTCATTCTCTTTATATAAAAAGAGTCATCCGTTTTAAAGAAAAAGCTAAAATATTAGATCTAGGCACAGGAGGTGGTTTTCCTGGAATTCCACTGGCGATTTGTTTTCCCCAAACCAAGTTTCACCTTATAGATGCCAGGGCAAAAAAGATATCTGTTGTAAAAGAAGCAATCGAAAAGTTAAATTTGAATAATGTAACGGCAGAACACATTAGAGCAGAAGAACTAAAGACTAAATATGATTTTGTAGTTACCAGGGCCGTTGCCAAGTTGGACAAATTAATGTCCTGGAGTCGCTCACTAATTTCCGAAAAGCACCAACATTCCATCCCAAACGGAATTATTGCGCTTAAAGGTGGGGATCTGAAAGATTTAAGAGCTGAAATTGCTAAACATGAGTATATAGAAGAATTTGCAATTTCAGATTGGACCGATATAGAATATTATTTTGAAAAATATGTAATTTACGTGCAAGCCTAAGAAAGATATAGTTTGAAAGAAATATTATTTACCATCGGCAATTTTAGTTTTACCTACGATGATTTAGTAGGGCTGGCATTGGTTGCTCTTTTTTGTTGGTTACTCAATAGTTTCTTCGTAAAATGGTTGGTACCAAGTATGACAAAGGGAAAGGATTTAGCGGAGAGATCTGTTAAAAATATTAAAAGACAATTTGGTTTTTTAGCCCTTTTGATATTCGTATTGATAGCTATTTTAACGCTTGGGCTGAATCAAAATGTCTTTATTGTAGATGGTTATAATTATCAAATTAGCCATTTTATTTTTCTTCTGATTACCATACAAGGAATGAGAATCTTGTTTTGGTTTATTTCTAATTTATATATCCATGACTATTATACAAGTAGAGATAGTAGAAGTAAAATAGAACTTCAAGAAGGTAAAAATGCAATTGAACAAGAATCAAAAGTTAATAGGGTTTTTCGATACATTCTTACTGTCCTAGGCTTGATCTTTTTACTCAATATTTTCAATATTGACATGTCTCTTTTTGAGAACACGATGAAGGATGGTAATATATTCAGCTTCAAAATATCAAATATTCTTACTTCTGTTTTAATATTTTTGGTAGCACAACTGATTGTGTGGTTATTTATTCAGATTATACTGTATAGTGTCTACAAAAGAAGAAAAGTTGATCATGGGGCACAGTATGCGATAAACCAACTTTTTACCTATATCGTTTTTGTAATTGCTTTTATTCTAATTTTAGATAACATTGGTTTAGATATTACCATTTTGTTGGGAGGAGCAGCCGCACTTTTGGTTGGAGTTGGCTTAGGTCTACAACAAACATTTAATGATTTTATTTCTGGATTGGTATTACTCTTTGAACGAACGGTTGCTGTAGGTGATGTTTTGGAAATTGGTACCGTAGTTGGAATTGTAAAAAAAATTGGATTACGTGCTTCAACAATTGAGACACGAGGAAATATTACCATGCTTGTTCCTAATTCCAAATTGGTTAATGAAAATGTTGTAAACTGGACACATTTTGATGACAAGGTTAGGTTTGATCTTACGGTAGGAGTAGCATATGGATCTGATACACAACTGGTAAAAGATATACTTATTGAAATTGTAAAGAGTAATCCTTATGTAATAAATTATCCTGCACCATTTGTCCGGTTTAATGAATTTATGGATAGTGCATTAAGCTTTACTGTATATTTTTTTTCAAGAAATTTTATTGTAATTGAGGACATTAAAAGCGATATGCGATTTGAAATAGATAAAAAATTTAGAGAAAATAATATTTCAATACCTTTCCCACAGCAAGATGTGTGGATTAGGTCTACACCTAAAGAATAATACCAGAATTGATGCTCAGATATTGTGCTACAAATTTATGAGACCTGACTCCAATTCCAAAAAACAATTTTGTTTCTGAACTCGATATTATTTTCCTAACATAGTTCAGAGAGAACTTTGTCGAAAAAGTATTTCTCCGAATTTTTTCTTCAAAAGGCAAATAGTACCCTAGTTGCACTCTAGTAAACATGTTTCCAAACAGAAAATCTCCTGAAACCTTGAAAATAAAATCTCTTGCTTCTCTAGCAGCAACTTTATTAGTTTCAAACTGAGTTTTCATGAAATAATACTCAGCATAATTATATTGAAAACCAATACCACCGACAAGTCTAAAAAATTCGAAAAAATTATAATGGGCATACAGACTTATCTGAGGAATTTTAAAATTTAAGCTATTGGGAATATTAATCTGACGATATCCCAAACCAACATTAAATTCTAAGTTCCACTTGTCGAAAATTGATTGGGAAATGTATTTTGATTTCTTCTTTAAAGCTTGTTCCTCTTGCATCTTAAATCTTAATCCAAAGAGAATGTTCAATGAATTAAGACCTGCATTTGGAGCTTTCGCCGCTCCATTGGAATAATGAAATATTTGTGGGGCAAGATGTAGTAAAATTCTGTCTGTTGCTTGGTATGTTAATTCGTAGCGGAGCGTAATGATGGAATTTAGTTTTGAGCCAATGGCATTGTTCATGTTGTTTTGATCATATCCAGTGTTTAAATACGAAATGCCCATTCCCATTTGACAATAAGCCTTAAAACTATCAGTGGAAAGTGTTTTGAAACCAATGCTAGGATAATAAGCATAAGCCGAGCCAAGTTGTTCAGTATTAAATTGATGAAAATGAAAATGATGACTGATTTGCGGAAGCTTCCAAAACCGTTGCCAATGAATAGTGGTATCTTTTTTTATTTCATATTCAAGATCGAAACCATATGTGAAGTTAGGCTGATCAAAGCTTAGAAAATCTCTATGTCTAATAATGTTTCCAGAAAAAAAAGAAGCACCTACAGATTGAGCGGATAACTGTTTTTCAACCAAAAGAAAAACAACAAGTAAGACCAACTTTAAGATTGACCTTTTATTAATTAGATGTGTTCCCTCAAAAATAATTCAGTCGCTTTTATATCTGGAGCTAAAAATCTATCTACTGTTAATCTTGGCACTATCTTTCTATACTTTTCAAATAATAAATTTAATTCAGGAGCCAATTGTACATCTTTCCTATGTTCTATAGATTGACAAGCCATCATCCATTCAATGGCCATCAAACTATAGACATTATTAACAACACGATGTAATTTGGTCGCAGCATTGGCCGCCATGCTAACATGATCTTCTTGTCCCTTACTCGAGACAATTGAGTCAGCAGATGCTGGTGTACACAGTTGTTTGTTTTGGCTCGCAACCGATGCCGCAGTGTACTGGCAAATCATAAAACCAGAATGTAATCCAGGATTATCAGCCAAGTATGGAGGAAGTCCTCTATCCCCATTGATTAATTGATAACCTCTTCTTTCGGATATACTGCCTAGTTCTGACAATGCAATACATAGATAGTCCATAGGTATTGCAAGAAGTTGTGCGTGGAAGTTTCCTCCAATTAAAATCAAATCTTCTTCATCGAAAATATTTGGATTATCCGTTACTGCATTGATTTCGTTTTCTACAATTTCACTAACATGGTCAATGGCTTTTTTGCTAGCTCCATGGACCTGTGGGATACATCTAAAAGAATATGGGTCTTGTACACTATATATTGTATTCGAAAGTTTAGTATCACTTAATAACTGATTGATACTTGCAGCAACTTCCTGCTGTCCAGAATGATTTCTAATTCTATGAAGAGAAGGATGAAAAGGATCTTTCTTACAAGCAAAACCAATACATGACATAGTTGCTGTGTAGTTGGCAATTTTTAATAGTTTTTTCGCACTCCAAACCGAATGCAATGCATATGCTAATGAGAATTGAGTTCCATTTAACAGCGCCAATCCTTCTTTGAATGATAATTTTAAAGGAGATAGACCGATGCTTTGCAATGCAATTGATGAATCCATTCTTTTTTCTTCAAAATGTACTTCGCCCAAACCGATTAAGGGTAAACTTAGATGAGCTAGGGGAGCTAAGTCTCCTGAAGCACCCAATGATCCTAATTGATACACAATGGGAGTTATGCCATTATTGAATAAAGTGATCATGGCTTGAACCAGCTCTAATCTTATTCCAGAATAACCTTGAGATAAATTGTTGATTTTTAAAGCCAACATGGTCCTAACAATTTCTTTTGGTACTTCTTCTCCTACACCACAAGCGTGAGACATGACCAGATTGTGTTGGAGATCAGATAGCTCTTCTGCCTTAATTTCAACATTACACAAAGAACCAAAGCCCGTATTTATTCCATATAATGCTTCTTTCTTTAGCTCTAGCCTTTCTTCTAAGTATGCTCTATTTTTCTGAATTCGTCTTTTCAGATTGTCAGAAAGCGCTATTTCTTCACAGTTTTGGAGGCCATTCCAAAATTTATCTAATGAGTCGACCTTTTCAGTAAGTACTAGTTTCATGTTCATAATCAATAATTAGCAGCAAAGTACGATTTTTATAAAATTTTGCGCAAATCTCATTTTTAGAAGGTTAATAGTCCTTAGCAAAGGGTTAAACAAGGGTTAAATTACAAAGTAAAAAATACTATATGTTTTGCATAACTTATTGATAATCAATAATTAGAGATATATTTTAAATAGCTTGCAGTATATGACTTTTGGAACTTTTACGTTGAATAAAAAGTCTTATGTATAAAAGCTGTATTTTTGACCGCCTTTGTAAAAAAAGGGATCAAAAACGCCTGATTCAGAAGTATTTGATAACAATAAAATTCAGGAAAAATGAAAAAGTTTATTAGCGTATTTATGGTATTATTTGTCACTCTCACTGCTACTTACGCACAAAGAGTTGCAATTGTTGATGTAGCTTCAATCCTTGAAGAGCTATCAGATTACAAAAATGCCCAAATGGAAATTGATAAAGTTTCTGCACAATGGCAACAAGAAATTGCTCAAGAGTATGATAAAATTAAAAGTATGTACAACAAGTATCAGGCTGAACAAGTACTTTTAAGTGATGAAGTGAGAATTCAAAAAGAAGATGAGATTGTTGAAAAAGAAAAGGCTGTTAGAGAATTACAAAAAAGAAGATTTGGTCAGGATGGTGATTTATTTAGAAAAAGACAAGAATTAGTAAGTCCAATTCAAGATAAAGTTTTTGCTGCAATTGAAGAATATGCAAACGAAAAGGGTTTTGATCTTATCTTTGACAAAAGTAGTACTGGTGGCATCTTATTCACAAGTGGTGAATTTGATAAAACTGAGGAAATTAAAAGACGATTAAAATAAAACGATAATAATTTATAATAGAAACTGATTACAGATGAAAAATTTCATAAGATTATTCACAATAGCTTCTTTCTGCTTCATCTCTTTGGGATTAAATGCACAGAAGTTTGGGTACATTAATTCTCAAGAATTAATTGAAGAAATTCCTGAAGTAAAAGAAGCAACTTCTAATCTTGAAACCTTCCAGCAACAATTGGCCAAGCAAGGTCAAGATATGTTGGCAAGACTTCAAACAAAGTATCAAGATTTGGAGAAAAAGCAAGCCAATGGTGAAATCTCTCCTAAACAGGTAGAGGCAGAAGTAGCTAAATTAAAAGAAGAAGAAGCTAAGCTTCTTGAATTCGAACAAAGTAGCCAGCAAAAACTAATGGAAAAAAATGAATCCTTGTTGGCTCCAATTAGAGACAAAATACAAGCAGCTATTGACGATGTTGCAGCAGAAAATGGTTATACTTTCATTTTTGATTATGCAACTGGGTTTGTATTGTATGCAGATGCTTCAACTGATGTGAGCTCTTTGGTAAAAGCCAAATTGGGACTCTAAGAATTAGATAAAACTTATATAAAGCAGCTTGGATATTTCAAGCTGCTTTTTTTTGGTTAAACTTTTACTAACAACTTGCTAACTAAGCATTTTAGCACTTACATTTGCAGCATTAGTTATCACTCAGAATTTGAAACATGAAACACATTTTACTTTTTCTATTTTCTTTATCATTTGTCAATCTTCAAGCTCAAGATGATTTAGGAAGCTTAAAAGAAATGACCCAAGAATATATAGATGCTTATGTGTCAAAGAATTTTGACAAATTGGCTACTATGACGCACCCGAATATTATCTCCATGAGTGGTAGCGTTGATTTTGTAAAGAAAGACTTTGAGGCAGATTACAATTCTTTAGAAAATATGGGTTTTACATATCTAGATGGAAAAGTTGGTGAACCAGGAGAAGTTTTCCAATCCGGAGCAGAAATGCTTTGTTTTATTCCACAAATTTTTACCATTGAATTAAATGGAGAAAAATATAGCTCAGTTTCACATATTTTAGCAACATCAATGACCAAAGGTAAAGTTTGGAATTTTGTATCCCTAGAAAGACAAGATCAAAAATCTATTGGCGTATTTATTCCTAGTTACGAAGAAAGAATGGGATGGCCGGAAAGATCTAATATGGAAAAAATAAATAAATAGGGACATTCGGTTTACCCAATTTCACTTTGCTGGCAATTAGAAGTCTTTTTCTAAAATAGGCATATAAATTTTTTATTTAAAGGACCAATCATATTTTCCAATCCCTAAAAGGCAATGCTTTAATAAATCTATCGAAGCTTTAATATCCTTTTTGTGGCACATTTCAATTACTTGATGTAAATATCTGCATGGAATGGAGATTCCACCTGCAATTGATCCTCCATTTGAATGTCTTTGCATTCCAGCTGTATCAGTACCTCCTGCAGGTAATAATTCCATTTGGAAAGGAACCTTGTTTTTCTTTGCCGTTTTCTTCATAAATTCTACCATACGATAGTCACAGACAGTCATACCGTCAAGAATTTTAATAGCTGTACCTTTGCCCATATGCGTTACTCTTTCGTGAGGAGCAGCACCAGGCATATCGTAGGCTAAAGTTACATCAAGATTGATTGCATAGTCAGGATCAATTCCTGATGAAGCAGCAATGGCTCCTCTTAATCCTATTTCTTCTTGAACTGTGAATACAGCATAGATGTCACAAGGAACTTTTTTCTTTTTAAGTGCCCTTAAAGTTTCTAATAAGATAAAAACAGAAACCCTATTGTCCAAGGATTTTGAATTAACCATTTCCCCCATTTCTATCAACTCTCTTTCACGAGTAATTGGTGCACCTGTGTACACAAGTTTCTTTACCTCATCAGCAGGTAATCCTGTATCGATAAAGTAATCACCAATTTTCAAAGCCTTTGCTCTTTCTTCTGGAGTCATTACGTGTATAGGTTTGCAGCCCATAACACCAATTATATCTTTCTTTCCATGAATGATCACTCGTTGAGCGGTTAAAGTTTTCGGATCGAATCCACCCAAAGTGTGAAACCTTACAAAACCTTCATCATCCACATGGGTTGCAATAAATCCAATTTCATCCATATGTGCAGCAATCATTACCCTTTCATCGCTAGTGCCATTTTTAACAGCAACAACATTACCCATTGGATCTGTATATACCTCATCAACTAGACCCTCTAGTTGTTCAATTACAAAAGATCTGACTCTTTGCTCATATCCTGGAGCTCCAGGTACTCTACAACATTCACTCAATAGTTTAACATCAATCATTTTTAAGATTTAGTCTGTAAATGTAAGTTTTTGAGAAGGATTTAAACGAATATCCGAATGTAGATATGGCAAAACAAATTATTTGCTCTAATTTGCGTTTTAAACTTAAACATATGTCACTGCTTAGGCAGTTTGCAGGACAAACAATCATCTACGGAATCGGTCATATACTATCGAGAGTTCTATATTTCTTGGTGCTCAATACTTATTTGACCTATCGATTTGATGATTCTTTAGAATATGGATATTATGGCCTCATGTATGGCTACGCAACCTTGCTGATCGTTTTACTTTCTTATAGAATTGATACAGCATTTTTTAGATTTGGAAGTAAAGAAGGTTCCTTACATAAGACTTTTTCATCCGCCTTCTTTCCTTTGATTATCACAACGATTTGCCTCATAGGATTTATCATTGCTTTTAGTGGTCCAATTTCAAGTTTGCTTGGTCTTCCAGAATATCCACATTATTTTAAATGGTTTGCAATTATTTTGGGATTTGATGTTTTGTCTTTACTTCCATTTGCTAAACTTAGATTGGAAAACAGAGCAAAAACCTTTATGATATTACGCATTGGTAATATTGTGTTGACAATTATCTTATTGATGTTTTTTCTTGAAATCTATCTTCCTTCTCATCCAAATGGAGCTTGGCTGAATAAAATATTTCCTGAATTAAGTTTGGATGTCGACTATGTTTTTATTTCAAATTTGATAGCAAGTTTTTCTTTGTTTGTTATTTTACTCTTCACCTTAAGAGATATCAAATTTGAAATTGATTGGAGCCTTTGGAAGAAAATGGTTTTGTATGCATCACCCCTTATTGTTGTCGGAATAGCCAATAGCCTAAATCAATACTTTTCTCCTCAGTTGCAACAATACTTTTTGGAAGGAACAACAAATGAGAATATTTCAGAAGGGGGTATTTATATGGCATCTTTAAGACTTGCTGCTCTGTTGGTAATGTTTAATACTGCATTTAATTATGCGGCGGAACCATTCTTTTTTCGAAATGCTGCAAATAGAAATGACAAAAAGATTTATGCAAAAATTTTGAACCTGTATGTAATATGCGCTTTGGTTATGGCATTGGGTCTTTTCTATTATCTTGATATTTTTAAATACCTAATTGGAGATAACTTCAGATCAGGATTATTCGTAATTCCAATTTTACTTGGAGCCTATCTTATGTTAGGGATTTATTACAATGTATCCATATGGTATAAACTTGCAGATAAAAACATTTATGGAAGTGTGATAAGTATCATAGGTGTATTCCTAACCTTGTTGGCAAGTAGTCTTATGCTTCCGCAAATAGGAATTGTTGCTTCTGCATGGTCAAGCCTAATATGTTACTCGGGGATGGTGCTTTTAGCCATTTATTTTGGTCGTAAATATTACCCCATATCCTACGATTATAAAAAATTATTAAGCTTAATTGGGCTTGGTGTATTAATGGTCCTTTTGGCAATAACAATTGATAAGCTTGAAATAAATAATTATCTATCCTTAGCGCTAAAAAGTATTATATATCTAGTATTTATTGGCTATTTATATAAGTCAAACCAAAAGCTGCTCGCCGAATTAAAATCCAATTAGATTCTGACAATTTGACAATTCAATTCTAATTTTTTGACGCTTTGTCTTCAAATCTTTGTAAAACATCAATTGGTAAAACTTTTGATGTATATCTTGTAACAAATTATAAAAATGACATACGATAATTTTACAATAAAAGCACAAGAAGCCATTTTGAAAGCACAACAAATGGCAGGCGCTATGGAACAACAACAAGTGGATACTTCACATCTCCTGAGAGGAATTATTGAAGTGGATGATAGCTTAACCGCTTTCCTATTCGAAAAGATGGGAATCTCTTTGAAGCCATTAATTGACAAACTTCAAAGCCAAATTGCAAGAATTCCAAAAGTGAAAGGTGCAGAAAAACAATTTCTTACCAGTGATTCCAATGCTGCCTTAGCAAAAGGTAAAAAATTAATGAAGGATTTTGGCGATGAATTTATTTCTCTTGAATTGATTATACTAGGTATTCTAGGAGGTAAAGATGCCACTGCAAGAATTCTAAAAGATATGGGTGCTACAACCAAGGACTTAAAAGCAGCCATCACTGAATTAAGAAAAGGGAGAAAAGTGAGTGATCAACACACGGATGATCAGTACAACTCCTTAAACAAATTTGCTATTAACCTAAACAAGCGTGCAGAAGAAGGAAAGCTTGATCCAATTATTGGAAGAGATGAAGAAATTCGAAGAATCTTGCATATACTTTCACGTAGAAAAAAGAACAACCCAATCTTGATTGGAGAAGCTGGAGTTGGAAAGACTGCAATTATAGAAGGAATTGCCTGGAGAATTGTTAAGCAGGATGTTCCAGAAAACCTTCAATCAAAACAAATCTATGTTTTGGATATGGCTGCGCTTATAGCTGGTGCTAAATACAAAGGTGAGTTTGAGGAAAGATTGAAGGCTCTCATCAAAGAAGTGAATGCCTCTGATGGTGAAGTGATTCTTTTTATTGATGAGATTCACACCTTAATAGGGGCAGGAGGAGGAAATGGAGCTATGGACGCTGCAAATATTTTGAAACCTGCTCTCGCTAGAGGTGAGATTAGAACAGTAGGGGCTACAACACTGGACGAATACCAAAAATATTTTGAGGGCGATAAAGCATTGGTAAGAAGATTTCAAACGGTATACATAGATGAACCAAGTGTTGAAGATACGGTGTCGATTCTCCGAGGTGTTCAAGACAAATATGAGGTGTACCATAAAATAGAAATCCTAGATGAAGCCTTAGTTGCAGCTGCAGAACTATCACACCGATACATTACCGATCGAGCATTACCTGACAAAGCGCTTGACCTAATAGATGAAGCTGCAGCTAAACTTAGGCTTGAGCTTGACTCAGTTCCTGAAGAGGTAGATGAAATTGACAGAAAGGTTAGACAACTCGAAATAGAAAGAGAAGCCATCAAAAGAGAAGATGACAAAAAGAAGTTGAAAGTTATTAATGAACAGATTGCCAATGCAAAAGAAAAACTTGATTCAATCAAAGCTGCTTGGCTAAGCGAAAAGAAAATAGTTGATAACATTCAAGGGATTAAAAAACAGATCGAAGATCTTGAGCATGATGCTGAGGTTGCAGAAAGAGAAAGTGACTTTGAGCAAGTTGCTAAAATTAGATATGGTGATATCAAAGCCAAAGAAGAAGAATTGTCCGAAGCAGAAAAAGAACTTGATAAGTTATCTGCAGAAAGCAGATTCACCAACGAAGAAGTAACCAGAGACGATATTGCAGGTGTGGTTGCAAGATGGACAGGTATTCCAGTCACAAAGATGATGAAGAGTGATAAAGAAAGGTTACTCAAGTTAGAAGAAGAGATAGGTAAAGGTTTAATTGGACAACATCGAGCTGTAAATGCAGTTTCAGATGCAATAAGAAGAAGTAGAGCAGGTTTAGGGGACCCAAATAGACCTATTGGATCTTTCATATTTCTTGGCCCAACAGGAGTCGGTAAAACTGAATTGGCAAAAATATTGGCAGAAGTTTTATTTGATGATAAAAATGCAATCACGAGAATTGATATGAGCGAATATCAAGAGAAGCACTCTGTAAGTAGATTGGTTGGAGCTCCTCCGGGGTATGTAGGATATGATGAAGGAGGTCAACTCACAGAAGCAGTAAGGAGAAGACCATATTCGATCGTTCTTTTAGATGAGATAGAAAAAGCACACCCAGATACCTTCAATATTCTATTGCAAGTTTTGGATGATGGAAGGTTGACAGATAATAAAGGTAGAGAAGCAAATTTTAAAAACACAATTATCATCATGACTTCCAATATGGGAGCTGAAACAATTCTAGAAAACTTCGAAGATCTGGATGCACTTGGGGAAGATCATAGAGCAGATATCATTGAAACAACTAGATTAGAAGTATTTGAATTGTTGAAAGAAAGATTGAGACCAGAATTTCTGAATAGAATTGATGATAAAATAATGTTTTTACCTCTTTCTAAAGCTGAGATCAAACAGATTGCAAAGTTGTTGCTTAGAAAGTTGACAAAAAATCTTGGAAAACAGGAAATCAAGATAGAATTATCTGAATCAGCCTTAGACCTTTTAGCTGATTTAGGATACGAACCACAATTTGGAGCTAGACCTCTTAAAAGAGTTATTCAAAATGAATTAGTAAACCCACTTTCTAAGCAATTATTAGCTGGAACCTTTGGTGCTGGTGATACAATTTATGTTGGTACTGACTCCAAAGGATTTACTTTTACAGATAAGGAAAGTAAAAGTTCTGAAAAACCAAAGGTTGAGAAAAAAAGGGCTAAAAAGGCGGATTCTGTCGACGAACTGAAGAAGGCTACCGATGATCTTAACGATGCCATAGACGATGTAAAAAAAGACGAATAGCAACCGTTCGTTAATTAATTGTTAAAGACTTTTTGAGCATGTAACTACTTGATTTTGAGTGCGTTTAAGGTGTAATAAAATCAAAGAAATATATGAAGCAAATTCTTTCAATATTATTAGCAGGTTTCATAGGGGGCATGATTGCTTTTGGAGCTTTTTCATACAAGCTGGATAAGCAGACAACTGTTGCCACAGAAATGAATCAAAGTCCTAAAGCTGTATTTACTTCAAATGGATCAAACGTACCTAATGATTTTGTAGAAGCAGCTTCATTATCTACACCTGCAGTTGTCCATATTACTGCTGAAGAAAGTGATCTCTTAGCAAACCAGAGGTTAAGTCAAAGAAAACCAAACATTTTTGACTTTAATATGGAAGATCTATTTGGAGGAAATTTCTTCGGACCAAAACAAGGAACAGGTTCAGGTGTAATATACTCAGAGGATGGTTACATCATCACCAATAACCATGTAGTTGGATTTGCTGATAAGATTAAAGTAGAATTAACTGATGGGAGAACATTCAAAGCTAGCAAAGTGGGAACTGATCCAAGTACAGATCTTGCCTTGCTAAAAATTGAAGCAGAAAATCTACCGACAATTCCTCTTGGAAATTCTGAAGATGTTAAAATTGGAGAATGGGTACTCGCTGTAGGCAACCCTTTTAATTTTCTGACATCTACAGTAACAGCAGGTATTGTAAGCGCAAAGGGAAGGGATTTAGATATAATTGAAGGGGTTAAGGCTATTGAAGAATTTATTCAAACAGATGCAGCAGTAAATCCTGGAAATAGTGGTGGAGCATTGGTTGACACGGATGGTCAATTGATCGGAATAAATACAGCGATCGCCACACCAACAGGAGTCTTTGCTGGATATTCATTTGCAATTCCGATAAATCTTGTAATAAAAATTGTCGAAGACATTAAAGTCAATGGGAATATCGATAGAGCTAATTTAGGAATAGAAGGATTCGATGTAGATGAAGAATTAGCTGAAGAACAAGATTTGAACACAACCAAAGGTTTTTATGTTGTAAATGTAGTAGATGGCAGCGGAGCACAATTTTCTGGCGTTTTACCTAGGGATGTGATAATAGCAGTGAATGATAAGGAAGTGAACAACATAGAAGATATCAAGAGAGAAATTAAGTTTTCTAAAGTTGGGGATTTAGTAACTCTCAAAGTAATAAGGGAAGGTAAAGAGAAAACCATTCCAGTAAAAATGCGAAAAAGTTTCTAGTATGATTACTAGAATGTAAAGATAAAAGTTGGTTTTTCGTTTTGTTTTGATGTAGTCCGTCGCTCCCCGCGGCGGG
>JAHDIE010000077.1 GCA_020630955.1 Saprospiraceae bacterium
CAAGTGTAAATCAAACCACGCCGAAGGGCTCCGACCTCTCGGCATAGTTTTTCAAAAAAAGTTATTAGAATTTATTTTTCCACATCATCGACTCAACTGGTTTTATTGTTCGAGCTGTGTATTTTGCATTGGCTTTTTTGTTGTAGTAATTTTCAATGTCTCCTTCAACTTTAAAGTAGATCAATTGACCGATGGGCATACCAGCATAGATTCTAACTGGTTGTACACAAGAGATTTCTAAGGTCCAGGTATTACAAAAACCGACATCACCTTTTCCCGCAGTTGCATGAATGTCAATACCTAACCTGCCAATACTAGATTTTCCTTCAAGGAATGGGACAGAATTATGCGTTTCAGTGTATTCTTCGGTTACACCAAGATAGAGTGTTCCTGGTTGGATAACATAACCATCTTCTGGAATAACAATTTCTTTGATGGTGTTGTGTTTTTTGGCATCCAGCTCCTTGTTTTCGTATACCGCAAGAAATTTACTTAAGTGTACATCATAAGAGTTGGTGCCTAATTTAGCACGGTTGAATGGTTCAATGATGATTTCCTTGGTTTCTATTGCCTCTAGAATCTTCTTATCAGTGAGAATCATAGTTTTGAGTCTGTTAAAGCTGCAAATTTACCATTTGATTTTAGCTATTAGCATTTGAGAGGTGTAATTTTACTGTTCTCTTCATATTATCTAAGAATGATCGATTATAATAAGAATTATCTCGAAGCCTATGAGATGCTTAATCCAAAGCAAAAGGAGGCTGTACATAAAATTGATGGTCCAGTAATGGTTGTGGCTGGTCCTGGGACAGGTAAAACACAATTGTTGGCCGCTCGTATTGGCTACATATTACAAAATACGGATGCCAAAGCGCACAATATTTTATGTTTGACTTTTACAGATGCAGGGGTGATTGCAATGCGAAAACGTCTTTTATCTTTTATTGGTCCAGAAGCTTACAACGTAAATATCTATACTTATCATGGCTTCTGCAATATGGTTATCCAAGATAATCTTGAGCAATTTGGTAACTATTTAGAGCTGAGCAAGATATCAGATCTTGAAAAGGTAGACGCATTTAGAGAACTCATAGATGCTTTCGCAAATGAGCATCCGCTCAAAAAATTTAAAGGTGATGTCTATCGTGGATGGACTAAGTACTCCAAATTATTCAAGACGATGAAAGCCGAAGGCTGGGATGCCCAGACCATTGAACAAGCTGTATCCGGCTTGAAAGAGGTATTGATGAACGATCCTGATTGGACTTACAAGCGAGCTTATACTGATAGGAAAACTGGAAAGAAATATGATAAAGGAGATCCTAAAGAACCGGCAATTAACAAAGAAGTAGAGAGTTTCTCTAATCTTCTTGCTGCCGCAAATGAGTTCAGTAATTTCGAACAAATATTGGAAAAAATCATGCGCTATGATTATGAAGACATGATTCTTTGGGTGTTGGATAAATTTTCTAGTAATCAAGACCTCCTCTTAAAATACCAAGAAAGATATGAATACTTTTTAGTAGATGAGTATCAAGATACCAATGGTAGTCAAAACAGTTTAATCTACTTATTGGCAAATTATTGGGATCAACCTAACCTTTTTGTTGTTGGCGATGATGACCAATCAATCTTTAGGTTTCAAGGAGCTAATATGGACAATATTATAGATTTTAAAACCAAGTTTGATCCAGAAATCGTCATTCTCGAAGAGAATTATAGATCAGGACAATTGATACTTGATAAGTCCACCCAATTGATTGAAAACAATCAAGAAAGATTAGCCAATGGAGATAGTGGTATTGTTAAGAGACTTATCGAAAGTCGAAATGAAAAATCACCTGGATTGATTAGTTTTTCAAAGTTTCATAATGTAGTGCATGAAGAGAAAGCTATTATTAATCAGATATTAAAACTTAAGGACGAAAAATTCCCCCTCAACGAAATTGCTGTAATCTATCGAAAGCATAAAAATGTAGAGAATATCATTAAGTATTTGGAGATCAATGATGTACCTCTTAATGTGAAAAAGAAGATTGACATCCTGAGCATGCCTTCGATTCAACAATTAATTTCTTTGTTGAACTATATTTCCAATGAAACCAATAAATCTTACTCCGCAGACCATAAGCTATTTGAAATCTTACATTTTAAATACTTTGAGATCACTCCTCGAGAAATAGCAAAGATTAGTATCAAACTTGATGAAGAAAAAAGAAGAGTAATTCAGCATAATCAAAATAGAGCTGTTGATGAGCCAAAAATGTATGAAAAGAAATGGAGAGATGTATTGGCAGATAAAACTTGGTTAAGTGAAAATGGAATTGAAGAAATTGATAAAATAACAGAATTTGGACGGCATTTAGAATCATGGATTAAGGATGCCTCAAACTTTACAATTCAAGTACTCTTAGAAAAGATTTTGACAGAAAGTACCATGCTAGAAGACATATTATCTGGCCCTAATTCCACCTTCATGCTGCAAGTCGTCAATACATTCTTTGAGTTTTTAAAGTCTGAAATGACACTCCAGCCTAAACTAGAATTGAAGGAATTTATTTCGATCATTGAGAAAATGGAAGATAATAAATTGACCATTTCCTTTGAAAGGATTGTTCATGCCAATGATGGTGTGAATTTTATTACAGCGCATTCTGCAAAGGGACTTGAATTTAGCAAAGTATTCATCATAAGATGTGAACAAGAAAACTGGGTAGATAAAAGAAATTATAATTATGAATTCAAATATCCAAAAACCTTGGTGAATTCTTCTTCTTTAAGTGATGTAGAAGATGATAGAAGATTATTTTTTGTTGCAATGACCCGTGCAAAAGATGAGTTGCACATATCTTATCCAGCAGCGAATGAAGATGGCAAGGAAAAGGAGCGTTCTATTTTTATTGAAGAGTTGAGAGATGAAGGAACTAAGATTAATGAAATTTCTTTGACCGATGAAGAAATCATTAAATACAAGGCAGAGCTATTAAAATTCCGGCAAGGAAAAGTAAAATTAATTGATCATAATCTGATCGATAAGGTATTGGAAAACTATGTGATGAGTGTAACCAATTTGAATAAATACATCACCTGTCCATTGAGTTTTTATTATGAAGTAATACTGAGGGTACCACAAGCTAGATCTCCATATTTGGGATATGGAAATGCTATTCATAGTACACTCCATCAGTTGTTTTTGGATATCGAAAATGCTCCTGAAAGATTGATTCCTCCATTGGATATTGTTTATGATAAATTTCAAAAAGCAATGGAAAATTTCAGACAACATTTTACGGTCAAAGAATTTGACAATCATATGACCTTAGGGCGAGATGTCTTGAAAAGTTATTACGAGGCGAATGAAGCAAGTTGGCCATTAGCACGAAAATATGAATTGGAGTATAAGGTTCGGAATGTAGAACACAAAGGAGTTCCTATCAAAGGAGACATTGATAAAATAGTATATCATGATGATCACTTTTATGTAGTTGATTATAAAACAGGAAAGTGGAAGACTGATAAATTTAGGGTTCCGTTGGATGGTAAAACAGCAGGGGACTATTGGAGGCAAATTGTATTTTATAAGATATTGATTGATGCGGACCCACATTTTACATCCAGTATGCGATATGGCTTGATAGATTTCGTAGAACCACAGGATGGAAACTACAAGTCCAAAAAAATAGAAGTTTCAAGTTTTGATTATGAATTTGTAACTGAAGAATTGGTTAACACTTATAAATCTATTCAAAACCACGAATTTTCTGAAGGCTGTGGCGAAGATACTTGCAGATGGTGTAATTTTGTTGCTGATCACTTAAATGCTGAATAGATGAAATGGTTACACTTTATTACTGTATTTGTTTTTGGTAGCTTCATATATGTTAATGCCAATGATTACGATTTTTTAAAATGGACAGCGATTTATCTACCCATGGTCTTAATTGCCTTGGGAGCATTCTTTAAGAATATACATCCTAACCTGATATTAATCTATGCTGTAGCTTTAATCATTTATTTGGTTATAAACTTCGGTGATTTTGCACAATGGTCTGCCAACGGTGCTCCATCAATGTTTGATCTTGAGTCGGAAAATATTGAAGTCGTTAGGGAATTCTTTGGAGTATTTATAACCTTGTTGGTAGCACTAGGGTATTGGCTTGGAATTAGAAATAAGAGAACACGGAATTAAATTATTTTCAATTTTATTATTGGCAAATTTTCCGTTCATATCGATAGACAGTGCTCCTTATTCTTCCAAAACTACTATCTGGCAAGTTGGAAAATCCCAATGCACCTGACATTGTCTTTGGATCGAAGTACAAAAAGGAATATACCCCTATTGAACCTCCATTATGAATAACCATGCCTGTTGAAGAAACAGACCAAAAAATTCCCACATTGTAATCATCACTCAATGGTGAATTACTTCTTTCGTAATCAAAATTTAATGAATCCAACGAAGGTCTGAAGAGCAACTTATACGACTCATTTGTTAGTAGTGACCCTTTGCCATTACTTCCTTTTATCATTTCGATTGCATATTTTGCTAAATCTTCGATATTGCTTTTTAACCCTCCAGACGCATAAGCTGTATATTGGTATTTCGGGTGTTCAATTGCTACTTTGGGATTATTCCAATCGTTGGGAAAATATATTTTGGAAATACTGTTTGAATCTAGATTTTCATAAAACCAATCCGTATTGTTCATCTTTAAAGGATTGAAAATATATTGCTTTGTAAATTCACTAAATTTCATTCCTGAAGTAATTTCTACAATTAAGGCTGCTAATTCAGAACCTAGGTTTGAGTAATTGTACCTAGTTCCTGGTTTGTGCTTGTCAAAATTATCTTTAGAATACCATTTTCCATTTTTTGATAGATATCTATATAAAGTTTCTTCTGGAGTAATGTCTATTCCTTTCCTATAATAGCTAAGTTCCTCATCCATTATATTTTGTATACTATCAATTTCGTATTCAATATTTTCTAGCAAAATAATATCTGCTTCTCCAACCGACTCTGGGTCAAACTCATCTTGAAGACCTGCAGTATGTGTAACGAGATGTTTTATGGTAATTGGTGTGTTAGGGAAATGAGGATTTGTTACATCGAAAGGTAAGATTGAGTTAATTTCATCTTCCAAATTTAGTTTTCCATCTTCTACTAGTTTAATTACTGAAAGTCCAATAAATGTTTTGGAAATAGAGGCGATAAAATTTGTTGTTTTTGAATTAAATTCTTTATTACTTTCTAGATCTGAAAAGCCAAAACCTCTATAATATAACAATTTGTCATTTTTTATAATTGCTACGGCAAAACCAGGAATGATGCTTTTTTTGCAAAGATTATTTAACTCGAAGCTTAATGAATCAAGGGTATTGTTTATTGTTAAGGACTGAGAATTTTTCGAATCATTCTTTGAGTTTGTGCATGAAAATATGAATTGAGCAATGAGTAAATAGAATAAAAAATTAATTGCTTTTTTCATTTGAAGTAATTTAGAAGCTTGTTTTCTATAATTTGATTTTGATTAATTGACCTTTACTATTTTTTCAAACACTTTAGATTGTGAATCAGTGCTCAAAATTTCTATCAGATAGATTCCATTTTTGATGCTTTGTAAATCAATTCTGTGAATTTCTTCTTTTAGTGGTAATGATTCAAAAACAACTAGGCCATTTAGATTAATCACTTTAATTTCTATTGATAAATATTTTTCTTTTTTAATATAAACAATCCCATCCGTTGGGTTAGGGTAAATATTTAAATTGATCCCATCTATTACATGAATATCACTAAGATCATCGCCATCACAATCTTCATCTACACCATTGTCTAAAATTTCAGGAGCTCCAGGAAAAGCATCTGGATTATTGTCATCACAATCTTCATCAGAGTTAAATCCATCACCATCATCATCAATAATGAGTGCCTCGCCATCACAATTTTCATCAATTTCATTATTTGGTATTTCCTCAACTCCTGGATTAATATTCGGATTATTTTCGTCACAATCTTCATCTGAATTGAATCCGTCCATATCTTCATCTACAATCAACATTACTCCGTCGCAATTTTCATCTATATCATTGTTTGGAATTTCTTGTGCATCAGGATTTATGTTTGGATTGTTGTCATCGCAATCTTCTGCTTGACTAAACCCATCTCCATCGGAATCGATGACTGCATCTTCGCCATCACAATCTTCGTCTATTTCGTTCATGGGTATTTCTGTAGCTCCAGGATTAATGTCTGCATTATTGTCGTCACAATCCTCGTCTGAATTGTAACCATCCATATCTTCATCAATGATTTGGGTCACTCCATCGCAATCTTCATCAATATCATTATTGACAATTTCGGTGGCATTTGGATTGATGTCTGCATTATTGTCATTACAGTCTTCATCAGAATTAAATCCATCTCCATCTTCGTCGATCACTACTATTTCTCCATCACAATCCTCATCAATATTGTTGTTTGGAATCTCAGTGGCATTTGGATTTATTTCAGCGTTATAGTCGTCACAATCTTCATCAGAATTAAATCCATCTTCATCTTCATCAATGACCAGTGTTTCGCCATCACAGTTTTCATCTATGTCATTATTGGCAACTTCGAGTGCTGCAGGATTGATGTCTGCATTATTATCATCGCAGTCTTCATCAGAATTAAATCCATCTCCATCTACATCGATGATTAAGAAAATACCATCACAGTTTTCATCAACGTTATTGTTGGCTATTTCTGTTGCAGAAGGATTAATGTTTGGATCATTATCATTACAATCAACATCTGAAAGAAAACCATCATTGTCATTGTCTACGATTATGGGAATGACATTAATTTCTTTTTCATTATTTGAATAATGAAGGCATATCCCATCTATTAAAAGTTGCGTTTTTGTTTTTCCGATCCAAGTGTTAGGATCTGTTCCTGATTTATATTGTACTCCAACGATTTCATATAAGCCACCCGATAAATTGGTAAAATCAGCCGAAGTTGAAACCGCTTTTATTACTTGATTAGATTGTTGCATTGCCACAAAAGTATATGCTGTATTGTCTAGGAGGGATTCAGAGCTGTCGAAAATCGCCCCTGGACCTTCAAAATACAGTCTTATTACAATTGGATCATTGAAGAATGTGCCCGCTGCTAAATAAGATTTGCATTTCTCAAGTTCTACATTGATCACCGGACTTGCTGAAGTCGAGGTAGTTCCTGGCATAAATGGGTCTTCATAAGCATTGGACTCAATATAACTAAGGCATGGGTTATTGGGGTCGTAACTTTCTGCATCAAAAATATAATAAAGCATAAAGGCTTCATCTTGATTATCAATAACGTAGTTACCAGACTCTGTAACTTCAAACTCAAAATGCTCATGAGGTGTAAGAACCGGGTTTCCAGATGGAAAAAATATTTGTTGACAATTTCCATTCACGTCATTTCTAACGGTTCTAGCGATTTCATCTGAACCTGAAACGTTAAGCTGGATTCTATTTAGTAAAACACCAGCGCTAAATTGCATATTTAAATTTAATGCAGGATCATTCTGTTCTGTACTAAGCAATTCATCATCACAAAGATTTGTAAATGTACCTTCGCATTGTGAATTGATATCAAAGGCTCGGGTGATTTCGAAGAAACTAAAACACGTATGGTCAATACATTCAATTTTTATTACAGCATCTTTTGTTTTTGGTATAGCGGTTGGAAATGTGTAACTGAAAGATTCGTAAGCATAATCAATTCCAGTGGCAATTGGGATTGAAAAGGTTTGACCACCATCAGTAGATAGGTATATATCTACTTGATCACAAAGGTCTTCACTGTTATTGTTATTCCAAGTTATATCAAAAGTTTCTCCAGCTGTAATGTCAGTATTTTGAGTTGGAGCTGTTATGGTAAGAGGACCGCTTGCCGAGACATTAACAAGGAGATCTTCTATTGCAAAAGCACCTCCTCCCGGATGGTTGTCTCTAACAGTTAATCGGAAATTTAGCGCTCTTTCTAATCTTGGTAATGCTTCAAATGGATCATTGGTAAATGATAGCAAGGTACTCATTCTTGGAAATACTCTTTCAGCTGAACTTGAAGGAGGAAAGCTTCTAAAATTTGGACCAACCTGATTGATTGCAGCCTGAGATCCAATTTCACCTTGGGTACTGGTAGATGGGCCATCTTCATCGTATTGTTCCCAGGTATAACTAAGGATGTCATCGTCTAGATCAATGCTTTCTCCAATTATTCTGAAAGGAGTATCCTTTGGAATTATATAATTATCTACTCCGCAAGGATTGGTATTCACACTGGGTATATTGTTTCCAGTAGTTACGATTCCATAACAATTGGAGTTTGACATGTGCTCCAGCATGGAATAAAGGTTATCTACATGAAAATAATTATCAGCTTCATTCGAACTAGGAATATTTTGATTCTCCTCGCAAATTCCATTGTATGACATTATGGTTGTTCCACTTCCGATTTCATAGGCATGATTTTGAGAAATGGCGTCCTGACATGATGCGCCACTCCCATTGAAGGTATGGTAAGCACCACACTGGTGTCCAACTTCATGAGTCATTAATTGAATCCATGTATTGGATTGATTTTGGTATGCTCCAGACCAGCCATGCCCCTTAGAAGGAGAGCCTTCATTCATGCTATCATTGCAAAGTGATCTCAATTGAGCTAATCCGCCATTTTGCCAATCTTGATTTAGTGCATGATTATGAAATACATGGCCAATGTCGTAATCATGCGCATTAAATCTTCCAGCTAAAGCATTACCTGCTTGGATGGTTCTGTCATCTTCATTTAAATTTGGGACAAAGGGGTCGCTATTAGGATTATCATACATAAACAAATTGTTTCCTAAATCGAATCTTGTTGCCATGTCATTTTCGAAAATGGTATTGAGA
>JAHDIE010000031.1 GCA_020630955.1 Saprospiraceae bacterium
GAATCAGAGGTTAATATAGAAATTCAATAGATAATAATATTTTATATATATAATTTCTATTTATTTGTATTTTTATAATCAAGCTTAATAATTTTTTAAAACAAAACAGATTAACATGTGGAAAGAATTTAAAGAGTTCATCTTTACGGGTAATGTAATTGATTTTGCCATTGCAGTAATTCTTGCAGGGGCAGTTGGACTAGTTGTAAACGGTTTCGTAAACGATATTGTCATGCCAGTAGTAGGATACTTTGCTGGTGGAATTGACTTTGCAGACAGAGTAATCCAGTTAGGAGATGCCGTAGATGCAGATGGCAACCCTGCAAATGTAATTAGATATGGTAAGTGGATCAATACGATCATCAACTTATTGATTGTAGGTTGGGTATTATTTATGTTAGGAAAAGCGAAGATCAGATTTATGGGAGCTGCACCAGATCCAGCACCAACTGCAGATCAAACTTTGCTTACTGAAATTAGAGATGCTCTAAGAAAGTAATCATTAAAAATAGAAATATTATGAGCCATTGCTTTTTGCAATGGCTTTTTTAATTCTCGGAATTGCACCTAACTATTTTTTAAATAAAATTTCCTTTAGATGGAGCAGTAATATTATTTCTACAAGTAAATTAAATTGTTTGAGAGATATTAAACCCCAGACTTTTTAAAACATCCCAATATTTTGGAAAAGATTTTATTACTACTGCAGGGTTCTCAATAATAATATTACTTTTTGTAGCAAACGATGCAAAGGCTAAGGCCATTCTATGATCTTGATAGGTTTTGAAAGCAGAACTCGGGTTTTGGTATTTACCTTCAATGATATATTGATCTTCATGTTCATCTCCACTTAATTTTGACGGAATTTTTGACATAAAAACATTGACTTTTGCCAATTCATCTTGCAATGCTTTTACTCTATCTGTTTCTTTTATAAAGAGTGTTTGGAGTCCTGAGAATAAGCCAGTAATATTTTTTGCTGCACAAATACAAGCAACGGACTGTGCAAGATCTGGTTGTCTTATAAAATTATATTCAAAAACGGGTTGATGATCTGTGTTGTGACTTATGACTAAATTCCCATTTAACCACTCAGAATTAACACCTAGGCCAGTTGCAAAGTTCTGAATTTCTGAATCACCTTGCAAGCTTTCCTGAAACAATCCTTCTATTTCGATTTCGGAGCCTTCATTAAGTGCTACTAAATTATAAAGATAACTTGCAGAAGACCAATCTGCTTCAACGGTAAATTCTTTAGCTTTGTAATCTTGCGGGTTAATCAAAATGGTGTTTTCTTGCCACTTGTATTTAATGCCAAAGTACTCCATCATTTTTAAGGTCATCTCAACATATGGCACAGAAACCAAATCCCCTAAAATATTTATTGTTAGTCCTTGTGAAAGTGTAGGAGCAATTAGGAGCAGAGCAGTAATAAACTGACTACTCATAGAACCGTCAATATTTACTTTGTTTTTCCATTCAGCTTTTGGAGAATCGATTTTTAATGGAGGATATCCTGGATTTTCAAGGTAAGAAATATTAGCACCCAAATCATTGAGTGCATTGACCAATGGTGCTATCGGTCTTTGTTTCATCCTGGCACTTCCAGTTAGAATTTGTGTTCCTTCTTTTGTGGCAAGATAAGCAGTCATAAATCGGAAACAAGTACCAGCATGTCCTGTATTTAAATCCCCCTCTTTTTGTTGTAGTAATTTTTGTAAGGTTGATGTATCTTTGCTATCGGAGAGCTCCAGAATTTCAAAACTCTCCTTACAAAGCGCTTGAATAATTAAGGCTCTATTCGCAATCGATTTAGAACCTCCTAATTTTACCTTAGCATTTATTGCTTGAGACATTGCCTCAATGCTAATTTGATTTTCAGTTGGTTTTGTCAATATTATTTTTGCTTCTAAGGGTTAGTTTGTTTTCTGTTTTTGTAAACTTTGTAGATCTTACCAATATTTGGAACGATGATAAACTCCGTTCTTCTATTGGCTTCTTGAGCCTCAGGGTCATTTTCATCATTAGCAACTTTTGGCATATATTCTCCTCTACCAGAAGCGATTAATTGTTTAGGATTTACTCCAAGTTCGACCAATTTTCTAACTATCTGAGTTGCTCTAGAAACAGAGAGATCCCAATTGTCTCTATATTTATCACTTTTTGTTGGCCTGCTATCGGTATGACCTTCTATGACCATTGTGACAGCTGGGTTTTCGAGAAGCATGTCGGCTATTTTTCTTAAGGTTTCGGTGTCGTCTGCACTGACTGAGTCTGAACCAGAACTAAATCCAGGGACTTCATCTAGATCAAGGTAGAGAAAGTTTTCGAGTTCTTTAATTCTTTCATTACTTGTGGTCATAGCTTCTTCCACTCCTGTAAATGCGGCATCCATTTCATTCCAAAGTTGAGCAATTTGATACTGCTTTTCTTTTAGATTAAACTCTACTTCTTTTACTTTTTCTTCAGTATCGGTTAGTTGAGTTTCAAGATTTACCAAATTTTCATTTAAGCTTTCTTTGTCCTGAGTGAGTTCTTGATTTTGCTCTTGCAAATCTGTTATCTGACTTTGAAGATCAATTCGCATTTTTTCTATATTCATGGCCAATTCATCTTTTTCATTTTGGAGCGCCATAAAGTTCTTCTTTGAAACGCATGAACTTAAACATATGATGGCCAGAAGCAGGAAGCCAATTTTTGGAGCACTTTTCATCGGGTTGTGTTTTCTAAAGTGAATAACGAATTTAAGCTTCTTTTTTCAAAGAAACCTAAGGGTTTTTACTGATGGAGCCTTTTCGAATAGAATTGATATTATTTATAACGATCTATTTTTCAAAATCGTCCTTCAATCTTCAATTTTTAAAGGACCTTGTCCAACCTTATCTTTGATAATGCTATTGTTTTCTGTAAGCGGTAAAAGCTGATCTTGAATAAAAATCTCAATTTTAGATGAATATTCTGAAGGGTATAATAAATGAATATTTGGTCCTGCATCCAAAGTAAAACAGACAGGCACACTACTTTCTTTTCGATAAGCTCTAATAAGATTGATCATGTGCAACGTGTTGGGTTCCATTAAAATGTAAGAAGGGTCTGAACACATCATTTGAGCATGCAAGGTCAAAGCTTCTCTTTCTACAATCTTTATAAAATTTCCAAGATCACCAGTTTTCAATGCCTGAAGTAATGTTAGCAAGTTTTTATTGGCGCTTTTGTAACGACTTTCTGCATATGGGTTTGAGTCCATTAGAGCATGTCCTGCAGTTGATGATACAGATTTTTCCGACTTACTCACAATCAATATATCATCATGGTAGGTCTTGAATATTTCTGCTACTTCATCGCCATATGGAATTGCATAGTCGTTGCTACTCGTTTTTATTTCTGGATGTTTTCCCCAAAGCGCAAGTTCTGGATATATAGATCTGGATGCACTGCCGCTTCCTAGTCTTGAAACAAAAGATGCTTTTTGATAATAATCTTTAAGTGATGAATCTACTATTTCATGTATGCTGCAAAGGCAAAGTGATAATGCTGACATAGCAGAAGCCGAGGAAGCAATTCCAGTCGAGTGTGGAAAAGTATTTTCGCTTTGGATGTCAAATTTTATTTGTCTTACCCAAGGGAAAATATCCTCAATAGAAAGTATAAATTTTGAAATCTTATTTGCGAAAGCATCATTTTGCTTCCCTTCAAACCTGAAATCTAATTGTATTTCCTCTTGTTTTTTAGACAACACTTCATATTTACATGAAGTGATCGATTTTGCATTTTGAAGTGTAAAACTTATTGAGGCATTCTTTGGTAACTGCCTTCCGTATTTACCCCAATATTTTACCAATGCGATATTTGAGGGACTTTCAAATTTTATGTTGCCAGTTTTGCCAACTATAGCTGGATTGATTGCCAAGAATTAATTTTTTAGTTTATCCTGTTCGATTCTGTAAGATATGTCAAAATCCTGAAGAACAGCATCAAGAATTTCATAATCTCCAATATTGTATCCTTCTTTCAGATCATAACTATATAATTTTGCAAAATTATGCCAATAAAATGCTGTAAAGCTTCCTCTTAATCCTGCAATCAAATCAAACATATTTTTATCCAATTCACGTTCGATCATTTTGATCATAATTTTTCCTTGTAATTTGGTCATTTTAGTCAATGGCCCCTCAAACTCGGTTCGCAATTCCTCTTCAAGTTTCTTAATAGCCTTTTTCCTTTTTCTTTTAGAAAGATTTTGAGTGGCATATTCGGTTTCCCTAAAAATTCTAATTGCTTCTTTGGCATAGGGATATACGATCGCCGCATAATGCTTGAAACGCATGTATTTTCTGTAATCAGCATCATCTTTAAAAGATCTTAAAGATGTAATGCTAACATCTCCCAAATCAGCCATATATAAAGTATCTCCAGTTTCTGTAACCATAGCAGTGACGATCTGACCTTGAATTTCTGTTTTAAACATATTCAGGTCATTGTCTGAACTATTGATAACCGTGTCTTTTACAGCAATATTTCCTCCTTCAATTGGGCCTTGGGCTAAAATTATTGAAGAAAATAGTGTTATTATTAATATTGTTGTTAATCTCATATCGATCCCTTTTAATTCTTAACGCAATATTGAAAATCAAAGTTACAGCTATAATGTTGCAATTTTCTTAATGTTTGGCTTTTCGAACATCTTATTTGGATTACCTTTGCCATTTCTATGTTAAAAGTATTTGCAAATTTAGTTTCTATCATTTTTCATCCATTGTATATCTTAACCTATGCATATGGATTATTATTATTAGTGAATCCATTTCAGTTTGCAAATTATACCAAAACTGAGCAAGGTATATTTTTCATTTCTATGGTAATGATAAGCGCTGTAATACCCATTATTGGTGTATTAATGATGCGTTTTTTAGGCTTAATAAATGGGTTAGAAATGAAAAATAGACGAGATCGTATAGGTCCTTTTATTATCATTGGCATTTGTTACTTGTGGTTGACAGTTAATTTCATTAATTCTAACCAAATTTCAGACTTTCTTACCTCCTTTATGCTTGGAGCAACCATCTCATTGTTTGTTGGTTTTGTCATTAATGTTTTTGAGAAAATAAGTCTGCATACCATCGGAATGGGAGGCCTTCTTGCAGGATATATTATCCTGATCAATAAATATAGCTACGGTTCAATTTCATTCGTTTGGTCTGGCACGGAATACAACATTCATCTTATGCTAATTTTTGTTTTGCTTTTGCTTATTTCAGGATTGGTTGCCACTGCAAGATTAATATTAGGAGCACATATACCGAGAGAAGTATATGGTGGTTTTTTAGTTGGACTTGTAGGTCAAGTTATTGCAATGAGAATAATATTCTAATATGGAAGCATTAAAAAATAAAATTGAATCTATTTGGAGCGATAGATCCCTCCTTGAACAAGAAGACTCAAAAGTAGCGATTAGAGAAGTTTTAGAACTTTTGGACAAAGGAAAAATTAGAGTTGCTGAACCTGACGGAGATCATTGGATAGTCCACGAATGGATCAAGAAAGCAGTGTTAATGTATTTCCCCATTCAAGAGATGAAGACCATTGAGTGTGGTCCTTTGGAATTTCATGATAAAATTCCACTTAAAAAAGATTATAAGTCTCAAGGAGTGAGGGTGGTACCTCATGCGATAGCAAGACATGGAGCCTTTCTCGAAAAAGGGGTGATTATGATGCCAAGTTACGTTAATCTTGGTGCTTGGGTGGGATCTGGAACCATGGTAGATACCTGGGCAACTGTAGGATCTTGTGCACAGATAGGTCGCAATGTTCATCTTTCTGGAGGAGTTGGCATCGGTGGAGTATTAGAGCCCTTGCAAGCGACGCCGACCATCATTGAGGATAATTGTTTTATTGGATCAAGGTGTATTGTCGTTGAAGGTGTAATTGTGAGGCAAGAAGCTGTTCTAGGAGCAGGTGTGGTATTAACCAAAAGTACACATATCATCGATATAACTTCTGATAATCCCATTACTTACAAAGGAGAAGTGCCAGCCAGATCGGTTGTGATTCCAGGTAGCTATGCTAAACAATTCCCAGCTGGGTCTTACAATGTAAATTGTGCGTTGATCATTGGCAAGAGAAAAGAAAGTACAGACAAGAAAACCTCATTAAATGATGCATTGAGAGACCACAGTGTATCTGTTTGATAGTGTATTTTGATTTATTATTTGTTTGCTCAAGGCAAATAGCATGGCTTATAAGGACAACATATCAAGACTTTCAAGACTTACAGCAATCTTGCTTAAACTTCAATCCAATTCTTCTGTAAGCATAGTTTCTTTATCCAATCATTTTGAAGTCAGTAAAAGAACAATTTATAGAGACTTTGATTCCTTATCGGCAGCGGGAGTTCCAATTGTTCAAAAAAACGGTGGCAACTATTCTCTTATGTCTGGGTATAATCTTCCACCGGTGATGTTTACGGAATCAGAAGCCAATGCGTTAATTGTTGGTCAAAAAATGATGGAGAAAACAAAAGATAAATCCCTCATTAAAGAATTTCAGAAAGCAGTAGATAAAGTTAAATCAGTTCTTCGCTCAAATGAAAAACAAAAAGCCGATTTCTTGGCCAAGAGAACCATTATAGGAAAAAATTGGAATGAAGAAACCACTAGTAATTATATCTCTGAGATTCAACAAGCCTTAACAAGCTTTGAACTTTTGAAAATTGAATACAAAAAAGGAGGAGAAAAAAAATCCTCAGAAAGATATATTGAACCATTTGCCATATATCATAACACTTTAGAAAACTGGGTGCTTATAGCATGGTGTCGCTTGCGAAATGAGTTTCGAAATTTTCGAATAGATAGAATTCAAAGCCTATTAAAGACCAATGAAAAATTTAAACCACATCAAATTACATTGGAAGAGTTGATAGAAATTCAATTGCAGAAATATTCTAAAGCATGATGACAAAGGGTTGACAAAGAAGCATGCTATCTTTAAAATATAATAAATGATTTGTCATGCATTCAACCAATTATTACAATACCTTTATTGAAATCGCAGAGGATTGTAAACATGATTCTGGAGTTATACCTCCAATAAAAGACGAAAAGAAAACCATTGCAAACCTCCAATTTGAAATATTGTTTGAACATCCTTATAAGTATAGTTCAGATGAGGTGCTTTTTGCCGTTTTCGCAAGAAGAAAAGGTTTTCTCCAAGAGGAATTAGAAGAAGAAAAGAAACATTATTTCTCTAAAGGGCAGCCTTGTTTTCGTGCTTCTCCACTCTCAAAAAGTTATGGTTGGGGTGTTCATAGCAATTCTGATGGAAAGATTGCCATCTATGGTGTTGAAACGGATGAATACAAAAATTTGCTTGAGGATGAAAGTATTAAAAAAATTAAAGCCATGAGAAGTCGTAAAAAATGATCATCAATAATTTTAATGGATTTATTGGACAGCATTGTGAAACGACAGCAACCGGCAGTTTACTTTTGCAAATGGGCATCGATCTGTCAGAGCCTATGTTGTTTGGATTGGGCGAAGGTTTAGGGTTTATTTTTTGGAAGATGAAGTCTATGGATTTTCCATTTATAGGCGGCAGAATTAAAACAGATTTGTTAACTGAAAAGATATGCAGAAACTTAAACCTGAAACTAGAAGTTAAAGAAACAACTTCTTTAAACAAGGCCTGGAAAAATATTGAGAAACCACTTTTAGATGGGAAGGCAGTTGGTCTCAAATTAGATTGTTATCATCTTGATTATTTTTCTAGTAAATTTCATTTTGCTGGGCACTATGTTGCTATGTATGGTTACGATGATAAAGATGCATTTTTGATAGATACGAAACAACAAGGCGCAAAGGTAAAAACCTCCTTAAATAGCTTAGCATTGGCCAGAAATGAGAAAGGACCCATGTCATCTCGAAATAGATCTTATACCATTGAACAAATCTATGCATTGCCTGATTTAAAAAACGTTATTGTTGAAGCAATAAGGAACAATTGTTATGCCTATTTGAATCCACCTATTAAAAATTTGAGCTACAAGGGAATTTTGAAAACTTCCATTGAGCTAAATTCTTGGTACAATGAAAGCGAAGATTTAAAACGCGATTTTCAAACAACATCTATGTTGATGGAGCGTGCAGGTACTGGAGGAGCTCTATTTAGAAATTTGTATAGAGATTTTTTAAAAGAAGCAAATACCTTGGTGAAAAGTACGCTAATGGATGAAGCCTATTTGGCATTTAAGGAAATTGCAGCATTATGGACGCATGTTTCCGAATTGTTTTTTCAATTAGCTGAGTCAGCTGATAAGAAATATTTAACGAGAGCATCACAAACATTAAAAGAATTATCACGCAAAGAAAAAACCACGATGGAATCACTTTCCAAAATTTGAATACAGGAATCAAGACATTTCTACATAGTTGATTGGATCAAATGCTGGAATGCAAAAACATAGAAAGACTAAATCCTCATGACCATGATTGCTGATAGATTGAGCTTTGCCAGGTGGAATTCTTACGACATCCCCTGGAAGAACTTCTTGTTTTTCAGTAAAATCAATGGTTACCAAAGCCTTTCCAGAAAGAATAAAGTAAATTTCTGAAGTGTTCAACAATTTATGTAATGTGGTAGAAACTCCAGGTTTTACTGTTGCTCTAGCAATTGACTGAGATCTGTCGTCTTTCTCATTTAAAACTTCTAAGATATAGCATTTTTCATCGGTGTAAAATTCATCTTCGTTGTTGGGTCTTTTTATCAACATTTCCATTTTATCAATTTTAGTTTTCTAAAGTAAGATAGATTCTGTACTTTAATTCAAAATTTGAAACCAATGAGAAAGATACTAACCATATTATTGATATCAGCTTCTGTTTTACCCTTGATGGCGCAAATGTCAGCAGTAGAAAAAACATTTACCGCAAAGGCAGACGAAATTAATGATAAGCTAATCGAATGGCGTCGTCATTTTCATGAAAATCCAGAATTATCTAACAGAGAATTTAATACTTCAAAAAAGATTGCAGAGCACTTAAGAAGTTTAGGGCTTGAGGTTACAACTGGCGTTGCTAAAACCGGAGTTGTTGGGTTATTAAAGGGAGATCTTCCAGGGCCTGTTATCGGATTGAGGGCAGATATAGATGCACTTCCTGTAACGGAAAGAGTGGATGTGCCTTATGTTTCAAAGGCCAAAGGAACTTATCAAGGAAACGAAGTTGGAGTGAGTCACGCTTGTGGGCATGATACACACATTTCAATACTAATGGCTACTGCTGAAGTGCTAACCGAAATGAAGTCAAGCTTAAGAGGTACAGTGAAGTTTATTTTTCAACCCGCCGAAGAAGGCCCTCCTGAAGGTGAAGAAGGAGGAGCAGCTTTGATGATCAAAGAAGATGTAATGAACAATCCCAAGGTAGATGCAATTTTTGGTCTGCACATTAACTCTCAAACACCTGTGGGAACTATTAAGTTTAAACCAGGTGCAACCATGGCCTCTTCCGATTGGTTTACTATTGATGTAAAAGGGAAACAAACACATGGTTCGCAACCTTGGTCAGGTGTTGATCCAATAGTCGTAAGTTCTCAAATCATTCAAGGTTTACAAACCATTGTAAGTAGACAATCAAGATTGACAGATGCCCCAGTTGTAATTACAGTTGGAATTATTAAAGCTGGAGTAAGGGCTAATATAATTCCTGAATCTGCATACATGGAGGGAACCATTAGAACCTTGGATAGTGAGATGCAGAAAGATGTTCATGAAAAAATAAAAAGAACAGTAAAACACATTGCAGAGAGTGCAGGTGCTGAAGCCACAGTCAACATCGATACCAAAACATTGGTTACTTTTAATGACGAAAGTCTTACTTATTCATCCGTTGAAAGTCTTAAAAAAGTAGTAGGGTCAGAAAATATTGTTCTTTCCCCTTGGACAACTGGAGCTGAAGATTTTTCTTATTATGGAGAGCATGCACCAGCTTTTTTCTTTTTCCTAGGAGGAATGACTCCAGGAGAATCCGATCCTGCACCGCATCACACGCCTGATTTTTTTATTGATGATAGTGGCTTACATTATGGTGTTAAATCTTTTTGTCAATTGGTTTTTGATTATGGAGACGCATTTGCAAAGAAAAGTGAATAGACTTTGAATTTATTTTAACCATGGAGCAGTAAATTTCGAAATTGAAATTTACTTAAAAATATTAGCTTGATTAACTTATTAATAGCCGATGATCATCAAATTCTTCTAGATGGATTTTCTTCTATATTTAAATCTATAGATGATATCGAGGTTGTTTGTACTGCCGTAAATGGGGCAGACGTATTGGATAAGCTTAAAACCAATCATGTTGATGTAGTCTTGCTAGATATTAATATGCCAGAATTAAATGGAGTACAAACTTGTAAGAAAATTACCTCCTTGTATCCTGATGTAAAGGTAATCGCGATCACAATGATTCGTGAACCAAGCTATGTAAAAAGAATGAAAGCATATGGTGCAAAAGGTTATGTTCTAAAGGATGACTCGTCTGATGCAATTGTGGAGGCAATATATTCAGTCTATCAAGGGAAAGAGTATTATAGTGACCAATTAAAAGAGATTTTGTTCAATAGCGTATTCTCCAATATTCCATCTACAGCCTTAAGTTTGACCAGACGCGAAAAAGAGGTATTGAGCTTAATTGCAGAAGGTTATTCCAACAAACAAATTGCAGCGAAATTATTTATTAGTGTGCATACAGTGGATAGCCATCGTAAAAATTTACTTTCAAAATTCAATTCTAAAAATACTGCAGAATTGGTTAAAAAGGCAATGGAAAGGGGGATGTTGTAATTTCTATTCAAGAATTGCAATTGCCAAAGTAATCGTTAACTTATTTCATCCCCCAAATCAGGGATTTATTAATATCCACCAAACTGGTGTGTTTTAGTAAGATCTTTTTTTTAACCTTTGTTTGTGTACTGTGAAAACATCATTGGTGAAAAATGAAGAAAATAACTGAAGAATTTGCCTTTTTAGAAGAAATAGTTTTTTTGTGTAAAAGATATTTTAAGGCTAAAGTTATTCATTTGATCAAACTATTTTTTTCTCTTTTTCTTTTTTTGAATTTTATCCAGCACACTTACGCTCAACAGGAAAATTCCTCACCTATTGAAGTTGATTCGATTCTACTAAAACTTGCTATATTAAATTCAGATGAAAGTTTAAATTCAAAGGAAGGTCGTGAATATTTAGGTCAAATTTTTGATAATATTCGAAAATTAGAGGATCCAAATCTTAAAGATTCAATCATTAATAAAATTGAATTAAAGTTTCCAGAGTTAGATTGCTCACTTGCTTTACATAAATCAAAAACTCTACGAACGCAGGGATTTTTTGAAGAATCAAAAAAAGCAACTTTGAATGTAATAGAATGTGCAAAACAATCAGAAGATATTTTTTTATTAGGAAGTGCTTATAGAGAAATGGGTATTGTATATGATAATCTGTTGCAGTCTTCAATAGCAATTGATTACATACTAAAAGCACTTTTGGAATTTCAAAAAATTGACAATAAAACTGGAATGGCTGATTGTTATATCAGTCTAGGGATTATAAAATATAACCTAAATGATTTTAAAGCCCCAATCGAATATTATCACAAAGCTTTGGATGTAATGAAAAATGAAGAGAGTGATGCTATTATGAAAAAACGGAATCTAATTTATAATAACCTTGGAGATGTTTATAAGATGAACTGGAACAAAGAAGAGTCTTTAAAATATCTGTTAATGTCGATGGAATATTATGAAAACCATGCTGATGATGAAATCATGCCATTTACATTATTTAATATTGGCAACTTGTATTATAGTGAAGGGAAAACCGAAATAGCATACAATTATAAGATCGAAGGGATAGAAAAGGCAAGGGAATTTGGGATGAAAAATACTGAACTCAGCCAAAAAATTAGGTTGTCTCTTGATTATTTAAAGGAGGGTAGAGCTACTGAGTCAGAAGATGTTGCTTTGTCTTGCTTAGAAGAGATAGAAAAAATGAAAGATTGGAAACTACAACGCCAAGTCTATGCCGCCCTCGATCAAATATATTTGGCTAAAAACGAATTGGCTCTTGCTCGTCATTTTTATATTAAACTACAAAACTTAAAGGATTCGATTCGGGTGAAACAAAATCAGGAGCAGGTTCAAATTCTTGAAGAGCAATTTAAATCAAAAGAAAGGGAAGCAAAAATCAATTTTCAATCTTTAATGCTGAATAAAAAGACATTGCAAATTAATCGCGCATTAGGAGGTATTTTTATCTTGAGTTTAATTGGATTCATCGTATGGTACAAGAGCAATGTTAATCACAAATTAAAAAGTCAGGAAATTGAGCTATTAAAGCGACAGCAACAACTGATTGCTATTGACCATTTGCTCCAAGGGCAGGAAGATGAAAGAAAAAGAATATCAAGAGAGCTTCACGATGGTTTGGGAAGTTTGTTGGCAACCATTAAGCTTCGTTTTACAAAGCTAAAAGTAAATGAGCAAGATAAATTATATAATGGGGTCTTTGGATTAATTGATAATGCTTATAAGGAAGTTAGGAGGATTGCTCACAATATGATGCCTAGCTCCTTGAGCGAAATGGGATTTCAATTTGCAATTGAAGATTTATGTAATTCCATAAATCCAAGCAACGATTTAAAGGTGTATCATCAATTTCTAAGTTCTGCGGAAGATCTTTCGGAAAAGCAATCTTTGACCTTATTCCGAATAATTCAAGAGCTTTTCACAAATACAATTAAGCACTCGGAAGCAAGTAATATTAGTATTCAATTTTCAGAAAATGATGTAGGATTTCATATAACTTATGAGGATGATGGTAAGGGTTTTAACTATGAAAAGAAAAAGGACAGTTTTGGAATGCAAAATATTCGTTCTCGAATTGAATATTTAAATGGACAACTGGATTTTGTAAGTCAAGAAGGCCAAGGAGTAATAGTAGATCTTTTGGTTCCAAAATGAAACTTGACAAAAAAGATTATTAGATATTAATTAGAAGCAGTTTAAACATCATTTTTTCTTGCCTGATGCACTGCGATACTTGCATTTAATTCAAAACCAACCACGATAATATAAGCGTTGATTTGGAGCCAAATCATGATGACAATAAGCGCCCCAATAGATCCATATATTTCATTGTATCTACCGAAATTGTTTACGAAGAATGCAAAGCCAAAGGAGGAAATAAGTGAAAATCCAGTCGCTAGAATAGCTCCAGGATTCCAGAAGGGAACTTTGGTTTTTAGTGATGGACCCAAACGATAAATCAAAGTGATGCCTAAATAGAATATGGTTATTATTCCAATTGTTCGTGCTATCAAAAAAGTGAAATTTGCATATGATTGCATTCCAAAATATTCGATTCCGATTCCAATGAGTTGCTTACCAATAACAATGAGTACAAATGAAAACAAAAATAGAAGCGTCATCATTAAAGTTAGATAAACTGCAATGATTCTCTTTTTGATAAAACTTCTTGCTTTGAAAACTTTGTAATTTTTATCAAAACCATTCATTAGGGTGAGCATGCCTGACGACGCAAAAAATAAGGCTAAGATGGCACCGACTGATCTCAAACCACTTCTTTCAGTATTCGCAACACCATCGACAACCTCAAACAAATACTGGTGTGCATTTTCTGGAAGTATACTTTTAGTCGAATCACTGATGACTTCGATAAAGTTTTGTGTACCCGGTAAAAAAGGAATGAGTGTAAAAAGTACAATGATAGTCGGGAAGATGGCTATAAAAAAACTAAATGCAACTGAGTTAGCTCTCGTGTAAATAGCATCTTTAGAAGCTTCATTGATGACGAAGGAAACGATTTCATATACGGACATACCTTTGAAGCCTGGAACAATAATTCTTTTTGAAAAATCGAGAAGCTGTCTTACAATAGGGAGTTCCTTAAAATTAATCATTTGGGAAATAGGCTTCTAAGGCAGCTTTAATGATAGGCGGTGCAGAAATCCATTTGTTTTCTTTCATGTCGGTAAAGAATAACTTAACCGTTGCTCGATTAATTAATTGTTTTTGAGCATTGAAAATCTCATGTCGAAACTTGATGATCTTACTGGGCATTTCATCCAAGAAAGTATAAATATCTAGTTCTTCATCATAGGTTGCAGGATGAAGAAAACGGCTTTCAAGACTTACAACGGGTAGCATAATGCCCAATTCGTCTTCCATTTTTTGATAGCTTAGTCCAAGAGATCTTATAAGTTCAACTCTTCCAATTTCGTAGAGCGAGGCATAGTTTCCGTAATACAAATAGCCCATTTTGTCTGTTTCATTATATCTAACTCGCTTCTTATAACTATGTTTATACATACATGATGTTTGATTTGCTAAATTTATCATTATTTTCCATTCTAAATATTTGCCGAAAGGCCCAGAAAAGAAGAAATAACGATGTTAAAGAAATTGAAATCACTATTTATCGTTGAAGATGACGATTCTAAAGCTACAGGAAATCCTAAAGCTGCACAAACTGAAAAGAAAGAATTTGAAAAACAGAAGAAAACACAAGCTTCAATAAAAGTTGATACAACTCCTATTCCAAAAGGAGAGGGGAAGCCGGATGAAAAGTTTGTCAATCGACTTTTAGAAGCATTGGAAGAAGCAAATCTTGAAGGCTTTGATTATTTGGAATACAAACAATCACTTCAGTCTATAGACGATATGAATATGGATGAGGCTACCATGTTTAAATCTTCTCTTGCTATGGCAAAAACCATGGGTGCAACACCAGAAAAATTAATGTCTAGTGCTCAACATTATATTAATGTTTTGCAAAAAGAAGAAAAGAAATTCCAAGACGCTTTGGGTAATCAACAACAAAAAGTAGTAGCTGGAAGGCAACAAACCATTGCAAAAATGGAAGAAGGCATTGCCGCAAAGGAAGCTAAGATAGAGGAACTTAAAGCTGAGATAATAAAGAACAAAGAAGCCTTGGATGCCACAAAAAAGGCCGCAGAAAATGATGCCTCAAAAATTCATCTGACAAAGACAGGATTCTACGCTGCTTATCATATTGTTGTGGATCAAATCAAGGCAGATTTAGAAAAAATGAAGAAACACTTCTAATAAAGCGTCGATTCATCGATAAAAAAAGGCTATTTCTCCATATTTAGATTGGATTGGGAATCAATGTAAGCTGACATATGTTGATAAATTGATTATTTTTGTCCTTATCTAATTAGGAATTACGAATGCCAAATTCATACAAAAGGAAATCATTTTGGAGTAAACCGGAAGGTATTACAGGAATTATCTTTTTACTAGCTATTATATTAGGTGCTGCCTTTTTGGTATCAAGCTTTATTGGAGCTATAGGAACATTTTTGGCAACGACCTTGGGAAAGGCTGTTTTGTTTGGAACACTAGGGGTGATCATCTTCATGGCATTGGATAATAAATCAAGGACACTTGTTTCCTATATGTACAAAAGTACAATGCGATGGATTACAGGTTTGTTTATACAAGTTGATCCAATTGGAATTCTGAAAAGTTATATTGATGATTTAAGAAAAAATCTCAAAAAAATGAGAAAGCAAATGCATCAATTGAGAGGTCAGATGCACAAGCTTGGTGAAATGATACACACCAATAAAAAAGATATTAAGTCGAATATAGAATTGGCGAAATCCGCACGTGATCAACAAAATGAGCAGGTCCTAATCTTAAAAAGTAGAAAGGCAGGAAGACTCCAAAAGTCAAATTTAAAACTTGAGGACCTTTATAAAAAAATGGAAGTGCTCTACAAGGTCTTGGATAAGATGTACAAGAATTCTGAGATCTTAGTAGAAGATATCGATGATCAAGTAAAAATTAAAGAGCAAGAATACAAGGCGATAAAGGCTTCAAATTCTGCAATGAAGTCAGCCATGAATATCATCAAAGGTGATAAAGACAAACGTGAAATGTTTGATATGGCCTTAGAGGCTGTAGCCGATGATGTGAGTGGTAAGGTTGGTGAAATGGAGGAATTTATGGAAATGTCTCAGGAGTTTATGGAATCAATAGATTTGCAGAATGGAATTTTCGAAGAGAAGGGTCTTGAAATGCTAGAGAAATGGGAGAAGAAAAGCACTAGTCTACTGCTTGGAGGGGAAAAAGAACAAATCATATTCGATTCTGAAAATGATAACACCCTTGATCTGACAGAACCGATAAAACAAAAAGAAAAAATCGAACTTGGTAGAACAAACCAATATGACGGGTTTTTTGATTAACAATTATATTTTACAAAATCATAAATACTAATGGCAAGAAGATTAACGACATTTTCTAAACTACTCATTACTTTTTTAATCGTTGCAGCTTTGTATTTCCTAGGAACATTTATTCTTGGAAACACACAGTTTGGACAGGATCTAAAAGATGCAACAGGGATTGAAAACAACGATGGAAGCACTAGTTCAAATTCTGAAGCATCAAGCAATGGCTCTAAAAATAACGGTTCTTCAACTTCTGCAAATTCTTCAAAAGGATCTGGAAGTGATGACAATACATTGAAAGTTCAACTTGTATCTTGGGGTGGTTATGCTCCAGGCTTATATTTTAATGAAGGTGCACAAGCTAGTCTTAGAAGTAGATTTTATCAAGACTATGGATTTAAAGTTGAATTTATACTTGACAATGACTTAGGAAACGCATTGGATGCATGGATTGCTGACGAATATGACGTATTGGTTCAAACGGCTGATGCTTTTCCTCTATACACTGCACCAGATGCGATCAATGAAAATGGTCCGAAAGCATTTATGCAAGTGGATTGGTCAAGAGGAGGGGATGCAATTATTGTTAAAAGAGGTATTAATTCTGTCAATGACTTGAAAGGAAAAAATATTGCGATTGCAGTTCCATCTCCAGCACAGACTCTTCTTTCGTATAGTCTAGAAGCTGCTGGAATGTCATACAATGATGTAAACGTGATCAAAACCTCTGATAATTTTAAAGCTGCGGAACTGTTTAGAACCAAGGATGTTGATGCGGCAGTAGTTTGGAGTCCAGACGATATCTTAGCAACAAGAGATGTTGCAGGGTCTAAAATTTTATTGACAACTGTAGACCAATCTCATATCATTGGTGACATTATGTTTGCAAAACAAAATGTAATTAATGAAAAGAGAAAAATGTTTGAGGGTTTCTATGAAGGATGGATGAAGGCAGTTGCAGAGCTTAATGCAACCGCAGCAAACCGTGACAAAGCAGCAAAATATTTGGCAGAATTAAATGGACTGTCTACAGAGGATGCTATGGGAATGATGTCAACCGTTTTTTGGACAGGACATGGAGATAATTTAAATTTTTTCGGCTTAAATCCTTCTTATAAAGGCCAACAAGGAAAAGATTTGTACAGTACCATGGCGAAACGATTTGTTACAACTGGTGACGCGGAAAAAATGGCGCCTAACTGGAGATCAGCAATTTGGACCGGAGCCGTCTCAGCCGCTAAATTAGATGGTCCGGCTTATGCAGCAGAGAAAAGTAAAACATTCAAACCATCTACGCCTGCAGAAAGAAAAGCTGCACCTGTCGCATCTAAACCAATTAGTATTTCTTTCCCTTCCGGTAAATTTAATTTGGACGAAAATGCAAAGACTATTATTGATCTGCAATTTGCAGAAACAGCAAAGTCATTTGCTAATATGAAAGTTAGAATTGAGGGAAATACAGATAGTGATGGAGCAAGGAATATGAACATGCAACTTTCAGAAAAAAGAGCAAAAGCTGTCGCTGATTACTTACGTAATCAGTACGGAATGGATGCAAATAGATTTATTATCGTAGGAAATGGCCCAGATAATCCGGTACCAGGCTGCGAGCAAAATCAAAACGCCAGTTGTAAATCTAAGAATAGAAGAACTGATTTTCAATTAATAGGTTCTAACTAAAAACTAAAACTTCCATATGTCATGGATGTTCAAACTGAGAGGAAGTTATAACTCTCAAAAAGGAATAATATTCGGAATCATTGGCTTCCTCGTGACGCTGATGATCTGGATATTCTTCACCAATGGAGAAAACCCGATTGTTCCTGGCGGGATCCTTCCAAGTCCTTTTAAAGTATTTGGTGCTTTTGGAGATCTGATGGCCGATAATGAACTATTCAAAAACCTTTGCCTTTCTTTAGGTTATAATTTTGGAGGTTATATCATTGCCTTGGCCATTGCCTTGCCTGTTGGTTTTTTAATTGGATTGTACCCAGTGGTCAATGCCATGTTTAAAGCCCAGGTAGACGCCATTCGGTTTATTCCGTTAACAGCGATTACTGGATTATTTATTGTCGCTTTTGGAATCGGTGCTAGTTCAAAGATCAATTTTTTGGCTTTTGGGATAATAATCTATTTGACTCCGATCATCGTACAAAGAATAAGTGAAGTATCTGACGTCTTTTTGAAAACAGTATATACAATTGGTGCCACTGATTGGCAAACAATCAAAACAGTCTATATACCTGCTGTGCTATCAAAACTGTCTGATGATATTCGTGTTTTGACGGCAATCTCATGGACCTATATTATTGTTGCAGAAGGAATTGCAAGTCAAGGGGGGCTGGGTTCATTGATATATAATGTAGGTAGAAAGCAAGGTAGGCCAGATAAGACATTTGCGATCTTGATTATATTTATCATCATTGGATTGATCCAGGATCGATTGTTTGTTTACTTAGATAAAAGATTTTTTCCACACAAATATCAGATTAAAGAGAAGTATTCTTCAAAGATAAAAGAGCCGGGAATATTAGAATCAATATTGGATTTTGGGATCATGATATTTGTTTGGGTGTCTTTGGCTATTTATGTTCTCCTAGCCATTAATGAGGTTTATTCATTTTTGCCTAAAGGTATCCGCCCACTTGAATATTTATTTGCAGATACAGTTTGGGTAATACATACGATTTTCATTTCTGTGATCTTTTATAAACTTTGGTGTTTTTACAGAGGATTTAAAAATAAGAAACCAAAAGTTGCCACTACATGACAATATTCAACGATAATCCAGACCAAAATAACATTATTGAATTGAGAGGTATTGGCCAAAGTTATGATGGTGGCCAGAATTTCATCATTAAGGATCTTGATTTTTTAATTGAGGATAAACCAGATCAAGGTCAGTTTGTGGTTATCCTTGGAATGTCTGGAGCAGGGAAGTCAACCATACTTAGGTACATCGCCAATCTACAACAACCGACTGAAGGTACTGTACATGTTAAAGGAAAACCTGTAAGTAGCGCAGAGAGAGTAAGTATGGTTTTCCAACAATACTCATCACTACCATGGATGACGGTATTGGAAAATGTTGGTTTGGCATTGCAATATCAAGGGGTTTCTAAAAGTGAGAGGGATGATCGTGCTATGGATTTAATAAAAATGGTCGGTCTAGAAGGACATGAGAAAAAATTTGCTCAATATCCTACACTTTCTGGTGGACAGTTGCAAAGGGTAGCGATTGCTAGGAGTCTTTTGGCCAATCCCGAAATTCTTTTAATGGATGAGCCATTCGGAGCGTTGGATATAAGAACACGATTACAGATGCAAGATCTTCTTACTAGTATTTGGCACAAATTTCAATCAACAATCATCTTTGTTACCCACGATATTTCAGAAGCGGTATACTTGGCAGATGATATTTATATCATGAAAGCTCAGCCTTCCAAGTTTGTGAAACATATTAATGTTGATTTACCTTTGGTCAGGGATCGAATGACAAAAAGGGATGCCTTGTATACGGCAAAAGTCCATGAAGTCGAAGATGCGATGATGGCAGTCGCAGAGATGTAATTTATGTAAGCTTTTCAATTTTTTTCATCACTTCTTCTGCTTCTGCAAATTTCTTATCTGCTAAAGACCTATCTTTTTTTGAAAGAATGAAAGCTTCCTTATGCAGCTTTTTATATTTCTCTTGTAATTTTTCCTTTTCTGATTTTGATTTAAAGAGACCGAACATATTTTTTATTAAAGGCTTTAAATTATTTAAACAAAATTTTTTGGCGAAAGTTTAATAATCTTAATGATTTTATAGTGCTTTGATTTAATGCCTGTTAAGTTGTTATTTTCTGACTTTCGAAAAATTCCAGCTTAAGAATCGTTAAAAGAGATAGACACCATTATTTTTGACCCAACAAATTCTTATTAATGTTAAATGTACAGACTAAAGTAGCTGTGATAGGAGCAGGATCCATGGGGATGGGCATTGCTCAAGTAGCAGCAACAGCAGGACACGAGGTTTATCTTTATGATAATAACAATGAAGCAGTGTCCGCTGCATTAAAAAAAATACAGCATTTTTTAAATAGATCTGCCTCAAAAGGGAAAATAACCGACCAAGAGGCCGTTGCAATATTTGGTAGAATTTATGGCATTGAAACATTAAGTTCAATAGTGGACTCAGGTTTGGTTATAGAAGCGATTATTGAGAAGATTGATATTAAACAAAAAGTGTTTCAAGAAATTGAATCATATGTTTCTGAAGAATGTATTTTAGCAAGTAATACATCTTCTTTATCAATCACATCTTTAGCATCAGGAGTTCAGAACCCTTCAAGATTTATTGGCTTACATTTCTTTAATCCGGCTCCTTTGATGAAGTTGGTTGAAGTAATTCCTGCAGTTCAAACCCAAGAAAAGATCACAGATAGATGTCTTAATTTAATGGAACATTGGGGGAAGATGCCTGTAATAGCAAAAGATACTCCTGGGTTCATTGTTAATCGTGTGGCTAGGCCATTTTATAGCGAGTCGCTTAGAATCTACGAAGAGGGGATAGCAAATCCATTGACCATAGACACAGCTATGAAAGAGTTGGGTGGTTTTCGTATGGGCCCCTTTGAATTAATGGATTTTATTGGTCATGATATCAATTTTAAAGTAACAGAAACTGTTTGGAAATCATTTTATCATGAAGCGCGCTATAAGCCTTCCTTTGCACAGAAAAATTTAGTGGCTGCTGGTTTTCTTGGTAGGAAATCCAATAAGGGATTTTATGATTATACGAATGATATTCCGATTGAAGAGCAAATGGAGCTTGACAATTCTAAAAAACAAATTGTTTTTGATAGGGTCATGTCGATGTTGATAAATGAAGCTTTGGACGCCGCATATTGGGGAATTGGTAAAGAAGAAGATATAGATATTGCCATGCGGTATGGTGTGAATTATCCAAAAGGATTAATATCTTGGGGTAAAGAGATTGGTTTGGAAAAAATAAAATCAAATCTCAATGGATTATATCAAATTTATAAAGAAGAAAGGTATCGTCCATCTCCATATTTAATATAAAAGATGCTTAGCCCAGAACAAATTGTAAAAGAAAGAATGCTTGAAAATGATCATTATAGTCAATGGCTTGGAGTTGAGCTATTGAAGATTAAAGGTGGTTATTCTAAGATTAAGATGGTTGTCAGAAAGGAAATGCTTAACGGTTTTCAGATTGCTCATGGCGGAATATCTTTCGGATTTGCCGATAGTGCGTTTGCTTTTGCCTCTAATTCTCGAGGGAAATTGGCCTATTCAATAAGCACCGATATCAACCACCTGCAAAAGGTTTTTGAAGGCGATGTCTTATTTGCGGAAGCGATAGAAGAACATTACAACGGAAAGATTGGGAAGTACAAGGTGGATGTAAGAAATCAAAATGACATTCTTGTTGCCACTTTTAATGGATTGGTCTATGTCTCAAAAAAGGATTGGGAATAGATCTAAATAAATTACCTTTGAACTATGAAAAATTCATTACTATTTTGGTTGATAATAACTACAGTTTACTTTGGTTGTAAAAATCCAACAACTACCAGTAATATAGTTCCCGAGAAAAAGGAAGTGAAAATTCCAGAGGGTCCTTTAGCCCAAAAGTTATACGCCAACTATCATTCAAACCCAAACACAGTAGATCAGGTTGATGAAAATAAACTGATTGAGTATGCGGTAAGCAATAACATCGATGTAACACGTTCCGCATCAGGTCTTTATTATTTACTTGAGAATGTTTCGGATGAAGCTAAATATACAGGCAGTACTTCAGTGACAGCACATTATCGAGGTACTACTTTAGATGGAAAAGAATTTGACAGCAGTTATGGAAGGGGAGAGCCGATGACATTTAGACCAGAACAAATGATACCTGCATGGCAGGAAGCTTTAGCAATGATGAATCCTGGTTCGTCAGCAACTTTATTGGTTCCATCAAGATTGGCATATGGAGAAAGAGGATTCCCTGGGTTTATTGATCCTAATACACCATTGGTATTTACTTTTGAGTGTCTGAAATAGCGAATTTTAGCTGTTGCTAAATTCCCAAAGATCTTTTCTATTTCCCAGCTTGGTGTCATGCAGAACGATATTATGTTCTAGATAGGCCTTAAGGTTAGCTAGCCAGAAAGTCCATCCACCTTTGCAGCCTGCAAAATAATTCATTTTGGCCTTATCATCAATTGGGATGTTTCGTTGTTGGAGATGCAGAATATTTAATTGATCCTCTTTGAAAATATTGATATCCACAATCATTGACGAACCGAAAGTGAAGCTGAGTTTGTTTGAGCCATTGGATTCTAATATTTCTACCAATTCTGTTGAATCAACGTTATTCCAATACCATTTTACTTGATCGCCTTTCCGGCAAATGTCATCCGTAGACCCATTAATAATAATAACATTTTTTAAAAACCATTTCTTAAGTTCGCTTGTTTTTGTCCATGAATCGTAAATTCGTTGGGCAGAAACATTGAGTCTTATTTTTCTATCAAATTTTGTCCAATCCATTAGAATATCTGTTTATTTACACGCTAAATTAATTAACTGAAATCTATCTATGAATAGTCTGAAAATAAAGAAAGTTATCAGAGAAACCCACAATGTGAGCACCTTTATTATTGATCCTAGTGAAAATGGATTGGAATGGAACCCCAAAGCAGGCCAATATATTACCATCGAAGCTGAAGTCAAGGGAGAAACATTGAGAAGGTCTTACAGTCTTTCATCTTCTCCTCAAGATAATAATTTAGCATTTACGATAAAACGAGTTGATGGAGGGAAAGTATCCAATTACATGCTAGATAATATCAAGGAGGGTTCTGAACTTAAGGTAAACAAACCTGAAGGAAAATTTCAACTGATCCCAAATGCAGATGTACGCAAAGACTATTATTTCTTTGCTGCAGGGTCAGGTATAACGCCAATCATGTCCATGATTAAATCGGTACTAGATCAGGAACCGATGAGTAGCGCTTACTTGTTATATGGAAATAGAACAGAAGAGGATATTATCTTTAGAGATGTACTTGACAAGCTACAAACCGAATATAAAGATCAAATCTATGTAAACTATACTTTAACAAAACCCAAAAAGGAAAAAAAAGCAGGTATTAAAGGATTGTTTTCAAAAGGTACTATCTCTTGGTCAGGACTAAAGGGTAGAATCGACAACGAAATGATAAAAAGATTCTTAGCAGATCATCCTAGCAAAAGTGGAAAAAATGAGTTTTATATTTGTGGTCCTGGGAATTTTATTAGTTATACAGAACAAGTACTCCAAGTAGAAGGCTTTGAATCAAGTCAAATTAAAAAAGAATTCTTTTCTTCCCCAGATTCACCTGCTGTTGGCACTAGTCCAGGAACTGCAAAATCTGATGGTTCAGCAATACTTAAAGTTACCTTAGATGGAGAAACTTTTGAGCTAAAACATTCCAACGACAAAACAATTTTAGAAAGCATTATGGAGGCCGGGAAAAATCCACCTTATTCTTGTACTGCTGGGGCGTGTTCCTCTTGTGTAGCTAGAAAAACAAAGGGTGAAGTAACCATGGATTCTTGCTTTGCACTTGAAGATGATGAAATTGCGGAAGGTTATATCCTTACTTGTCAATCGAGAACGGTTTCTAATGAAGTTGAGATTGTGTATGAATAGTAGACACTTTAAAAAACCATAACCTACCTCACAAATTCTTCCAATGCTTTGATAAATGCTTCATTTGCATCATTCAAACCAATTGTGACTCTTGTGCAACCATCTGCTCCAAAATAATTGACTGGCCTCACCATGATGTCTTTGGTAACCATAAATTGTTCGAGCTGCTCTGGAGATTTTTCTGTTTTGATTAGTATAAAATTGGCTTCGGATTTCCAATATTTTACTCCAATCCTATCGAGTTCATTGTAAAGGTACTTTTTTGCTTTATGAACATGTTCTATCGATCTTTGTAAAAACTCAGTGTCTTGTACAGCTGCTATACCTGCTTCCAAAGCTACTCTATTCGTTGAAAATGGTTTGGTTAATTTAGTGAGGTACTCTGCAAGTTTAGGAGTCGTATAGCCATAACCCAATCTCATTCCAGCCATGCCATACATTTTTGAAAAACTATTAAGCCCAATCATATTCTTTCCTTGAAGTATCCATTTCATGGCTGAAGAGTACTTTGGATTTTCAACATATTTCTCATAAACTTCATCATAAACAACGACCAAATGATCAGGAAGCTTATCAAATAAAACATCCAATTGCTCCTCAGGAAATATTGTACCAGTTGGGTTATTAGGATTGGTAATGTATATTATTCTTGTTCGATCTGTAATAGCGTTAAGAATGCCTTCTACATCCAAAGAGAAATTATCTCCTTGAAGTCTTACATCCACCAGATTAGCACCCATCTTAATACCAAGTATTCGGTAGAGTTGGAATGTAGGATTGGTGACAATGTATTCATCTCCTTCATTAAGGAAGCCTCTAGTAATGATTTCAATTACACTTGATCCGCTATCAGAAATGATTATTTGTGAAGGATCTATTTGATTATTATAGCTTTGAGCGATAGCTTTTGCCAACCTTTTGGGCGTTCCATCAGGGTATAAATATAGATTTTCAGAAGCAGATTTTGCAGCAGCCACTGCCTTCGGAGATATTCCCAAGGCATTTTCATTGGAAGACATCTTATGCATTTTTCTACCTCCACCTACTTCTTCTGCAGATTTACCTCCTACATAATTTTTACTGTCTGCAATATGTTTTTTAAAAATGTCCATTTTTGTTTTATATGCTTAACCAATAATTGATTTTCAATACTATTGCTCTATTTCTGACAGCAAACTGATCAAATTGATCAGTAAGGTAATTATCAGTATATACTAGAAATAAATCTGATGCAGGTTTATACCGCCATTGTAATCTTGCATTTATATTCAAGTTATCGAGCTGGTTATTGTATTGCACGAAGGTGGTTAAAAATAATTTCTTAGAAAAGCTTAAGTCAAATTTTGGTCCAATAAGCCAAAGATCTGTTGGAACAAATGGATGGGCTAGATTTATTCTGTTGTAATTTATATTCAATGAAACATTTCCGTATGGAGTATATCGATAATTTAATGTTGTGTTTATACCATATCGATTACCATTGAAGAATTGACCAATGGTTGAATTGATCATATAACTAAGAGACTTTCTTCGATCAGAGCTATAAGAAAGTGTAAGGTTGGTAAATTGGTAATCTGTTCCTGAGCTCAAGAATACATCATCTTCTTGTACTCTGGTGGGATCAAAGTCATTTAGTAAAAATATATTTGAATAGGATAAACGAGTATTTATCCTAGCGGTAGAATTAAATTCAATATCAAATCTTGCTTGATAATTGGCATCTATCTGCCTAAAGTCATTGACGATGGTGCCTAGTTCTTTACCAAGTTTGTATACTTGGTTGGTGTTAAAGCTCAAATTATATCTTGATACGGGGCTATTTTGGGGAAAGAAATTGAACCGAACTTGTGGACTTATGCTGTATATATCTCTTCTAGGGACGAATCCAAGCTCAGCATCAAAACCATCACCAATCAAACTATGTTCCCACTCTATTGTAAATTTTCTAATCGTGTAACCAAATCGAATAAAATTGGCCCAATCATTTTCTTTTTCACTAGATGAAAAAACTTTCATAAGAGATGCTTTGCCATACCATTTGTCATTTTCTGAAAAGTATCGATACTCAATTCCTCCTAGTCTATTGTATGGATCTAAGCTTCCTCCAAAATTTTCTGGTTTTAGCGCTTGTTTATTCAATGCGATAAATGCAATATTTGACTTTGAAAATACATTCTGCTGAGCTGCAATCACACTATAATTAAAAATTGGAACATCATTTTGAGGGTCTGAAGCAGTCTGCATATTCATGACCCCTATCCTGAGATTATCATTGACCTTGCCACTCAATCGTGCTCCATAATGAACGGGATTTTGAATATTCACTCCAGTACTAGTATCAATAGCTACTCCTATTCTTCTACTGAAAAAAGGATTCAATTGACGATTTCCAAATTTGCTAAACAAATCTGCGTTTTCAATAAAGAATTGTCTTCTTTCTGGGAAAAAGATTTCAAAGCGATCTAGATTAGTAACTTGTTGGTCAACTTCTACTTGGGAAAAATCTGGGTTTATGGTAAGATCCAAATTTAGACTCGAGTTGATTCCTAATTTTATGTCACCTCCAAAATTAAATTTGTTGGTTGGATCTTTGATTTCATCTTCAAAATTACTGGAACTTGAACCAATGATATATGGAATGACAGTAAAGTTTTTTCCTGGCTTTTCCAATGGTTTTTCCCAGTTAAGATTTCCCATGTATGACATATTCATCAAAATGAGGTTTCTAGGAAGATGAATCCAAGTTGTCATTTCATTGTGCTGAGAATCATATCTATATATCTGAATTCTCCATTGATCACTTCCTTCCGTAAATCGGATCGCTTTAAAAGGAATCTTTAATTCTGCTATCCATTTTTTATCATAAATTTTTGCATTACCATACCATTTATTGTCCCAACTATTATCAAAATCGTTTCTTACTCTGCCCCCATTCGTAATATTTGCCTCTCGAATGGCTCCAAAGGCGTTGACTCCAAACATAAAACTATTGGTGTTATCAGCATAGGTATCAAGCATGATACTTACGTTGTCGGTATTTCTAAAGCCATAATCTCTTTTTAACGATTCTGTAATAAAGCGATTTCCGATGCTATGGCATATAATACCCACATACAAGTTTTCTTCATCGTAGACAAAAGAAACTTCTGTTTGTCCTTTCGCAGGTATCGTGTCAGAAGGCCAATATTGAGAAAAATTGGTAGCAGGAGTACAACTTTTCCAAATTTCTTCACTTAGGGCCCCATCAAGTACTATATTTTCAGAAGTCTGCAGGACCTGAAGATTAGGTATGCTCTCTTCTAAATAATTTTGTTGACTTAATACTACGGACGAACAGAATAGGAGTACTAAGGCATTTTGGTAACTTTTCATACTTAGACAAAGTTAAAACATTAAGGATATATTCTATTAATACTTCAAGGTCAATTAACATGCTATTGACATCTTATGATCAATTGGTATTAAGCATGTATTGACTGTTCGATTCACTAGTAAATCAACTGAGAATTTTTTAACTTGGTGTGAATAAAATAACAAGAATGAAAGAGATATTTTCGAGTCGTGTTTTGTTTCCTGGCGCTAGTCTTCCAATCTTATGGTTGAGAATTGTTGGAGGAGGATTTATGTTGGCCCATGGAGTTCCAAAATTAATGAAGCTTTTTGCAGGTGCACCAATCCAGTTTGCTGATCCTTTTGGTTTTGGTCCTGGCATAACATTAGGTCTAACCGTTTTTGCTGAATTTGTTTGTGCAATATTAATTCTGATAGGATTAAAAACAAGAGCGGCAAGCATCCCCTTGATGTTTACTATGCTAGTCGCTGCATTTGTAATCCATGGATCTGATCCTTTTGGTAAAAAAGAACTAGCATTGATATATTTCGCAATTTATCTTTCTCTTTTCTTTCTTGGTAGTGGGAAATATTCCGTAGATAATGCTCTTTCTAAAGAATAGAAATGCTAAAAGATTCTTAATTTTTATTTAAATAAAATTTTGATCCTTTTAAAGTTGTTATGAATAGAAAATTACCATGAAGAATATAATTATTTTAGGCTTGGTCACTAGCTTTCTTTTAGTAAATCAAGCACAATCGCAGGTCATCGTAGATGGTGTTAATATAAATGAAAAGCAAGAAGTTAAGGTAGTTCAATTAGTGGCTTATGGAAATTTGTTTTCTAGGAAAGTTACCATTACCATTGATTATGGACAACATATTAAGTGGGGAACAAATCGAGGTTCCATTGTAACCGATAAGCGGGGTGATATAAGAGCTTTTAATTCAAACATAGATGCTATAAATTATCTTGAAAATAATGGTTGGGAGTTAATCGATGTCAATTCGACTGGGAATTCAAATTCTACTCCTATAACCAGCTATTTTTTTAGAAGGAAAGAATGATACAACAATTATATTGAAGGGGGGCAAATTTGCTTCCCTTTCTTTTTTCATAAACTCTATCTTTGAATTGTGAACGAAAGATATTCAAGACAAACAATTCTACCCGAGATTGCGGAGGAAGGGCAAAGAAAGTTGACCCAAAGTCATATTGCTATTGTTGGTTGTGGAGGCTTGGGTGCAATAGCCGCTGTCTATCTTGGAGGTGCAGGTATTGGTCAATTGACGATTATCGATGGCGATATTCCTGATATTTCAAACCTTCACAGGCAAGTATTTTATTCTTCCGATGATTCTAGATCAAAAGTTACCATTCTAAAGGAGAGAATGAAAAGTTTAAATCCTGAGGTAAGAGTACATAGTATTGAGAATAAACTAGCAAAAAATAATATTGATGAGCTGTTAACCGGTGTTGATTTGGTGCTTGAATGCTCAGATGATCAGATGTGTAAATATTTGGTCAACGATTTTTGTGCACTCGAAGGAATCCCTTTGGTCTATGGAGCGATTCATAAATATGAAGGATACCTTTCTTTGTTTAGCAACAGAAATGAAACAGATATTCATCTAAGAGATATCTTTCCAATTCCAGATTTAAATGTACCTGTATGTGCAGAGCTTGGAGTGTTAAGTACGATAGCAGGAATGATCGGAATTCTCCAAGCAAACGAGGCACTAAAATTTATACTCGACATTGGTGATTCATTACAAGGGAAACTGTTGACCTACGATATTCTTACTTCAAGGCAGATGATTTTAAATTTAAAGAAAAATTGGAAGAAAGATTTGGAGGAGCTATTTGATCAATGCGATTATTCAACACCATCTAGTGAGCATGTAATAGAAATAGAATTAATGGATCTATTGAAAGAAAGAAGCGATATTCAATTGATCTCAATAATGAACAAATCTGAAAATCAATTGATTGATCATCAAACGATTCATGTGGAACAAAATGAGATTGCAATTCTAGATTTGGACAAGCTGAAAAAGAATGTCTTGTATTGTAGAAGTGGGGAAGTCTCTAAAATTGTAGTTGATAGACTATTGTCAAATGACCCAGGATTTTTAATATATAGTTTGAAAGGTGGTTTCAAAGCATTTCAAAAATATAAGAACAGCTTAACTTAGGGTCTAGAATTTACCCAATGGCTCCCATTTGTTAAATATTCCTTTTTCCAGATTGGAACACTTAATTTTAAAGAGTCAATAGCAAATTTACATGCCTCAAAAGCTGCTTTTCTGTGTTTGGAGGAAACAGCAATGATAACAGCGACCCCTTCCAATTCAACTTTACCAATTCTATGATGCATGCTTATTTTTTCAAGCCCAAATTGATCAATTGCTTGAACTGCAATTTTATTCATTTCTCTCCTTGCCATAGGAAGGTAGGATTCAAAGAATAAATGGCTTACTTCCTTTCCTTTATTCCATCTCCTAACAGTACCGACAAAAAGATCAATGCCTCCACACTTTTCGTTAAGTACAAAATTATAGCAATTGTTAATGGACAATGGCTCTTGTAGAATTTGTATGTCAATGCTTTTAGCCGCCACTTACTGGAGGAATTAAGGCAATTTCATCATTAATAGAAATCAGAGATTCATCGTTGGCATATTCTTGATTGATGGCAATCATGTAGGATTTATATTCAAGCAGTTTGGGATATTTTTCATTGAGTTGATTTTTAAGTTGAGCAACAGTTATTTGATGCTCATCTAAGATTAACTCAGATGTACCGATTATATCTTTCGCGATCCCAAAACAAAGAATTTTCATACCGTTGAATTGATTTTTATCAAAGATATTTAAATAATATTCTTAGGGAAACTATAAAAATTACAACTGCAGTAGTTCGGCGTACAAACATTGGCTTAAACTTAAAAATAGTCAAGCGGACACCAATTTGACTTCCTAGGAAAACTGCAAAGATCAATACTAATATTTTATTTAGTTCAAGATTGAAACCATAGCTGACATATTGACCTAAGATTCCAGAAATTGAGTTGAAGAGAATAAATACTGCTGAGCTTGCGGCAATAACTTTGGGTTTTGACCATCTGCTGAGATGCAAAATTGGTGAAAGAAATATGCCTCCACCTATCCCTACAAGCCCAGAGAGAAAACCGATTGCCCCTCCAATGACCCCATTGAAATATTTGGGTAACTTAAAAGTTTCTTGACCTTTGTCAAAGATCATTGCCAACGAAGCAAATAATAAACTTATTCCCAAGATGATAAAAAACACTCTTTCGCTGATAAGTAATTGACCACCTAGATATGCCAATGGAACACTTGCAATGATAAGAGGTAGTAGTTTCTTCCAATTTATTAATTGGTGCTTGTAAAAAAGAATAACAGATGAACCAACAACAACAATATTGCAAATTAAAGCAGTCATTCTAATGTCAGTAAATACCAATGGGAAAAAACTTAAAACTGCCAAATAACTCGAACCACCACCAAAACCGGCCGAAGAATATACAGTAGCTACTATAAAGAAAATTATTGCTAGAATAAGTATCTCATTCATAATCTAATCCGAGTATACGACTTAATTTGGACTTAATGAGATACAATGATATAAAGAGAAGGCTGAAAAACAATATCTTTATCTCGTATGAAGAAATTTACACACTTAGACAAGGAAGGTAATCCATCAATGGTGGATGTTGGTGATAAACCAAGGACAGAAAGAACTGCTATGGCAAGAGCAACCATGGTTATTGATGATGAAATTTTATCCCAACTGGAAAACAATGAAATTCAAACGAAAAAAGGACCAATTTTTCAGACAGCTATTCTTGCTGGAATAATGGCTACAAAAAAGACAAGTGAGCTAATCCCATTGTGTCACCCACTTTCAATTAACAAGGCATCAGTTGACATTTGTGTAAACGAAGAAAGAAAAGTAGAAATTGATTGCCTTGTAAAAGTAAGCGGCAAAACAGGAGTGGAAATGGAAGCATTGACAGGCGCGAGTGTGGCTGCATTAACCATTTATGATATGTGCAAGGGTTTTTCGCACAATATCATAATTGAGCAAATAAAATTAATGAAGAAAACAGGAGGGAAAAGTGACTTTGAAAGAAAATAAAAAGCATACCAAACATACCAAACTAATTAAACCAATTGGAGGTGAATTTCATACCAACGAATGGGCATTGCTTGGGGCACCCTGTAGCATCATCAATGATTTTGCATCAAAATTAGCATCTGAACTTTCGAAGAGCTTACGTTTGGGTTATATCGATGCTTCTCATCAAGAGATCCATCAAGAGCACCCTTTTAGTGTATATTATCAAGATAAACAAGCATATTCTCACATTGAATCGACTGTAGAGTTTGCCCAAAAGCAAAATAAAAAATACTTCTCGTCCTTGGATATGCTGTTGGTTAATGGGAATCATTTTCAGGGAGACAAACAGATAGTTTTTATCAATGAAAGGAAAAAGGAATCTCTAAGTCGAAAACTAGATCGTCTTACAGACCTAAGAGTGATCGTCCTTGAAAACAAAGACCAACAATTGCATGATTTCATCAAACCTTTCAGATCTGAAAAGGTGTCGATTTTAGATATCACAGAAATTGATAAATTGGTTGGGATCATACTGGAGGATGCAAGAGGATATATTCCAAAATTGAATGGCTTGGTCCTTGCAGGCGGGAAAAGTGTTCGAATGGGTTATGATAAAGGTACCATTAATTATCATGGAAAGGCGCAAAGGGAACATGAAGCTGATATTTTGAGTAACTTTTGTGAAAAGGTCTTCTTTTCCTTCAGCGAAAAACAAGAAGTTTTAGGTACAGAAGCTTACCCAGTAATAAAGGATACTTTTACTGGACTTGGTCCTTATGGTGCGATTCTATCTGCTTTTAGAGTGTTCCCAAACCAAGCATGGATTTCATTGGCCTGTGATCTTCCAATGATGGATAATGATGCACTTAAAATGTTGATCGAAAATAGAAATTCGTCAAAGCTTGCAACATGTTTTCACAATCCAAAAACAAAATTTCCTGAGCCATTAATTACCATCTGGGAACCTCGCGCTTATCCAGTTCTTTTAGAATTTTTAAGCCAAGGATATTCTTGTCCTAGAAAGGTCTTGATCAATTCAGAGATTGAAGAGATTCATGTTGGAGATAACTATTTTATGGAAAATGTAAATGATCAAGAAACCTATCATACTATCAAAAAGAAACTGAAATTGCTGTAGCTATTTATAGAGATAAATGGGATAGACTTCACCTTTATTAAATCTATTTTTCCCTCTTGGTAATTCTATAATTGCATCTGCTTCCACAAGATTTGAAAGATCTCCAGATCCATTTCCTTTTTGTGGAGTTGCTAATAATTGTCCTGCATCAGAACAAGATATTTTTACTTCTAAGAAGTAACTAAGGTCTGGCTTGAATTCAACTTCATGAGTTAAGGCTGCGTAGTATGACTTTCGAAGTGCTGCCCCCAATGATTCAGAAAGCCAGAACAGAAAGTATCGTTGCATACAAACAAATGAAGAAACAGGATTTCCTGGGAAAGCAAATATTGAGCATTTGTTTTGAAAACGACCAAACCAAAATGGCTTACCAGGTCTTTGGGCAATTTTATGAAATAATTTTTGCGCCCCCAATTCTGCCAGCACTTCGGGAATAAAATCAAACCTGCCTTTGGAGACCCCTCCACTCAACAAGATAAGATCATAGGTTTCAAGATAGTCTCGCAATTTTTCTTTTATAACTTCTTTGTGATCATCTAGGTGATCGATATCACATTTGATATGATATGATTCTAAAGCGGTTTTAATCCTATAAACATTAGATTTTCTGATTTGATGCGCTAGTGGAGTTTGATCAACTGGAATCAACTCATTTCCAGTTGAAATGGCAATGGCTTTGGGTAGCTTTGCAACTTTTACCATGGTCTTTCCAATGCTGGCGGCCATACCAATTTCAGCTGATGATATCAAAGTGTTTTCTTTGACTACCAATTCATTGATCTTACGATCAGAACCTTTAAAATGAACATTCTGAGATTCATTTATTTGGTCGGCCACGATAGTAGCCTTGTTATTTTCGATGTGTAGATCTTCGTATTTGATAACCGTATCACATCCTAGTGGCATAATGGCTCCAGTCATAACTTCTAAGCAGGAATGAGCTTCGCTTAAAGTTTGTTGTTCATCACCAGCCGCTGCGATTCCTGCAATTTGAAAAACTCTCTGACCAGCTTTATAATCTTTGAATGCAATACAGATACCATCCATTGTAACTCTATCATAAGGAGGCAAGGCTCTATCTGTGTACCAATTTTCTTTTAAAATTCTTCCTGTAGAAGAGAAGAGTGGGATTAATTCGGTATTGAAAGATCCTTTGTTATTTTTTAAAATAGTTAGTGCTTCTTTGATGTCTATCATTAACCTCCTATTGTTGTCATTGATTCGTTGACCAATGGTGAAAATATTCTCTTAGATTCAGCTTCAAAACCATCTTTGTATTTTTGACCAATGGCTGATTGAATCGTCTCTAGTATTTGTGAGTCAGTTGCCCCTGCTCTGATTAGATCTCTAATGTTAAAAATTCCTTCATCGTATAAGCAGGATTTTATCATACCTATCGGAGTCAATCTGATTCTGTTGCAAGTTCCGCAAAAAGTTCTCGAGTAGGCAGGAATAATTCCAAAACTTCCTAGATGTCCTGGGATTTTATAATTTAGGGAAGTACTGTTTTTTTCGTCTTTCAATTTTTCTACTTTACCATAGTGATTTTCTAGGTGTTGTAGGATTTTTTTATAGTTCCATTCTAGTTTTTGATAATGTGCGCCTATTCCATTGAATGGCATTTCTTCAATAAATCGAACAGCAATTTTTCTCTCTTTGGTTAGCGCTACCATCGGGACAAGATCTTCAATATTTTGATCTTTGATAACTACAGCGTTAAGTTTTAAATCAACTTTTCTTTTGGACAACTCTTCGAAACAATTCCAGACTTTTTCAAAATAATCTCTTCTGGTGATTTTTAGAAATCGTTGTTTATCGATGGAGTCAATACTGAGATTAAATTTATGTATTCCTAAGTCTAGTAATTCGTCGATGTAGGGAAGTAGTTGTGTTCCATTGGTCGTAATTGCAATTTTATTAAGACCATTGATTTTTTTTAATTTTTTTAAAAAGTACATAAGGTCCTTTCTTAAAAATGGTTCGCCTCCTGTAATTCTTAACTTTGAAACACCCTGTGCACAAATAATATTGACAACTCTGAGGAGTTCTTCATAACTCATTAATTTATTCTGCTTTACGAAATCGATTCCTTCGTTGGGCATGCAATAAAAACATCTAAGATTACATTTGTCAGTTACTGCGATTCTAATATAATCTATAACTCGGTTATGTTTGTCGATTAGCTGGTTCATATCCCTCGTTCGTGTATTGGCCCTTCCTTTAATTTTAATGAGTAACCCTGTTTTTTTCTGAATACAGCAATGATTTCAGACACAATCGATATTGAAATTTCCTCAGGAGATTCTGCACCAATATCCAAGCCTGCAGGACTATGCACAGCATCAATTTTTTCAATATCTAAGTCTGTCAATTCTTTATTCATCTTCTGAGTTCTTTTCTTCGGACCTAACATTCCAATGTAAGGTGTTTTGTGTTTTAAGAAGTGTTGTAATATTTTTTTATCCCATTGATAATCATGAGTCATCAAAACAACTGCAGTAAATTCATTTGGAATCACTTTCACATGGTCTTCAAAAGGTATTATTTTTTTTACTTTTTTAACTACAGATTTGTTTAGTTTTTTTAATCTCCCAACAATCCAAATATTCCAACCCAAAGCTGTGGCTACCTTTGCCATAGCATCAACATCATAATTGTCACCAACAATAATTAAGCGTGTTTCTGGTCTTATAAATTCTAAAAGTACTTTTACTGATTTCTCTTCATCAGTTTTTATGCTAAATAATTTTGGTGATCTTTTTTGCAAGACTATTTTAATGGCCTCTTGTAATTGGATTTTATTAATTTCTTCGAAACCAAAATTTGGACTACCACCATCTAATAGTATGGTGTGCACTTGAAGCTTTTTATCATCTGAAATAATTTTTGCTAAGATGGAAGGCTTGTCAGCATCGAGAAGCTTTCGTAATATTTCAATTTCATTATTGGGGTCATCAGGATTGATTGGGCTAAACAAAACTTCAATTTTACCATTGCATCCAAGTCCAATTCCTATTTGATTGGGGTCATTGTCCATGGTATCATAAATAACAATAGAGGATTCATTTTTATAAATGGCGTTTAGGGATTGTTTTAAGGCATCACCTTCGAGACATCCACCACTTATACCACCTATCCAAGTTCCATTACTTCTCACAAGCATTCTTGCACCGATTCGTCTGTAAGCAGATTCTTCTACATTGATTACAGTCGCTAATGCTACATTTTCAAGATCATGATCTATTTTGTCATATTCAGAAATTATTTTTCTTATTTCCAACATGACTACAAATTAGTAAAACTAATTGATGAATGATGAAATATTTAATTCAGGGGATATAGATGGGCAAGGACTCAATTTAATATCCAATTCTTATTCCCTTAAAAGATATAGATCCTATTGTTTGATCCAGGTTTGATATTTTTTAAACTCTCCATCTAATGTATAAGTCTGCATTTGTGTATTGCTTTTCGATTCGATAAAGTATTCTACTTTAGAGTTTAACCCTGAGAAATTTAAGTTGCTTTCTAGTATGAAGCTTTCTTCTTTGGCTGTCCAAAATCCTGTATCATTAAAAAATGAAGCAGGATTGCAATCACCATAATCTAATATGAATTTATTATTGTCTTGCAATGTCAAAACACTTCCATTACAAGATAATGGGCCAGTATTCTGTTCTTTCCAACTCCCAAAAATCTCCAAAAGTGCTGGATTAAAAGGAACCTCCGTTTGGATTTCAATGATGGTAACCATAGGCTCTTCTTTAATACAAGAAAAGAATATGGAACATATAAAAAATAGATAAAGTTGCTTCATAATTTTGATTTTTTGCATTCAAGTTCTTAATTGATTAGCGAAAACGATCTTCAGATATTAAGAACTTAATGAAAAGTTACAAATAATATTTAATAAATTAAATTATCGTCGATAACCGTTCATGTAGTTTGTTCGTTCTCAATGCGTTTTCTCCTTCTTCAATCAATACACTCATAACATCGCCAACCTGTGAACAAGAAAGATCAAATTGCTTTCCCATATCTATTGTTCCAATACCCTGTTCGAGACAAAAGTTAAATGTATGCTCAATATTATCCGCTTCTGCGGTATAGCCAAAATCCCTGAGCATCATTTCTACTGAAAGGATGGTCGCAAATGGATTGGCAGTATCTTGTCCTGTAGCTTGTGGGTAAGAACCATGTACGGGTTCATACAAGGCGTGTTTTTTACCTCGTGAAGCACTAGGCAATAATCCCAAGGAGCCAACAAGCACACTTGCTTCATCAGAAATGATGTCGCCAAATAAATTACTACATAGAACTACATCAAATTGCGCTGGATTAATAATCACTTGCATAGCTGCATTATCAACAAAAAGAAACTCTGTTTTTACTTCAGGGTATTTAATGCTCATCTTTCGAATCACCTCCCTCCATAATCTTGAAGATTCAAGCACATTTGCTTTATCTACAAGCGTTAGTCTTCCTTTTCTTGCTTTGGCCATTTCATATGCCAATTTGGCAACTCTCTTTATTTCTTTTTTGGAATATTTGCATAAATCTGATGCATACTTTTTAGCTTTTTTCTTTTTACCAAAATATATCCCACCTGTCAATTCTCTAAAAATCACAAAGTCGACATTTTGTAATCTCTCCTCCTTGATTGGACTCATATGTGCCATTTTTTGATGAACTCTGATGGGTCTAATGTTGGAAAATAACCCCAGTTTTTTACGCATCTTAAGTAATCCTTGTTCCGGTCGAACTTTTGCTGAAGGGTCATTGTCATACTTTGGATCTCCAATTGCCCCAAGCAAAATTGCATCCGCATTGCGACAAATCTGGAGTGTTTCCTCTGGGAAAGGATCTCCATAATTGTCTATGGCAATGGAACCAATATCGGCATAACTATAATTCCATTGATGCCCATACTTTTGCTTTATGCTATTCAGTACTTTGATAGCCTGATTAATAACCTCAGGGCCAATGCCATCACCAGGTAAAACGGCAATATTGTTTATGGTTTTCATGGTTGTTTGTTAGTAAATCAATTGTTTGTTTTCAAAAGCAATAATTTCATCCTTGATGGATAGCAAATAGTCAATATCATCATGGCCATTTAGTAAACAATCTTTCTTGTATGGATCGATTTCAAATTTGATACAAAAATTTCCGAATTTCAATTCTTGGGATGGCAAGTCAACCTCAAATTTTGAAGTATGATCTTCTTCAATGTGTTGAAAAATTTGATGCAATTGTTCATTATCCACCACTATGGGCAAGATGCCATTATTAAGTGCATTGCCTTTAAAAATATCTGCAAAAAAACTACTAATAACAACGCGAAAGCCATAATCGTACAAAGCCCAAGCTGCATGTTCACGACTTGATCCACAACCAAAATTTTTACCAGCCACTAAAATACTTCCAACATAATCAGGATTGTTTAGAACAAATGATTCTTTGTGTTGATCGTTTTGATCAAATCGCCAATCTCTAAATAGATTTTCTCCAAAGCCCTCCCTATTTATTGCTTTTAAAAACCTTGCAGGAATAATTTGATCAGTATCGATATCCTCGATAGGTAATGGTATGGCTTGAGATTTTATACTAACTAATTTTTCCATATTTTTCAATTATAAAAACTCTCTAACATCTACAATCTTTCCGTGAATCGCGGCAGCAGCAGCTGTTAGAGGACTTGCGAGAATTGTTCTAGCACCTGGTCCTTGTCTTCCTTCAAAATTTCTATTGCTTGTACTTACACAATATTCACCAGATGGAATTTTGTCTTCGTTCATTCCAAGGCAAGCTGAGCATCCTGGCTCTCGCAATTCAAACCCAGCATTTTTAAATATTATGTCAAGTCCTTCTTTTTTTGCCTGACGTTCTACTTTCTTGGATCCGGGGACAATCAAAGCAGTGATATTTTCAGCTTTTTGCTTTCCTTCTACAAAGGAAGCAACTGCTCGTAAATCTTCTATCCTTGCATTGGTACAGCTACCAATAAAAACATGTTGCACTTCCTTTCCTATTAATTGCTTCTGGTCATTTAAACCCATATAATCTATTGCCTTTCTGTTGGTGGCGAGTGGAAAGAAATCAGAAACACCCATTCCCATTCCTGGGTTTGTTCCATAAGTAACCATTGGGCTTATTTCTTCTGCATGAAATAGATACTCCTTATCGAAAGAACAGCCATCATCACTCTTGAGATTATTCCAAAAATCTACTGCCATTTCCCAATGCTCTTCTTTGGGAGCATGTTCCCTGTTTTTCAAATAATCAAAAGTAGTCTCATCAGGAGCGATCAAGCCACCTCTTGCTCCCATCTCAATACTCATATTACAGACAGTCATCCTACCCTCCATTGACAATGTTTCTATTGCCGATCCAGTATATTCTATAAAATATCCTGTACCTCCACTTGTGCTCAATTTTGAAATAATGTAGAGAATTAAATCTTTAGCAGTTACGCCTTTTGAAAGTTTACCATCTACTTCTATCTTCATTTTTTGGGGCTTCTCCAAAAGTAAACATTGCGTGGCCATTACTTGCTCTACTTGAGAGGTTCCGATTCCGAAAGCAATACATCCAAAAGCTCCATGTGTTGAAGTATGGCTATCTCCACAAACAATGGTCATACCTGGTTTTGTTAATCCTTGTTCTGGCCCAATAACATGTACAATTCCTTGCTTTTCATGTCCCAAGCCATAGAGTGGTATATTATACTCACTACAATTATCTATCAAAGTGTCTACTTGCTTTCTAGAGTTGGGCTCAACAATTGGAAGATGTTGATTCTTTGTTGGAACATTGTGATCAGCTGTTGCAGTTATTTTATCCTTTCGGAAAATTGGAATCGATCTTCGTCTTAGACCATTGAATGCTTGAGGGCTCGTCACCTCATGTATAAAATGCCTATCAATATAAATAACCTGACGATCTTCTGTAACCTGTTTGACAACATGTGCATCCCATATTTTGTCGAAGAGTGTTTTAGGCTCTTTTTTTCCTAATCTATTCATCTCACTGTGATTGGATTCAACTCTTCTTTAAAGTTATTCTCAAATAGATCTGTCAACATAGAAGTGAGATCCTCCTCGTTTACTTCTTTACGTTTATCAGCAATACTGATAAACTTATTATAAGCAACATCCAATTGAGTTTTAAACAAATCGAATCCTACTTGCTTCGCCCTATAGGCAAGTGCAGCTCTTCCGCTTCTTGCGGTCAAGACAATAGAAGAATGGTCAACACCTACATCAAGTGGGTTGATGATTTCATAATTTTCTCTTTTCTTAATCACTCCATCTTGATGTATTCCAGAAGAATGAGCAAATGCATTTTCTCCAACTATGGCCTTATTTGGCTGTACCATCATGGACATTCCTTCTGAAACCATTTTGCTTAATTTATTGAGCAGTGTGCTATTTACATCAGTGTAAAACTTGTCATGCAGACGTTGCTTAATGGTCATCACTACTTCTTCTAAAGCAGTATTGCCTGCTCTTTCACCTATACCGTTTATTGTACATTCAATTTGTCTAGCCCCATTTTCTATCGCTGCAATACTATTTGCGGTTGCCATACCTAAATCGTTGTGGCAATGGGTAGAAATGACCGCCTTGTGAATCCCTTTGACGTTATCTCGCAGATATGCAATTTTTTCTGAATACTCATTGGGTAGGCAATATCCTGTCGTATCGGGAATGTTGACTACGGTTGCACCTGCCTTAATAACAGCTTCTATGACAGTTGCAAGATATTCATTGTTTGTTCTGCCCGCATCTTCTGCATAAAATTCAACATCTTCAACAAAAGTTTTGGCATACTTGACTGCTGAAATAGCTCTTTGGATAATCTTTTCCGGGGTGGTGTTGAATTTATACTTGATGTGCAATTCTGAGGTGCCTATTCCTGTATGGATTCGGGGTCTTTTTGCATTCTTCAATGATTCTGCCGCAACTTCAATATCTTTTTCAACAGCCCTGGATAATGCACAGATTGTTTTATCTGATATCTCTCTACAGATCATGTCTACAGCCTTAAAATCATTTGGACTCGAAATTGGAAAACCAGCTTCAATTATGTCAACACCTAATTTGGCGAGCTCTTTAGCAATGATGATTTTTTCATTTGGATTTAACTTGCAACCTGGTACCTGTTCGCCATCTCTAAGGCTAGTGTCAAAAATTTGAATCTTCTCCATGCAGTATCTTATTGATTAAATGAGAATAAATACGAATGTTTCCAATCCGCTATATTCTAAAGTACTGGCTTAATAAATCAGAGAAAAACCAACTTTCAGCTTAATTACAATTTCTAAAATCCTATTTATTTTAGATAACTAGTTGATCTTTAATAAGATAGCCATATTGTATTTACAAAAACTAAACGCTACGAGAAATAGCAATTTGGAGTAGTTTTAAAACAATAAGATGAACTTGAAGTTTAAAAACTTAACTTAGTCTAAGAAAAATGTGAAAGCTTTGATCATTAAATCTCCATCTGACAAATTAGTAACCCTCATCAATAGTCTTACCAAGGCTGAGAAAAGGAGTTTTAGACTGTTTGCCAACCGAAATGGCTCAGAAGGTGATCCCAAATTTATGCAACTTTTTCACTTGTTAAGTAAGGAGGAAAGATTTGATGAAGCCATTGTTCTCAAGAAAATTCCTGAATTAAAAAAATCTCAACTATCCAATCTAAAGGCAAATTTGTTCAAACAAATTCTTTCTTGCCTGAGATTACTGGAACGAAATAAAATAGCTGAAATTCAGGTTAGGGAACAGATAGACTTTGCAAGAATTTTATACGACAAAGGGATGTACAAAACCTGCCTTGAGATTCTTGATAAAGCTAAAAAACGATCCAAAGAGATAAATTTTGAAACTTTGACACTCTCCATTATATATTTCCAAAAACAAATTGAGTCCCAACACATTACAGGTTCTATGTCTTCCACAGCGGATGAGTTAAGTTCAGAGGCCGATGAATTGCTAGAACAAATTGACCTGACCAACAAGTTATCCAATCTATCTTTATTGCTTTATGGAAGATATCTCAGAAATGGTTTTGTAAAAAATGATGTCGAATACGAAGATCTCAGCACTTTCCTGCATGAGCACCTGCCTTATTACAATGAACAAAGACTTGGCTTCTATCAAAAACTTTATTTGTACCAATCTTATGTTTGGTTTTATATCATGGCTCAAGATTTTCCTAACAGTTATAAATATTCAAAAAAATGGGTAAACATTTATGATGAAAATCCAAATAGAAAACTGACCAGTACAACAGCATACATCAAGGGACATCACAATGTATTAAATGCACTCTTTTTAACGAAAAAAGCCGATCGTTTCAATGAAGCATATGAACAGTTTTTAAAAATTGATATACACGAACACAAGACACCTTCGTTTAATGAAATTTCTCTTTTTCATCTTTTTAAATGGACACATTTTTTAAATAAAACCTTTCTAAATGCAGCATACGAAGTAAGTGATCAGCTTTTAGAATTGGAATCAATTGTTGTTGAAAACACTTTCGGATGGGACATGCACCGGATGCTGATTCTTTATTACAAAATTGGTTGTACCTACTTTGGAATTGGTGATTTGGGAAAGGCAATTGATTACCTTAATGTGATCTGTAATAAAAACTATCCTGACCTTCGACAAGACATTCAAAGCTTTGCAAGAATTCTTAATCTTATTGCCAACTTTGATTTGGGAAATGAAAGTTTGGTTAGCTATCAAGTAAAATCTCTTTATCGATTTCTTTCCAAGATGGAAGAACTTGAACAAACACAATTAGAGATTATTAAATTTCTTAGAAAAACTCCTAAGATGTTACCAAGAGATCTTAAAGCAGAATTTATAAAATTAAAAGATAATCTTGCTAAGATAGAAATTAGACCATACGAAAAAAGACCATTTTTATACTTGGATATTATCTCTTGGTTGGAAGCAAAGATTCAAGAGACAACTATTAAGAAAGTGATTCAGGGGAAGCTAAAAATGAATAGCTGAGATTTTGAAAGAGCTCGTCTTTTGACAAGCTCTCTTTATTATTTTATCTCATTTTTCTAATCTTACTTTTTTCACCAAGCAAGTCAATTGTTTTTTCTTTTGGGTTTCCTTTATACAAGATTTTACCCCAATTGTCAGCGGTTGCATTGAGCTTGTTGCTTACATTGACCTTTGCTTCCGAAGCACTTTTAGCCAATATGTTTAGATTTTCGATTTGACAATTTTGAGCCTGAAGGATACTGCCACCTTTTACAAAAATATCGGCATGTGCCACTTTTCCTGACAACTCTACTTCCGACCCTCCCATAACTGTCAAATTCAATCGTTGTAAATTTTTGGTGTCAAAATTTGTATAACTCCCACTTTTACTTAACAACTCCATAACCTGATCATTGCTTGTATGTAATTCTACCTTTACACCTTTGGATGTTTCAAGAGGATTGGACAGCTGAATATATAATACGCCCGCCTTGATCTTTGTCTCAACCATTGGAATAATATTTTTTTCAGCAATGACCTTGACGAAATCTTCATGGCTAGTATTTATGTGTAACTGTATCCCATTCTCAACAACAATTGAATTGTAGCTTGATGATAACACTCTCTTTTGAGATAAAAGCTTTCCTATTCCTTTTACATGATCAGTTCGTGATGGATCAAGAATATATTTTATGGGACAATTGTTGAATAGAGCTTGGTATTCTTGTAGAGAAGAAACATGAATCTTGATTCCTTTTTCTGAATGTAAATTAATGTATTGAGTACTATTGTCATCCAATTGTATTGCCTTGTCTATTTCAACCAAACCGTCACCAGCTTCTGTTTGGAGTTTATAGATTCCATCACTGTTTAAAGCAACATCAATGCTTCCTAGATAAGTGTCTAAGACCACTTTTTGATTTAAGTTCCGCGTTGGAAAAATAGCATTGATATTTCCATAGGTTACGATAGCCGCATTCCCTTGTTGATTGTTGAGATTAACATGATATGCATCAGCTACAACATCTATATTACCTTCAAGATTATGGATAGATAATTGTTTGAAATTATCAAGAGCATTGACCTCGGATCCTTCATAGAATATTGGATAAAGATTGCATTTCACCGAGTTACTTTTTGGTACATAAATTTGATAATCAGCATTTTTATTTTGTAATTCAATCCACAACTTTCCTTTTTTGTATTTATGTTTTAATTTGGAATTTGATGCATAGTTTTCGTAAAGAATAACATTAGATTTGTCATGACCAATAATGTCTATCTCATCAGCCAATCCTTCGATGGCGATATCTTGTCCATTATGGGGAATTTCGGTATAAATTTGAGCACACAGTGGTGTAATTGATAAGGAACAACTAAATACACCGGCCAATATTATTACGTTCTTAATTTTCATTTTTCATTTTTAAAGAATTAAATAATGGCTGAGAAATTCACAATTCGATAAGCTTTAATTTTGATTTCTCAGCTTCTAATTTGACTAGCTTTGCTGTTTGTTGATCACTCAATAGGTGATCCAATGCAGGGATGCCGTCTTTTATATTTCCCTTCGTCAGAAGATTGATTAAAGTAATTTTTAGATAATCTGCGTTTGTCTGAGTCATCTGTTTGATGATAGCAATTCTTACATTTTCAAGGTGTGTATAATTTTTCAATGCTCTCGCTGCAGTTAATTTTACTTGCAAGCTTTCGTCATTTTCAATAACATAGATGAGCGCTTTTGCGATCTGCATTTCATCCTTTTCGTTTTCTATGGTTTCATTAAGTAAGTGTGATCTGTCAGCAGAATGTTCGGAGTCAAATTTTGCGAAGAGAATTGGTGTTTCCACTTCCGTAAATGTGGCTAAGCTATCTTTATTACTGGTCCCTTTGATATAGTAGAATCCAATAATGACAACACAGACTAAACCAAATAACAGAAAATATTTGCCGAAAGGCATATCTTTTGATTGAGAGCTTTGTTCTATTCCTTGCCAAACATCATCCATGTTGACCTCGTGCTCCAAGTTTGCTAAATTATCTTGTAGATGTTCTTTAAATCCCATGATCAATGTATTTCGTCAATTTAGATTTTAACACCTTACAAGCATATTTGTATTGACTCTTAGATGTTGAAATATTTATGTTTAAAATTTCTGCGATTTCTCGATGTTTATGATTTTCTAAAGCATATAAAGTAAAAACAGTTCGACACCCATCTGACAAGTTTTGAATTTCCTCTTTCAATTTTTGCCAAGAAACATTTTTATACCATTCATCCTCATTGATTGCTTCAACATCGCTATCTAAAATCTCAAAACTGATCTTTCTTGATTTGATATATTTTAAACTAGCGTTAATCACCATTCTTCTTAGCCATCCTGCATAATGATGAGCATCTTTTAGGTTTTCTAATTTTTGAAAGCTTTTAAGAAAACATTCTTGAATGATGTCTTTACTTTCTTCTTTATTGTTTGTTATCCGAAAGCTGGTAGTAAACATGCTTGTCTTATAAGTGTCAAACAAGGTGCGAAATGCCACCTGATTGTTTTTCTTTGCTTTTGATATGACTTGCTGGATATTCATCAGTACATAAGGAAGATACTGTATTTTAAAAAAGGACGTAAAAGTGAAATGAAAATATTGCTATTAAATATTGAACTAATTATAAATTAGGACAATGAAGATGTAATTTTCAATAAAATATTGAACTAGGGATTGATTCACAGATTACTTTAAATTAAAATTGTTAATTTTTTCTATTGTCTGGTCAAAATAATATTCAAATATTATGTGCCAGATTCCCTGCGATTTATAAAATTATAATCATGAAAAAGTTCCCTTTTTGGATATGTTTTATTTTTTTAATTCCTCTTAATGTATTTTGCCAAAATACATTTATCAGGACATATCCAGAAGGCAACTTTACTGTTAATCCTTGGATTATAGAAAATGGACCAAATGGTCCAATAGTCTG
>JAHDIE010000032.1:0-39756 GCA_020630955.1 Saprospiraceae bacterium
GATTATTATGTATGTGAACAGGCAAAAGGTCTCCTGACCTCTTTGCATAATCTGTAGCAATGTGAATTTATGATCAATGTCCGAAACTCAAATAGACATGCAGCGTTTCTTCTCAAAGCCAAATATATTATCAGAGACAAGACTATATTTGTCTCACTAAGTAACAAATTCTATATGAAAAGAATATTATTTTTCTTTTTACTTATACTTGGGGTTATTTCCTGCCAAAGGGAGAATATCGATGAAATGGAAATTCCAGTTCTTGATGACAAGCCCAATGTTACAGTAGAAAGTAGTGTTGTTGGGCTAGTTTCAGACGAAAATGGCGATCCTATCAATGATGCTCAAGTATTTCTGGGTAATCTACAAACAACGACCAATGAGTTAGGACTTTTCTCATTTGAAAATGAGTTGATGAGCCAAAATAATTCATATGTACAAGTGCAGAAAGAGGGGTACTTCAATGGATCAAGAAAATTTTCTACAGATTTAGAGGAAAAAGTGACTGTGCGTGTTCAGTTATTGGAGAAAACAGCTGTTGGCGAAGTTCATACTTCTGATGGAGGATCCTTAGAAATTGGCCCTTCAAAAGTTGAATTACCCGCTGGAACCTATTTGCAATCTGATGGACAAGCATATAATGGTGATGTAGAGGTTTTTGCTAAATGGTTAGATCCTACTAAAAGAGAAACTTATGATCAGATGCCTGGGGAATTGACTGGGCTTAATCAAGCAGGAGAGTCAAATGTATTGGTAAGCTACGGAATGATGGGAGTAGAATTGTTAAGTACGAATGGAGAATATTTAGATTTGCCTCAAGGACAGCAAGCTGTGATCCAAATGAAAGTGCCTACTGAACTTTTATCAACAGCACCTTCTACCATTCCATTATGGCATTTTGATGAAATCTCAGGAAATTGGATTGAAGAAGGAGAGGCAAACCTGGAAAACGGTTATTATATTGGCGAAGTTGGTCATTTTTCTTTTTGGAATTGTGATGCACCTTATCCTTTGGTTGAAATTGATGGTTACATTGAAATCGATGGAGTAGCTTATGAAAATGGACAATTAAAAATTACAGATTTAGATAGTGGATTTTGTGCTTATGGATATACTGGAGAAAGAGGCTTTTTTACGGGAAAAGTTCCTAGAGATGCGAGCCTACTTTTGGAAATAATAGACCATTGTGGATTTGCATTGCAAGATATTGATCTTGGCTCATTTTCAAATGATCATTCATTGGGGATATTGGATGTAGATGCCAATGTTGCAAATGTCATAATAAGTGGATATTTATTTTCATGTGAAAACGAACAAACTGAAAATGGATATATTTTGGTCGTTGGCAATAATTTTGAAAGCACTATTGAAGTGGAAAATGATGGAAGCTTTTATGCAGAAATTCCTGGTTGTGGAATGGATACTTGGGTTGAATTATATGGGATTGATGTAACTGAAGGATTAATTAGTGAGGCTTACCCAATCAATTTTGTAGGATTTAATGATAATATACTTTTATATACTTGTAATGCATTTTATGAAACAAATGTTTCAATTTATTATAATGGGGTAGATTGGATATCCCAAGATTCTAGTAATTATGTTTACTATGTTCAATCTTATTATGATGATGATAATATTCCTCAAATAGAATTTATTTCAATTTTTGCGATACCATCCAATATTCCAAATCCAAATTTATCACCAATATTTTGGGCAGAATTTGAAAACGATATCGGAGAAAATACAGCTAGCTATTATATTCAATTTTTAAACCATGGATTTAGTATCATGGGAGAATGTAACTTTTTATCACAAAATCAGGGAGGGTCCGAAGTAATAAGCCTAACCGGAGAATTTCTTGAGGAACCAGATGTGTATGATCCAGGATTGTATCCAGGAGATGTAATTCCCTTGATTTTTGAAATAACATTAGAAAAATGAATGGATGTAACTAATCTCGTCGAACGATTAAAACAAGGAGAAGAAAAAGCATACAAGGAATTGGTGTTCTCCTATTCAAAGAAATTAATGTCGGTTTCGAGATTATACGCATCCACCCTGCAAGAAGCTCAAGATAATTTACAAGATACTTTTGTGGTATTGTTTCGAAAAATCTCTGAATTTAAGGGAACTCATGAAGCACAATTATATGCTTGGATGAAACAAATTCTAATTTATAAGGCTTTAACTAAAAATCAAAAAAAATATAAAAAGCTTGAGTCTGCACTTGAAGAAGCAAAAGAATATACATTGTTAGATGCAGATGCAGTTAGTCAATTAAGTCACAAAGAAATAATTGCGATAGTTTATGAATTACCGCAAGGTTACAAAGAAGTTTTCTCTTTGTATGCAATAGAAGGATTTTCGCACAAAGAAATTGGAGTTAAAATGGGAATAGCAGAAAGTAGTTCTAGATCTCAATATTCCAGAGCAAAGAAAATTCTCCAAGAAAAAATTAATGAACTTTCTAAAGTGTTTTTAACATGAAAGATGATTACAAAGATATTTTTAAAAGGCATTTTGATGCCCATGAAGACGACATTAACCCTCAGTTAATTTGGGAAAACATCAAGCCTAAAAAGAAGGAAAGAGCTTTGTGGATGTTCTTGTTTCCATTTTTATTGGTATTGGGGATGGTGTCACTTTATCTTATAAATAACCCCACAGCAAATGAACTGAATAACGAAAATACTGATCTGAAATTTGGGCAGATACCATCAGAAGAATTACATGCCAGTACAGAAGTAATAACGAATAATACACAAAGTTTGGCTGCAAATAATAATCATCAATCTTCGAAAGAAAATGAATTAGTACAAAATTCGATTAACCGGAATGAAAAATTTGCAAACAACTTATTAAGACCAAGAGAAAAAAATAATTTTACGGAAGTAAAGAAATCACCAACAAAAGTTGTATTTGTCGATAATAATACCAAGTTAGATTCGAATTTATTAGTTGAACAAGTAAAACAAGAAAAGTTTAAATCCTTAGACTCAAATAAAATAGGAACTAAATCAATAGCTATTGCTAAATTAGATCAATTGGAAGATCATTGGATCATTGAACTTGAATTAAAACCTAAAGAAAAAGAGTCAATGTTTTTAAATCTTTCAGCTGGGGGGGGCAAATCTGTAGAAGTCAAAAGTGCGATAAGTCCGAAATGGAGTTTGGCCACAGTTGGATCTTATGGAATCATGTCTATTGCAAGAAAAGGTGATGAAGAATATGTGGCTTTGCGAAATGAAACTTTGAGCGACTTAGAAGCAATCAGGTCAAATCTATTTTTAAATTTTCATCTCTCGAATAGAATATCACTAAGCACAGGTTTGCAATATACACGCCTAAATGAATTGTTCGAATGGCAGGGTGAATATCTTCAGTCAAAAAATGGACAATATATTTCAGAAATTGTAATAACACCCGAAGGAACCGTTAATAATTTTTCTGAAGGAGAATACAAGGAAAGAGTGTCAAGAAATATGAAGATCTACAACAAGACCAATTTGATTTCTGTTCCTTTAAAATTAAATCTTCATCAGAGTTTAGGAGGTATTGTAATTTCATTATCTGGAGGGGTTGAAGCCAATGTTTTTAATTGGAATGAAGGTTTTACATTAAATAAGCAAGGAATTCCTATAGATCTTGGAAAACAAGAAGACATTCAATTTGGCATTAATTATACCGCTGGCTTAGGCTTTGAATATTTGGTTACTAGACATCTTGCTGTTTCTGCAAATTTAGGTCTGACCACCATCTCTAGTAAGGAGCCAAACCTGACCAGTGATTACCAATTAACAGAAATGGGTTTAGGTATTCGATATTTTATTGATTAGAAAGATTTGAGTTTAATTTTGAAGCGACAAAGGCAGTAGACCATGCTGCTTGGAAATTATAACCTCCCGTTATTCCATCGATGTCAATAACTTCCCCTGCAAAATATAAATTCGGGATCACTTTGCTTTCCATGGTATTGAAATCAATATCATCAAGACTTATACCACCGCAGGTTACAAACTCTTCTTTAAATGTGGTTTTACCATTAACGTGGTAGACATCATTTGAAATTATAGTGACAATGCGATTAAAGGATTTTCTTCCTAATTCTCCCCACGCTTTGTTTAAATCAAGTCCTGCTTTTTCAAGCAAATAATTCCACAGCCGACTTGGGATGCCGAACGGCTTTATCTTCATCAATGGTTTTTTAGGATTGGCTTTCCCTATCTTTTGAAGTTCATTAAAAATAGTTTCGTGATTTTGAATATTGACCCAATTAATTTGCGCATTAAATTGGTAGTTTTTTTCATAAAGTTCTCTTGCTCCAAAAGCAGATGTTTTCAATACTGCAGGTCCACTCATTCCCCAATGTGTGATCATTAGTGGTCCTTCTGCTTTCAATTTTGATCCTTGGATTTTTACAGTCACCGAACTTGCTGCCACGCCCATAAGCTCAGTGATTTTTTCTTCAGGCATATTAAAAGTAAACAATGATGGAACGGGTTCGACTATGTTATGACCAAGTTTCTCAAGCCATTCGAAACCTTTTCTTTTTGGAGAGCCGCCCGTAGCAATTATTACTTTGTCAAAGTAGTCACACTCTCCATCTGAAAAAATTAATTGGATAGATTTTTCAGATTTTTGGATATCAGTGACCCACTTACTTGTGTGAAGTTCAATCTTTAATCGAGAAATTTCAGACATGAAGCAATTGATAATGCTTTCAGAATTGTTTGATTCTGGAAATACCCGATTATCCTCTTGCGTGTATAGAGGAACATTTCTTTTTTCAAACCATTCTTGGGTGTCGTTGGTATTAAAGGTTTTCAAAAGCCCCTTCATTTTTTTGGAACCCCGAGGATAAGCGGCCATCAGTTCTTTAATAGAAGAAGAGCCATTGGTGACATTGCATCTTCCTCCTCCTGAAATTTTTACTTTAGAAAGTGTTTTATTCGATTTCTCAAAGATGCAGACCTCTGATTTTGGGTGGTTTTCTTTGGCATTTATAGCAGAGAAAAAACCAGCAGCACCTCCACCAATAATCGCTATTTTTAACATGCAGACAAGTTACATAAATTGAAGAATTCCTTTGATGTATAATACTTCCTTTCAGAATTTATTCTGATTTAATTGACCTTAATTTGATGATTTTATTAGAAAATGCATTTAAGAACTTTCCACGTTTATTCATGGAGGTGCAATAGACTTAGTATTTTTTTTTGCGAAAATAGCTTAAAGAATTAAAAAATTAGGTTCCAAAATTTTTCGGCTTGAGGTAGTTGTCAAATTTTTCTATCAAGAAAACATTTGAATAAAACGAATTTCCTAATTCATTAATGTATATTTCTATTCGAACGATGCTTTGCATTAATAAATTATTCAAAAATGAGCAGATCTAAGGAATATTGGAGAAGGAATATTAGATACTTAATGATATTACTACTTATTTGGTTTTTGGTTTCCTATGGGGCAGGAATCATTTTTGTAGACCAATTGAATACCATTAAAATTGGTGGCTTTCCTTTAGGATTTTGGTTTGCGCAACAAGGAGCAATTTATATTTTTGTCATCTTGATATTTGTCTATGTTCGTTTGATGAATAGCCTTGATGTGGAATTTGAAGTAAACGAGGATTAATATGAGTATTCAAGTATGGACCTATATTTTAGTAGCGATAACATTTGCCATGTACATTGGTATCGCAATTTGGTCAAGAGCTGGTTCAACAAAGGATTTTTATGTTGCAGGGGGAGGCGTACATCCTGTAGTTAATGGATTGGCCACAGCGGCAGATTGGATGTCTGCTGCCTCTTTTATATCTATGGCAGGTATCATTTCTTTTGCAGGTTATGATGGAGCTGTTTACCTCATGGGATGGACAGGTGGATACGTCTTGCTTGCATTATTGCTTGCTCCATATCTGAGAAAATTTGGAAAATTTACTGTTCCTGATTTTATAGGTGACCGTTATTATTCCAATGTTGCAAGAACAGTTGCAGTGGTTTGTGCCTTAATTGTTTCTTTTACTTATGTAGCAGGCCAGATGCGTGGAGTGGGGGTTGTTTTTTCACGATTTCTTGAAGTTTCAATAAATAGTGGCGTCTTAATTGGAATGGGTATTGTTTTCTTTTATGCAGTACTTGGAGGAATGAAGGGTATCACCTACACTCAAGTGGTTCAATATTGTGTATTGATTTTCGCTTTTATGGTTCCAGCCATTTTTATTTCAATCCAAATGACCAATAATCCGATCCCACAATTGGGTTTTGGAGGACAACTTGAAGGCGGAAGCTATTTATTAGATAAGCTCAATGGATTGCATGAGCAACTTGGCTTTGCATCCTATACCTCAGGGCAGAAGTCAAAACTTGATGTATTTGCGATTACCTTAGCATTAATGGCAGGAACTGCTGGGTTGCCGCATGTAATCGTTCGTTTTTTTACGGTTCCAAAAGTACGAGATGCGAGAAAATCAGCAGGTTATGCTCTGCTCTTTATTGCGATTCTCTATACTACAGCACCTGCCATTGCAGCTTTTGCAAGAACAAACCTCATTAATACGGTTAACAATCAACCATATTCTGAAATGCCTGCTTGGTTTTCAAATTGGGAAAAAACGGGTTTGTTAAGCTTTAATGATAAGAACAATGACGGTAGGATTCAATATTATGATGATTCTAATATGGAATTTAATAACAAATATGCCATACCAAACAATTGGCAAGGCAATGAGTTAAAAATAGATAGAGATATCATGGTGTTGGCAAATCCAGAGATTGCAAAATTACCAAACTGGGTTGTTGCCTTGGTCGCTGCCGGAGGATTAGCCGCTGCCTTGTCTACTGCCGCAGGATTGTTATTGGTGATCTCTAGTTCGATTTCTCATGATCTTTTGAAAAAGCAATTTAAGCCAAACATGACCGATAAAGAAGAATTGCTTTATGCTAGAATTTCTGCGGCAGTTGCAGTAGGAGTGGCTGGATATTTTGGAATTAATCCACCAGATTTTGTTGCAGCAGTTGTTGCATTAGCATTTGGTCTTGCTGCCGCATCATTTTTTCCTGCTATAATTCTTGGTGTATTTGATAAACGGATGAATAAGGAAGGAGCAATTTCAGGAATGGTAGTTGGGATTTGTATTATGACTTTCTATATTTTAAAATTTAAATTCGGAATCTTTGATGGAGGGAAAGAGGCCATTGCTGGTTTGAAATCAGATTGGTGGTTTGGAATTTCTCCAGAAGGCTTTGGTATGATAGCTATGTTAATCAATTTTGTTATTTCTGTTGTTGTCTCAAGACTTACTGAAGCTCCTCCGCCTGATGTACAATCATTGGTTGAAGATATTAGAATTCCAAAGGGATCAAAAGCAGGAGTCGTACATTAGAAATTATGTTTACTTTAATGTTATGATAACTTGAAGAGCTAGGGTTTGAAATAATATTTGTTTTGACCTTAATGGATATTAATATTTATCTAAAGATAAAATTGTGCATGATGGAATTGATGTTTCGTCTCTAACAATTCGTATCTAAGTACAACATAATATACTCACTGCCAAAGTAAAGCCTTGAGAAAATTTCTTGTATTGATTGGTAGTGTTGTAAGTCGATATGTATCCGAGATACACTGCTTATTAGTTTCTTTCTTAACAATTTCCCAAACTAGTTTGAAAGAATATCCAGCAACAAGTTATTGATCTCCTCCGCTCTTGTTAAGGTGATCATGTGTGAGCCGTTTTCTATCAGATAATGGTAATCTACATTTTTAATAGGGATTGTATTGTCTTCATTTCCATGAATGTGTATAATAGAATCGTCGTAATGAGTTTTGTCCCATTCAATAATCATGCGCACAGAATTCTTCATGAACTTTTTGTCTTTATCACGCAGCATACTTTTGAATATTTCTTTCTCTTTGTTTCTATCTGGTTCAACAATTGGTTGCAAAATCAATGCCCCAATCTTTGTTATTCCTCCTCCAATTAATTTGTAAATTGGAAATTTCTTTTGGAAATTATATCTTCTTGGAAGTTCCTTGTTGCATTTTGCACTTGAAATGATTATTACTTTTTCTGGATTTAAAAATTCATTCATTTCACAGGCAAGCATACCTCCCAATGAAGCCCCGATGAGAATAAAATTTTCCGTGGAGTCTATTTGACTTGAAAGTTGAAATGCATAATCTGCCATGTTGGTTCCATCTTTGGGAATATGATATTTGATATCCACGACCTTATGGTCTTGAAACTTTAGTTTTGAAAAAAGTCTATGATCTGCACCTTGTCCAGGTAATAAGTATATGGTCGGTTTTTCTACTTGCGTAAAAATATTTGCGGAAGCATAAAAGGTAAATATCAAAAAGAATGCGGTGTTTAGTTTCAAAATGAACTCTATTGATTTCTTATTAAAATGAGCTTAGTCAAGATTATATTGTTTAATTCTAGTTTTTCTTGAATTAAATAATGAGTTGGTAATTTTTTACATTCAGTAAATAGGGTAGTAAAGCACTAACACTAAGAGTATATTTTTTTTACATTTGCAGCCAAATTTAGCGTCATGATAAGAGTAGAAAATTTAACACTCCAATTTGGAAAGAGAATTTTGTTTGATGAAGCCAATGTGCTTTTTGCTCAAGGCAACTGCTATGGTGTGATTGGAGCAAACGGTGCAGGAAAGTCTACTTTTCTAAAAATTCTTTCTGGCGTTAAAGATGCCAATAAGGGAACGGTACATATTGAGCCAGGGAAAAGGTTGGCAGTATTAAAGCAAGACCATTTTGAATACGATGAGGTCACAGTCTTAAATGCTGTTATGATGGGTCACTCAAAATTATGGTCCATCATGCAAGAGAAAGATGCAATATATGCCAAGGCTGATTTTTCTGATGCCGATGGAATCAAAGCATCTGAATTGGAAGAAGAATTTGCAGAAATGGATGGCTGGAATGCGGAACCAGAAGCGGCTGCATTATTGAGTGGAATCGGAATCAAAGAAGCCGATCATTCAAAACAAATGAAAGATCTGAATGGAAATCAAAAAGTTAGGGTATTACTCGCTCAGGCATTATTTGGAAATCCAGACATATTAATATTAGATGAGCCTACCAATGACTTGGATATCGAAACAGTATCATGGCTTGAAGATTTTCTTCTAGATTTTAAAAATACAGTCATTGTTGTTTCTCATGATAGACATTTCTTAGATACAGTTTGTACACATACTGTAGATATTGATTTTGCGAAAATCAACACTTACACTGGTAACTATTCATTTTGGTACGAGTCTTCTCAATTGGCATTAAAGCAAAAATTGGCTCAGAATAAAAAAATGGAGGATAAGCGTAAAGAAATGCAAGCCTTTATCGATAGGTTTAGTGCCAATGCATCTAAATCCAAACAAGCAACTTCCAGAAGGAAAATGCTTGAAAAATTAAATTTAGAAGAAATCAAACCTTCTTCAAGAAAATACCCAGGTATAATATTCAATCAACAAAGAGAAGCAGGTGATCAGATACTTTCTGTAAAAAACCTTTCTTATTCAGTCGATGGTAATCCATTGTTAAATGAAGTTGATTTTACCATTAATAAGGGAGACAAGATTTCTATTATTTCTAAAAATGGATTAGCCACAACTGCTTTTTATCAAATTCTAGATGGTGCGCTTCAACCCGATTCTGGAGGTTTTGAATTTGGGCAGACCATCACTAAGGCTTATCTTCCAAATGAAAATGAAAAATTTTTTAGTGATGATCCTATGAGTCTTATGGATTGGCTTAGGCAATATGCGCAAATCAAAGACGAACAATATATAAGAGGGTTCTTGGGAAAAATGTTGTTTTCAGGAGAAGAGGTCCATAAGATGTCCAATGTTTTATCGGGAGGTGAGAAGGTCAGATGTATGATCTCAAGGATGATGATGAAAGAAGCCAATGTTTTGTTGTTGGACGAACCAACAAACCACCTGGATTTAGAAAGCATTACTGCATTTAATAATTCATTGATGAATTTTAAAGGAACAGTAATATTTACTTCTCATGACCATCAATTTACACAAACAGTTGCCAATAGAATTATTGAGCTGACCCCAACTGGGATTATAGATCAATTGAAGACTCTGGATGAGTATTTGGCAGATAAAAAGATTCAAGAAACACGTACATTGATGTATGAAGGAAATTTGGTTGGTTAATTCATAGAACCCTACAGCATTTTAAATAGCTTCTTTAAATTGTATTACTATTTTTTAGTATTTGCCTTATCGTTATTAAGTTTGGGGGTATTCCTTTGTTTAACATTCTTTAAATTAATGTTTCTTCAAGGCGATCATTTTTCTTAGATCAGATAATATGTTTGTCCCAAAAATTAATTTCCATTTCTGTAAAAAATATTGAGATTATTGGAACTTTTTAGAAGTGTTAATAAAAGTGACAGTTCAAAAAAACTCCGTCAAAAGGGTAATTAGATAAACAAAAAACAAAAGTTGATGTTCGAGAATTTAAAAAGAATGGCTATGCAAAAGATGGCTGAAAAAATGATTTCTAACAGTTTGAGCTCAGAGGCTACGAATGAGGCAGCAAGCGAAGGAGCTGGTGCACTTATGGAAGCTGTAAAATCAAAGTTAGGTGCTGGTAGCTTGGAAGAGATAAAAGATTTATTCTCTTCAGGTGGGTCTTCAATGCAGGAAAACGCTATTTTTCAGAACGTCCAAAATAAAATGCAGGAAATACTGCAATCTAAAGGAATGAGTGCTGAAGAAGCACAATCTGAAGCTGGTAATACGATACCAGATTTAGTAAGTGGATTGAGAGAAAAATTTGAGTCGAGTGCTGAAGCTGATAAAGAGTGGGATTTTTCACAATTGACAAACTTAGCAAGTGGTTTAGCAGGAGGTAATGCAGCAGATTTGTTGAATAAAGCTAAAAACTTGTTTTAAGAACTATAAGGTTTTCTTTTAAAGGGTAGGTCGGTCAGAGATGATCGGCCTTTTTTTTGTTATTAAATTACCTCAATTATTTTTTTAACGTAAAATAAAAAGTAGAACCAAAGTCTAATTTGGACTCCACCCATATTTTACCTTTATGATTTTCTATAATTTTTTTACATGTAGCAAGACCTATTCCAGATCCTTCATATTCTGAAGTATGATGAAGCTTTTTGAAGGGAGTAAAAATTTTGGTTGAATCTACAGGATTTATTCCTATTCCATTGTCTGTAACACTTATTGTAAAATAATTAGGCCCTTCAGTCGACTCAATTGTAATTTTTGGGCTGGTGTTATTTTTTTTAAATTTTATTGCATTTGAGATTAAATTTTGAAGGAGTTGAAAAATCTGTATTGGGACACCTTCTATGGTTGGAAGTTTATTATTATCAATAACAGTGCTCGTTTTTTCAATGAGATTTTTGAGACTAATTTTCACATCTTCCACTATTAAATTTAAATCTACTTCGGTTTTGAGTGTTTTATTACTTAATTGAGAAAACTCAAGAAGATCAGTAATTAGTTGATTCATATTCTTTGAGCTCTTTTGGATAATATCAATATATTCCTTTGTATTTTCGTTTTCCAATTTATTTTTCTCAAGTTCTTTTTTCAACAGACCTGTAAAACTATATATAGTCCTGATTGGTTGTTTTAGATCATGTGCAGTGGTATGTGCATATTGATCCAATTCTTTATTACTAATTTCCAGTTTAGTTTGTGTTTCCTGTAACTTGTTTTTTTTATCTTGAAGGTATTCTCTATTCTTCTCTAGCTTTGTAATTAGTTTTTCGTACTGTATTTTAAATATGAACAACGGAATAGTGGTTAGTATTAAAGCTATAAGACTTATGACCAAGTAATAGGTTTTATTAAATTGATCGGTCTGACTCCTGAAATAGTTTATTTCTTGGGCTGTACCAGCCTGAAAATAATGATAAAGAATTAACATAGCGGCTATAAAAATCCAAAACAGCCCACTTCTTTTCCCTGAGATGACAAAAGCAATTACTGGTACAATAAAAAGTGCATGAGTGTCCTCAGAGAAAATTCCACCTGTTTTTAAGGATAAATTGAATATCGAAATAGCAATTAAGGCTGATATAATATTACCAATTATTTGAAAAGATTTGGTGATTTTGAAAAGCAGGAGAAGTAGGCATATGGCCACAAACATGCTGATAAACGGGAAACCAGAATTCAGATCGAAAAATGAGTTAATGATGTAAAGCGATAATAATAAAATAGCACATAAGAATAGTGTGTATACAAAAATTGTTGCTCTTGTATTATCTTCTTGAATTTCAAATTTTGGAACCAACCAAGTCTTTAACATGGTATGTTAAACTTTAAATTTGACTAAATACTAAATGCCATTGATCAGATTACATTCTAAAATAATAAATTTTTAAATGCCTTGGGATCTTATTACTTGAAAAGTAAGGAGTGAGACTTTTGGTGGTCAGCCGAATTAATATCTTTTCTTCTTTTTTGTAGATTTTTTTGAATCACTTGTAGCTTTTTTATTTCCTTTCCTGTGATTTTTACTTCCACCACTTCTTCCTTTGGAGCGTCTATCTCTACCATATCGATTACTCCCAGATCTTCCACCACGTCCTCGACCTCCTTCTTTTCGATCACTTTTTTCGGTTTCAGTATTTAGGTCTTTATTGGAACCTAGGTTGAGTTGATCTAACTGAATGGACAATAGATTTTCAATTAATTCTTCCTTTGATATACTGGAAAATAATTTGCTTACCTTTTTAACCAACTTAGCATTTAGTCTTTCACTCTGGTTGGTCATTAAGATATTTTCTGCCCATTTTTCAATTCTAATAGAAGCAATTTTATCTGCATCAGGAATCTCTACCTGTTGGAAATTAATTTTTAACTTTTTTTCGAAATTTCGAATCTTATAACCTTCACGGCCATTTATGAATGAGATAGATATACCCTTTTTGCCTGCTCGTGCTGTTCTGCCACTTCTATGGGTGTAGTATGATTCATCATCTGGGACTGTAAAATGGAATACATGCGTGAGGTCATTAACATCAATACCTCTTGCGGCAACATCTGTGGCTATTAACAATTGAAGATCATTTTTCTTAAATCGTCCCATTACCCGATCTCTTTGTTTTTGAGATAGATCTCCATGAATGGCATCCGCTTTGTAATTGATTTGTAATAGGCTTTCTGCTAGTTCCTGCGTGTCTCTTTTCGTTCTACAAAAAACCACTGCTCGCATTTCAGGATAAATGTCTATGAACCGACATAATGCTTCTAGTTTATCTGATCTCTTAAGCACTGCAAATTGATGCTCAATATTGGTATTGACTTTATTCTTAACATCAATTTTGACCTCCACAGGATCTTCCATGTATTTTTTTACAATCTTCTTAATTTCAGAAGGCATTGTTGCTGAGAATAGCCAAGTCAATTTTTCAACAGGTGTATAACTAAGAATTTTATCCAACTCTTTTTTGAAACCCATGTTCAGCATTTCATCGGCCTCATCCATTACAAGGTATTCCAGCTCATCTAGAAATACAGCTTTTCTTTTGATAAGATCAATTAATCTACCTGGTGTAGCAATGATTACTTGGGTTGGTTTTTTTAATGCCCTGATTTGATTTGATATCGCTGCTCCTCCATACACAGCCAATACATTTACTTTTTCCATGTATTTTGAAAAAGTTTCTAGTTGCTCAGCAATTTGCTGTCCTAATTCTCGAGTAGGGGCAAGCACCAGCGCTTGCGTTGAGCGATTGGAAGGATCGATCCGTTCTAAAAGGGGAAGTCCAAATGCAGCAGTTTTTCCTGTTCCAGTTTGTGCCAGACCAATAAAGTCTGAGTGGCCTTCTAACAAAAGAGGAATAGCTTGTTCTTGTATTTCTGTTGGTTTTGTAAACTCTAATTCTTCTAGAACTTTTAGAATTGGTTTTGATAACCCTAATTGTTTGAACTTACCCAAGGTGATTTTTTTAATGTGCTGCAAATGTAGGCTTAATAAGCTAGAGACAAGTTCTTATAGCAGTTAATTACAAAAATTCGACTGTTTTTTAAATGATTACTGGGAATATGGGAGAATTTTAGACTTTTCTCTAATTATTGAATGCTTCCCATAATGTTTTCATCTCTTTTTCAGTTAGATCTCTCCAATATCCTTGATCAAGGTCTAACTTGATATGCATAATTCGGATTCTCTTCAATGTTTTAACATTATACCCAAAATGTTCACACATTCTTCTAATCTGCCGATTTAGACCTTGAGTAAGAATAATGCGAAATTTATTTTTTGAAAGAAGTTCTATTTGACAGGGTTTTGTAATTGTTCCAAGTATTGGGACGCCCGTTGCCATTTGTTTAGCAAATCTATTTGTTAAAGGGCGATCCACTGTTACAATGTATTCTTTCTCATGGTTGTTTTCTACTCGCAGTATCTTATTTACAATGTCACCATCATTTGTCAGAAGGATCAAACCAGTGGATGCTTTGTCTAATCTTCCGATAGGGAAAATCCTTTCTGGATAATTAAGATAGCTTATGATGTTGTCGGGATCTTTTGAATCAGTGGTGCAGGTAATGCCTGGAGGTTTATGTAAGACAAGGTAAACATGCTTCGGATTAGCTTTTAGCGATTTGCCTTTTACGGTAACTTTATCATTAGGAAATACCCTATTCCCTTTTTTAGCAATTTTTCCATTCAATCTGACCAAACCTAATTCGATGAGCTTGTCGGCCTCTCTTCTTGAGCACATTCCTGTGTTGCTGATGAATTTGTTTAGACTTATTGATTCTTGGTTCATTATTTTGAAACTGTCCATCAAAGTTGAATAAATTTTTTGATTTTCTAAATCATATTAAATGTCTGCTAGTAAAAATGTTATTTGTATCTTCAAAGGAAATGAATTTTTTATGTCCAAATATATTATGCTATTCCTCATTCTTTTTTCGGCTTGTAAGCATAAAGATGAGACAAAGGTCAAAAAGCCAAATGTAATCATAATAATGACTGATGATCAAGGATATCAAGATGTTGCTTGTTATGGTTCACCAGATATCAAGACTCCAAACTTGGATCAAATGGCTAAAGAAGGTTTGCGGTTAACAAATTTTTATGCTGCGCAGGCTGTTTGCTCTGCGTCAAGAGCAGGGATATTAACGGGTTGCTATCCCAATCGTCTTGGCATTCATGGTGCATTTATGCCTAAAAGTAAGAAAGGCCTCAATTTGGATGAGCTTACAATAGCTGAAATGCTTAAAACAAAAAATTATGCAACTGCAATCTTTGGAAAGTGGCACTTAGGGGATCATCCTGATTTCCTTCCTCTTCAGCAAGGTTTTGATGAGTTTTTTGGAATTCCGTATTCTAATGATATGTGGCCTTACCATCCCCAACAAGGACCGATTTTTAATTTCGATATACTGCCATTAATTAAAGATAATTCGGTCGTTGATACTTTGACTGATCAATCAATGTTGACCACCCAAATCACTGAGCACAGCGTAGACTTTATCAATCGAAATAAGGAAAATCCATTCTTTCTTTATGTTGCACATCCACAACCCCATGTTCCATTGTTTGTTTCAGATAAGTTTAAAGGTAAATCAGAAAGAGGTTTATACGGAGATGTGATTATGGAGATAGATTGGTCTGTTGGACAAATTCTTAAGGCACTCAAGGTAAATGGCATTGACGAAAATACCTTGGTAGTGTTTACTTCTGACAATGGCCCTTGGCTTAATTACGGCGAACATGCTGGCAGCGCACTTCCCCTCCGCGAAGGAAAAGGAACTGCTTGGGAAGGTGGACAAAGAGAACCATGCATCATGCGATTCCCAAATAGCTTTAAAGCTGGTATTGAAATTAAGACTCCATTGATGAATATAGATCTTCTACCAACCATTGCTCATTTGACCAAGACAGCTCTCCCAGAAAGGATTATTGATGGAAAAAACGCTTGGTCTGTCCTCGTTGGTGATACAACAAAGTGCCCTCAGGAAGCTTATTTTTATTATTATAAGGTAAATGAACTACACGCGATACGTTATCAACAATGGAAAATGTATTTTCCACATAAATACAGGACCCTCAATGGTAGAAAAGGTGGAAAAGGTGGTCTTCCTGTAAAATATGACCATATTGATTTGAATGAAATAGAATTGTATGATCTTGAAAATGATATCGCTGAAACAAAGAATATAGCTGACGATCACCCTGATCTGATTATCAAAATGAAAAAACTAGCAAATGAAATGCGTGAAAGGTTAGGTGACTCTTTAAGAGATCAAAAGGGATCAGAGACACGCTCTATAGGTATGATTTCTGAGGATTAAAAAAGCAAAAATCCTGTACAATTATGACATATCTAAAATCACTATCGATTAATACAGAAAGGGTTAATCCATTTCCTTATAATATAAGCGCCATTAAATATGCCAAGAATATTGATCTTCGTAGTAAGATAAACTTCTTTATTGGAGATAATGGGACTGGAAAGTCTAGTTTGTTGGAAACAATTGCCTTCAGACTGCAATTGCCTCATATGGATGGTTCGGATTATAAAAAGAAATCATTTGAGGCAGCTATCAAACTTAGTCCTGATCTTGAACTAGAGTTTAATATTAATAAACCACGCGGATTCTTTTTTAGAGCAGAGGATTTTGGTGACTATATTAATAGTGTAAGTAGAGCAGATCAAGATGTTCATTCACATCTAAAATCTTTGGAAGGCGAAGTTCCAAATCACATTATTCAAGAAATGAAAGACAATGCTAACTATCAGCTATATCATATGCGTTTAAATTATGGTCAAGAACTAAATAGTTTCTCTCATGGTGAAGCTTACTTGAAAATTATTGGAGAAAAAGTTAGCAAACCGGGTATATATCTTTTGGATGAACCTGAAGCAGCTTTGTCACCTGCAAAGCAATTGTCTTTGATATATCAGATCATAGAGCATCTCAATAATCATATGTCTCAATTTATTATCGCAACCCATTCTCCAATCATCATGTCAATACCCAATGCCAATATCTATGAAATAACAGAAGCTGGTATGGAGAAAACAAAACTTGAAGACACAGAGCATTATCAAATCACAAAGGGATTCCTCAATAATCCGGAAATTTACTTAAAACATTTACTAGACTAATTTTCTTTTATTGATGTAGGTTTAAATTTTGTTGAGATTAATATTTTATTTTAAAATATTGTATTCTAACAATTCATCATCTGTCATCCAATGGATGTCGTCCGCCGATGCAGCATTAATGGTAAAGTAATAAAAATCTTCCGCTTCGTTTTGCGTAAATCCGATTGATTGATAATAGTCAATATATGGTTGATGGTTTTGGTGGCCAACAGGAAAAGAGCTTGCCTCGTTGCTGCCATCACTCCAGGAATGAACACCAATTCGTGTATTTGATCCTTTGGTTCTCGAATTACCTGCTAGAAAAAAATCCGTTCCACCAGAAGCAACAAAACCATCCTCTTGAATGTGAATATCCATTTTTCTATCAAAGACTATTTTAGAGACTTGGAGATTTATTTCATCATCTTTTGACCCTGGTACCTCTTTGATATTTATTCTATTTAAGTTTGGATGATCAGCAATCATCTCTTCAAAATTGTCAAGCGTAGAGCTTCGAATCGTACCGTCCATTTCAATGGTGTTCTCATCAATTACTTTAAATATCCCATATTTCGTTTTACTTGTCCCTTCATTGGAGCAAGCGTTAATTAAAAATAGCTGAATTGTAATTACTAAAAGGACTCTCATTTTTTATTTTTATTGATGTTAAAAGGAAGTAATTTATTTTTCTCAATTGGGTCTCTTTCAAAATTAATAATGCTCATTTTGTGAAGTAGTCCATCTTTTACAAGATTGGATTCCACTGGCATTTCAGTCGGAAGTAAAAAGCCATCAAAGTCTTTATAGTTTTCATAATATGCTGCACCAGTGATGAATTTGTAAAAGTCTCTTACTGTATATTCAACTTTTACTAATCTTTTTGTTTTGCTATCTATCCAGAGAACATATTGATCAATATTATTTTGAGGTTTGACAGTATTCCAAGATGCCAAGACCCCTTCTGTTTCTACTCCATTGATTATTTTTTGACCAATATAATCAATGGCAGTGGCTTCTTGGATTCGATTTGGCAATTCAATGAAATACTGATATGTGGGAATCCAGAATTTTAAATCTTTATTTTCAGTCAATATAGGATCTTCATTGGTATTCAGTTTGTACGTGTCCCAAGACTGAATTCCCCAAGTTTCTCCTTTTTTATTTCCATTCATTATTTTTAATCTTCCCTCGGTTGATTTTGGTATATAACTCAAGGTAAATTGCATTTCTTGTTCCGGAAATGGATGAGCCTGTTTCCCGAAAAACCCATAGAATTCATCTCTTAAGATGACAGAGTAGGTTTCAATGCTATCCCACATATGGCTATTATGTGCTGAGGCCATTTCTTGAATCAACTCTTGGGCTTTCTTTTGATGATTGGGAAAGTTGTAATCATTAGGCCTAAGGTCTGAGAGCTTAAGGAAATTCACGCAACCTATGATTAATACAGAAGTAAGTAGGAAAAGTAAAATCTTGCGTATTTCTTTATATTTCATAATCTGTTTTGAAATAATCATTTACTATTTCTAACAATTCTTCTCCCTTTTCAGCATGAACCCAATGGCCAGCATCCTGAATCGTTTCGAATTTTGCATTTGGAAAAACTTGAAGTATCTCTTTATGGTCGGTTTCTTTGATGTAGTTTGACTTTGAGCCATTTACAAAGAGACACGCTTTGGCAGAACTTTGCTGATTGACCGGTTGGATTATTGAATTGTATTTTTCGGTTAACAATTTTAAATTCATTTTCCAACGGAAACCACCATCTGGATTTCTTGTCAAATTTTTCATTAAAAATTGTCTAACGCCCCAATCTTTGATATAATGTTCAAGAGAAATATCGGCATCATTTCTATCTTTTACTTGTTCAGGATTGATGCTATGTAGAGCATCAAGGATATCTGTATGGTGATGGTCGTAGGCTTTGGGAGCGATATCTACTATAACTGCAGAAATAACTTTTTCTTCAAATAGCTGCATGAATTTCATCACAGTTTTACCTCCCATAGAATGCCCAATCAAGTGAGCTTTTTCTAGCCTATGATCATTCATGAATTTTAGTAAGTCTTTAGCAAGTATTTCATAATTAAAGTCATCAGTGTGTGGAGAGCGTCCATGATCTCTTTGGTCTATGAGGAAGACCTTATATTCTTGAGCTAGTTTTCTCCCAAAGGTTTTCCAATTATCCAACATTCCTAAAAAACCATGAAGAATCAACACAGGTTTACCTTCTCCAAGTTCTTTATAGTTTAATTCTATTTCCTTCATATTGATTTAAAACAATTAGATTTGTGCATTTGTTTTATTCCTGCAAAGCTAATTAAATGGCGTTCAATTTAATATCAAAATATACTCCTACTGGAGATCAACCAATGGCTATTAAAAATTTGGTTGATGGGATAAGAGACGGAGAGCCTTATCAGGTTCTTTTGGGTGTCACTGGTTCAGGTAAGACCTTTACAGCAGCCAATGTTGTAGCAGAGTTAAATAGACCTACCTTGGTCCTTACACATAACAAAACATTGACCGCACAACTTTATGCTGAATTGACGGAATTTTTTCCCGACAATGCGGTTGAATATTTTGTTTCTTATTATGACTATTATCAGCCCGAAGCTTATATTTCCCATTCTGATATGTATATCGAGAAAGATTTGTCAATTAATGAAGAAGTTGACAAGCTGAGATTGCGAGCAGTTTCATCTCTTTTATCAGGAAGACGTGATGTCATTATTGTTTCTTCAGTTTCTTGTATTTATGGTATGGGGAATCCTGCGGATTATAAAACAGGAATCATTCGATTGACCAAAGGAAAGGGGATAAGTAGAAATCAGTTTTTATATAAATTGGTTGAAATATTATATTCTAGAACAGAAAATGACTTTTCTAGAGGTACATTTAGAGTGCGAGGAGATACTATAGACATTAATTTGCCATACGCTGATTATGGATATAGGGTATTATTCTTCGGTGATGAAATCGAAGACATACAAAGATTGGAATTGTCGTCAGGAAAAAGACTGGAAAGTGTGGAGCATGCAGCTATCTTTCCTGCCAATCTATATGTTGCCCCTAGAGATAGAATTAAAATAATCATAAGAGAGATTGAGGATGAGCTGAATGCTCATGAGAAATTTTTTGAAGGAGAAGGAAGATTTATTGAGGCAAAACGAATTAGGGAACGAGTGACCTTTGATATTGAAATGATGCGAGAATTAGGTTATTGTAATGGAATAGAAAATTACTCAAGGTTTTTTGATGGTCGAAAACAGGGAACGAGGCCTTTCTGTCTCCTTGATTATTTCCCCGAGGATTATCTTATGTTGATCGATGAAAGTCATGTTACCGTACCACAGGTGAGAGGTATGTGGGGAGGAGATCGTGCTAGAAAAATTAACCTTGTTAACTATGGATTTAGATTGCCTTCTGCCATGGACAACAGACCTTTGAATTTTGATGAATTTGAATCATTGGCACCTCAAACCGTTTATATAAGTGCAACACCCGGAGATTATGAACTTGAACAAACAGAAGGTGTGATAGTGGAACAAATTGTTAGACCGACAGGCTTGCTGGATCCACCTATTGAGGTGCGACCAAGTATCAATCAAATTGATGACTTGTTGGAAGAGATTAGAATGAGGAAGGAAGCTGATGAACGAGTACTTATTACTACGCTCACCAAAAGGATGTCTGAGGAGTTAACCGATTACTTGATCAAAATTGGAATTAAGGTTAGGTATATTCATTCTGAGGTGGACACATTGGATAGGGTGGAAATTTTGCGTGATTTACGTTTAGGAGAATTTGATGTTCTTGTTGGGGTAAATTTATTAAGAGAAGGATTGGATTTGCCAGAAGTTTCTTTGGTGGCGATTATTGATGCTGATAAAGAAGGGTTTTTAAGAAATGCAAGATCCCTGACACAAACAGCAGGGCGGGCAGCAAGAAATTCTAACGGGCTGGTGATATTTTATGCCGATAAAATTACAGACAGTATGCAGATGACAATTGATGAGACCAATAGGAGAAGAGCCAAACAAATTGCATACAATGAAGAGCATGGAATAACACCAACCACCATTTCGAAAACCAAAGAAGAGATTTTGGCTCAAAAATCAATATTGGATATAAGGGGTGGAAAAAAATCTCAAGCTTATATCGAGCCAAATCGAGACACTATGGCTGCAGATCCAATCATTGATTATATGTCCTCGGATCAATTATCAATGTTGATTCAAGAAACAGAGCGTAAAATGAAAAAAGCTGCCAAAGAACTGGATTTTATTTCTGCAGCCCAGTATAGAGATGAACTTTTTGAGTTGAAAAAGAAAATTAAATCTTCAGTATAAATTTAAAAAAATGAAGAAGTATGAGGCTATAGTTTTTGATTTTGGAAATATTTTTATGGCTTTGGATTATCCAAAATTATTTATGGGATTTTCTGAGTTACTTGGATTTGATTTTAAAATTGAGACGATTCCTGATGATTTGATGGAAATATTTGAGCGACATGAAAGGGGAGAGATAACAGATGAAGAGTGGGTCTGGGCATTTCAAAAATTGAAGCCTGAACTAGAACCAAGAGATTTGATTAAAGTTTGGAATGATCTATTGGTTGGACTGAGTCCACATCATTTAGATTTTCTTAAGGAACTAAGAAAAGAGTACAAGCTGTTTTTGTTAAGTAATATAAATTCTTTTCATGAACGATGGATTGACAAGTACATGAAGGAAGAACATGGTGTCAATGATTTTAAAACTGAATATTTTGATGGTTATTACTACTCACATCACATTGGTAAACGGAAACCTGCCGATAATATTTATCGATTTGTTGCAAAGGAACTGCAATCTAAAGGATTGAAGAAGTGGTTGTTTATTGATGATAAAATTGAAAATGTAGAATCTGCTATTAATAATGGATGGGATGCTGTTGTTCATCCACCAGAAAAAGATATCAGCATAGAACTGCAAAATTATTTGAATAGAAAATCTATGAGTTTTGAAAAGAAAAATATGAAATTTGGCACTAAGGTGATACATGCAGGGATTGTTCCTGATCCATCCACTGGAGCGATTATGACACCAATATTTCAAACTTCTACCTATGTACAAAGTGCTCCAGGTGAGCATAAAGGTTATGCATATGCAAGAACTAAAAACCCAACACGAGATGTTTTACAAGCAAATCTTGCAGCATTAGAAAATGGAAAACATGCCATTGCTTATTCAAGTGGTTTGGCTGCCATGGATGCCATAATAAAACTATTGAAGTCTGGGGATGAAATATTAGGAGTGAATGATATGTATGGTGGGTCCTATCGTCAAATGACAAAGGTGTATAGTCAGTTTGGAATCAAGTCTAAATTTGTAGATATGGCTAATATGGATGAGGTAGAAAGAGCAATAGGGCCAGATACCAAATTGTTATGGCTAGAAACGCCAACCAATCCAATGCTGAAAATTATTGATATTGAAAAAATTGCCCAACTTGCTAAGTCAAAAAATGTATATACCTGTGTGGATAATACCTTTGCATCACCTTACTTACAGAATCCTTTGGATTTAGGTATTGATTTGGTCATGCACAGTGCCACAAAATACATCAACGGTCATTCGGATGTGATTCTTGGAGCAGTAATTACAAATCATGATGAACTTGCTGAGCGATTATTTTTTATCCAAAAAGCAGTAGGTGCAGTACCTGGTCCACAGGATTGTTTTTTAACCATTAGGGGAATTAAAACATTGCATGTTCGTATGCAACGCGCTTGCGACAATGCTAAAGAAATAGCTCAATATTTGTATGCGCACGACAAGATTTCAATGGTTTATTATCCTGGGCTTGAAACTCATCCAAATCATGATATAGCTAAAAGGCAGATGAGGGATTATGGTGCAATGATGTCTTTCGATCTCAAAGACAATGCCCAAGAAAAAGCATATAAGGTCATGAGCAATACCCAATATTTTTCATTGGCAGAATCTTTGGGTGGAGTAGAGTCGCTTATAGGTCATCCTGCTTCAATGACTCATGCATCTGTTCCGAAAGCAGATAGGCTAAAAGTAGGTTTGACAGATTCATTGATTAGACTTAGCGTGGGAATCGAAGATATCGAGGACTTAAAGAAAGATTTGGAACAGGCACTTTCTTAGTCGACCAATTTTTGGTGCATTTCTGCCAATTTTCTTTGGATGTCAGCTATTTTATCTTCTAAATATGCATCGTGCACAGCCTTGCTATCTGAAAAAGATAGATGTGCATAATACTCCCAAATTTCGTCAACTTCACCATATTCCATTGAATATGGAAGGTAGGATTCATTATCAGAAATCATAAATAACTGATTCTTGGCGTCATTTTTCTTTAGTCTTTTATAGACTACGCCATTTTCTTTACTGACAACGATGTAAGTTTTGCCATCCTTGATATTAGCAAGACTTTCAACATATTTAGAAATGATGATGGATCCAGGTTCGATAGGAAGCATGGAGTCTCCACGGATTTCAAAGCCTCTATAGGTCCCAGTAGGAATATTTGGAAATTGAATTTTCGGTAAATCTTTAATGTATTCTGGATCTTGAAAGCTGTCCAGGTAGCCAGCAGCAGCTTTTGTTTCTACCAGCTCAATATTTTCGTTATTGTCCGCATCTGTTGAGATTGCCAAAACCTTTAATTGACCAGGACCAGAAGGGGTTCCTCCAAATCTTAGTTTTGTTTTTAATAACTCATCGGTTGAGACTTTGTAATAATTTGCTAACCTAATAAGCGTTTCTACGTTAGGTTCAGTATATCCTCGTTCATAATCGCCGAGAGTTGTCCTAGGTATGCTCATCTCGTCAGCCAGTGTTTGCTGAGATAATCCATTGAGCTTCCTGAGATATTTTAAATTGTCTGATAGCATGCTCAAATATATTGAAAATTTTGAACATGTCGAATAATTTGATATTTTTTGTCATTATTTCCGACTTTATGTAATTTTATTGTCGGAACACATGGATTGCTATATTTAGGGATGCTTTTAAAGGTTTTTACTTCTTTCATTTCTATAAATGTTTTTTTCTTGTCTTTTGTTATTGGACAAGTAATCCAGCCTTCACATACCTATACAAGCCATGATGGTATCCCACAGATTCAGATTTTAGATATAATGCAGGACCAAAAAGGTTATATATGGGTAGGAACAAAACGTGGTGTAGCGAAGTTTGATGGCAAGGATTGGGAAACATTTGCGGAAGCAAATAAAAAAGGAATTCATACCATTATAGAAAATAGTAATAATGAGATAATTTTGCTTCCAAATCAAAATGGTCCTTCTTCTTTTTTTAAGGTTGATGGAAATAATTTAATACCCAGCAAGGCACTTCTCTACGGCTCTGCCGAGTACAATACTACCTATAAAAATGACACTTTATTTCATCTAAACGTTCTTGAATCAAAGTTGCAGCGATTTGATTTGGTGAGCATGGAATTGATCGAAGAGAAAGAAATAGATATTTCAAAGTATATCTTAAATAATTATTCTGAACAATATGGTTTGGTATTGTTAGAACGAACCAAGGGTTTAGAAAGAAGATATGTTTCAGCAGATAATTTTGAGCTAATCATACAGACACAAGCAAGACCAAATTTTTTAAATGTAAGAGGTGTAGGTGACCATATTATCTGTGACGATAAAAATAATCGAATAGATCTTTATAGTTTGAATTCGCTGGAGAAGATTGCTGAAGTTTATATTGAGAAAGGTATAGTAAGCGATGTAAAATCTTACAAACCAAAGTTGTTTTTCTTCAGTGATGGACGATTCAATTATCGTATATCTACAAATACAGGTCGTCTAGAAAAACTAAACTTGATTAATACCACAAGAAATATTTTTCTAGAAGATAGAGATGGAAATCTATGGAATAGTTCTGAAGGAGGAGTACAGTTTTTCCCCAAAACAAATTTCATCAATTATAACCACAATGGCCTTAATGACGCTTGGTTTTTCCATCCCTATAAAGATTATTATGTCTACGGTAATTTTTCAGGTGGCTTGAAAAAGGTTGAATTGGATCCGTTAGAAATTACGAATATACCAGTCGATAAAATTAATAGAATCTATTATGACCCTACCTTGGTTGAAGATAGATTATATATTCCTGGTAGTTCCTACATATCAATTTTTAAGGATGGATTTCTAGAGCATATAGACATTAGAAGGATGGGAACACAACTACTTTGCTCGCATTATGAACCATATAGTAAACAATTATTTTTTGGTGGATTGAATTCTTTGGTTGTTTTAGATCAGGATAATCAATTGTTTAAAAAAGTCGATAATCAGAATGTACTAACTAAATACATACTGTCCATTGAACAATTTGGACCCCAAAAGCTACTGGTTGGGACAGGATCAGAATTGGCCATATTTGATATTGAGAAAGAAGAATTTAAATCTTTGAATGGTTTGTTTGAAGATCCGAATATGGCAGGGGCAATAAGTCTTGAAAGGGATGATCAAGGAAATTTTTGGATTGGTAATAATTCTGGTCTATGGCATTTTGATGTAACAAAAATGAACATAAAAGAAGTGGGGGCAGAGTTGATAGATGATTATGTTATTTCATTAAAACATTTGAAGAAAACTTTGGCCATCGGAACCAACAAAGAATTGATGTATTTGGATTTGGAAAGTTTTTATCAAGAAAAAGAGATTAAAATAAAGACCTTCAATTATAATAATGGATTTAAAGGTGAAGAAGTTGGACAGAATGGTTTTGCAATTCAGGATTCCATTCTTTGGATACCCACGGCCACAAGTCTTATTTCAACCAATATCAACAACTTTGATTTTGATTCAAGTTTTACAAGCCTTGAAATTGAGACAGTGAATAATCAATACATAGATCAGTCATTTGAAAATAATGAAATTTACGATCTAAGCTATGGTGTATCCGATATTACGATAGGATACAATGCAGTAGGATTTAACCTACCAACCCAAAATCAATTCCAATATAAACTTGAAGGTCATATGGATGAATGGTCAAATTGGACAACTAAAGAAGAAGCAAATTTTAATCAGTTGGCCTCCGGGGAGTATAAGTTTATTGTCAAAGCAAAAACAGGAAGTAGTAGCGTGTACGGTTATCCCCAAGCAAGTATAAATCTTAGAGTTGACCGCCCATTTTATAAAGAACCAAATTTTTATAAGAATGCTTTTGCATTAACCATGGTACTAATTGGTTTAATTGGATTGTTGGTGTACCTAAACTACAATAGATTTCTAGAAAAAAAGGAAATGGACAAGCAGTTTAAGTTATTACAAGTGCAAACATTACAAATGTTATTAAATCCCCATTTTCTATTCAATGTCTTAGGCTCAATACAAAGTTTAATTTTGGCAAAGGACTTTGAAAATGCTAATAAATATTTGGTATCATTTTCTAAAATGATCCGACGGTACTTAGACTATAATGTTTCAGCATTTAAATCGTTACAATCAGATAAAAAAAATGCTATAAAAATAAGCTTACAAGAAGAACTTGATATCATAAAAATCTATTTGGATTTTGAAACTTTGCAGCTGAACAATAAGTTTGAATACAACATTGTTATTGACAAACACATTGACAAAAATGAGGTTAAGATACCACCATTGATTATCCAACCTTTGTTGGAAAACGCAATTAAACATGGTGTGGTACCTAAAGAAGGTAATTCTAAGATTAATATTTATATAAATGAAATTGGATCATTTGTCAAAATTGAAATTCTTGATGATGGAATTGGCCTTGCAAGATCTGCAGAACTGCAAAAGGAATCCAAAAAAGAATTTAAATCCCAGAGTCTTGAGCTTATCAATCAAAGAGTTCAAGTTCTAAACTCTATGGGTGAAAAAATAACCTTAAGCATCGAAGAGAAAAGTGAAGGGGTAGAGCAAATAATCACTATAAAACAAACCGAAAATTAGTTTAATGAGATTTTTAGTCGTAGAAGACATAAAGGCAACATGTGAAATGATTGTGAGAATGATTTCTGAAATCGTAGGAACAGATCATATCATAGACAAGTCGTATTCTCAGCAGGATGCATTGGTTAGAATAATGGAAAATGATTACGATATTCTTTTTTTAGACATAAATCTTCCTATCGGAACCTCCTTTGATCTATTACAAACAGTACTTGAAAAAAAGAAAATTCAATCACAAATCATATTTCTAACAGGTCAAGATGAAAGAGAATATTTGATGAGTGCCATTAAGTTTTCTGCTATCGATTATCTCTATAAACCCATAGACAAAGATGAATTAGAAGAAGCAATAAGAAAGGCAGAAATTGAAATTTCTAATCAAGCAAAAATCGGACAAGTAAATGTTTTAATGGACTTGGTCGCCAACGAGAAAAACTTAAAAAATAGTACAGTTGCTTTTCATTTGTCCAAAGGTAAGATTCAAAATCTTAATACAAATGACATCTTATATATGGCGGCTGAGGGGCCTATCACTCAAATAAACTTGTCAGACAATACCAATCTTACCGCTATCAAAAATCTGGGATATTATAAGGAGTTTCTTCAAGAGCATTGTGATTTTTTCCTAATTTCTAAGGGTTTGTTGATTAACTTAGATCACTTGGAAAGTTATGATCACAAAAGCTTAGCGGTCAAAATGAAATCTGGGATAACGCTGAATTGTTCCAGACGTGGAGGAAAACAACTAAAGGAATACCTCCAAAAAAGCCTGGATAAACCCTCTTTATGGGCTCAACTAAAGAATTTTCTTAATAATTGACCGTTTGTTCTCTTATACAACCGTTTGTTTTTTATTGCTGTACTCTATGTTTGGAGTGGCATACCTTTGTTGCAATGTTTTGATAGTTATTAAGCTAACTGGTCAATCATAAACTGGTACATTAGTCGTATAAAAAGCAGATGCATGTTAGTTGTGTCTGCTTTTTTATTGGGATAAAGTTGATTTATTGCTTTAGCAATCAAATAATCGGTAAGTTAAAGATGTCTTTCTGCGTGATAAGATGATCTAACAAGTGGTCCACTTTCCACAAAGTCGAATCCCTTTTTCATTCCTTCTTCATGGTAGAAGGCAAAGGTATCCGGATGGACAAATTCTTCCACCGCAAGATGATGTTTTGTAGGTCGAAGATACTGTCCTATGGTAAGCACATCACAACCGTTGTCTATAAGGTCATCCATTATTTTTAGGACCTGTTCTTTGGTTTCACCAAGCCCGACCATAATTCCTGATTTAGTTCTTTTTCCGGCTCCTTTGGTAATTTTAATCTGTTGTAGTGATCGGGCATATTTTGCTTGAGGTCTTACTTTTCGATACAATGCTTCTACTGTTTCCATATTATGAGAAACAACCTCTTGACCTCCAGCAATCATCCTATGCAATGCATCCCAATTGGCTCTTACATCTGGGATTAAAGTCTCAATGGTGGTATTTGGAGACTGTTCTTTGACTGCGACTACGGTTTGATACCATATCTCTGCACCTCTATCTTTTAATTCGTCCCTATTTACGGAAGTGATGACCGCATGCTTTACTTCCATTAAGCGAATTGCTTCTGCAACTCTTCTAGGCTCGTCTTCGTCATATGCTGGAGGCCGCCCTGTTTTTACAGCGCAAAAAGAGCAGCTTCGAGTACACACATCTCCTAAAATCATAAAGGTTGCAGTTCCAGCCCCCCAACATTCACCCATATTTGGACAATTTCCACTTTGGCAAATGGTATGGAGCTTATATTCATCAACAAGTTTTCGAACTCGTTTATATTTTTCTCCAATTGGAAGTTTTACTCTCAACCAATCAGGCTTTTTTGTTCTTGTCTCTTTGGGACTTGTATTTACAACAGGTAGTTCTACCAAGGCTTAGTTTTTTCTCATGCCCAACTGAATGTTGGCAAATAATTTTATAAAATATGGCTTATTGTTGTATCCTGCAGACGGAGCCATGAGATCGATCCGTTTGATATATAAATCGGTCATCAAACCTAATTCAATGGCTTTAACATACTCATCGAAAGCCCCCAATGCAAAATGCGCAGCAACCTTGCCTTGTATTCCCGGAACTACTTTGGTTTCAGCTATTCCCTCAAAAATACCCGCAGCACCGTTGATATCATTAAAGTTTAAAAACTTATTTGCATTTTCTTCTGAGTATTTTTCATTTCTGTATTGTGTCCCTACCTCAGTTTCTGATGGTCTATAGATCAAACTTAGGTAATAAGGTTTTAGCAATCCAACCGCTGGTCCAAAGGAATATGAATATCCTACAGCCAAGCCCTTTCTTTTTGCCTTTTCAGAAATGTAATGTTTGAAACCAATACTTCCTCTTACGACCAACAAACTATTAATTTTTCCATAGGTAAAAGCCCTAAGTCCACTAACCGGGTTGAAACTATAATTTTTATTTTGTCGTTTTTCTCTAATGTCTTTCATAATGCCCAACTCCAATTGGTAATATTTGGACTTTTTATAAGTTAACACTTCACCTGTATTATATCCAATTGAATAGCCATTTTCATGGATTCTCAGATCAAATGACCATTCCTTTTTGTAAATAACTCCCTTTAGGTCCAATTCTACCAATTTAGGTTGAAGTATACGTTGGGCATTCATAGAAAATGCCAATAAAAAGAGCAATATGGTAGTATAAATCTTCATTAATTAGATTATTAACGAATTTAGCCCATAAATGGTTTGAAATCAAAAGATTTTAAACATATCCATTCCCTAATATCGTTTATGTACCTTTGAAAGTCGTGAATGCGAATAAAATAATCATAAAAGCAATAAAAAAAAGTCCTAGACTGGACTATTGTTTGGATTTTATATTCAATCATTTTTTTGACTGTGGTTACAGTTATGCATTAGACTCGAATAAGCCATTTCACATCAATTATTCGGATGAAGAATCCATTGGTTCGATTTGTATTCGTCCGAGTGGATATCTTTTTGATGGTTCGCTTCCGCAAATGTCTTTCTTGCTCGAAGATGTATTTTCCTATATATTCTACAGGCTAAGTTGTGCAGAAGATTATGCACGCAATTCTTCTGATAATTTTGGTCGCTTTAATGGTGGAGATTCCAAATTTAGAGATGAATTACAAGTGCCGGGTGTGGATATTGCTCTTTTGAATTTGGCCAAACAGTTGGTTGATCTATTTGGAATTCACTTAGAGCGCAAAGAGTCATTTCGGTTGATCCATACTGTAGATGTTGATCAGTTTTATGCCTACCAACAAAAAGATATTATTAGAAAAATAGGAGGACTATCTTCCAGCTTATTAAAAGCGGAGGGATCTAGAATTAAAGACAGGATAAATGTTGCTTTTGGAGCAAAGGATCCTTATGATACTTTTGACTTGCTTATCCATTCTGCTCGAGGGATAGAATCGCATTTTTTTATTTTGGTAGGTAATTATGATAAGGTTGACAATGCCCTTAAGATTGAGAATGAAGCTATTCAAAAAAAGATAAAAGCAATAAATCTAGAATCATCGATTGGGATTCATCCGAGTATAGCTTCAGGAAGAAATTTTGATTTGTTGAAAAAAGAGAAACAACGATTGGAAGCAGTAGTAGGAAGTACGATTACATCATCTCGCCAGCATTTTTTACAGCTTCATTTTCCAAATACTTATCGTAGCTTAATTGAATTGGGAATTTTGAATGATTTTTCTTTGGGATATCATGATTTAATTGGATTTCGAGCAGGTACTACCAATTCATTTTATTGGTTTGATTTGGAAAGGAATGAAAAAACCAAACTTATGATTCATCCACTTTCCGTAATGGATGTAAGTTTGAAAAAATACATGGACTTAGCTCCTCAGCAAGCTTTGGTCGAAGTCAAGAATTTGATTGATGTGTGTAGAAAAGTTAATGGTCCTTTCTCATTGCTTTGGCACAATAGTTCTTTCTATGATGAAGAAGGATGGGCTGGGTGGAGAGACACCTATTTAGAAATAATAAAGTATTGCAGAACTTGATGATCTTAGGCTATGTAGGTATTATTCATTTTGATCTTTTGTTTTATGATCATTAAGTTCTTTATTTATTTAATTTATTGAAGGATGAAAAAACGATTTCTTCCAATAAGGTCTTGAATTCAAAGTTTGAAGCTTTACAGAATTGTGGTTAAATTCGATTTATGATATCACCTATTGTTCTTTTGCTGATCATATTTGGGTATTTTACTTTGCTCATCGTGATCTCAGGTCTTACTTCCAAAAAAGCAGATACTGCATCTTTTTTCAATGCAAAAAAGCAATCTTCTTGGATTCTTGTTGCAATAGGTATGATTGGGGCTTCTTTGAGTGGAGTTTCATTTATTTCGATTCCTGGGGTAGTTGGAGCAGGTGGTACCAATCAAGCATTTTCATGGATGCAGATGGTTTTGGGATTTCTTGTTGGATATGCAGTCATTGCACATGTATTGTTACCAATTTATTATAAATACAATTTAACCAGCATTTATGGTTATTTGGGTGAACGTTTTGGAAAAATGAGCCATAAAACGGGAGCTTTTTTCTTTTTGATAAGCAGAATAATTGGCGCTTCCTTTCGATTATTTTTAGTGGCAGTAGTATTTGAAACGATATTTGCCGAAATGATTCCTGTTCCTTTTTGGGCAATTGTTTTATTGACGATTGTTTTGATTTGGGTGTATACATTTAGAGGTGGAATAAAGACAATAGTTGTCACAGATGTTATACAGACCTTGAGCATGTTGGCAGCAATAATACTTACTATAATTGGAATTAGTTCAGCCTTAGATCTAAATATATTAGACCTGCCAAGTGCCATTCAAGAAGCGGGTCTAGGCCAGTGGTTCTTTTTCGAAAATGGCTGGGCAGATGCCAATAACTTTTACAAACAATTTGTAAGCGGAGCATTTATCGCCATTGTGATGACTGGTTTAGATCAGGATATGATGCAAAAAAATCTTACCTGTCGTTCCTTGAAGGATGCACAAAAGAATATTTACCTGTTTAGCGGCATTTTGGTAATTGCTAATATTTTGATCTTGACCATGGGGGCAATGTTATACGTATATGCCAATGCAAATGGGGTAGAGATACCTGCAAAGTCAGATCAATTGTATCCCGTTCTTGCAATCAATCATCTTGGTCCTGTCGTTGCCATAAGTTTTACGATTGGTATAATTGCTGCCGCCTATTCTAGTGCAGATTCTGCCTTGACCTCATTGACAACTTCTTTTTGTGTTGATTTTCTGAATTTTGAAACGACTGATAAATCAGAATCGGAGAAAAAGAAGGTAAGAGTGAAGGTACACCTAGGATTTTCTATCATACTGTTTGTAATTATTCTATATTTTAATTGGATCAATGATAGTGCAGTTATCAATGGTTTGTTTACTGCGGCAGGATATACCTATGGTCCAATACTTGGTTTGTTTACGTTTGGAATAATAACCAAGCGTAATTTCCCAAATGCACTTGTATTGCCAATTTGTTTATTGACACCCATCTTGACTTATTTGATTGACACAAATTCTGAAACTTTGTTTGGAGGGTTCAAATTTGGCTTTTTGATTGTTTTAGTCAATGGCTTACTGACATATTTAGGTTTGATGTTGGCTTCATTTATAAAGACGCCTCTAAAGTTTCTTGAGTAGGCTTAGCAGAAATTTCTTAAATCACCAGTTCAAGATCGTAAGACTCTTGTTCTAGGTGGTTTTTATAATTTTCTTTGATGATAATGTCGATCGGTAAGAACTGGTATCTGTTAATTTCTTTCTTGTAAATGAAATAATTAAAGATGTTCATCATTCCCAAATATCCTTGTTTAATTGGATTTTGATTGAGTAAAAAGTTGATTGCTCCTTTGTTCAGGTAATCTAAGTTTTGATCTAAAAGATCAAATCCAATAAACGTTTGTTTATTAAAATCTATCCCTAGTTTTTCTAATTGATCAAGAAAAATGTAAGCTCGAGAATTGGTAACAAAGAATCCTTCAATATCAGGATGATCCTTGTAAATATTTAGACAGAAGTCATTGAAAGTGTCTTGGTGATTAAAATCCTCACATCCAAGATCAATGATTTCTTTTGTGAATGGAAAATTGTTATTGTAGTGTCTTAAGCCATTTAGTTTTGAAACGATATGAGAGGCATTATTGAAGTGGTGCCCTAATGTTATGGTGGCAATTTTCTCATGAATTTTGTTAGTTAAACTAAATAAGCGTGCTGCAATTGTACCACATTGGTAGGAATTTTGTCCAACATAGCATAAGATATCGTCGTGTTTTATTTCTGAATTAATGCATATAAATGGAATTTTATTCTGTTGTGCAATTTGCATAAATCTGATAGATTCTTGATAAAATACAGGTGCACAAAGTATGGCATTTGGTTTAGAAAGAATGGCATCATTTAGTTTTTGAATGTAATCATTCAAATTTGTTAGGTTGAAGAAAAAATAGTCTAGCTTAAAGCCATAATTTGAAAAAAAGTCTTCTACACGCTGGATACCTTTAAGCGGAGACAACCAAAAGGGGTCTTTTTGTGGGTCTGGAAGTACAATGGCAATTCTATAATTAGCCTGAGATGCTAGTTTTGAAGCAAGGATGTTTTTTACATAACCATGCTCTTTAATGATTTTCTGAATTTTTTTTCTATTTTTCTCAGAGACCTTACCTCGACCATTAATTACCCGATCTACTGTGCCCCTAGACACACCAGCCAAACGCGCAATGTCTTTGATTGTGATTGCCATGTTATTCAAAAATACAATTTTTTAGGAGGATTTAAATTATTTTATTTACTTTCGTTGTGCACGAGCACATTAAATTTGACTAAATGCAAATGAACAAAACCAAATCGGATAAGAGAATCAAAAGATATCCTGCTAGTTTAGAGTATCAGGTGAAGTCATTTGAAAAGATCCCAGTAGAGATATTTGAAACTGCAAAACACGGAAGTGAGCATGTAGCAAAAATGATTTCTCATGCTATTATTGGCAAGCAACAAAAAGGAGAGCATTTGGTGCTTGGTCTAGCAACTGGTTCTTCTCCATTGAGAGTGTATGCTGAGTTGATTAGATTACATAAAGAGGAAAATTTAAGTTTTCACAATGTCTTCACTTTTAATCTGGATGAATATTATCCATTAGACCCAAAAAGAACAGAGAGTTATCATCACTTTATGTTTCACTTTCTCTTTGATCACATTGATATACCTGAAGAGAATATTCACATACCAAAAGGAGATTTAAAGCTTTCAGAAGTAGGTAAATATTGTAATGAATATGAAAAGAAAATAAATCTTTTAGGGGGCATAGATATTCAGTTGCTTGGAATTGGTAGATCTGGCCATATTGGTTTTAATGAACCGGGTAGTGAAATTAATTCAACTACCCGATTAGTACGACTTGATAATATTACAAGAGTAGATGCTAAAAGTGATTTCGGAGGCCAAGACCATGTTCCTTATGAAGCAATAACAATGGGGGTTAAAACAATCCTTGCTGCCAAAGAGATTTATATAATGGCATGGGGGCAACACAAGTCAGAAATTGTTAAAGCAGCCATTGAAAATAAACCCACAGCAGCAATTCCAGCTACTTTCCTTCAAGAACATGCTCATGTTAAGTTCTATTTAGATACTGCCGCAGCTGAAAATTTGACAAGAGTTGAAACACCATGGAAAGTAGGATCCTGCACTTGGGATGAAGATTTGATATGTAAGGCTGTAGTTTGGCTTTCGTCCCAGTGCAAAAAACCAATTTTAAAATTAACGGACAAAGATTATAATGAGTGGGGATTAAGTGAATTGCTGCTTAAAGAAAAAAACTATTATCTATTAAATATAAAGATATTCAATCGGCTCCAACATACCATTACAGGTTGGCCTGGAGGAAAACCAAATACAGACGATACAAATCGGCCTGAAAGAGCCTTGCCTGAGAAAAAGCGTGTATTGATTTTTAGTCCTCATCCTGATGATGATGTAATTTCTATGGGAGGAACTTTTTTAAGATTGGTGGAGCAAGGACACGATGTCCATGTTGCTTATCAGGTGTCAGGTAATAATGCTGTCCATGATCATGATGCACAAAAGTTTTTAGAATTTTTTGAAGACTACTACAAAACATTGGGCGGAGACCCAAAAGAGTTAAAGGAATTTAAAAAACTGAAGACCTTTATGAAGAGTCGAAGTTTTTATAAAAACACAAACCAAGTAAATCAAGTTAAGGGACTTATTAGAAGAGGAGAAGCAAGAGCTGCCGCAAGATTTTGTGGTTTAAAGGAATCGCAGATCCACTTTATGGATATGCCTTTTTACGATAAAGGTGAAGGAAATAAACGTAGCCTTTCTCAAAAAGATGTTAATATGACCATTAAGTTGCTGAATGATTTGAAACCTCACCAGGTATTTGCGGCTGGTGATTTGGCTGATCCACATGGTACGCATCGCCTTTGTCTTGATGCTGTCATTGAAGCATTGACAAAATTGAAAAAAGAAAAATGGGTTAAGAAGTGCTGGCTTTGGTTATATAGAGGTGCCTGGCAAGAATTTCAAATTGATGAAATTCAAATGGTTGTGCCGCTTAGTCCACTGCAATTATTGAAAAAGCGAAATGCAATTTATATGCATCAAACTCAAAAAGATAGACCTCCATTTCCAGGAAAAGATGATAGAGAGTTTTGGCAAAGAAGCGAAGATAGGAATCGAAATACCGCTAAAATGTATAGAGATCTCGGTTTTGCTGAATATGAAGCAATGGAGGCATTTAGAAGATGGATATTTTGATATCTATGATTATTAAAATTTAGAAAGCAGGGGATTATTTAAAGCCTCAAAAAAACAATTTTATAATCCAAAAAGAAGGACACTTCCTACTCCTAATGCAACATTCAATTACTGTTTCATGGGCTAAATATGTTACTAGTTGAGATTAAATATGATTAACTTTAATTTCTAATAGTAAGCTTAATGGAGTTGGATGCTCAACAAAGTGTTGTTTTGTTTTATGGATTTTGGCAGATGGTTGTCTGTCTTTTTGCATTCATAGCACTGTTTGGAATTTGGTATCACATCGGACGAAAACAAAATGATGTCGGACAGGTTTGGTTAGCGCTTTCTGTATTGTGCTGGAGTGTTTCTGGAGCTCTGGATGTGGTCTTTGTTTTAAATTTAAATGAGATAGGGGATTACGCAGTGTACAGTAGTGGAAGCAGGAGCATATTATCCTTAATGAATAGTCTGTTTATTTTGCTCGCACTGCCTTGGTTTAGATATATCCCTTCTTTGCTTCAGCCTGTTATCAAATCAAAATATTGGATTTTGATCGTTGGATTGCCTTTTGTTTTTTCATTGCTTCCAACTTTGAGTAAGATTATTACAAAAAACCAAGAAGCCTTAATCAACGAATTAGATGTGTATTATTCAATTTTGACATTGATTGTTCTTGGTTGGGTTCTTTGGGAATCCTTTATCAAAAGGCGTTTATCTATTCTTGCCATACTAAGTGTTTCTTGTATAGTATTCATTTTTGCTGCACAGATTTTTAAGTTGTCAGATAATGCACTATATCAATTAATGTTTTCCGCAATATTCAAGACCAACCTAATTATGATATTTTTTGCTTTGGCATTAAGTTGGGTTAAAGATCTAACAGATAAAATTATAGCTAATCCCTTGCAAGTCAAACTAAGTATGAGTATAAAAAAATTGGCAAATGGGAAATTTACACACCTTGTTAGTTTTAATGGATTATTTGAAGAGAATAAAGAAATAGCTATTAGTCCTTCACATTACCAATTATTGAAAAAATTTGTTGATAAAAGAAAATCAAATCAAGGAGGTTGGTTAGAGATCAAACCAAAAAATGCTCAAAAAATTCAGGATTATGAAATCAAGGATTACAATGAAATCAAGCGATTGATTCATGCAATTCTAGATGGTTATTTTGGAAAATCCTCTTGGACCAAAGAGCAACATGAGATGCCATTAAAATCCATTCTTTTAGAAAAATCCACTGAAAAGGAAAGAATGATTCGATTGAGCTTACCACCGGAAAATCTCACCATAAAGTAGTTTATTTCGCTATATGTAGCTCTTTTGTCAGTAGATAATGTTACAGACAATCACAAATTTATTCTGACAATAGCTTAAAACTTAAGATTACGATGTCATATTAGTTCCATTCAAAAAAAAATAGAATGGATTTTAAGTTATTTAGGAAGTCAATTATTGTTCTTATAATAATGACTATTTCATGTTCATATTCGTTTGGACAGATCGGATCTCAGGGTTTGGATGAGAGAATCAATGATGCTTTTATGCCTATTGCTGTTTGGTGGGAAAATTTAATTTTATCAAATATTGGTTATGGTTCTTTAGAGATTCCTTTGGTTTTGATTTTGTTGATAGGTGGTGCCACTTATTTCACAGTCTATTTTGAATTTATTAATTTAAGAAAGTTTAAAACCGCCATCCAGATAGTTCGAGGTAAGTATGATTCAGCAGAGGCAAGGCCACTTCAACAAGATATTCCTGAAACCATCAAAGATGAGTCAAAAGAAGGTGAGGTAAATCATTTTCAGGCGCTGGCAACGGCAATTTCTGGAACGGTTGGATTGGGGAATATAGCAATGGTTGCTGTTGCAATATCATTGGGAGGTCCTGGTGCTACGTTCTGGATGATCGTTGCAGGATTTCTTGGAATGTCAACAAAATTTGTAGAATGTACTTTGGCAGTAAAATATAGAGAAGTAGATGGATCGGGTCGGGTATATGGTGGTCCAATGTATTATCTAAAATCAGGATTGACTTTGCAGAACAAAAAATTACTAGGAAAGATTTTAAGTTTAATTTTTGCTGTATTATGTGTTGGTGCTTCTCTTGGTGGAGGCAATGCGTTTCAGTCTAACCAAGCTGCTGCGCAGATCATTTCAAGATTTGGTTTGGAGGGTGAGATGTCTGGAACATTGATCGGTATTACAATGGCTATTTTTGTAGCCGTCGTTATCATTGGTGGAATAAAACGAATAGCCAAAGTAACGGAAAGAGTAGTGCCTTTCATGGCAGCAATATATGTATTGAGTGCACTAGCAGTTTTGTTTATTAATTATAGCCTTGTAGATGATGCAATAATTATAATCATAAAAGAAGCATTTACTCCTAGGGCTGGAATTGTTGGAGGGATCTCTGCGGTAATGATTCAAGGGTTTAGACGGGCCGCATTTTCAAATGAAGCAGGTGCAGGCTCTGCAGCCATTGCCCATGCTGCTGTCAAAACGAATTATGCTGCATCTGAAGGCTTGGTCGCATTGTTAGAGCCGTTTATAGATACAGTTGTAATTTGCACCATTACCGCATTGGTTATAGTAACATTTAATATAAATGAGGTATTTGAATATGGAGATGTGCTTAATGATCAGGTATTAATTTTATCTACCGGAGAACGAATAGGAGGGGTTAATCTAACTTCCTTGGCTTTTGATGCATCGATACCTGGCTTTTCATATCTTCTTTCAGTTGCTGTAATTCTTTTTGCGTTTTCAACCATTATTTCATGGTCTTATTATGGTCTGCAGAGCTGGAAGTTTTTATTTGGTACATCAACTGCTGCAGACTTAAGCTACAAATTTCTTTTCTTGACCTTTACCATCTTGGGAGCTGCAATATCTTTAGAAGCTGTTATCAAGTTTTCTGATGCAATGATACTTGCTTTGGTGTTTCCAAATATGATAGGAATTATTTTAATGCACAAAGAAGTAAAAGGAGAGCTCATCAAATTTCTAAAAGTAGTAAAGTCAACTTAAGATAGAAAATAAAAATTTCTAAGCTTCTCTCATATTGCACTTAGATTATTTTGAAACCCTATCTTACAGTTTATTTATTTAAAGTGTAAAATCAAATTTTGAGATACAGTTATTGGGAGCATCGGGAAGTTTTTGAAGAAATAGACTTTTGTATTGTTGGCGCAGGCATTGTCGGTTCATGTACTGCTATTTTTTTGCAAGAACAATTTCCTGAGGCTAAGATATTGGTCTTGGAAAGAGGAATGTTGCCTAGAGGCGCAAGTACCAAGAATGCAGGTTTTGCTTGTTTTGGTTCCGTGAGTGAAATTCTGGATGATCATCAATCAATGACCGAAGATGAGATCATCGATCTGATCAAGATGCGCATTGATGGCTTGAATCTTTTGAAGAATTTATGCGACCCTTCTTTGATGAATTTTATTCAGTTGGGAGGATATGAGGTTTTTGATGACGCTTCCGCAAATGTCTATAAGGAAAAAATAGAGCAGTATAATCATTTGGTAGAACGGGCTAGTGGATTAAAGCAAACTTTCAGTATGATTGAAAATAAATTTGGTTTTCAATTTGGGAGCAAGATGATTTATAATCAATATGAGGGACAACTGAATCCGGTTAAGTTATTACAACATCTACATCAAAAGTTACGAAAGGGGAATGCTCAAATATTGTTTGGTGCAGAAATAAATTCCATAGAGGGTGGAGATGTGGTAGGTCTCACATTGGTTAATGGTGTAAAATTAAAGCCTAAGAAATTAGTGCTTTGCACCAATGCATTTAGTGCTAAATTTTTCCCACAGTTTAACCTAAAGCCTGCCAGAAATCAAGTATTGGTTTCTC
>JAHDIE010000032.1:39856-42957 GCA_020630955.1 Saprospiraceae bacterium
AAATTTTTCCCACAGTTTAACCTAAAGCCTGCCAGAAATCAAGTATTGGTTTCTCAAATAATTCAAGATATTCCATTTAAAGGAACATTTCATTATGATAAAGGATATGTCTATTTTCGTAATATTGGGAATCGATTGCTGATTGGCGGAGGTAGAAATATTGATACCGAAACTGAAACAACTGAAAGTTTTGGCAAAAATGAACAAATTATTGACTATTTAAAAAAAATTGTATCAAGCAAAATATTACACGGAAGGCAGCTTGAATATCCTTACCAATGGTCTGGAATAATTGCCGTTGGTGACAAAAAAATACCGCACATAAAACAAATCAAAAAGAATATCTTTGCAGCCTTTAGATTAGGAGGGATGGGTGTTGCTATCGGATCTAAAGTTGCAGAAAGGTTAACAACACTAATAGTTGACAACAGTTAGGAAAGATTATTCGTTATTTCGAAGATGCGCTATAAAGTAATATATTTTTTTTTGACCTTAGGGATATTGATGCCAGTCTTAACCATGGCTCAAATTGAATCAGATACCTCTGAAGCACAACATAGTGCAATAAAAATTTACAATTCCAATTTTTATGAATTTCGCGGTGATCTAGATCCACCAGAAGAACATTATAAAGGTGATGTAAAAATGACTCATGACAGTGTGTATATGTTTGCAGATACCTCAATTATTTCCTTAGACTACATGAATGCCATAGGAAATATAGTTATCATTCAGGATGATACTATTCGACTTTTTGCAGATTCGTTATTTTATGATACTGAAAATGGTAAAGCAGAATTGTTTTATAATGTTGTCTTAGAAAATGGAAAACAACAGCTATTTACCGAAAGGTTAGACTATTATACAGAAACTAAAATTGCAGTCTATCCAGATACTGCTCTCCTTAGAAATGAACGGACCAAACTAAGTAGCCTACGAGGCAAATATGATGTTAGCGCAGGTTTGGCAACCTTTGCTGGTCAAGTAATTGTTCTGGATAAAGAATTTGGCTTGACTTCAGATAGTTTGTTATACAATACTGATATCGACAAAGCAATATTTGTATCGCCAACTCATATCGATCAAGAAACCAGAAAAATTTACTGTGAGTCAGGATATTATGATATTAAAAACGGACAAGCTCTTTTTGAACAAAATGCAAACTTTATAGATGGTGATCAAACTGCAAGTGCCGATAAAATTAGTTACAATGAAAGTACAGCCGAGATAACTTTAATGGGCCAAGCGAAATATCAAGATGAGGAAAAAAATGCTACTGCAGATCAAATGGTCTATGATGAAAATACCAAAGATATTTTTCTGACAGGTAATGCTTACTTTTTTGATGGCGAGTCAACAGCAACAGGAGATGAAATTAAATACAATGAAGATAGTGGTGAGGTAAGTATTTTGGGTAGAGCGATTTTAGATTCTGAGGATACAAAGATTGTAGCTGCAGACTTGAAGTTTGATGAAGAGAAAGGATTAGGCTTGTTTGAAGGAGATGTGGTTTTCTTAAGCAAAGAAGATTCAGTGTCAGTATTCGCAGACCGTATGGAAGTAGACAACAAGGAAAAAATAAATATAGCTTCTGGTGAAAACAGGCCATATATGCTAAGATTTATTGACGGGGATAGTCTTTTTCTTAGTGCTGATACTTTATATGTTCAGGAAAGAAAAGATTCTATTTTCTTGATTGAAAGAATTGATACCAGTTTTGTCGATATCATTGAAGAAATAAAGATTACAATAGACGATGTTCAAAAGCCAAAGGATGAACCCAGTGTAGATAGTCAACAGTCCAAGAGTAAAACACAAGCAAATGATAAATCAGTCCAACAATTAGAAGTTCCTAAAGATAGTATAGCGTTAAATCCAATGGAAAAATTGGAAAAACCCATTAAACCTCAAAAGGATATCTTTTCAGAACCTGATACAATTCCCATTGAAACCATCAGGTACGACACAACCAAAGATGTAATGGTGCTTGATACCATCTTGAAGTTTGATAAAATGGACACCATTAATGTTTTTAAAGCATACAATGATGTTAGGATACTAAGTAAAGAATTTCAAGCGGTTTCTGACTCGATGTATTATGACTCAAAGGATTCTTTATTTGTTCTTTTTCAGAATCCAATTATGTGGTCAGATAGCATGCAGTTTGTTGGTGATACTATAAGAATAAGATTGGCAAAGGATGGGGTGGAAACAGTCTTTTTAGATGGCAATGCCATGATTGTCGAATTGATAGGGGCTGAACATTATAACCAATTAAAAGCAAAACATATTGAAGCGAGGATAGATAGTAGCAGCATTTCATTTATGGAAATGAGGCAAAATGCAGAATCTAATTATTATATACTAGATGACGAAGATGCCTTTGTAGGTCTTAATCATACGCTATGTAATCGAATGATTTTTTACTTTGAAGATGGTGAAATGTCAGATATAAAGTTTTTTGAACAACCAACCTCTGTACTGACTCCCATTCAACAATTATCAAACGATCAATTATTTCTGAAGGATTTTTCCTGGAACCTAAAATTAAAACCAAATAGCCTCGAAGATCTTTTGAAAAAAGAAGAAATTGCAGAACTTAGTGCACCCGAATCAGAAGATGATGATGGTTCAAAAGGAGAAGGAAAAGAAGACCAACTTCAACCTTTTGGAGATAATCAATTAAAAGAAAACATAAATAATAAAAATTCTTCAGAAAAGAAAAAGGGCAATTAATTTTAAAGATGACAAAATATATTCTTGTTTTCCTTTTGTTAGTGGTATCAGCAATAAGCCATACACAAAATCCTAATGACTTGTTTAAGCAAGCCAATGAAGCGTATCTTGAAAAATCCTACAATCAAGCGGTTGAATTATATGAATCCATTTACGATCAAGGATTGAAATCTCCTGAGCTTTTTTTGAATATGGGTAATGCTCATTATCAAAATGCTCATTATGCAAAAGCAATTCTTGCTTATGAAAGAGGCTTGAAATTATCTCCAAATGATCATGGAATTTTGGAGAATTTAGAAATTGCCAACAATCAATTGGATTCCGAGATTATCGAAGTTCCTCCTTTTATACTTGTGAGATGGTGG
>JAHDIE010000078.1 GCA_020630955.1 Saprospiraceae bacterium
GCAAAAGAAAATGAAAAAAGTTCTTTGTCACAACTTTGGTCAAATAAAAGAAAATGAAGAAAGACCGTTGATATAAATACTCTTCCTTTAATCTGACCCTATCTTTTCAAACAAATATATGGCACATGCCAAATCGGAAGCAGCAAATCCTACAGATTTAAAAATGATTTTCCCATTGAAACTCTTATTAGGTACAAAACTTCCATTGCTAAGCTCAATGATATCAGCTAGAACGTCATTTCTGTTGATAATTCCATTTTCGATTGGTATTTTAAGATCTCCACTTTCGTTTATTGCATTGTAGCTATCTACAAAAATTTTTGCGTTTAGCAATAATGCATCATCTGCTTCACGATTATTAGGCTTGTAAGAGCCAACTAGATCGACATATACTTCTTCTTTGATTGCTTTTCCAAAAACAACAGCATTTTTGCTATGCGTTGCAACAGAAATTAAATCTACATTAGCTATAATTTCATTTTTGTTAATTATGGCTGACACTGGATAACCATGGCTCTGAAGTAAAGAAGCTTTTGTTTTAGCTTTATCAAAGTTTCGGCCCCAAATATGGATGGATTCAAAATTTTGAAGATGGTGGTGTGCTTTGATCAATTCAGAAGACATTTTTCCGGAGCCAATCATTAACATTGTGTTCATGCGACGATGGGTAATTAGTTTTGCTGCTAATGCTGAAACGACAGCAGTTCTTTTACTTGTCAATACAGATCCATCAAATTGGGCAATGATTTCCCCAGTTGTTCTACTCATTAAAATGTAGACTCCGTTAATGGTTTTGGCAACTTTATTATCGGGAAAAACATTGACTACTTTGATACCCATATATTTTTCATTGGACCAACAAGGCATGATTAACATTGTCCCTTTTGGGTCAACATCCAAATCAAAATGACTTCGATAAGGAGTAGTTACTGACTGGCAATAGAATTTTTGTAAGTACTTGGCAAATTCCAAGTAATTAAAATGAAGATTGATTTGTGATGAAGTTACTTGTAGCACCAGAAGATACTTTCTTAAATGTAACTAAAGAATTGTCATTAGAAAAGACCAAAGAAAGAAAATGTAATTACTTTTTTCCATTAAGGAATGGAGGGAATAATTAATTACTTTTTCATACCAGATTTATTTTAACAAAAAAGCATCACCTTCAGGATGATGCTTTTTTGTTATTTCTTTTTAGCTACGGCTTTCTTCTTTGATGCTGGTTTTTTCTTTGCAGGTGCCTTTTTCTTAGCCGGCGCTTTTTTCTTTTTCTCTTTAAACGAACCGGGTAATTCTGCTTCAACCAATTTTTTAATTTCTTCTAGATCTAACTCAGCGGCTTGTTCTGAAGTCATCCTTTTATCATCAATCTTTGGCAACTTAATTGATTTTTTCTTAAACCTAATAAATGGACCCCATCTACCATTTTCGATGGCAAGTTTTAAATCTGGCCATTGTTTAACAAATCGGTTGGCTTCCTTCTCTTTCTTGGCTTCTATCAGTTCTTTGATTTCTGCATCTGAAAGATTCTCATGATCGTATCTTTTTGGGATATTGATAAACCAATCGTTCCATTTTAGAAAAGGACCAAATCTACCTATTCCTTGAGTGATTGGCATTCCATCATGTTGCCCGACAGGAGTATCCTGTTTGATTCTTTCATCGATCAATTCTTGTGCGCGTTCCATAGATACTGTCAATGGATCTTCACCTCTTGATAGAGAAATAAATTTTTCATCCCACTTGATATAGGGACCAAACCGACCTTGTCCTATTTCCACTTCTTTGTCTTTGTATTCTCCCAAAGTATACGGCAATTTAAATAATTCCATGACCTCATCTAAGGTGATGGTTGAGATTGATTGACCTCTTTTAAGGCTTGCAAATTTTGGTTTACCTTCTTCTCCTACTTCTTCTCTTGTGCCGATCTGTGCAACGGGACCAAATCTTGACATCTGAACCAAGATGGTATGACCAGTTTTTTCATCTACTCCAAGATCTCTTCTACCTTTAGCTCTTTCTGCTTCTGCAATGGTTTTTTCTACAGTTTCATGAAATGGATCATAGAAGTCAACCAACATATCCTTCCATTCGATTTTTCCTTCTGCGATTTTGTCTAAACGCTCTTCCACATTTGCCGTAAAGGCATAATTCATTATTGATTCAAAATGCTCGTCTAAAAAATCGGTGACAACCATTCCTATATCTTTTCCATAGAGCCTCTTGCTGGTTGAGCCAGTATTTTCTGTTTCCACCTTTTTTGTGAGTTCTCCAGATTTTAAAGTAAGAACATGATAATCTCTTGGTTCCCCTTCTCTACTTTCTTTTTCAACATATCCTCTTGAAGGATCCATTATTTTAGTAACCGTTGGTGCATATGTTGAAGGTCTTCCAATTCCAAGTTCTTCCATTTTCTTGACCAAACTAGCTTCAGTGTATCTTGAAGGAGGTCTGGTAAATTTTTGTACCGCTTGTACTTGTTGGTTCTCCAATACCTGACCCTTGGTCAAAGGAGGTAATAATCCAGAATCTTCTTCCTCCTCATCATCATCTTTTCCTGCTATGTACAATTTTAGGAAACCATCAAAAACAATTACTTGACCTTTGGCGGTATAGTTAGCATCGGGAATAGTGGATACCCCAATATTTACTGTAGTGTTTTCGAGTTTTGCATCAGACATTTGGGAGGCAACCGTTCTTCTCCAAATCAACTGATATAATCTCAATTGGTCAGCTTCAACATCAGGCTTGATGTTTGAAGCATTGGTAGGTCTGATCGCTTCGTGCGCTTCTTGTGCGCCTTTTGCTTTCTTTCCACTAAAGTCTCTGGTTTGAAGATAATCTTCGCCGTATTTGTCTAATATTTCTGTTTTAATTCCTTCTACTGCTTGCTTACTTAATGATTTGGAATCCGTTCTCATATAGGTAATATGCCCTTGTTCGTACAATCGTTGAGCAGTACTCATGGTTCGATTAACTGAGAAGCCTAATTTCCTAGAAGCTTCTTGTTGCAAAGTAGAAGTTGTAAATGGGGCAGCAGGTTTTCTTTTAGAAGGCTTGACAACAATATCATCAATTGTATAAGTTGCTCCTTTTGATTGCTCTAGGAACTTCTCAGCATCTTCGATGGTGTCTAAATTTGATTTTAGTTCTGCCTTTAAGGTAGTTTCTTTTCCATTTTTATCTTTTACTGTAAAAAAAGCAGACACCTTATAATAAGGCACAGGTTTAAAATCGATAATCTCTTTTTCTCTTTCGATGATAAGTTTTACGGCAACAGATTGAACTCGACCAGCTGATAACTTATTTTTTACTTTTCTCCAAAGTATTTCTGACAATTCAAAACCGACCAACCTATCTAAAATTCGTCTAGCTTGTTGCGCATTGACCAAATTAAGATCTACTGTTCTTGGTTCTTTCACTGCATTCTGAATTGCCGATTTTGTTATTTCTCTAAAAACTATTCTTTTGGTGGTCTTTTCATCCAAACCTAAAACTTCGCATAGGTGCCATGCAATTGCTTCACCCTCACGATCTTCATCCGTTGCGAGCCACACTTCTGAGACCTTCTTTGCAGCGTCTTTAAGTTCTTTAACAACTTTGGTTTTTTCTGGAGAGATGACATACTTAGGTTCGAACTTATTTTCTTTATCTATTCCTTTATTCCCCTTATCAAGATCCCTGATGTGACCATAACTGGACTTCACGATGAATTCCCCATCAAGGTATTTACTTATTGTTTTTGCTTTGGCTGGGGACTCCACTATCAGCATCTTTTTCGCCATGTCAGAGAGTTTACTTTAATGAGAAATTAGATAATTATTGTATGTCAAAATTCAGATTTTCTAAGGATTTGAATTTCTAAATGTGCTGCAAATGTATACCAAAATTTAGAAATAGCAAGTTTGACTACTTCTGAAAACGAAGAATAGTCATTGATTTTAATTATTTCCTTGCTTGTCTATTTTTCTAATTTCCGTTTTTATTAGCTTGTCATTTGCTTTTAATTTTTTCATTTCTGCTTCATGTTTGGCGTTCACTTTTGCCAACAATTCTTCTTCATTTGGAGTCAACTCATTCAAATTGGCATGCAACAATCTGATTAAGTATTGTGCCATTGCATCTGGTGTCTTAACCCCCTTATTTTTAATTAGATGGGACAATCTTGAACCAGTATAGAATTGCCAATTAACGATCATCCATCTTCCAATTCCAAAATGTAACCTTTCAGCAATCTCGTCTATTGGCGCTTCCGCAAATTTGTTGAGTGTTTCAGCATCTGATAATTTTTTTAACTCTTCGATTGCCTCTTCAACATTGGCAGGAATATAGACTCCATCCAGATGCGTTTGTTTGATATTTAAATTGTATTGTTTTTCTGCTTCTGCTTCAGAATTATAGACAGCCTGTGCAGATAAACTCAGGGTAAACCCTAGAATTAAACAATAAATAGATAAAAATTTCATGTTGACGTGTTTGCTTAACTACATTAACACCAAAATCCCGTTTTGTATTTCAGATAGCGATGGATTAACAAAACCTTTTGGTCTTATATTTGTCAAAATAATTACACAAATCGTTCCTTTTAATGAGAATTCAGTCTTTTTACCAGTTTTTGTTGATTATTACTGTGATTTTTCTCCCAGAAAATGGAAATGCACAAATTAGATGTTCACCATCAATGGCAGAAAAATTTTACAAGCTGGTTCCAAAACCTAAAGGAGACCAAGAGGCATCAATCAAAGCTTGGAAAGAGAAAAGAAAAAATAGTCAAAGATCTTTAATCGATGTTACCATTCCTGTCCATGTCATTATTGTTCATCCTCCAGGGGAAACCATTGGTACTGGAGACAATCTTAGTTTGGAAAGAATACAATCTCAAATTGATGTTCTCAATCAAGACTTTCCAGGCATAAATCCTGACATTGTCAATGTCCCAAATCTTTTCGATGTTGGAATGTCGGAGATAGAATTTTGCTTAGCTAGTAAAGATCCAGAAGGAAACCCAACGAATGGAGTAACAAGGTATGCCACAGATCTTGTTTTTGAAGACAATAACTTTTTCATCATGGAAGAGACCATTTGGGATAACAGCTTATACTTGAATATATATGTTACTTCTACTATCCAAGATTTAGGGTTTTCACCCGTACCAAGCACATCCTACACAATCCCGCCACTTTGGGATGCACCAACAGTCTTAACAGCTGCATTCGGTGGTCCTGGATATGCCACTCAGCCATTTTATGATTTGGGCAGAACAGCAGTACATGAAGTAGGTCATTGGTTAGGATTAAGTCATGTATGGGGCCCTACTAATGGCGGCTGCATGGAAGATGATGGAATGGACGACACCCCTACACAGGACCAACCCAATTTTGCATGCCCAACTCATCCATTACCAGATTGTGGAAATCCGGCTGTATTCTTTATGAATTTTATGGATTATGTCAATGATGAATGTATGCTTGCTTTTTCAGCTGATCAAGTTGATTACATGCACTTCATCATTGAAGAGGTAAGACCAGACTTAATTGGAGCACACCTTACTCAGTGCGAAGATATTGTAGTTCCTGATCCTATTGTAGGTACCTTACTGTCTAGTTCAGATGAAACTTGTGCTGGAGCTAATAACGGCACGGCTGAGGTAACTGCTGCTGGAGGTACTCCTCCCTACAATTTTGCTTTAGATGGTGGAACCTTACAATCCAGTGGAGTTTTTACCAATCTCGGAGGAGGACCACACATTATTGTAATTACAGACAGTGTCGGAGAATCATCAAGTATAAACTTTAACATCGGTACATCATCTCCGATATTTATAGAAGTAGTAGCCGTTACCAATCCATGTAGTGGATTACCCAATGGATCATTTGGTGTGGTGGCAACAGGTGGAAATGCAGGTCCATTAAGTATTCAAGTCAATCAAAACATTTCAGATCCAACTAACTTTTTTCAAAATCTTATTGCTGGAGAATATATTATCACTGCGACTGACAGCCAAAATTGTACTGAAGAAATCAGCTATGAACTTACTGAAGCACCTAATAATATTTTGATAGAAGTAATTGAAGTTGAAGAACCTTGTGAAATGCTTGCCAATGGAGCATTCGAAATCCAAACTACTCCAGAAAGTGCAACAGTGACCGTCAACCAATTCTTAACCGACACCAATAATGTTTTTAGCAACTTATCAGCAGGTAACTATGTTATCGTAGCGGAAGATGATCAAGGGTGTTTTTCACAAATTAATTTCGATTTAGAATCCAATCTAAATCCGTTTGCTGATATTGAAGTTAATATTGTCTATCCTCTTGCTTCAGATTGTCAAATCAATCCAAATTCTGTAACTGTTGAATTCATTTCGGATTCTTCAGATAACATTAACCAAATTGAATTAAACAATGGCATGATTTCGACAATTGGAATGTTCTCTGGATTAAGTCACGGCGAATTTGAGTATATCGCTTCTAACCCAGATGGTTGTCAAGAAATAGGATCATTTACCATAGTAGGAGATTATTACTATGACCTAAATAATACACAAACAATACCGAGCTGTTCTAATTCTAATGATGGAGCTATTATTTTTACAAACTCGACAAGTTTGCCCATTCATGTTGAACTTAGCGCGGGAGAACCCAATGGCCCAAGTTCTTATGTCAATATTCCAGCAGGATTGCACAATCTTGTCGTAATGGGCATGAACAATTGCATACTTTTATCAGAAACCATTGATTTTACTGTTGAAGGCATTATTGAGGGAGGGATATCTATTGATCCAGACTGTGAAACTGGTTTGACCAGTATGGATTTTGATGCAGAAGGTGGGGCTGGGATGCTTACATACAGTCTTGATGATGAAGTAAATAATGATGGAATATTTGAAAACCTATCACCCGGTATCATAGAGATCATGGTTGAAGATGAAAATAACTGCACCGAAGTTTTTATAGTAGAAATACCACCCGTTGACGAAGCGCTTTCCATTGATCTTATTATTGAAAACAAGATGCTTTGTTTTGGTGAAACAACAAATATTGAAATTGACATTGCTGGTGGAAATGGGAATCAGCTGATTTTATACAACGGACAGGAGTTTGGTTCCAATGTGATTGATAATATTGGAGGTGGTATTCACATAATTGAAGTATTGAGTAACAACAATTGTTCGGAGGATTTTTATGAAGAAGTTGAAATCATAGAATACGAGGAATTGGTAGTTGAAGATATTTCAATTTCAAATTCTGAATGCAGCTCAGAAGGAGGTTTTTTTGAGGCCAACATTTTTGACGGAAGTCAGCCTTACTATTATATCTTGGATCAGGCAGACACTATTCTTGTAGAAGACCTTCCTAGATTAGAAGATGGCGAACATAGCATACAGATTGTAGATTCCAATGGTTGCACCTCTGAAATTTATGAATTCGAAATTACTGTAACGGAAGCTATCAATGCAGAAATAACCATTGTTAATCAAGTCAGCTGTTTTGGACTAAGTGATGGAAAGGTGGATCTAGAAGTTGAAAGTAACATAGGTGTAAGCAGTTATGATTGGAATGTGCAGAACATAGACCTTCAAAATTTAGCCGCAGGAGAATATAGTCTTACCGTTACTAATCCACATGATTGCACAGATGTTGTGGATTTTGAAATTATCCAACCAGAGGAATTAAGCATTGCATCCGAAACGCTCATACCTGCAGGCAATCTTGCTGGAAGCGCTGAGTTTAACATTTCTGGTGGTACAGCACCTTATCTTTTTAATGTCAACGGCATTGAAAATCAAAGTGGGTTATTTTCACTTCTACAAGGAGATTATACTTTGGAGGTCAGAGATGCCAACGGTTGTATTTTAGCCCATGATTTCACCATTCTACTTGAATCTGCTAATGAAAACATTGATAATGAATTAGATTTATCCATCTATCCAATTCCAGCCCAGGATTTTCTCAATATTACCTGTCTCGATTGTTCAAATAGCGCGTCATTCTTTGTTTATAATATCGAAGGAATAAAAATGACAAGTGGATTAATCACAAAATTTAAAACAATAGACTTAAGAGATTTCCCAACAGGATATTATGTTTTGGTGGTAGAATCTGAAGTTGGAATTGTTTTGAAGAGATTTATTGTGATTTAGGATATTTTCTTTTGTATTTTTTAAGGC
>JAHDIE010000005.1 GCA_020630955.1 Saprospiraceae bacterium
GCTTTCTGAATCTTTTTCTTTTTCAATTTTTTCATATTCTTATCTAAAAGTTTTCTTGTAACTTTTATTTGAGCCTTAGTCATTTTATAAATCCTTTTATAATTGCTATCGGATTTTCTTTTGGACAACCTCTCTTTATTCTTTAATTCTATTTGATTGATGAAATCATGTAAGATCTTTAAACTTTCTTTTTTTCCAAACTCCCAAGCACTAATAAGAACATAGTTTCCATTGATTGTTTTCAAATCTTCAAAGACATCTTGAACATCATCATTTACTTCCGTGATCAAGTCAAAATACCTCCAATCTGATAAGGTGTAGCTTGATTCAAGATCATTAGCTTGATCATAAATAAGCTGCCTCATTAATCGAACATCGCAGGATTTATAATAATAATAGTATTCAATTGAACCAGCAGTTGGTAATTTGTTCTTTCGCAAATTCAGTTCGTGAGTTTGATATTTCAAAATATGTTTTGAATAGGCAATTAGATCAGTCTTTGGAACGCCACAGGACCGCATTGCTGCATGAATTTCTTTCCAGTGGGCATTCAATATACTTTTGGAAATATTCCAATTGGATTCCAAATATTCGTCCAAATGATAAATGCTTACTTGAAGATCGTATAAATGCTCTAAAAATGCCTTTTTGCCTTTGAGCTTGCCATCTTTCATGAGCTTTGGAATGGACCTATATTCAAATAAAGTCTTGATTTTATTCCTCATTTTTGTACTTTGGTTGCTTAGATGTGTAAACATATAATAAAATTCCAATACACCTACTTTCAAACAATGAAGACTCAAAAATTCATATTCTTACTATTTTGTTTTGTACTTAGTGCCTGCAATCAGGACAATTCCAATGTATCCCCAAAATTCGATATTCAAGAAGCTAATATTAACAATGAAAATAAAAATAAAAAGGCATCTGTTAATGTTCCAGTCTTCCAGAAATTACCACCCGAAAGAACTGGAATTAATTTTATCAATAGGGCAAAAGAAACCAATGATTTAAACATATTTTCTTTCGAATATTTTTACAATGGTGCAGGAATTTCCGTTGGTGATATAAATAACGATGGTCTACCAGATCTGTATTTTTCTTGTAATCAATGTCCAAATAAATTGTACCTCAATCGTGGTAATCTTCAATTTGAAAATATTACAAAAACATCTGGTATAGAAGCTCGCGGTAAATTTAAAACTGGAACCGCGATGGTCGATATTAATAATGATGGCTACCTGGATATATTTGCATTAAGAACAGGAAAGGATGAATTGATGGACAGAAGAAATTATGTGTTTATTAATAACAAAAACCTCACTTTCTCAAATCAATCTTCTACACTTGGTCTCGACCCCCCTACCAATTCAATTCATGTAAATTTTCTTGATTTTGATAAGGATGGCGATTTGGATGTTTTTTATGGTAATCACCCTTTGGATTTTCCTACCAATAATCAACTTCGTGTAATCAAAGAGAATGGAAAAACCATCATTAACAACCTTCCTTCAACCCAAGAAGAGTCTTTCAAATTGTTTAGAAACGACAATGGTAAATTCGTAAATATTGCAGAAAAAGCTGGAGTTGCTAAACGAGGATTTGCGCTAAGCTCGATTGTCTCTGATTTTAATGAGGATGGTTATCCTGATATCTTTGTAGGCAATGACTATATAGATCCAGATTATCTATTTATCAATCAAAAGAATGGGACTTTCAAAGACGAACGAAAGGAATACTTCAGAGTCATGAGTCAAAATACAATGGGCACAGATTATGAGGATGTCAACAATGATGGACGTTTTGACCTTTTTGCTGCTGATATGCTGGCAGATACTCGACAGCGTAGACATGAGTTAGGAAATAATATGTTTCGTGATTATTATGATCGTTCTGTTTCCCTTGGATATGGCGCTCAAATATTTAAAAACGCTTTGCAAATAAATTTGGGTAATGGAAAATATAGTGATCAATCTTATATGCGTGGTGTACATGCAAGCGATTGGACATGGGCCTCTCTCTTAGCAGATTTTAACAATGATGGATCCAAGGATTTATTTCTTTCCAATGGATTTAGAAGAGATATTTCGGATCTAGATTTTATGGACTTTAGAGATGCAAATCTCGGCAAAGCAATGGATGTAAATAACATTTCTGAATTAATGGATTTGATCCCTTCAAAAACAGTATCCAACAAATTTTTCATAAACAATGGAGAAGGATTTTTTGAAGATGCAACAAAAGAGGCAGCATTAGATCACAAAGGTTTTTCTCATGGCGCAGTATATGTTGATTTGGACAATGACGGCGACTTAGAAATTATTGTCAGTAATCTTGATGAGCCGGCATCCATTTATAAGAATATGAGTCGTGAAAATGATCCAAATAATTCTAACTATTTAGCTGTTAGGTTAAAAGGACCCAATGGTAACTTATTTGGTATTAATGCAAAAGTTACATTAACTGTAGATGGGCAAAAAACGGTTCAGGAATACAGGCCGATGAAAGGGTATATGTCCTGTGTTGAAAATAAATTACATTTTGGACTTGGAGCTTTAAAGACTGTAACTCAATTGGAAATAGAATGGCCTGATGGTAAAGTTGAAATAATTAAAAACCCTCCTATAAATCAAGAACTTTCAGTTTATCACAACAACGCAAAGAAGTCTGCAAAAAAAGAGTCTCTACCCTCTTCTATGTATAAAAAAACCTCGATCCCAGGTTTGGTTTTTAAGCATAAAGCTAAAAAGTACAATGACTTTCATAGAGAGCCTTTATTAATGCATAAGTATAGTAATTCCGGTCCTGCTTTCACTGTAGGTGATATTAATGGTGATGGATTGCCTGATTATTATATAGGAGGAGCGGCTGGTCAAAAAGGAATGCTTTCCTATCAAGTAAATCAAGGAGGTTTTGCAAAACAAAATATTGATGAAACACTTGATGCAAGAACAGAAGATTCTGATGCTTGTTTTTTTGATGCAGATGGGGATGGAGACCAAGATTTATATATCGTTGCCGGAGGCTCCGAATTTGATATTGGGAGTGATTTATACCTAGATCGACTTTTGCTGAATGACGGAACTGGAAAATTTAAACAAGATCCGAACCTGCCAAAGTTTAAGGATAACGGATCGTGCGTTACTGCTGGAGATTTTGATGGAGATGGTGACTTAGATTTATTCGTAGGTTCGAAAGTTGTTCCGGGAAGATTTCCTGAAATTCCAAATTCAAGATTATTAATTAACAACAAAGGAGTTTTTACAGAACTTAAAGATGATTTGGTTTCAAATCCTGGTTTGGTCTCAGATGCTGAATGGACAGACTTAGATAATGATGGAAAGGAAGAATTGATTGTTTTAGGAGAATGGATGCCAATCAAAATATTTGGTTTTGATGGATCGAAATTTATTGACCTTACCGGTAAATATGGTTTGAATGATTATACTGGCCTTTGGCAAAAAATATTATTAAGGGATTTGAACGGAGATGGAAATAAGGATATTGTTGCAGGTAATTATGGATTAAATACCCGATACAAAGCCAGTATTGATAAACCATTGACATGTTATGGGGGTGATTTAGACAACAATGATTTTTTAGATCCTATCTTATGCATGTTTTCAGAAGGAAAAAATTATCCACTGCAAAGGAAAGCTACACTTAGTCAGACACTTCCAATGGTGAAGAAAAAATTTGTAAAAAATGTTGACTATGCAAAAGCTTCCGTCACCGAATTATTTGATCCAAAATTATTAAGTGAAGTTCCAAAGTATCAGGTAACCACCTTAGAATCTTGTGTATTTATTTTTAAAAATGGGAAGTTTGTCAAGCAGCAATTGCCATATGAGGCACAAGCGTTCCCAATTAGAGCAATTGAATTTGATTCCAAATCAAATCAACTGTTTTTAGCTGGTAGTATAGCTGGTATGGAAGTTATAAATGGTCCAAATAGTAATGGGTTTGGGCTTGTTTTACAAGCTGAAAGTGATTCATGGAAACCACTGTCATTGTTAGAGTCTGGGTTCTTTCTCCCCTACTCTACCAATGAAATTAAACTCATCACTAATCTGAAAAATGAAAACCTGATTGTCTCAGCAAATCACAATGGCCCTTTAATTGGATTTATGGCAAATTAAGGGCAAGGATTTGGATACAATTGATGTATTTTATCAATTTCTAACATACATTCATCCGAGATTTTAATATTGGCAGAATCAATGTTTTCTTTCAATTGAACGAGATCAGTTGCCCCTATGATATTGCTAGAAAGATAACTGCGTTCATTAACAAAGGAGAGAGCCATTTGTGTAGGTGTGTAATTGTACTTTAAAGCCAGGTCTACATACTTTCTAGCTATATTAAATCTGTGTTCACCAGTATAGCGTCCAACATACCAATTGAATTGATTCATCCTATCAGAAGCTTTGTCTTTATTTAAGTGATACTTCCCAGTTAATAATCCCATAGCAAGAGGAGAATACGCAAGTAATTGAATATTTTCTCTTAATGAAACTTCCGCCATTCCATATTCATAAACCCTATTCATTAAGGAATAAGCATTTTGTATTGAAACAGGCTTAATTAGATTATGTACTTCACAAATTTGTAAAATTCTCATCGTTCCCCATGGCGTTTCATTTGATAATCCCCAGGTTCGAATTTTACCTGATTTAACCAGTGAATCCATTTTGGTGACTATTTGTTTTAGGTTGTTTTCCCAATTACCTATGTCATTGATTCCTCTAATCCCAAAACGAGGAGTGTTTCTTTCTGGCCAATGAAGTTGATATAAATCTAGATAATCTGTTTTCAACCTTTTCAAACTTCCTTCAAGGGCTACATCAATTGATTCATTTGAGAAATTAAGAGGATTTCTAATCCAAGATATATTTGCTGAAGGTCCTGCAATTTTACTAGCAAGAATAACATTTTCACGCTTTTGATTTTTCAGCCAAGTACCAATATACTGCTCAGTGAGTGTATAGGTTTCCTTTTTAATTGGTATCGCATAAAGTTCTGCTGTATCTATAAAATTCACCCCATTTGCGAAAGCATAATCAAGCTGATCATGTGCATCTTGTTCGGTGTTCTGTTCACCAAAAGTCATTGTTCCTAGACATATTTTACTAACTTTTATATCACTATGACCTAGATTTCTTAATTCCATATTACTCTTTTGTAAGGACCAGTTGATCCTTTCTACTTAACAATGATTTTTGTTCTTGATTATTATTTTCTATTTCTTTTGCTAGCGACTGGCCAATTCTACTAATCTTATCTTTTACGGAATGAACAGAATTTAATGTATTCCGTATTTTTTGTTGTATGATCCAATCAGTAATAAGATTGTCAAGGAAGTAGTCAGTAAATTTGTTTATTTCGTTGAAGTTTAAAGTAAACCTCATATTATCCTCCCCTATATCTCTCATTTCTTTTGCAAAAACATCCAAACTTCTTTGGGTAATGGCCAAGGCTCTTGAAGCTTCAGCCATTTTACTTCGTTTCATCATTTGCTTGTGCATGGAGTGTCCTTGTCCTCCCCATCTGCCCCAATCCATCGCTTGTGCTAATATATTGGACAAAACAGACAAGTTTTTATGCGCCTTTTCACCTGCGTCAAATGCTTCCCCTAACTCTTTACCTAATAGTACACTATGATCAAATTTATTAAGTACTAATCTTAGTTCATCTCTTAACTTTGGATTCTGAGAATTAAGAATTTCTTTTTCTCTCAAACTTTTTAGCGATTCAACCTCTTTTTGAACTTTGTCATAGCTAAGAGATTTTTTTAAGAGTAATTCTTTCTCATATTCTAAGACCTCAATCTCCTCTTTTAGCGCATTATACTTTAATGAGATGGCTAAATATTCTTGCCTTTCTGTTTCCAATTGTTTCTCCTTGTCACCAAGAATTTTATAAAATAAGGGTTTGAATCCTTTCTTTTCTAAATCGGCAACATCTTTTTCTTCTTTGCGTAATTGATAAGAGATTAGATCTAAATCCTTGTATTTGAGCACAAGTTTTGTTTTGACATCTTCAAGATGAGCATTCACTCGATTCAAAGAATGAAATTCCTCAATTTTTGTCTTTAATTGATCTAGGATCGACATTTCTGATGGTTATATTGAATAAAGTATTGAAAATCAGTCTTAAAACTATAAAATATTAACAGCAGAACTATTTTCTAATTACTATCTTTATAAACAATAAAAATACTAAACACAATAAATTCACATGGGTATTGTAAATGATTTAAAGAAAATATTTTTTGGAGCTTCTTCAGTTGCTAAATCTGCAGCAGAATCTACTTCTGAATTCATCAAAGAAGAAGGTGGCGAAATATTGGCAAAGGGAAAAGAAATGGCTACAGAAGCTGGGAAAACGGTGTTGGAAAAAACTGGTGACCTAAAAGAAGCAGTTACGGAAGGGTCAGGGAGCATTTTGGATACGGCCAAAGAAAGAATGTCAGAGGTAGCAGATGGGTTTACAGATAACTCAGGTAGTATTTTGGAAACGGCTAAGGAAAAGCTTTCCGAAGTAGCAGAAGGAATATCAGAAAACCCAATTGTTAAATCAGCCACAGATAAAATTTCAGAAATTTCTGATGGACTTGCGGAAAATCCTCTTGTCCAGTCCGCTCAGGAAAAAGCTGAGAATCTAGGAAGGAAAATACTTGACACCGGCGGAGATGCTGCCGAAAAAGGACTTGAAATGTCTGAATCAGTTGGAGAAAAGTTACTAGAAGCAAAAGATAGAGTTGCAGAAAATGCGTCTGAAATCAAAAAACAGATTTCAGAAAAGATGGATGAGACCATGCAAAAAGCTCAAGCATGGGAAGCTGAGCAAGCAAACAAACCACCAAAAGGAGAATTTGCTGATAAAGACTTAGATGCAGGTGGTTCATTATTGGATGGTACAGATGATTTCTTTGCAAAAGCCGATAAATTCGGTGATGGTGATTATGATGCAGTAAATGAAGGTAAAATAACCATAGAAGAAGCTCCAAAAGACACTTCTAAAAGCATTGCTGATTTGGCAGGATTCGAAGATGCAGACGGTGACGGAAATCCGTTGGTCGATGACGCAGATATAATAAATGATGATACAGATGGTTGATAGGCAGCGTTTTATCAAATATATGTATCTAATAAATAGGTAATTAAGATTAATTTGAATTTAAAAACACGTCAAGAATATGACCTCGTGAGGTCTTGCCTTTTAGGCGAAGAAAGCGCTTTCAAAGCGCTCTTTGACATGTTTGCCCCTAATATGATGACCGTCTGCAGTCGTTATGCTGTTGATAAGTTTGAAGCTGAGGATTGGATGCAGGAAGGATTTATCAAAGCTTTTAACAATTTAGGTTCATTCAAATTTGAAGGCTCCTTTGAAGGTTGGTTGAGAAAAATTATGGTTAACACTTCTCTAAAACACTTGAATAAGGCCTCCAGGAAAATGGAAAAAACAGAGTTAGACCAATTTTTGGATACCGGATACAATGGTGAAATTCTTTCTACACTTGCAGTCGAAGAAATTATTAAAATTGTAAATGAACTTCCAGAAGGTTATAAAACAGTTTTTAATCTCAATGTAATTGAAGGATATTCACACAAAGAGATTGGAGAAAAATTAGGCATTACTGAATCTACTTCCAGATCACAACTAGTTAAAGCTAAAAAAGCTTTAAAAAATAAATTACATAAAATTATGAAGTTAGCAGGGTGAGAAAGTTCGAAGATATCATGAAAGAAAAGCTCCACGGAGCAAAAACAGAATACTCAGATAAGATTTGGGAGAATGTTAGAAAGGAAATACCCATAATGCAACCCAATAATAGTCGTTTCTATTGGCTAGCAGCATTCCTTTTTGTATTTTCTACCATGATCTTCATGATCCATCAATTTCCAAATTGGAAAATTGCAGAAGAGGAAAAGGCTGTAGCCAGTATAAAAGCTATGGATGTATCGCAATTTATCCTAAGCTATGAGGATATTGCTAAGAATCAAATTAGAACCAGTAAAAGTAGAAATCCTGTATTTGGTACCTTGGTTGGATCCCCTACGGTTCAAAGGAGCCAGGAAGTATTTACAACAAAGTCAACTACTATCGCTGAAGATGTTCCAGTTCTTTCCAACCTTATGATTGCTCATTTGCCATTTAACGGAAGTGAAGAAATAATAAGTGATAAATTTATTATTGGTGATCCAAACTCAAATTTTGGTCAAATGGCAAAACTCGGAGCTAGCACTTTTGCTGATGACCAAGAAGCAAAATATCAATTTCATGCTCCTCTATATTCTTTAGCTAGAATTTCTAAGTACAATGTTGGTCTAAAAATTCCCTCATATCAAATTCCTGTACAGGTTAAAAATAAGAAGAAAGATGTTCACTGTGAAGTACTACAAGGATCGCAAAGCAAATTTTATCTAGCTGCTAGACATGTAAATAGTTATGCCTTCAATAGTCTTGACGTCAAAAACCCTAGTGCCGATGATTATATGACTAGTCGACACAGCACGGAGTCTAAGAAGTATTCATTTTCCGATGAGCTTGCTGTAGGTTTAGAATATAGAAGTGGCTTGTTCTTTGAACTTGGTGTGAGATATGATCAAATAAACGAAAAGTTTAACTACTTTGACCCAAATGCATTAAGTGAATCAACAGTTATTGTATCAGATACCATTGTCTCTGAAGGAATGACCCAAGTAATAGTAGATACAGTTACAACAAAGTTGCCTGGTGTTCGTGAAATAGTTCACAATAATAGATTTAGAAAAATAAGTCTTCCTTTATCAGTGGGTTATCAATTCCCAATTAATAAAAAGGTCTCTGTAGCAGCTAGAACTGGAATTGTGATGAATGTTTGGTCGAAGTATATTGGTAAAATGTTTGACGAAAATTTAGATGTTGTTTCAATTGTTGACAGACAAAATGGAAACAATCCGTTTTTCAATAAATTAGTACATAGTGTTTCAGCAAGCGCTTATTTGCAATATAAAATGAATAAACGAATGGAAATCTTAGTTGGATTAGACGGCTATAAAAACATAGGGTCAACTTCCTACGACACCAATCCAATAGATCAAAAATATTCCTCTTTAGGAATATTTATTGGAACGAAATATAATCTATAATTGAATATTGAGAAAACAAGAATACATTGAATAAAAATTTACTACTTAGTTTAAGTCTTGTGGGCTTAATTACGACAGGATGTCAAAAAGATAAAGACCAATTTATACCATACCCTCTTGATGGCCAGATTAGTGAACTTATTGGAGAATTACTCGAAGAACCTAGTACTTATCAAATAAATACGAATACTTACAATTCTATTAATGTAGATAAGACCTTTCGCTTAATTGTAGCATCTAATAGTATCACAAATGCAGAAGAAGAAAATTTTTCAATTGATTGGACATATGCAGAAAGTGCAGTCCAGATGGAATTGCATGGATTGCCAAATTATTCAAATGGCAAATACCTTTCTCCAGCATTTACCTTCAAACTGAATTCAAAAGATGAAATAAATATTAACCAAGAAGAACCCTTGGCCTTATACATTGAATCGGATCAAGTTGAAGATCAAAACCTCTTCTACATGTCATCGGAAGGATGGATCGAATTGGGTACCCAGAATATGATCATTACAGAGTGGTCAGATGAAAATGGTTTTGCTAAAAGCGGATTTAAGGTATTAATTGATAATTTTGGATGGTATACGATAGCATCAAAAGTAGATCTAGGGTCTAATGCATTTAGTAATTTTTGTATTGAATTGGAAGGACAATACACCCAAAGCAATAGTAAATCTCTCGTTGCACTTGAAAACGATATCATTGTTCCAATGAATAGATCAGTCAACCAAGGTCTATTTTGTACATCGATGAATATACCAGACAACCAACCATTTAAGTTAATTTCTATGTCTAATATAAGAGAAGGAGAATATGAACTATTTTACTTTGAAGCAGTAATGGAAAATGGCTTGATGATAACACCATCTTTGGAACCAAAGACGATTCAGGAAATTAAAGACATACTTAAAGATATATAAATAGCATTTATATGCATTAGAGAGTTGCCTGCACATACATTATGTATTGCAGGCATTTTTTTTCTATTCTGATTCCAATAATCCTTTGATATCTGCGGGAGAATAATTAACAGACTTTAATACTTTTCCGTCTTCTATTCTATAGACTAAGAATTCTCCATTTCGTTCTTCAATCCTTGAATCCATACCCTTATTTTCGGAATAGAACTTTTGAGTAGCCAATGCTTCTTCCATAGATTTACAAGTCTTACTCATATTTGAACGCTGAACTTCATCAAACAATATTTTAAACTGGTCTTTAAGACCAAATTCTAAAATTGCACCTGACAACACATATTGCAAATCACAGAAAGCATCCGCAACTTCTACCAAATCATCATTGTCTATTGCTTCTTTTAATTCTGCCAACTCTTCTTCGATGAGATTTATTCTTAACCTGGTTCTTTCGATGCTAGGTATGACTGGTTGATCAAGAACTGGTAGATTAAATGTGTCATGAAAATCAGCAACAGAACTCAAAGCTTCTGGTTCATTTATTTTTCTGCTCGGCATATTAAAGTTTGATTATTGATTTAGTGATTTTTGATTTTGAATTGTGCAAATTTAAAGAAATAAAATACATCCCTGGATCTAGGCTAGAAATATCAATTTTTTCTGAATCTTTTGATGATAACACAATTTTGCCTTGAGTATTAATAACATTAATTGTGTATTGTGCTGATTTAAATCCTGTAATATGAATTACTTCAGAGCTAGGATTAGGATAAATATTTACAGAAGTTTCAATATTGTTTTTTGTAGAAACAGGCACAGTTTCAAGATCAACTCTGTAAGTTCCATTTCCATGCGTTGCTAACCATAATTTGTTGTTAGCCGTTGATATTTTTAGATCTATTGCAATAACTGCATCAGGTAATCCAATCTGGTATGGCTCCCAACTTTGACCACCATTAATACTGTAATATACGCCCAAATCGTTACCAATATAAATCTCTTCGGTATTGTAAGGATTTATAGCGATAGCATTGGTAGGAACATCAGGAAGATTATTAGTTATATCAATCCAAGAACTTCCATAATCATTTGTGCGAAATACATGTGCTGTACCAAATCCGCTATATACCGCAATAGCTTTTTCCGGTTGGCCAGGAAAGATACTAATATCGTTTACAATACGATTTGGTATCGGACTAACATTATTAAATGAAGAACCACCATTTGTGCTAACAAATAACGATGCAGGTTGTTGTTCTGGAGCTGTTCCTAGATATATAATATCTTCATCTATATCTGAAACATCCATTGCAAATATTGGATCTCCATTAAGCATTTGACCATTATTCATCCTTGTCCAATTATCTCCTTGATCAAATGATTTGTAGAGATAACGTCCACCAGCATAAAGTAAAAATGGATTTGTCTCCGATAGTACAAAAGGAGCTATAAATAGTGGATTATCGCCATTCAACGGAGGAGATATGTTTACAAAAAATCCTCCATTATTTTGGGTTCTGACAATTCTGAGAAATTGTGATGAGGCATAATAATTTGAATTGTCTGTTGAATTAATTGCGGTCCAGCTTCCATCGCCTCCAACATCTCGTTTCCATGCCCCTGATCCATTAAAAATAGAAGTACTATTGTCCTGTAATCCACCCAAGGCTAGATTATCGATACTGTTGGAAACAGAAAATCCATTATAAAATTGAGTGGTTTGTAATCCAGCATTTGCACTTCGAAATGTTTCTCCTCGATCAAATGAAATAAATACACCTCCATCATTTCCGAACAATACAACGCTATCGAGCTCTGGATGGTGGCAAACAAAATGGTGATCTGAATGTGAATATTCGGGAGGTCCATCAGGTCCAAGTATGGGTATATCTCCCAAAGAAACTCCATATAAATTAATGTTCGATTTTTGCTCTAAATTTATTCCACCATCTGTGCTTTTAAATATATCAATTCCAACGGTTATGATTTCATTTTCATCTTTTGGATGTACAGATACATCATGGGAAAACCATCCTTGCCACCTTGAGTAATCTAGTTCATTCATTACTTCAAAATTCTCACCATCATCTGAAGATTTTAACAACCAAGTATATCCGTTTGACGATGAAAACCCATTTCCTACCGATGCATAAATGACCTCTGGTGAAGATTCACTTCTGGCCAATAATATTTTACCCTGGAATGAATCAGGAACATTATTGCTTCTCTCCCAGTTTTGCCCACCATCAAGACTATGATAAATACCTTTTCCAAGAGAATTAAAATTTCCACAGGATATTACAACTCGGTTTGGATCATCTGGATGTAGCTCAATATCAGTTACCATTGGGTTTTCAAAAATATTCTCCCAAGTTTCTCCTTGATCAGTTGATTTTAAAACTCCTTGGGTGGTTGCAGCAAATACCAATTGATCATCGCTTCTCGCAATTTTTATCATCCATACTCCTTCATTTTGTTGGTAAGTCCAGTCTAACGAGTGAGTCCAGCTCTCTCCCCCATCTACCGACTTTAAAATACCAATCCCGTAAGAACCTCTTGTTGCTCGATAAGCTCCATCATTACCAGTAACTTCAGTATTATATACTTCACCTGTTCCAATAAACATAACTGTACTATCTTGATGAGCAAACTCAATAGTACTTACCCCTAATAATGGAAATCCAGTTTCTATTCTTTCCCAACTCAAATTCAATCCAAAATTCCTGCTTCTCCATAGGCCTCCACTTGCAAAACCACCATATATTGTAGATGGGGCTTGAGGATTAATTCCGACCGTTAGACATCTACCTGAAGTATTAAAAGGCCCCATTCCTTCCCACTCGTTTTCACGATGAATAGCATTTTCTAACTTACTTTTGTGTTTTTCAAATGCTTGCATATATCCTGTTTTGGGAATATTCTCATTCGGATATGCTCTCACTTTCGTAAATAGTTCAAGCGCCTCTAATGATCCTGGTTTTTTAATAATTCTTGTGTCTTGATTGTTATTGCAGCCAACTAAAAAAAAAGCAAAAATGAAAAATACTAATAATCGCATGATTGAAATTTTTAATCTATTTATCGAATATATCAGTTTGATTTTAAAATAAATGAAATATTTTAGACTAATCTATCTAGACGACTTATTCCTTTTGAAATATCAAACCATAGCTAATGAGGAAAATTTTGTTGCTTAGCCTTTTGATCATGCTTCTTTTCGGATTCTTATATCTCAAAAAGAATTCATTTATTGCTACAGCATATGCTGCTAAAAAAGCTTGTGGTTGTCATTTACTGGCTGAAAGAACTTTGAAATCTATTTATCAAGAAGATTTAGACCGTTTCCCTCTTAATTTGGTAAGTATTTCGATCGACCATGCACAACAAAAAGTCGAAGCGAAATTATTTGGATTGTGGAAGTCCGTAGTTGTCAAAACAAAAGCCAAAGGTTGTGTTTTGATAACACAAAATAAAAAACCTCTAGAAGACTTCTCTAACGAATTTCAGAAGTCAAATCAAATTGAGCAGCCTATCAAACTGGATTTATTGGATCAAGAAAAATTAGATCTTGCATTTCAATTAGCATTCGACAAAGAAGATGAATTTCTTAAGAAGACAAGAGCTCTGTTGGTGTTTTACCGAGATACCTTGGTGCGTGAAAAATATGCAGAAGGGTTTGATAAACATACAAGAATTTTAGGTTGGTCCATGAATAAAAGTATCGCTCATGCACTTATTGGAATTCTTGTAAAAAATGGTAAATTAAAACTCACCGACACTAATTTATTTGAAGAATGGGATGGAGATGAACGAAGTAAAATTAGCGTTAATGATTTATTGCAAATGTCTTCTGGGTTGGATTGGGATGAAGATTATTCAACCAAATCTGATGCGACGAATTTGTTGTTTGGTGAATTTGATTGTTCCGATTTTGCCATCGCACAACCGTTAGAAGCACCTCCTGGAACATTTTGGGAATATTCAAGCGGCACTACCAATATTCTGTCAAAACTTATTCGTAACCAATTTAACAACGATGAACAATATCTGAAATTTCCGTACGATTCATTATTTAATCGTTTAGGAATGAGCTCAATAATTTTGGATACCGATCAATCAGGAAACTATATTCTATCCTCCTACGGATATGCCACCCCTCGAGATTGGGCAAAGTTTGGCTTGCTCTACCTTAATAATGGAATGTGGCAAGGCCAAGAAATTCTTTCACAGGATTGGATTCAACATGCTTCTACACCAGCTATAAATTCTATAAATAAAATTTACGGTGCACATTTTTGGCTGAATGCTGGCGGAGAATATCAAGATGTTCCATTAGATATGTACTCTTGCAATGGCTATCAAGGGCAATTTATCTATATCATTCCATCAAAAGAATTGGTTGTGGTTAGAATGGGTTTGTCTGAAGGCGAGGAATATGATAAGAATGGCGTACTTAAATACATTGTTGAATCAGTAGAAGCCAAAAAAAAGCCAGCAAATTAATTGCTGGCTTTAATTCTTATTTGCCTAAAATGGAAGTTAGAATATTTCCGTCTGTGCAAAATGAAAGTTGCCTTCGATCATTGCATTCTCATCACTATCTGATCCATGCACCGCATTTTCTCCAACATTGGTGGCATATAAGGCTCTAATTGTTCCTGCCTCAGCTTCTTCAGGATTAGTGGCGCCAATTAATTTTCTAAAATCTTCTACTGCATTGTCTTTTTCTAATATTGCAGCTACAATTGGACCTGAAGACATAAAATCTACCAATTCTCCATAAAATGGTCTCTCTTTATGTACTTCATAGAATGCACCAGCCGCTTCTTTGGACAACCTGGTATATTTCATTGCTATTATCTTAAATCCCCCTTCTACAATCTTTTGAAGAATGTTACCAATATGATTACCTCTAACTGCATCTGGCTTAATCATCGTAAATGTTCTGTTTCCTGCCATGTTTATTGTTTTTACTTGTGTTTTATTATTTGGCGCAAAAGTATAAAATGGAATTGGGATATATCTTTATTTCAACCTTAATCTGTGATATTAACCAATTTTAATACTGCTTTTAGCAGTTTTTTTATCAATTTTGCAATCCATTATGGAAAACATAATAGAGTTAAAGAATATTTTAAGCTATCCTAAGGATATCGTGATCATTAGTCATAGAAATCCTGATGGTGATGCTATTGGTTCAAGTATGGCCTTTAGGTATTTCTTGGAATCTTTTGGACATGTAGTAAAAGTGGTCTATCCTAGCGATTATCCAAATACTTTTGAATTTATCAAGGGTATTGATGAATGCTTGATCTATGACAATGATCCTGATAAAGTAGAGGAACTGATCAAGAAGGCTGATATCATTTCCTGCTTAGATTTCAATTCATTGGATAGAATTGATAAAATGGGCTTAATGGTGAGCGAATCTAAAGCCAAAAAAATTCTGATTGATCATCACTTAGATCCGGAACCATTTTCTGATTTTGAACTTTCCGAAACCTCTGCAAGTTCTACATGCGAATTAGTTTATAAGTTTATTCAATTGATGGATGAAGACCGAAAATTGAATACTTTTATTAGTGAATTGTTATTTATTGGATTGATAACAGATACTGGCTCTTTCAAATATTCTACAAACCCTTACACATATGAAGTCGCATCTTCTTTAAAATCTAAAGGTGCTGATGATTACAAGATTCAAGATCTTATCCATAATACGATGACAACCAAACAGATAGCATTATTGGGGCATTGTTTGGCAAATAGACTTGAAATTATTCCTGAATATGGAGCCGGGATAATCACATTAAGTAAACAAGACTATGCAGATTTCGATATTGGAAGAGGAGATACAGAAGGTATTGTTAATTATATTTTGATGATGCAAGGAATGAATGTTGCTGCTTTTATTACAGAACAACCAACCATTGTAAAATTATCCTTAAGATCGAAAGGAGACATTTCTGTTCAAGATATGGCTAGAAAATATTTTAATGGAGGTGGTCACAAGAATGCAAGTGGTGGCGCGCTTTACAGCAAATTAGATTCGGTCGTTGAAAAATTTAAAACTGTCCTTCCAGAGTTCGTTGAAAAAAAGAAATAATAATAAACATGATTAAAAAAATTGCAATACTATTAACAACCTGTGCATTTATAAGCTCATGCGAACAATCAAGTTCGAAAGAAAGATATATAAAAGGATACAAAGCGGTCACTCATGTTTCAACCAATGGCAAAACACCTGAGGTTGGAGACTACGTCTTCTTTGATTTAGATATAATAACCGACAAAGGTGAGGTTATCGACAAATCGCCAAGAGGAGATGATATGCCTGTCCTTCAAATTATGGCTGAGGCAGACATTCCGGATAAATCAAATCCTGTAGTTGAATTAATGAGCGGTATGGCAATAGGTGACAGCGTATCACTTTATATTCCAATTGATTCAATCCCTGGTCCACCACCTAATATGATTGGCTCGGAATATCTAGAATATGTAGTAAAAACTAGAAAGATAATGACAGAGGATGAGTTTACCGCCGAGGCTAAGAAAAGACAAGAGGAAGAGGCAATGAGATTGCAAGAAGCTATGGCAGAGGCTCCAAAAATTTTAGCAGGTATTGAATCTACGCTTAAAGATTATCTTGCCGGAAAGGAAGTTGGCGAAATCAAGGAAGGACCTGACGGTTTGAAAATAATAATCACTGAACCGGGTGAAGGCCCTACAGCTAATGATGGTCAATATGTTTCTGTGAGTTATGCTGGGTATCTCGAAGACTTAACCAATTTTGATAATAGTTACAAAAGAGGGTCTCCTTACAAATTATCTCTTGGCCGTGGTTCAGTAATTCAAGGATGGGATAAGGGTCTTGTCTATCTTAATAAAGGTGCTAAAGCAATATTGGATATACCTTCTGATTTAGGATATGGAGCAGGTGGCAGTCCACCTAGAATTCCCGGAAATTCCCGACTTTTGTTTTTTGTCGAGATGACAGACATTAATTAATATACAACTAAAAGAAGACAATATGAACGCAGATCAATTAACTGAACTGCAAAAGCGATTGGTATCCATTAGGGGGTATCTTTGACATCGAGGCACGGTTTAATAATGTAATGAACAAAGAGGAGCTTGCCGGTGATCCTGGATTCTGGGATGATCCAAGCAAAGCTGAAGAAATATTAAAGGAAATCAAATCTGATCGCAATTGGTTGGACAAATACAACGAATTAAAAACTCACATCGAAGACCTTGAAGTGTTGTATGAATTTCAGAAATTGGGAGAAGAATCAGAAGAAGAGGTTGACAAAAAGTATGATCAAGTAATTTCAATTATTGAAGAAATTGAATTCAAGTCAACATTGGATCAACCAGAAGACAAGCTTTCATGTATAGTTGAAATCAATGCAGGTGCAGGAGGGACTGAGGCATGTGATTGGGCAGATATGCTCTACAGAATGTATGTTATGTATGGAGAAAAAAATGGTTTCAAAGTAAAAGAGTTGAATCGAGTCCATGGTGATGTAGCAGGAGTCAGAAGTGTTGAAATTGAAATTGATGGAGATAGTGCATATGGGTTTTTAAAAGGTGAAAATGGTGTGCATAGACTTGTCAGAGTAAGTCCTTACAATTCGCAAGGCAAAAGAATGACCAGTTTTGCTTCTGTCTTTGTGCACCCTTTGGTGGACTCCTCTATTGAAATTGAAGTTAATCCAGCAGATATTGAATGGGATACATTTCGGGCAAGTGGCGCAGGTGGACAGCACGTCAATAAAACAGAGTCAGCAGTCAGGGTCAGACATTTACCAACGGGTATTGCAGTAGAATGTCAAGAAGAAAGATCTCAACATATGAATCGAGAAAAGGCCTTAACAATGCTAAAATCAAGACTGTATACTTTAGAATTGGAAAAGCAATTAAAGGAAAAGTCTGCCATTGAGAATACCAAAATGAAAAATGAATGGGGTTCTCAAATTCGCTCCTATGTGCTAGATGATCGAAGAGTAAAAGATCATCGAACCAATCATGAAACTAGGAACCCTGATGATGTGTTAAATGGCAATCTGACTCCCTTTATCAAGGCCTTTTTATTATGGAACCCATAATGCTATTGGTAAATCACATTCATAACAATTTAGTAGTTTGAAGGACACTTAGATGCGAAGATTTCAAAAACTATAGACTTTTGATACAGAGAATATAACTTTACTAATAAAACTAAAGTGGAATTGAATTTTAATGCATGGCTTGGAAACAAATTCCATTTTTGCTTTTTGAAAGTAGTTTGCTTTTCTACATTTTTATCCGCTCAAAGTATAGAAAATAATTGCTTAAGAGTTGATTTTGAGTCAATAAATGGCACACAATCATCTCCTGGTTTGAAAATTTCAGATCAATTTATTGATGCTGGAGTATCTTTTGTCCTAGAAAATGGAGAATTTCCTGTGTTAGCCAATAGAGGTTTGCCAACCGAGGCTTTTTTTAGTGGTTTCGGACCTGATAATGTGGGAAACCAAAGCTTGATTGGCGAATATATGCTAACCGATGATGGACAGGTTGATGGAGTTGATTACTCCCCTCTTCTTATCAAATTTGAAAATCCTATAGACAGTATTTCAGGATACATTCTGGATATTGATTCAGATGAAGAATTTGAAATTATTGCTTTGGATGAAAATGATAATTTAATTTATTCACAAACTATTAAATCAGGCGAAGAACAAACTGGAGATGGAATTGCAACTCCTTGGGGATTTAATTTGGAAGGATGCTTTGGTCAAGTATATTCAGTGAGATTTGAAGGCAGTCGTGGAAGTGGAGACTTTGGTCTTGCTATGGATAATTTTATTTTCTGTTTTGAAGGTGTTGATTTACTTCAAAATTTAGAAACAAACGTTACTGATATCCTATGCCAAGATAATCCAGGAGCAATAGAAATTATTAATAATAGTGATTCTGAATTGCAGTACTCAATCGATGGAGGAATTAGTTTCGTGGAAGACGGGATTTTTAATAACCTAAATACGGGGTCTTACGAGATAATTGTAATTGACGAAAATGGATGTGAAGCAATCCTAAATGAGGTGGTTCAAGCTACTGGACCAACAGTAATAGAAGACCTAATCATTACCCATACAAGTTGTGGTTTAAATAATGGTTCATTTGAAGTATTTGCAACCCAAGAACAGGGCGTAATTTATTTTATAGATGCCTTTAATTTCCAAAATCAGAATACTTTTGAAAATCTTAGTCCAGGGTCATATACGGTAACAGTGATTGGGCCTACAGGATGCAGCGCTTCAACAGATTTTGAAATTAATCCCAGTTATGAATTATTTTTGGAAGAACCCATTACACAAGATGATGCCTGTCAAAAAACAATAGGATCCATCGAACCGATGTTTTCAGGCGGTACTGGAACAATGAACTATTCTATAAATGGATCCATGTTTCAAGAAGAAGCATTTTTCGATAGCCTATCTATGGGGGAATATATAATTACATATCAAGACGAATCCTTTTGCACATTAATTGACACCGTACATATCGGAGAGACGCCTGGTTTGAGTATTCAAAATATAAGAATAAGTGAAACCCTTTGTGAATTACCGACTGGTAGGATCGAATTCAAAGTAATAGGTGGAACAGGTGATTATCAATATCAACTAGATGATGGTCCTTTTTATTCTGAACCATTGTTTATTGAGTTATCTCAAGGTGAATATCTTATAACTGCGATTGATGAAATTGGCTGTGATATTGAAACCAAAGTAAATATACCTATACCCGTTTGTCCAATTTATATACCCAATATATTTACTCCTGAAAGCATTGATGGAAACAATGTATTCTTATTGCAAACAAATTCAGATCAGCAAGTTAAAATATTAAATTATGAAATTTATGACAGATGGGGTTCGTTGATTTATACTGCAAAAGATTTTGATATTATTGAGAATGGATTTTGGTGGAATGGAAACAAAGGTTCTTTTTTGTATCCGAACGGAGTATATGCTTACAGGATTTTATTAGAACATTTTGATGGAACTCAAGAATTAATTGTTGGTGATATAACTCTTATTAGGTAATAAACAGTTAAAATAATGTCAAAAATTTGTTCATTAATATTTTGTTTAAAATTCAAGTTTAGTTTTGATTCAAACTATTGAAAGAAATGAAACAATTCCTATCTATTTTATTCTGTTGTCTTTGTGTTCAAACTTTAGTAGCACAATACAAGGTTCAAATACTTCCTCGGTTAAGTCCTGACAAAAAAGTTTATCAGAAAATTGGCTATACAGAATCAGAAATTACGTATGGCAGTCCTAAAGTTAAGGGACGTAAGGTTTGGGGAGGACTAGTACCCTATGATGAACTTTGGAGATCTGGTGCCAATGAGGCAACAACAATTAGATTCTCTGACGAAGTTGAAATTGAAAACAAACTACTTCCTGCAGGAAAATATGCTCTTTTCATGATTCCTAGAAAGAATGATAAATGGACTATTGTTTTCAATAAAGTATCTGATCAATGGGGTGCTTACTCCTATGATCCAAATGAGGATCAACTTAGAATTGAAGTTTTACCACGAACATCTACTAGATTCTATGAAGAACTAACTTATCAATTTGAACAAATCAACTTTCATTTTGCAAGAATTGTTTTCAATTGGGAATCCATTGAATTAAGCTTTGAAATTGAAACTGAATTTGAGGAAAATCTAAAAAGACTAACTGAACAAGAAATTTCGGAAAGTCCCGAAAATATTCATTGGGTGATCTACCTTCAGGCTGCTGAATTTTTAGTTTCGGAAAATAGAAATTCAGATCAATATTTTAAATGGTTAAACAAATCAGAAGAACTTTCAAGGCAAGTAGATGAAACTAGCTGGAATCATCAATACTACCCTATACAATTTATCAAAGGTCATTTGTATTGGACAATTGCAAATGCATATGCTAATGAGAAAGACTATCGAAGCTCTCTTAAATATATCGACATGTTAAAAGACATTAAAGGGGAAGTGACTTTTTATAACTGGGAAAACGAAGCAGAAGGAATAGATCAAAAAGTGAAAGAGTGGCAATCTATGCTGTAATTTACTTTTTTAGCCTGAAATAGATAACATCGCAAACATGCATATCAGAGTTAAGAATTACTCGTTGCTGTGTACTCCCATCATTGATGATTAATGCAACTGTGTTAGGAGGATATTTTCCTAAATTATGAGCATACAGTAAAACATAGTCTGGGTTCATACCATCAGACTTAAGTACAACATCAATTTTATGTTCATCATTGTCAATTCGGTATTTTTCCAACAACCAATATCCATTGTAATTTAATGAGATGATATCCCCGTCATCTTTTTTATGATCGTACACAGTGATGCTTAGAATTCTTGATTCGACCTCGATAATTTTACCTTTTTCTACTTTTCTATCTTTAATCTTTTTAATCGTGTTTTCATCTTCATTCCATTTAAGTTCTACTGGCTTTCCATTTTCTTGTTCAAAATTAATATTAACGGTATTTGCGTATTCAAGTGCTAAATCATCTGGATTTACTTTGGTAAGTTGTATTTTTCCAGGCACACAATCTATTCCAGTTACATGTCCACTTCCTTTCCATTCGCCTTCTAGATGAAATTTGCCTTTGGTTTGGAAAAATTGTAGTTCTGCATTCTTTAGGCAAGTTTCTAAATGCCTGAGTTCTTTATGGGTGTTGATGTAATTTTCTACAGCAACGTCTTGATAAGTAAGGATTTCTCCATTCCATATGCCTGAAAATTTTTTCTCATAACTTAAATAACCTTTTCCATCTGCAAATTTAGCTCTACATACCAACAGACCATCTATATTGGGTCCTTTTTGATTTATTTCCACATGTAATTTACCAGTGGTCCCATTGAATTCAGGCTGTCCATCCCAACTTATTTGAGAAATTTGGCCTTCCCAAAGTCCATTTATATCTTGAAGCTTTGGCTTGCGAATTTCTTGAAGTTGCCTTTTTCCTTTTTTGGGAAAGTTTACCTCAACCTGAGCGTTGACACAATGTACAAGTACAAAAAGTAAAGTACACAAGAAGATTTTTTTCATTTGAACTAAAATGCTTTTTGAATGAAAAAATGTGAACTTCTGTTCTGTAATTTTTGGCCAGAAATTTCTACTTCCCCTAAATAGTAAGTGTTAGTAATGATATCATCGAATCCTCTACTATATAACCATCCTATTACAAATGACCCTTGCCCTAAACTTAGGCTTGCTCCTAATAGATATCCAAATTCATTTTCTTTTATCGGCAATTCAGTCACACCTTGTGGAGCCAAATCAGAAGAGTTAAGTGTTTGCGATATTACCTTAAGATCATTGTATTGATTTCCACTTAATAATTGACCATAATACAAACCCGTATTGAAATGCAACCCTGGGATTCCAGCAATGCCTGCAATAATTTGAGCCCTTCCATAATTATGTTTGTGCACAACCTTTTCCTCAGAAGATAAGAGCTCATTGTAATGGGATTGTTGAAGAAGAAGCTCTGGCTGCAAGTATATTCTTTTAGAAATATTCCACCTCAAATAAGGACCTGCAAGATATGATCTCTGACTTGTAAAGTAGAACTCTCTTTGTTCTGTTATTACACTAGAATTACCAACACCCACACGTATTCCAAATCTAAGCTTTTTACGCTCTTTTTTAGTTCCTGCAATTTGATCGGTCAATACATCCATAATCTTGCTGGGTATTGGTGGCGTTGGTGTTGATTGCCTATCCGCTTCAGGTTCTTTCGATACTTTGGTTGCTGATAATACAGGAGTTAGGCTGCCCTCAATTCCATCTACATCTTTATACACATTCCATACAATAGTCTTTCCAGACCCAGGAGCTACTTTCCCAATATCACCATTAAGCGTTTTCGGACTTAACTTAGTGCTATCTGCTTTTAGGAAATGTAATTCAATATTATACATTTCGTTTGCATCCCCTTTCAAATCATATGCGATGATCATATAATCATCGGTTGTACTAGCTTGTAAATTCTTTATTTCTTGAGCCCATGAAATTGAAAAAACCAAGAGAAGACTTAAAATCGTTAGGATTTTTTTCATTTTTTATACTTGTTTATTGTTTAGACGTGAAAGCTTATAGCATGTTACTTTCGCTTTCCTTAATTAAGTTTTCATTAAGAAACAAAGATAGTTAGTGAAAAGAGAAAGAACTTTATTAAAGCTCAAACTTAATAGTATTATATGTTAGCCATTCATTGGTAGTATAATTTAATGTACCAATAATGTTTCTGCCAGTATAAAATAATTCAGCTTCAATTTGAATATTTTCATTTAATATTTCATCAAATACTGTTTGTCTATTAATATTAATATTACAACCTTCATTTTCAAAATCACTAATCTTGAATTGAAGAGTTATTTCTTCATTACTCAAGGTAAATTCGATGTGGTCTTCGGAGATGATTATGATATCTTCATCTTTCTGATATAAGCCAAAATTATATATTGTTGAAGGTTTTAGATAAATGGAATAATTACTTTCTTCATCTTGTATAATTGTCAAATCAAGATTGATGCTTCCATTACTATTTACTTGACCTTCGCCACTTATCTTCATATTACTACCATTGCCAATTAGGACAGAATATTCTAGTATTACCAACCTATCTAAAACTCTTTCCATTCCGATATCTTGAAAAGCTTTAGAGGTATTAGGGTAACCGGATATATTACTTATAACATAATCATGTATTTCACTTGTGTCTTTTTTTATGGTGACTTCACTAGTAACAGGTCCGTATAGTCCATCTCTATAGGTGCAAAATGCTTGCTCAATATTTATAGCTTCTTCTGAAGATTTTGAACAAGAAATAATTGCTACGCACATCACAAAAAAGTAGAAGATAGAATAGTAAAATGTAGAGATTTTGATTTTCATAAATCAGGCATTGGTGTTGAAAATTATTCAAACAAAAGATAGGATATTTCCGCTTAACTTTTGAAATAACTTATTAATAATTATATAAAACAGTCTGCTAAATTTGAAAATTAGTCCTTTTAGAGCGGTATTTTAAATGAGCCCGATTTAATTAGAATTAATAATCCAAACATATATTAAAATGTGTTAAATTGTCAACTTGTACAAATTAATAATCTCAATGATTTTCAGAGTAAATGAATAATATTGCCATTTTTTTAGTTCTTTTTTCCTGTTTGTTCATGTTTCTTTTATTTAGGAGTTTGTGGAAACTTATAACAGAGACACCTGTCAAAGGTCAAAGTGGAACAAGCTTTGCTTTTAAGGTTTTTCTGCCTACTATTATCTGTGCGATTTTACTTCTTATTTTTTTGATTTTCATTGTTCCTAAATATCAATAAAATGAAAAGTTGGATCATGTTCTTTCTTATTATTTGTAGCATCAATCTTGATGCACAGAAAGAATTAAGTAATGAGAAATCATTTGCCCTTGAGGCCTTAGATTCTAAAAAAGATCATTATTTCGAAATCGCAATGAGGATATGGGATTATGCCGAATTAGGGTATCAAGAAACAAAAAGTTCATCATTGCTTCAAAGCACCTTAGCCCAAGAAGGTTTTAGCATTGAAACAGGAGTTGCTAATATTCCAACTGCCTTTATTGCCAGTTATGGGAGCGGTCAGCCTATAATAGCACTTTTAGGAGAGTTCGATGCGCTTCCTGGGGTTTCTCAAACGAATGCAGCTTACAAAGAAAAACGTGATGATGTTAATGCTGGACATGCATGCGGTCATCATTTGTTCGGTACTGGATCAGCCGCAGCTGCAATTGAAGTCAAAAATTGGATGCAAAGAAATAATATTGAAGGAACTTTAAGATTCTATGGCACTCCAGCTGAAGAAGGAGGAGCCGGAAAAGTTTATATGGTTAGAGATGGTTTATTTGACGATGTGAATGCAGTTTTACATTGGCACCCAAGCAATGGTAATTCTGCAAATGCAGCATCTTCATTGGCAAACAAATCTGCTAAATTTCGTTTTTATGGTGTTTCTTCACATGCCGCGGGATCTCCATGGAATGGTAGATCTGCCTTAGATGGTGTAGAGGCGATGAATTATATGGTAAACCTTATGCGTGAACACATACCACAGGAGTCTCGACTTCATTATGTTATAACCAGCGGAGGAGAAGCCCCAAATGTGGTTCCAGAATTCGCCGAGGTATTTTACTATTGTCGTCATCCTCAGATGACTCAGGTTAAAAAGAATTTTAACTGGCTGGTGGAGATTGCTGAATCAGCAGCAAAAGGAACCCAAACAAAAATGGAATTTGAAGTGATTCATGGCTTGTTTAATATTTTACCAAATGAAACTTTAAATCGTGTTGTTTATGAGAACTTAGTGACAGTTGGAGGCGTTAAGTACAATGAAGAGGAAGAAGAATATGCAAATCAGATCATTTCCAGCTTTGAATATGCTGATAATGTGTCATTAAATTTAAGTGAAAACATTGCTCCTTTCAAAGTGATTAGGCAAGGTACAGGTGGATCAACAGATGTTGGTGATATTTCTTGGACTGTGCCTACTGCAGGTCTGCGTACGGCAACTTGGGTTCCTGGAACATCAGCCCACACATGGCAGGCTGTTGCTGCTGGAGGGACAACAATTGGACAAAAAGGAATGATGGTTGCCGCTAAAACTTTAACCCTTTCTGCGATGGATTTTTTTTCAAACAAAGATCTTTTGGAAAAAGCTAAAGAAGAATTAACAAGTCAAAGGGGTGCAGATTTTATCTATAAATCCTTACTTGGTGATCGCGAACCACCTTTAGATTACCGAAAATAAGTGAAAGAATGGCATCAATCGAAAATAAAATTTAACTTTGAGTATAATTTTTAATCGTTATCAATGAGTTTTAAAATAAAAAAAGTAGCTGTGTTAGGTTCTGGGGTCATGGGATCAGGAATTGCAGCGCATTTGGCCAATGTAGGTCTCGAGGTCTTATTGTTAGATATTGTTCCTTTTGATTTGACCGATGAGCAAAAAAAAGATCCATCCATGCGAAATAGCATTGTAAATGGGGCACTAAAAAAGGCTATAAAATCAAAGCCAGCACCTTTGTTCAGGAAGCCTCTGGCTAGTAGGATCACAACCGGAAATTTTGATGACGACATGGAAAAAATTGCAAATTGCGATTGGATCATAGAAGTTGTTATTGAAAGACTCGATATAAAAAAACAAATCTTTGAAAAGGTAGAGAAATATCGTAAACCTGGTTCGTTGGTGAGTTCTAATACATCAGGTATTCCGATATATATGCTTGCTGAAGGGAGGTCGGAAGATTTCCAAAAGAATTTCTGTGGTACTCACTTTTTTAATCCACCACGATATTTGAGATTGTTTGAAATTATTCCCCATTCGGGTACAGACCAAAAAGTGCTTGATTTTTGGATGGAATATGGTGATAAAAATCTTGGGAAGCAAACAGTAATGGCAAAAGATACTCCTGCTTTCGTTGGAAACAGGATTGGTACTTTCTCAATGTATACCCAGATGGAACTTGCCATTAAACATGGGCTCAGCATTGAAGATACAGATAAGTTGACTGGGCCTGTAATATCTAGACCAGGAACTGGCACTTTTCGATTGCAAGATTTAGTAGGTATAGACACTGGTGCAAAGGTTACAAAAGGTGTTGTTGATAATTGCCCCAATGATGAGTTTGTACAAAGAATTTCAAAGCAAGAATCTTTGAAGAGTATTGATTTTCTTTTAGAAAATAAATTTTATGGAAATAAATCCGGACAAGGGTTCTATAAAAAAACGGATCAAAGAGACGAGAAAGGGAAAAGAGTAATTTTAGGTCTTGATTTAAATTCACTAGAGTATAGACCTAAAGCAAAGTCAACATTAGAAAGTCTAAAGTTATCCAAAGGAATAGAATTGATGGATAAAAGATTACAGGCTTTGGTTGACCATAAAGATAATGGAGGTCAATATCTACGTGAATATTTTGCAGGTCTATTTTCTTATTCTGCAAACCGTATTCCTGAAATTGCTGATAATATTTACACGGTTGATGATGCAATGAGAGCTGGTTATGCCTGGGATCATGGACCTTTTGAATTGTGGGATCTTATCGGTCTTGAGAAAGGAATCGAAATTGCAAATGAGTTTGGTCATAGTATGCCATCATGGATTGACAAGATGATATCGAATGGCCATAGTTCCTTTTATAAAACTGAAAATGGATACAAGAAGTACTTTAATGATTCAAGCGTTTCATATGAAGTGGTTCCAACACTTAAACCATTTATAATTCTTGATAATTACAGAGATAAAGCACCGGTTTTGAAAAATTCGGAATGTATTGTTCATGACATCGGTGATGGTGTTATGAATCTTGAATTCATTTCAAAGGCCAATGCTATAGGTGAAGGAATTGGAACAGGAATCATGGATGCGATTGCCAAAGCAGAAGATGAAGGATGGAACGGTTTTATCGTTGGAAATAACGCTAAGAATTTTAGTGTAGGAGCAAATCTTATGGCTGTCGGAATGCTCGCTATGCAAGGTGATTTTGACAAATTGAATGAGATGGTAGATGGCTTTCAGAAAGTAACAATGAGAATGCGACATTCTGCAATACCAACTGCTGTTGCAACTCAAGGTTATGTTTTTGGTGGAGCATGTGAATTGGCTATGCACGCTGATGTAAATGCTCTCGCGGCTGAATCATATATAGGTTTGGTGGAAGTCGGCGTTGGCCTTTTACCAGGCGGAGCTGGTACAAAAGAAATGGCATTAAGAGCTTCTAACAAATTCTTTGAAGGTGATGTTCAAATGCCTACCCTAATTGAACATTTTAAACCAATCGCAACTGCAACTGTCGCAACCTCTGCTGCCGAAGCCTTTGATCATAATCTTATGCTTTCCAATAAAGACAAAGTCATTTACAACAGTATGAGAAATATTGCAGAAGCTAAGAAAATGGTTTTAGCATTATCCGATGGGTATGTTCAACCAATAGAAGAAGATGTTACCGTTCTTGGACGCGCAGGCTTAGCAACCTTATATACTGCAATCAATGAATTTAGACTAGGGGAATATATGTCAGATTATGATGTTGAGATTGCAAGAAAAGTTGCATATGTAATGTCAGGAGGTGATCTCACTCAAACACAAAAAGTTTCTCAACAATACCTTCTTGACATTGAAAGAGAGGCCTTCTTGCAATTATTAGGAAACCAAAAAACACAAGAAAGAATCCAATACATGTTGATGAATAACAAACCACTTAGAAACTAATTTTTAGATAAATAAGAAATCCAATAAAAATGGAAGCATATATAATTAAAGGTTACAGATCTGCTGTAGGTAAAGCCAAAAAAGGTGGATTTAAAAATTATCGGTCGGATGATCTTGCAGTTGATATCGTAAAACACCTTGTCGGAGAAGTACCAAATTTTGATCAGAGTTTGGTGGATGATGTGATAGTCGGATGTGCTAATCCTGAAGGAGAACAGGGACTTCAGGTGGGTAGATTAATTTCGGCTAGAGCCTTAGGAAAAGTTGTTCCAGGGATGACCATAAATCGATATTGTGGTTCTGGACTCGAAGCAATTGGTATTGCAACAGCAAAAATTAAAGCTGGTATGGGTGATGCTTATATTGCAGGAGGAACAGAAAGCATGAGTTTAATCCCAATGACTGGTTATAAGTTAAGTCCAAGTTATAACGCTGCTATGGATAATATTAATTACCATGTCAGTATGGGGCACACTGCTGAGGCTGTTGCTTCCAAATACGAAGTAACCAGAGAAGAAGCAGATGAATTTGCCTATAATTCTCACATGAAAGCGATTGCCGCAATAGATGCAGGAAAATTTAATGATGAAATTGTACCTGTAACTGTTAAAGATGTATACGTAAGGGATGGGAAGAGAGTTGAATCAAGTCATGTTGTAGACACGGATGAAGGCATTCGTAGAAGTACAACTGTTGAAGGTTTGTCAAAATTGAGAGCAGTATTTAAAAATGGAGGAGTTGTGACTGCAGGCAATGCATCACAAACATCAGATGGTGCTGCTTTTGTGCTGGTTGTTAGTGAGGATTATGTGAAGAAATTCAATCTTGAGCCTTGGGCTAAATTACTGTCGTGTTCTGTCGGTGGTGTAGATCCTTTGTATATGGGAATCGGGCCTTGTGTTGCTGTTCCTAAGGCTGTAAAGAGAGCTGGTTTAACTTTAAATGATATACAACAAACGGAATTAAATGAAGCATTTGCAACCCAAGCACTTGCTGTAATTAAAACTCTAGAACTCGATCCCACTACTGTAAATGTCAATGGTGGTGCAATCGCATTGGGTCATCCGTTAGGTTGTACAGGCGCCAAACTTTCAATTCAACTTTTAAATGAAATGAAAAGAAGAAACCAAAAGTATGGTATGGTAACTGCTTGCATTGGTGGTGGTCAAGGTATAGCTGGCGTCTACGAATTATTAGGCTAGGTTCTTCGATAGATGTAATTATTGTTTTATTCAAAATATTAGGTTTAAAATGCAAATTGACCACCTGTTAAAATTTATTGCCTGCCTCAAGTAATTGCATTTTTTGAAGAGAAATGTGACATTTATATAGTATCTTGATATAGAATTTATTCTAATAATCAACACTTTATAAATGAAAAAACTTATAACCTTATTGTTCTTGTTTTCAAGTTCAATTGCTTTCTATGCGCAAAATTCCATTACCGGGACAGTGGCAGACGCCTTCGGTAATTCCTTGATCGGAGTGAATGTTTCAGAAAAAGGTACCAGCAATGGAACCATTACTGATGTTTATGGAAATTATGAATTATCAGTGAACAACCTACCAACTACTTTAATATTTAGTTACATAGGATATGGAGACCTTGAAATTTCTACAGATGGCTCAGAGAGGGTCAATGTTGTTTTAGATGAAGGTATACAATTAAATGAAGTTCAAGTAGTTGGCTCTAGAAGTTATGGTCGATCTGCTATTGACTCCCCTGTAGCCGTGGATGTAATAAATGTTTCAGATATTGCAGCGCAGACAGGGAAAGTTGAAATAAACCAAATATTGCAGTATGCAGCACCTTCTTTCAATGCCACCAAACAGTCAGGTGCAGATGGAGCAGATCATATTGACCCAGCATCACTCAGAGGTTTGGGGCCAGATCAAACCTTGGTTTTAATAAATGGTAAGCGCAGACATCAATCTTCCTTGGTTAATGTTTTTGGAACAAGAGGAAGAGGAAATTCTGGTACTGACTTAAATGCTATCCCTGCAGCTGCGATCAAAAGAATTGAAGTTCTACGTGACGGCGCATCTGCACAATATGGTTCAGATGCTATAGCAGGTGTTATCAATATTGTTTTAAAAGATAAAACGGATGGCTTGTCTGGTGGTGTCACTTATGGAGCTTTTAGTACAGATATTGGAGAAGGTTATGTTGAAGAATATGGTGATGAATTATTTAATGTAAATGGGACAAACAGAGTCCTTGATGATGGCGACAAATCATTCGATGGGATTACAACAAAAGTCGACCTTAACTATGGTGCTGGTTTAGGTGAAGATGGATACATTAATTTTACTACAGAGTATTACACCAAACAAAGAACATTGAGACCAGGATTTTCGTGGAGAAAGGGTTACGGTTCTGCTGCTGTTGACCAATTTCAATTTATGGTAAATGGTTCAAAAGATCTAAGTTCGAATACCAGCTTATATTTCTTTGGCGGGACTGGTAATAGAGATACTGATGCATTTGCTTTTTCTAGAAGTGCACCAGGTATAGATGGGGATTCAAGAGCCGTCCCAAGCTTATATCCCAATGGATTTACGCCAAGAATTACTTCTATAATTAATGATTATTCAGGTACAATAGGTGTAACACATGACATGAATAGTGGATGGAAAGCTGATTTTAGCCATACCTATGGTAAAAATGATTTTCATTATTATATCAAAGGATCGAATAATGCTTCCTTAGGTGCAAGTTCTCCGACAGACTTTGATGCAGGCGGTCATAGCTTGGCAATGAATGTAACGGGTTTAGATTTTACCAAGAACTACAGTGATATTATGGATGGCTTCAATTTGGCTTTTGGAACAGAGTATAGAGTTGAAAACTTTCAAATCTTTGCTGGAGAAGAAGCTTCATATGCAAACTATGATGTAAATGGAGTTGCCATAACTGATCCAAGCACACAATCACCTTATATAAATGAGTATGGTCAACAACCTTCTGGAGGATCACAAGGATTTCCTGGTTATAGTCCTTCTAATGTTGTAAACAGAAATAGATCAAACATTAGCTTTTATGGTGATGCAGAATTAAATGTTAGTAAAAAGTTTTTAATTGCAGGAGCTTTAAGATATGAGGACTATAGTGATTTTGGTAATACAACAAATTACAAGCTTGCTACTAGATATAAAATAACCGATGGCCTTTCAGCAAGAGCTTCTGTTTCATCTGGGTTTAGAGCTCCATCATTAGCGCAGATACATTATAATTTATTATTCAATAATATTGTTGGTAATTCTTCTCTAAGAACATTACTTGCTTCTAATACAAGTACTGTTGCAAAGAGTTTTGGCATAGAAGCGCTTAAGGAAGAAAAAGCCAATAATGTTGCTCTCGGACTAACTTATAAAATAGGAGGTTTTACCGCTACTGTTGATGCCTATCAAATATCTGTAACAGATCGTATTATTCTAACAGACGTATTTGATGCTTCAACTTTGGGTGTTGGGGCAGATGCTGCACAATTTTTTGCTAATGGTGTTGATACCAAAACATCTGGTTTAGATTTAGTTCTAGCATATAGAGGGTATATTGGAACTGATGGAAATGGCTATAATGTTGGCGTTGCAGCAAATTTTAATGATACAGAAATATTAAATATCAACAGTGGAAATCTAAATGAATTTACGTTTTTTGGACCATTTTCTCAAGCTTATCTAGAAGCTGCTGCTCCTGATTATAAAATTGGTTTTAATGCAGGCTTTAATTATAATAATTTTGACTTGCAATTAAATTACACAAGGTTTAGTGAGGTAATTTTACAAGATTTTCAATGGGTAGATTCTCCTGCAACAAATCAAGCTGAAGCTGATGTATTATTTGAAGTAGCAACTGATGTATATGAAGCAACGGGTACACTTGACCTAAGTTTGGGTTATAGAATAACAGATGGTTTGAAATTGACAATTGGGTCAAATAATCTTCTTAATACTTATCCAACTCCTCAATTTGATGGTTGGACAGATCAAGGAGGTTTCAATGATTCAGTTCAAATGGGAAGTGATGGAAGATATATTTTTGGTCGATTAGGGTTTAATTTCTAATTAAATAAAAATTCCAAAATTGAGTGGCCAGTAATTATTTCTTGCTGGCCATTCTTTTATAGCACTCGAATGTTTAAATGACAAGATTTAAATTATTTCTTTTACTTAGGATATTGATTTTTACTGGACTTGTTAATGCTCAACAAACTATGGGCTTATTTGTCAATGACCCAGAATCAGTAAATGGGTATACCCTCTTTAGTAATAATGAATATACATATCTGATTGATAATTGTGGATATGTTGTAAATAATTGGGAAAGTGAATATAAATGCAATAATGGTCTTTTCCTTACCGCTGATGCAAAATTGTACCGGATTGGGAGACTACCTGGGCAGATTAATTTTGGAGGTGCTGGAGGTATTATTGAACGATATGATTGGAGCGGTACATTAGAGTGGTCATTTCAATTGTCATCTGAAAATGCGTTTGTTCATCATGATATGTTATCTCTAAGTAATGGAAATCTACTTATAACAGTATGGTCAAAAAAAACGGCTCAAGAGGCATTGGATTATGGAAGAATAATTCCAGGTGTATTCTATGATGAACAAATTTGGGAATTAAAACCAATAGCTAATAATCAAGCAGAAGTTGTATGGAAATGGTCTGCTTTAGATCATACTGTTCAAGACGTATTTCCAGATAGATTGAATTATGCTAATATATATGATCATCCTGAATTAATTGACATCAATTATGTATGCCCTGAAATTGAATTGTCTGAAGATTGGTTACATGTCAATTCATTAGATTATAATGAAGAGTTTGATCAAATAGTATTCTGTTCGAGAAATACCAGTGAAATATATGTCATTGACCATAGCACAACGACTCAAGAAGCATCTTCAGGTGTTGGTGGTGTTTATGGAAAAGGAGGTGATATTCTTTATCGATATGGGAACCCGCAAGCTTATGCACATGGCAGCAAAGATGATAGGCAAATAAACCAAGCACATGATGTACAATGGATAGAAGGTAATGACTTTATAATATTTAATAATCTCTTCATCGAAAATTTTCGATCGAGAATTCAAATATGGAATAATCCAACTGAGTCAGGAGTGTACACATTTTCAGATTTGTCCTTATATGGTCATGATTCTATTTATTGGAGTTTCGAAGAACAAGGATTCTATTCTTCTAGAATGTCTAGTGTACAGCATTTCGAAAATGGGAATATTCTATGTACAGAAGGGAACTCGGGAACAATTTTTGAAATAACAGCTGACAAAGAAATTGTTTGGCATTATGTCAATCCAGTGAATGCTAATGGTGGACCCGGTATTCAAACAGGAACTCCGCAGTTTAATTATCTTTTTAAATCTCAAAAATATCCTGTTGATTTTGAAGGATTTATAGATATTGATAATTATGATTCAATTCCAATTGAACTATCCCCTATTGATAATGATTGTAATATTTATTCTTCAACACCAACTTCGGAAATCAATGAACAACTAGGTATTGAATTATATGAGAATGTTCTAATCTTAAATACAAATCATCAAAAGTTATTCATTGAAGTATATGACTCCACTGGAAGATTAGTTAAACAAATTGATTCCCTTCAGTATCAAAATCATTATCAACTGGATGATTTACCTATGGGACTTTATTTTTTTAGAATAAATAACTCAATCTCTAGAATTTATTATTTATTCTAATAATGTCAGACACCTGTCACTTTAGTTTTAACCTGGTATAAGAATCGATGTAATCTGGTAATATTAAGCCAGTGGCAATATTTTTGAACTCGATTAAAACTAATATTGTATCCAATTGAAGAGCATCATAATACTATTTCTAACTACGTTAAAACTTCTGAGTTATTCTCAGACTACCACAATTGATGCATTTAATCCTTTGGATGAGATTCGAATTTTGGCTTTTGAAAACAAAGATTTTGAAGCCGCTATTGTGCTAACAGAACATTATTTAATTTCTGAACCAGATAATTTTGACTACAAGCATATGCTTTTTAATCTGAATAAATGGAGTAAAAAGTATGAAGTTGCATTGGTTCTAGCTAATGAATTTATAAAGTCAGATTCCTTAAACAGATACTATTATATACAGAAGTTGAATATTTTAGAAGAAATGGCGCTTTTTGATAAGAGTCTTCAGGCTATTATGAAAATTCTAGAAATATTCCCTGACGATGAATATTTTCTCTTTAGGCAAGCCTTTAGTTTGTCAAAGTTGAATAGAATAAACCAATCTATTTCTTTACTAGAAGAAATACTAAAAAATAATCCCAAACATACTGATGCCGAGTACTTGTTAGATCAATTAAAGATTGCAAAGAATAAAAACGTAATTGTGTTGGGCTATTATAATTTAATTAGTTCACTAGATCAAAGTAGTACAAAGTTTTACAATATTGCTTATGGTCGAAAAATTAACAAACATACTTTTGTTGCAACTCTAAATTCGAATAGATGGAATCAAAACCCAGGCTTTGAGTTTAGTTTAAGTAATTATTATAAAATAAATGACACTGATTATTCAATGCTAGGAATTGCTCATAGTAGATCCTTATTCTTTCCAAAATTCAGAATAACTGGATCCTATTATCATGCTTTAGATGAAAAATATGAAGCCTCATTGAGTTCTAACTATATTATTACAAACGAGGGTAATTTAAGTATTATCTCCCCCAGCATATCTAGAAAATACAAACGATGGGCTGGTACAATCTTACTCGGATTTTTAACCAGACCTCATAGTTCTGAGTTTCTGTATACTTTTAAATTAAGCAAGGAATTTGGAAAGCAAACCAACAAAATAACTTTACTTTTTGGAAGCCTTTCATCCGACGAAATAATCCGTAATAATGATTTCCAGAAAAGACAAGGTAAATATATTGGTTTGGATTGTAGATTTTATCGAAATGCTCTTTCTAGCATTTCAATCAGTTACTTGCACAATCTCAAGAAAGGCTTAAATCTAAGAAACCGATTTAGTGTTTCTATACAACAGTCATTTTAGTTTGGTATATTTTGTATCTTGAAAGCCTATTCACCCTTTCTTGAAATTCCTGAATTCTTAATGGTAGGGCTACATAATCATCGATTCCAAGTCTGAAAGCTTCCGCTATAACCTCATCGTTATCAACTTTTGTAAGCAAAATAATCTTTACGTATTTGTTGTTAATCTCTCTAATTTTTTTGATCAACTCATAACCTGTTATGTAAGAAATTAGAATATCAATCACAACCAAATCGATTTGTTCTTCTGTAACTTTGTCGAAAGCTTTTAAGGCATCATTGGTGTAACTAACTTCATAACCTAGATCTAAAAGACAATTAGTTGTCAATTTTAGAATAATTGGATTTTCATTAAGTACTAGTGCATTCATGTATTCTTCTCATTTAGATCGCGTTAAGGGTGAGAGAATCATGTATTTATTGTAACCTGCTTGTCAACTCTTCTACATAATCACTACAATAATAAACTAATTCTAATTAGAGTAGGTGAACAATTTAATTTCATTGTCTTTTAATTGTCAGTTAATTTTTTCTAGTACAGTTTATGCAAGAATATTAATTGAACAACTACAATCAATAATACATGCTAAATAAAATAAATATAAAGTTAGGTACACCATTTTGGTTTGTTGTCTTGCTCTCAATAGCTTCAATTGCTATTGCATTTTATTTGGATTATCAAGGCATTATTTCGAATGATCAAGGTGGAAGATTTGTTGAAGATGTTTCTGTACAAAGTTTAATAATTGGTATTGGATTTTTTACATCCTTATTAATTCTAGTTAAGATTTTTGGATTCATTTCAATTACAACAAAAAACACTTTGAGTCGTAAAGAAATTAAGAAACAACTTAAATATCAAGATTACTTAGTAGACCTCATTACTTCGCATGAAGTAGAAGATATTTTTAGTACTAAAAGAGTCATGAATAACTTTTTATCTAAGGAAGACTTTTATGATAAGAATAACAGAAAGATTCTTTTAAACGAAATAAAGGCAATTCATAAAGTGTTAGAGGGAAATAAGAAAGAAAAAATAAGAAAATTATATTTATCCTTAGGCTATATCGAAGATGTAAAAGATAAACTTTTATCAGTTAATTGGGAATCAAGGGTGGAAGCTTTATTGGAAATTAATACATTCAATTTAGAGCTTTATCACCATATGGTTGAAAAATTTTTACGGGATAAAAATGATAACGTTAGAAAAGTTGCTTTAGAAATTTGTATTCAATTAAGTGAAGAACCATTAAGTTTACTTAGTAAAATACCTTATGAATTAAATCGATGGGAAAAGCATCTATTTGCAAAAACAATATCTTCCCTTCCGATTTCTCTAATCCCAGATTTGTCAGTGTATTTTTCGCATCGTCAAGATCATAATCAATTTATAGATGAATTAAGATCTCAATTCAATCAAATTGACAAAACTACTAAATCAAAGCTTCATGCTATTTGATTTTTTTTTAGAGTCAAACTTAATAGAAAAGGGATTTTTCATTTTTTTTATAATTGTTTATGGAAGCTACTATTCCATCTCTTTATGTTCATTCTTCATTATTCGAAATTATGTCAAAAGACAGAAATATTTTGATCATGAAGAAATGCATAAAAGCCGCTATCTTCCTAAAATTGCATTAATTGGCCCCGCATATAATGAAGGGCCTGTAGTTTTAGAAAGTGTGCGATCTTTACTTTCTGTACAATATTTTAACATGGAATTGGTAGTAGTGAATGATGGAAGTAAAGATGATACTTTACAAAAGCTTATTGACGAATTTGAATTAGAACCTGCGGATATAAAGCCTTACAGTAATATTGAAACTATGCCAGTTGTCAATACTTACAAGTCAAAAAATCCAGCTTTCAGTAAATTATTAGTTGTAGATAAAGTAAATGGTAGAAAAGCTGATGCAATTAATGTTGGCATAAATCATTCTTTGGCAGACTATTATGCTGTAATCGATCTTGATTGTATCCTTGAACCTGACACCTTACTTCGGCTGGTGGAACCAGTTTTAAAAGAAAGAGATAAAAAAGTTGTTGCTGTAGGTGGAGTAATTGGAGCAGCAAACGATGCTTTGATAAGGTCTGGCAAATTTGTCAAAGCAAAATCACCAAAAGACTTCCTACCAAGAATTCAAATCATAGAATATTTTAGATCATTTATTTTGAGTAGACCAGCCTGGAGTCAAATGAATGGTTTATTGTTGATTTCTGGTGCTTTAGGTTTATTTGAAAGAGAAGTCTTAATTGGTGTAAATGGTTTTACACATAATTCCATTGGCGAAGATATGAACTTGGTTATGAAAATTCATGAATATTGTCTTGATAGGAAAATGGATTATTGCATCGATTTTATTCCTACACCATTATGTTGGACAGAAGTCCCAGACAATCTTCCAATGCTAGGGAATCAACGAAACCGATGGATGAGAGGTACAATTGAGTGTATGCTTACATTCAAGAACATGGCATTACGCCCAAAATATGGGATCATCGGAATGATAAGTTATCCTTACTGGTTCTTTGCTGAAATGATGGCCCCATTGCTTGAATTTATTGGTTTCTTTGCTGTCATTTTTTTCATTTATACAGATTTATTAAATGTAAGGTTTGCTATTGCTTTAGCCATATTGGTCTATATCATGTCAGTGTTATTGTCTTGCTTTTCTGTTGTTGTGTATCATTTATACTTCAATAAATACAATTCTTTTAAAGATTTTTGGCTATTTATTAAAGCAGCATGGTTAGAACCATTTATATATCATCCTAGAGTTCTTAAATGGTCATTAAAAGGTTTTTATGATTTTTTCATAAAAAAATCTGTTGGCTGGGGAGAAATGAAAAGAACAGGTTTCAATACAAGCAAATCCTAAATTTAAAACCCCTACGAGCTTAACACTTGCAGGGGTAATGGTGACCACGGAAGGATTCGAACCCTCAACCCTCAGAGCCGAAATCTGATATTCTATCCAGTTGAACTACGCGGCCATATTCAGCAAACAAATTTAATAATATTATTTAACCAGTGGACATAACTGTTAATATCTTTGTTAAGTTTGTAATATTGAGTTGCGTTTTTGTCAATCAGGACATTTTACTAGTGTAACTAGTAATTTCTTACTTTAAAAATATTCCATGAAAACAATTTTTACACTCATTTTATCTTTTTGCTGCTTTTTAAACCTACTCATTGGTCAACAAGATCCTGTTAAGTTATGTGCTGAAGTAAATTATATAGGGAATCAAGCTTTGGTCGATGTCAAAGTTGAGGATTTCACAAATATTTCTTCATTCCAATTTGGGGTCGCATGGGAAACTTCTGCCTACAATTTTGTTGCAATTAATAACTTACATGATGAAGTACCGGCTAGTAGTAGCCAAATTTTTGATAATATTCCCGAACAGATAAGTTTAATTAGAACACTTTGGTTTGATCAAACTGCTGTAACCCCAATAAGTTTAAATGATGGATCTGTCCTTTTTACAATTGTTTTGGAAATGCTCGATCAGAATAATCCTGGACTCATTGGTATTGCGCCTGCGAATGATTTTGATATAGAATTTTCAAATGGCAACGTTGAAGAAGTGGATGTAAGCATTGATGGTAATGCATGTTCTACCCTAGCTTTTAATGCTCTTGTAAAAACGAATGAACTTTTTATTCAAGAATTTACTATTGCTCCCAACCCTTTTACTGACATGCTAAATATTAACTTGGAAGAGAAATTAGATGGTTTCTTCACTATTTTTTCATCTACAGGAAAAGTAATCAAAGAAAAAATCTACGCTGACAAAACTATGATTGCAATTGATCTTTCAGAACTACCATCCGGAGCATATTTACTAAAGTATAGTTCACAAGACAATTTAATCTTGGGGCAACAGAAAATTATCAAGCTATAAAGCAGGATAATAATTTCTGATTAATTGTAAAAAGGAGCAAGATTTGAATTGGCCAAAAATAAATCAATAAACAATTGAATTGATTAAATAAGAATAAGAGTCAATGGACTTAGGCATGCTTAAAAAAATAATCATTTTTATTAGAATAAAAATTGGGACAAGCTTTCTTTAAAGCTTGATCCCAAATTAAAACTACTCGCAAGTTTCATATTTAAATATCTGATTGTATAAAAAAACGTTGCAGCATTATTTAATAATTTCCTTATTTGATATAAAAATTGCCTTCAAATTCTGATTTTTTTAGAAAATTTTTATGGAAATAAAAAAGGGCCAGACAATGCTGACCCTTCGAAAATTGATATATTATTAAGACCTACGGGAAAATACCCATTGTCAAGTAATCATTTGCGACTTTGTCTAATGAAACCAAGAAGGCGGCTGTTCTCCAGTCAGTAACAGACTTTTTCCTTCTCATCATTGTTACAATTTCATTGTAAGCATCAATCATAGTTTCTTCAAGTCCGGATCTTACCAAATCAACCTCATCTGCACCTTTGGTGAGAACACTTCTTTCTTTTTGTGAAATAGATTTACCAGTCATCGCCTCTACTTTGTTCACCAATTGAGTATATGCTCTTTCATCAAACCTCTTTTCCATTCTACCAAATCTAATATGTGATAGATTTTTCAACCATTCGAAGTAAGACACGGTAACTCCTCCAGCATTTGCATACATATCTGGTAAAATAATTACACCTTTCTTTAATAGAATGTTTTCTGCAGCTGCTGTAACTGGTCCATTGGCTGCTTCTGCAATAATTTTAGCCTTAACTTGTTTAGCATTTGCTTTATTAATTTGACTTTCCAAAGCTGCAGGAATTAGAACATCACAATCAATTCCAACCCAATCATTTCGTTCTTTTAACTTCTTAGTTCCTGGGAAACCAACAATGCTGCCTTTGGCCTTTCGATATTTAATCAATTTAGCAACATCAATACCTTTAGGGTCAACGATAGTACCTTCAATTTCAGAAACAGCAATCACTTTCATTCCTCCTTCTTTAGAGCAAATGGTCCCTGTATATGAGCCAACATTTCCAAGTCCTTGAATAACTATAGTTTTACCCTCAGTCCCAGTTTCTTTACCCACCTTTGCCATTTCTTTCTCATCATTGCATAGTTCTCTAATGGCATAATAGACTCCTCTACCTGTTGCTTCAGTTCTGCCTTGAATTCCATTCTGTGAAGTGGGTTTTCCTGTGACACAAGCAGCTGCATCAAGCTCTCCATTTCTTAATTGAGAATAAGTATCAAGTATCCAAGCCATTTCTCTACTGCTTGTTCCATAGTCAGGAGCAGGTACATCTATCCCAGGTCCTATAAAATTTTTACGGACTAATTCTACAGTATATCTTCTTGTAATTTTTTCAAGTTGCTCGGCATTATATTGCCTTGTGCTTACTTTTACCCCTCCTTTGGCTCCGCCAAAAGGAACATTTACGATAGCACACTTGTAGGTCATTAAAGAAGCAAGTGCCATTACTTCTTCTTGGTTAACCATGTGACTAAAACGAATTCCACCTTTGGTTGGTAATCGGTGATGGGAGTGCTGAACTCTGTAGGCTTCAATGACTTCATAACCATTCCCAATTTTTACAGGAAATCTCATTTGATAGACTGAATTGCAGGCTCCAATTTGTGCAAGCAATCCTTTTGGATGTTTAGAAAGGGCAGCAGCCTTTTCAAAATTAGTTTGTACACTTTGGTAGAAACTAGCTTGTTTGTGACTCATTGTTAAGTTTTTTCTCAATTTTGTTAATCTTGGAATCTAACCTAGCCAGAAACAAAACAATTGCTAAAAATAGTAGACAGATAACTACTACTACCACATAAATCTTTCCAGTACTCCTTAAGAAGTCCTGATTTGTTTCTGCAAAAATAAATTGGGGGATAAGTAATAAACTAAGAATAATGCTAGGCCTTATTTTTTCCAACATTTGTTTGTTGTTTATGATTTTGCAAATGTAATTGTATTAAAGCATATCGGCTAATAAAAAACGTAATATTAGTGCTAAACATCAATTTCTCTTTCAAGTATGTTATTGGCTATACTTAAATATCTAGAATACAAATTGGCAATCCAAAGACCAAGTAATGTCAACCCAATAATTGCAGGATAAAAGACCATTCTTAATGTATTATCTAGGTCCTCTCCTCCTAATGCAGGATTACCTCCATTTCCAGGGTGCAGACTATCTGTCAATCTAGGGATAATAATAAGTAATGGAACTAAGGCAGCCAGAGCAAAAATATTATACATGGCAGATAATCTTGCTCGATTGTCAATGTCTTCTATAGATGCTCTTAATAACCAATAGCCTAAATACAAAAGCAAAGTAACGGCTGACATATTTAATTTAATATCTGATGTCCAATATGCTCCCCAGGTGTATTTAGCCCAGATCATACCAGTTGCAATTCCCGCTAAACCAAACACAATAGCGACTGAGGTAAATCCATTCGACAGAAAATCATATTTTAATTTTTTTGTTTTAAAGAATAAAATGGAGCAAACAACAGAAATTATTAATAAGGCAAACATTGACATCCAAATGGCTACATGAAAAAAGGTATTCCTTATAGTTTCATGTAAAACTGATCGAAACGGAAAGGCAACATTGTCAATCGCGTGAAGTTTCGATCGAATATCACCAACCCAAACATCCGAAGATTGACTATTATCAATATCCTTAACAAATAATGCTTTTGGCAATAAAGCTGGTCCATCAATTTCATTGTCAATGATTAAGGTTGCATCAGCTATGCTGGTCTGGGACTTGATTTCTATGGGAATGTCAAATATAGCCGTCATTTTGTTTGGACTTATGATAGCTCCAGATTTCGCTGCTAATATCTGATCATCATCAAACTTCAAATAGATGTTTAAATTCTTGGCTTTATTTAAATGTGTATTATAGGTTTCTATGATTAACTCTTTATCATGTCCAGCAGAAACTGTTTTCGGTGAAGAGTCAACTATACCGGGCTTTAATGGAATAATCATACCCGCTATCAGGACATATAACAGTATCAAAACAGACAAAATCTTCCACCAATTATTTTTCATATTTGAAATTTAAGATTTCCATAAAGTTGGAAACAATATAATAGAAAGAGCAAAAAACAATAAAATTATTGCAAGTAGTAATAGAATATCCTTTCCTACTGAAGTATCTATAATTAATCCTAAGGCAGTTGCGTTAATTTTGAGCATCAAAAGTAAAATGGGTAAAACCAAAGGAAGAGCCAATACAGAAAAAACTGTGGTGTTGCTATTGGACTTCAAGCTTAATAGAGAAACAAAACTAAAAACCACACTTAGCCCAATAGCACCCATGCCTACAGATATTAAAAATAAACTCCAATCTTGAATAATATTTGATGAAAACAATAATAAAACCAAAGCCAAGCTAATACCCAATACAAAAAGTAAAGCAAAATTATAAATGACTTTCGCTAAAAAAAGATCAATTGGGTCATAATAACTATAATAATGAAGTTGCCTTTGTCCATATCTATGGCCAAAACTTTTTAAGACAGAATTCAATCCAACGTATAAAAATATGATTAAAAAGATAGCCCCCCATGTTACTTTTGGAAGAACATTGAAGGTTTTATAAGCAATATAACTGTTGGTGAGGACGTATAGAAACAAAGCTAAAACCAAGTGGATCTGTCGGAAATCCAATATGAATTCCTTTTTTATAATCGCAAGTATCTTAAACACTTTGTTAATTTTTGACAAATTTAAGCTTAATAAATCATAAATACATTTTATGATATATTTTACACATTAATATATTTTGTAATATGTAAATAATTGTATCTTTGATAGATATAAGTGATTAATAGTCCTTATATATCCTAAATTATCGATTTATGAAGGTATTCTTATCTATATTAACCATATTATGCTTCCTAGGGGATTCGCTCCAAGCCTCGATTGTTGATATCAGCAATGAAAACAATAATTACATAGAAACAATTGCTGAAAAAGGCGATGGTGTTTTTTCACTATTAAGAAAATATCAATTGGCTACCGATGCTTGCAATAGAACTCAATTTTATAAACTGAACAATCTAAGTTCGAATGCTCAATTAAAAATCGGCACCAAATACAAGTTGCCGGTTATTCAATTTAATTACAATGGTGTTAGTATCCGATCAACCATTGGCATAGATGATTGGGATCTTGCTGTGAGTATCAAAGATTACAATGAAAAACTTGTGGCGATGAATATTCACAAGCAAAATTACACAGAATCAAAAAGTCTTTGGGTTCCTCACTCCTATTTACATTGCAAACCCAAAGTTGAAGTACAATCAAAAGAACAAGCTACTAACTCTGAAAACTTAAAGAAGGTCGAAAAGAAAGATGATGCTAATTATATCATTGAACCGTTGTTTGGAAACACAGAAGAAAGAGTTACAATTAAAGATCTTAGTCTTAAAAATAAGGTTTATTATTTGGTGAGCGGTCATGGTGGTCCTGATCCAGGAGCAAGATGTACTTCTTGTAAGCAAACTATGTGCGAAGATGAATATGCTTACGATGTTGCTTTGAGGTTAGCAAAAAAATTAATGGAGAGAGGGGCAACAGTCCATATGATAATTCAAGATAAGAATGATGGTATTAGGTCCGAAAAATATTTAGTCTGTGATAAAGATGAAAAGAGCATGGGTAAATTTGGACTACCATTAAACCAACTCAGAAGATTGGAACAAAGATCCAAAAATATTAATGAACTCTATTATAAGTATAAAAAGAAAGGGATTAAAGATCAGTATGCGATTATGATCCATATTGATTCTCGCACTGAAGAAAAGAGACAAGATGCATTCTTTTATTATTATGAACATGGTAAGACAAGCAAAGCATTAGCCCTTCACATGCAGAAAACATTCAAAGAGAAATACAATTATTATCAAAAAGGCCGTGGATATAAAGGCTTTGTGGCGAGTCGTAATTTGTACATGATAAGAAATACTTATCCAACCGCACTTTATGCTGAATTAGGAAATATTAGAAACTCAGAAGATCAAAAAAGGTTTATACTTCCAGAAAATAGACAAGCTTTAGCGAATTGGCTTTTCGATGGTCTCAACACATTTAAAGATTAAGCGTACATTAAATTGCAACCTCTAGCCATAGAGTTGTCTACTCTACCAAGTATTTCAAATTGATCTTTTTTATGCAATCTGCCTAAGTCTTGAGTTTCTATAAATGCAAGTGAATCAATATTGGCTAAGTCAACAATATTGACAATACCTGTTTTACCTATTTTCACTTCTGTAAATGGGTCACTGATTTCTCGAATAGTAATGTGTTTAGTCAAACCTGCTTTAAAGTTATTGTCCTTCAAATATGATTGTGAAAGTAATTCAGTCATTCCATATTCAGACTGAATTATTGAGTTCGGAAATCCATATTTAATTGATGCATGGAGTTCTTGTCTTACCATTTCTTTTCTACGTCCTTTCATTCCTCCAGTTTCAACCACAATCAAATTTGGCATTTCAATTTTAAAACGGGCTGCGAAATCTAGTAGCGCATAACTAACACCAAATAGAAATATTTCTTTTTCAGAATCCTTAAATGAAATTAGCTTATCATGTAATTCATCATGGTCGTACAAAAAAAAATTATTTGACTCCAAACTCTGCTCCATAAAATAATTAACCATGTACACCAAAGAACTATCCGTTCTTTCGAGATACGAAGGCAACAATGCTAATATGACTTTATCTTTTAAAGAACCAAAATGAGATTCAAAAATTAGTTTTGAAACCTTCTCATACATGGTTATTTCTCTTATGTAGTGTTTTGAAGTTTGTGAATCAGTGGTTCCGCTACTTGAGAAGCTTAGATTAGGTTTCCAATTTCCAGTCTTAATAGATTGAGTTTTAAAAAATGAAATAGGTAGGTATGTTAATTCGTTTAGTCTTGTGGGAGCAATATTCCCATTTATAGTTTCTACATATCTTCGGAAAAGGGAATTATTTGTAATTTGATATTGAAATAGTTCTAAGATAAGGTCATCTTTATGAGACGGATCGTCAAATAAGTGATAAACTGCTTCTATTAACTTTTCTCTGTTTAACATTTATGCAAATAAAATACAAATACCTCATAATCATTCTTCTTGGGACAACAATATTTGCTTGTACCATTAGACCTCAATTTTCGATAATACCAGAACTGACTTATACTGGATTAAGTAGTAATTCTATGACCCAAAGCAGTGTTTTAGGAGATTCCATTTTCCTTTATTTTCAGTTTACAGATGGAGATGGCGATATTGGTGTTGCTGAATTCCAAAATGAATTTGACTTGATCATTACCGATAACAGAACAGGAAATGTATATGACAGATATAAAACACCCTTTGTGCCTGAACAAGGTGCTAGCAATGGCATTGAAGGTACAGTAAGTCTAAAATTATTTACAACTTGTTGTATTTTCAATGAATCCATTCCTCCATGTAGTGCTCCTCCTCAATTTCCAACAGATTCATTAACATTAGATATTCAGATGTTTGATCGAGCTGGAAATGCAAGTAATATCATCACTACAGAATTGATTACTCTGTTTTGTGATTAATATTTTCACAGTGAGGCTTTTAAAGCTTCTACTGTTTTTTTTGCATTTCCTACAAAAATTTTGTCATCAACAATAAACACAGGTCTCTTTAGAAAAGTGTATTCTTTTAATATATATTTCCTATAATCTTTTTCAGAAAGTTTCATTTCATTCAATCCTAAAGACCTATACTTCATCGCCCTTCTATTGAAAAGTGCCTCATAGGACCCAAGTTTTTTTTGAAGCATGTCTAAAGTTTCTGCCGTGATGTTCTCCTCCTTTATATTCTGAACTTCATCAGTCCAATTTATTTCTTTGATAATTCTTTGACAGGTACTGCAGCTGTTTAAAATATATGCTTTCCTCATGATTAAATTTTATCTTGCATCAAAAGTAACTTCTTAGATCAAATGAAAATAGCTGAATCGGAATTAATTATAAATGAAGATGGATCAATCTATCATCTCAACCTGAAACCTGGCGAATTGTCTTCTTGTATCATTACAGTTGGGGATCAGAATCGAGTAGATAAGGTTGCGTCATATTTTGATAAAATTGAGCTTGTGGTGCAGAAAAGAGAGTTCAGAACCATCACAGGTTATTTAAAGGGGAAGAGACTAAGCGTAATATCTACAGGAATAGGAACAGATAACATTGATATTGTTTTAAATGAAATTGATGCTCTATTCAATATTGATTTACAAACTAGAGAAATCAAAACAGATAAAGTTTCATTGGACTTCATAAGGATTGGGACTTCAGGTGCCATACAATCCGATATTCCCGTCGATTCTATCATGATTTCAAATGGTGCAATTGGAACAGATGGCTTGCTTAATTATTATCATTACAAAGAAAGTAAGGAGCTCAAAAGACTTGACTTAGACATTTCAAACATTTATTGTTATTATGTAGAGGCAGATCATTTATTGGTTCAGCATTTCCAGGATAATCACATTCTCAACGGAATAACAGTTACCGCAAATGGATTCTATGGACCTCAAATGCGCACTCTTCGTCTTGAGCCCAATCAAAATGCGTGGCTCAATAAAATTGAATCATTATCTTTTGGTAGTCTTGTTGTTTCTAATCTTGAAATGGAAACCGCAGGAATTTTTGGATTGGCTAGATTATTAGGCCATAGAGCCATTTCCATAAATGCCTTGCTTGCAAATCGAAAGAATGGAATGTTTAGTAATAATCCTGAGGTAACTGAGACTCAAATGATAGAATGGGCGCTCACGAAAATCGTCAATCTTTAAGCATTCGCTTTATGGTGATCCGCTAAGAACTTTTCGAGTCCGATGTCTGTCAAAGGGTGTTTCAATAACCCTAAGATTGGAGCCAACGGACAAGTTACCACATCTGCGCCTGCTGTAGCTGCTTGCACAATATGATTGGAATTTCGAATTGAGGCTGCTAAAATTTCAGTATCAAACATTTGAATTGCATACATTTCAGCTATTTGTCTTACTAATTCAACACCATCCCAGGTAATATCATCGATTCTACCAATAAATGGAGAAATGTATGTTGCTCCTGCTTTTGCAGCAATTAATGCTTGCCCCGCAGAAAAGATTAATGTGCAATTTGTGGGAATACCATTATCTCTACAGAAGCTTAAAGCTTTAATACCATCTTTGATCATAGGTATTTTGATAACAATATTTGGCGCAATTTCCTTCAATTCCAACAATTCATCTTTCATTCCTTGGAAATCTGTTGAAATAACTTCGGCACTTACATCGCCATCAACAAGATCACAGATCTTTTTATAGTGAGCAAGAATATTATCCCTTCCAGAAATTCCCTCTTTCGCCATTAAAGAAGGGTTAGTAGTTACTCCGTCTAGGATTCCAAGCTCTTTTCCTTCTGCAATTTGATCAAGATTTGCTGTGTCAATGAAGAATTTCATGTCTTATTGGTTTTAATTAAAAAAAGTGAGGAACTACACCATGTCGCTCAACCTCCTACCCTTGCTGCATTTCTGCCCTGGGGGAGTTCAGAAGGAGCTGACTGTATAGCCCTCACCGGCTGCAAATGTAACATTCTAAAAAATATTAATCAAGAAAAGATTTATCTTCAAAATCAAAGAAGTTCCAAGGAGGCCTTTTGGGAGGCTTTGCGACTATCATGATAGTCGATTTTTTAATCGGATGTTCAAATTCTATACTGAACGCATGAAGTCCTATTGATTTATCTTCAAGAGGAATTGAAGCACCATATTTAAGATCCCCTATCAAAGGACATCCCATCCTTGAGAATTGTGCTCTAATTTGATGTGGTCTACCTGTTATTGGTTCTGCTTTGAAAGCAAATACATTGTTAATTCTACTTAACAAAGAATATCTTGTTTCCGACTTTTTAGCATCTCCTTTCAATTTATCATATACATTGACCTTGTTTTTTTGTGCATTTTTTGAAATATAATGAACCAAAGTACCTGAAAAATTATCCGCATTGTTATGGCTAAGCGCTATATAAGTCTTGCGTATCTTTTTTGTACGCCATAACTCATTCATTCTTGATAATCCTTTAGAAGTCCTTGCATAAATCGTTACTCCAGAAACTGGTCGATCTATTCTGTGTATAGTGCCCAAAAACACATCACCTGGTTTGTCATACTTTCGTTTGATGTATTTTTTAACTAAATCTGACATTGCCAAATCAGTCGTTGCATCACGCTGAACAAGTATGCCAGCTGGTTTGTTAACAGCTATTAAATGGTTATCCTCATAAATAATATCAAATCTCATTATATTTCGATTTCATCAGCAACAATGATAGCCCAAATAATATCAATATGAAGCATTTAACTTTAGGATTTTCACCTTGTCCAAATGATACATTCATTTTTGATGCATTAGTTCATCATAAAATTCAACATAACTACAATTTTGATACTCAGCTTGCCGATGTAGAGCAATTAAATGCATGGGCTTTCAAGAATAAACTTGCTATTACAAAATTAAGTTTCCATGCTTGGGCTTACCTAATGAAAGATTATCAAATGTTACCCTCAGGAGCTGCATTGGGATTTGGAGTTGGCCCTTTACTGATAAGTAAAAATCCTTTAACTGGGAGTGAATTGACTCAAGCAAAAATTGCCATACCAGGAAAATGGACTACTGCAAATTTTTTAATGACAAACAGCTTTCCTTCAGCCACTAAAAAAGTTGAAATGCTTTTTTCAGAAATTGAAAACGCTGTTTTGGAAGGAAAATGTGATGCAGGAGTTATCATCCATGAGAATCGATTTACCTATGCTGAAAAAGGCCTGCATCTTGTTCAAGATTTAGGGAAAGCTTGGGAAGACCAAACAGGAATGGCAATACCTTTAGGAGGAATTGCAATTAAAAGAAATCTTCCCAATGAAATTAAGCATGATATTGCTAAATTAATTAAATCATCAATCGAATATTCTATTAACCATCCTGCATCCCCAAAAACATATATCGCAGAACATGCTCAAGAAATGAATCCTGCAGTCATTCAAAAACATATAGACTTGTATGTAAATCAATTCAGTATAGATCTAGGTCAAGAAGGTATTAAAGCTATTGATGAAATGTTAAATGTCTTATTAAGAGAAAAATTAATATCTAATAAGGAAAAAGAACCAATTCTTAACTGCCTGTAATTCAGTCACTTAAATCAATTATTCTTTGGGCTTTGAATTTATAATTCAAGCCAGGAAAAAAAAGACAAAAACATATTATGATTTATAATAATATGTAATATCTTTACAATGTGTAAGTTTTGGTTATTAATTGTAAAATTCGTTTTTGCTCGTGATGTATTTCACGAGCATTTTTTTATTCAAAATTACCAATTGGTAAGTCTTAGCGATTTATATATTATAGAATAAATGCATATTTGGCATAAAACTTGGTATACATTGATTGAATATGAGTTTTGGTTATTAAATTGAGTAATGCCCGTGATCCTCTCACGGGCTTTCTTTTTTCAGAAGTTTTTCGATTGTCTATTCTTTGGCCTTAAATTTTCTAATTTTAGCTTCTAGATAAGTCTTGCTTAATTACTGGCATATGCTATATTAGCATTTTAACCAACCAACTACTTTAACCAATGATAATAGGGATTCCTAAAGAGATAAAAAACAACGAAAATCGAGTTGCTTTAACGCCCGCCGGTGCATTTGAATTAAATAAAAGAGGGCATGAAGTTTACGTTCAAAAAACAGCTGGTCTGGGATCTGGTTTTTCTGATTCTGACTATGAAGAGGCAGGTGCACAAATATTGCCAAGCATTGAAGATGTTTACGCTAAAGCTGAAATGATAATTAAAGTAAAAGAACCTATAGAGCAAGAATATAGTTTAATAAAAGAAGACCAATTATTATTCACATATTTCCATTTTGCCTCCTATAAACCGCTTACCGAAGCAATGATTGAAAGCAAATCAGTGTGTTTGGCTTATGAAACAGTTTTGGGTAAAAATCGGAGTTTGCCATTATTGGTGCCGATGTCCGAGGTAGCAGGAAGAATGGCGATACAGGAAGGAGCAAAGTATTTGGAAAAGCCTGAAGGTGGTCGTGGTGTTTTGTTGGGTGGCGTTCCAGGAGTACCTCCGGCTAAAGTTTTGATATTAGGAGGCGGAATTGTTGGTACGCAGGCTGCTAAAATGGCTGCAGGCTTAGGTGCCAATGTAACGATTCTGGACATTAGTCTAGATAGATTGCGGTATTTATCTGATGTGCTTCCAGCTAATGTTACAACAATGTTTTCCAACGAATACAATATAAGGCGCTTGATTATAAATCATGATTTGATTGTAGGTGCAGTATTGATTCCTGGGGCGAAAGCACCGAATCTAATAACACGAGAAATGCTTAAAGAAATGCGTGCAGGAACGGTACTAGTGGATGTCGCAGTAGATCAAGGTGGCTGTATTGAAACTTGTAAACCAACCACACATGAAGACCCAACATTTGTTATAGATGATATTGTTCATTATTGTGTTGCTAATATGCCTGGTGCTGTACCCTACACCTCGACAATAGCATTGACCAATGCTACACTACCCTATGCTTTAAGATTAGCAGATAAAGGTTGGAAAGAAGCATGTTTAAATGATGCAAATCTAAAGGAAGGATTGAATGTAGTTAAAGGAAAGGTAGTACATAAAGGTGTTTCTGATGCTTTTGGACTTGATCTTGTCGATGTTAATACTTGTCTTGACAATTAATTGGTGATTTACCAAAATATCAAAATTTAATTTCAGTTAATTTTTTGATTTTGAAATTCTTATCCCTATATTCATAATTATTAAGAATTTTCTAATTTCTCACCAAATCTTTGCACATATGAACATTACTTTTGAAGAACTAAGACGTATTAAACACAGTCTTCCAACTGGAAGTATTGCCAAAATAGCGGGTGAACTCAATTTAGAAGAGCAAACTGTCAGGAACTATTTTGGAGCTGCCAAGTTCGAAGATGGTTCTTTGGTAGGTAACCACATCCAGCCTGGCCCAAATGGAGGTATTGTTAATATAGAGGATCCACAAATTTTAAATGTGGCTCGAAGAATAATCATGAGTTCTGGTAACTCATCTGAAAATTAGTGTTTGTTTAATGTTTATTATTGTTTGTGAAAGTAGTGAGTTGAAAAACTCACTACTTTTTTTTGTCCCCAAATCCAAAGAATAAATCTTATTTTTGGTAAAAATTATACCAATGATTGACACATACAGTTCTCAGCATTTAATGGAAATGGAAGACAAATATGGAGCCCATAATTATCATCCTTTACCAGTGGTTTTATCGAAAGGAGAAGGAGTATATGTTTGGGATGTAGAAGGGAAAAAATATTTTGATTTCTTAAGTGCTTATTCAGCTGTTAATCAAGGCCATTGTCACCCAAGAATAATTAATGCACTCACTACCCAAGCAAAAGAACTAACACTCACCTCTAGAGCTTTTTATAACGATATGTTGGGTAAATATGAAAAGTATTTAACTGAGTATTTCGGATACAACAAAGTGTTACCGATTAATACGGGTGTGGAAGCGGTTGAAACAGCATTGAAAGTCTGCAGAAAATGGGCTTATGAGAAGAAAGGCATTGAAACCAATAAAGCTAAGATAATATTCGCTCATGGTAACTTTCATGGCAGAACATTGGCTGTGATTTCTGCATCCGTAGATCCTACCGCTACCAAAGGATTTGGGCCATTTATTCCTGGTATTGAAGTTATCCCATACAATGATTTAGAAGCTTTGGAAGTTGCACTTAAAGATCCAAATACTGCTGGATTTATTGTTGAACCAATTCAGGGTGAAGCTGGAGTTTTTGTTCCTGATGAAGGATATTTGGAAAAAGCACATGCATTATGTAAAGCAAACAATGTGCTATTTATTGCTGACGAAGTTCAAACTGGAATAGCAAGAACTGGCAAGTTATTGGCGACCTGTTTGGATGATTGTAAGTGCTCTGGTGCATGTTCTCCTAATAGAAAAGCAAAACCAGATATATTGATACTAGGAAAAGCACTTTCGGGTGGCGTCTTCCCAGTTTCTGCTGTGTTGGCAGATGATGAAGTGATGATGTGTATCAAGCCAGGAGAACATGGATCCACTTTTGGAGGCAATCCACTTGCATGTGCAGTTGCCATGGCTGCATTGGAAGTTGTCAAAGATGAAAATTTAGCAGATAATGCTCAAAGAATGGGCGAAATATTTCGAAATAGAATGCAAATATTGGTTGATAAATCCGATTTGGTAAGTTTGGTGCGAGGAAGGGGGCTTTTAAATGCAATTGTCATCAACGATTCGGAAGAAAGTAAAACAGCCTGGAACATTTGTATGGCACTTCGAGATAATGGCTTATTGGCCAAACCTACCCATGGGAATATAATTCGTTTTGCACCTCCTTTGGTAATTAATGAATCTCAATTACATGAATGTTGTGATATTATTGAGAAAACCATTTTGGAGTTTAAAATCTAAGAAGCTTAAAACCAATGTTTTAAATACATATTAGATAAATCTTTAATATCTTTGTTTTGTATTTTTGGGATGACAAAACATTGATTTATGAGGCGTATTTTTACCTTTTTACTTCTTTTAACAATTGGGATAGTTCTTGGACAAGAGACCTCGCAATTTTTCCCATTTGATAACTACATGTATGATAAAGGTAATCCTGACCAGACTACATTGTTTGGGATAGCTTATAAAGATTCTGAGAGAGGCAATTATCATCAAGATCACGAGCAGCTATATGGGTATTGGTCCAAAGTTCTTGCTGAAAATCGTTCAGAAGATCTATTGGTCGAACAGTCTAAGCTTATCCTTAATCCCAAAGATCTAGCCCTTAACCAAACTGTATTGGCTTCAATTTATTTTTCAAAACAGGAATATTCAGAAGCATATAGAATTTTAAAGAAAATCAATGAGTCATCTCTTGATGATAAGTTTTTAGAAGAATACTATTTTAAGCTTGGATACTTAAGTTTGGTAAATTATAGATTTGATGAGTCATTAGAATATCTCGAAAAAAGTCTAAACCATAACGCTAAAAATTATAAAGAAGAATCACGTTATTATCGTGGCATGAGTAATTACTTTCTTGGAAATTTTGAAGAGACAGTTAAAGACTTTGAGTCATTAAGAAATGTACAAGATTACCAGCCGTATTTGCCCTATTATCTAACCCAAATTTATTTCACTCAAGGTAAATATGAAAAGGTCATCGAATATGGAAAACAACATGTTCAATTTGAAACAACTGAAAATATTTTTGAAATTGAGAAATTGATTGGGCAATCTTATTTCAAATTGCAAGACTATAGGAATGCCTTGATTCATTTTAATATCTATGAAAAGAATGTTAAAAAATTAAACAAGGAAGAGTTTTATCAAATAGCGTATACCTTCTATCAGTTAGGTGAATATAAAAGCGCTATCCCTATGTTTCTAGAGATTAATCAAAGTGATAAAGAGCTAGGCCAAATCGTTAATTATTACTTAGCAGACTGTTACTTAAAAACAAATGATAGACAGTCTGCTTTAACTGCATTTAAAAATGTAAAAAATAATAATGCTGATCAAGGACTTCAGTCTATTGCCAAATTAAATTATGCAAAATTGGCCTACGAATTAGGCAATGATAGACTTTCCATAAAAACCTTAGCTAATTACAAAGAAGGGGAAGAAAATTATCAAGAAGCTCAAGATCTACTAGGTGAAATTCTTATTAGATCAAGTGATTTTCAAACCGCTATGTTAACCATTGAACAGTTGCCATCAAAATCAGAGAAAATACTGAAAGCATATCAGATTCTTGCCTTTAATTCTGCTATTTCAAGCCAAGCAGATAATCATGATATAAAAGCGATCACTTTTTTTAATATTGCTAAAGAAACCCCTGGTGATCACTCTATAAAAGTTGAGTCAATATTTTGGCTTGCATACATCTATGATAAACAAGGAAAAACCAAACGAAGTCAAGAATACTTACAAACGCTTTTTGCTCAACCAGGAATTTCAACAGAAACAGTTTACTTTAATGCCAAATATTTATCAGCCTATCAGTATTATAGGTCATCCAAATTGAGTTCAGCCTTAATTGATTTTCAGGAAGCAGACTTGGCATATAATAAAAATATTCACTCTAGTGATCAACATATTGACATACTAACCAGAATTGGTGATTTGCTTTACCTTAATAAACAATTTCAGACCGCTAAAAAATATTATCAGCAAGCCAACCATACAGACAATGAAAAAGTGGACTATGTTTTATTTCAACTTGGTAACATAGAAGCTGCGCTTGGCAATAAGTACGAGTCCATTCTTGCAATGGAGGAGTTGATTAAATCTCGGCCTCTTTCTAATTATGTTATTGATGCTCATTATTATAATGCAGAAAATTACCTATCGTTGAATATGCCAATTCCTGCTTTGGAAGAATACAAAAAAATAATCTCCAAGGACAATGTTGAAAATAAATATTATGTTTCAGCTCTCCTTAAATCTGCTTTAATTACTTATAATAATGGAGATTTAAAATCAGCCCTAGAATATTATCGAAGGGTTTTTAATTCTAATGCCACAGGTATTGAAAAAAAGGAGGCACTAAATGCCTTAGAAGAAATCTATGTGGATGATTTAAATGATCCACAATCCTTTTTTGATTTTGCACAAGAAGAAGTTGGTTTAAAAATAGATGATTTTGTAAAAGACTCATTGAGCTTCAATGTTGCTAATTCAAAATTCAAAACTTTAAATTTTAGAGATGCTGTTATTGGATTTGATAAATATTTAGACTCCTACCCTGAAGGTTATTATATGTCTGAAGCATTGTATCTCCGAGCTGAATCTTATAGTCAATTAAGAGAATATTCAGAAGCCTTAATTAGTTATAAGTTGTCGCTTCAATCAGAAAAAAGTAGATACTATCCTGATGCTCTAAAAAAAGCTTGTTTAATATCTTTCAATCATGAAAATGATTTTACAACAGCTGGCGAACTAGCAATGAAGGCCTTGCAATTAAATTTAACCGATTCTGAAAGAAAAGACTATTTTGAAATAGCCGTTGTTTCCTTGTACAATACACAAAAGTTTGAGAACCTTCTTTCAGTTTCCGATAATCTAATAGCAATGGGCAACTTGGAGGACTTTGAACTAGCAAAGGTCTATTTTTATAAGGCAAAAGCACTTAGCGCACTTAATAAAATAGATCCTGCAATTATGGCCTATAACAAAGTGGTTCAGCACAGCAAGAATAATCAAGCCGCAGAAGCTAGTTATGAATTAGCTAAAATATTTTACAATTTAGGAAGTCTTGAAAAAGCTGAGAACCAAGCTTTAGAAACAACAAAACGAGCGGCAAATTATCCTTCTTGGGTTGCTAAATCCCTAATCTTGCTTTCAAAAATATATTTAAAACAAGGAGATTCTTTCAACGCAATTGCTGCAGTCGATGCTGTTCTTGAAAATTATACTTCTGATGAAAATATTATCGAAGAGGCAAAGAATCAAAAGGTAGAAATTCAAAAATATCAAAATGTAAATAGCAGAATTAAAAATTCTACTGAGGAAGGAACCATTGAATTAGACACAACAAAGAAAAATTAGGATGAGAAATATATTTCAAATATTGCTATTGTTTCTTACTTTAAGCGGGCTTTTTGGACAAGATTCGATTCCATTACCTGATCAAGCTACGATAGTCGAGAAACAATTTAAACCAAAAGTAATTGATGCGAAACCCATAGCTTTTGTACCAAGAAGAAGTTCTACTGACCAAAAAACTGATCTTACTGTCAGTTACAAAATTCCAAGACAGATTTTTACGATTAATTATCCTGATCCTGTTATAAAGCCATTGGTTTATGAAGAAAAAAAGATCAAACAAAATTTTAAAGATGGATATCTTAAGTTGGGTTATGGGCTTTTGAATTCACCTTTGGTTGAATCACAGTTTCACTACGATATTCAAGATTTTTTGCAGACTGGATTTAGCTTCAGACATTATTCGGGATCGGACACCTTACCAGATGTTTTTCGATCAATTTCAAAAACCAATGCAGAGCTATACGCTAGTTATTTTCTTACTGATCAAACCAAGCTTACAGCGGAGCTAAATTATCAAAATGATAATAGGAGCTTATGTTGCACGGATGCTATAAACTTAGATGAATTAGAAAGAACTCAATTGGATAATTATGGTCTAGCTTTACGACTAGATCACAATAGTTTTTCGGTTAAAGGGTTCTCTAGCAAACAAAATATTTATGCAAATAGAGTTCACAGTAAATTAAATGACCATTCGGAATATAACCTTGGATATAATTCTTCCACAAATAAAACAATTGGTCAAAATATTGTTATTAATTTACCAATATCATTTGATTATTTTGCAAGTGATCTTTGGACTGAAAATCCTTATCAATTAACTACACGACCAAACGGATTCTATAAAAATGATAATTTTAGCATGAGAGTGGGAGCATTTATTGCTACTAAAGATAGTTTGTTTGTTCGACCTGATTTCGAATTCTCATATTTATTACCATGGTATAATTTAGAGGCTAAGACTTCTTATAAAGCGAATAGTGAAGTCAATAGTCTGACTGAACTTTATCGGATAAGTCCATATCATCGACATATGTCTTCTTCAAATGTAAGTTATACAGAAAGAGAAGAAATAAAGTTGGGTGTTCTTTTTAAAAATAAAAAAGCAGATTTCTATATTGGGGGATTGCTTGCAAATTTAAAAGATGCATTTTTAATTGTATTTAATGAGAATGGTTTTCATGACTTTAGATTGGTTGATTATAAAGGCTTTGGCATTGAAATGAAGCTAGATTACAATCTAAACAAAACATTTTCATTTAAAAGCAACTTACTATATAGAAATTTTACAGAAAGTCCTGAAAAATCCCTTGGCCTAATCAATCCATCCTACATTCCACAGATTTTAGTAAATCTGCAAATTCAGCAAACATTCTTTAATTCACTTGTGCTTTATGAAACATTAAACTTTATCGGTCGTAGAAATTACGAAATTCATATTGCATCAACTTATATGGTTGGTGAAATAGATTCAATTGTAGATCTTGGAGTTGGATTGGAATATATCTTTAAGAATAAAATTGGGATATTTGCGGAAGCGAATAACCTATTGAATCAAAGTTATCAAAGATTCTATCTTGACAATTCTTTTAAGTTAAATTATCATCTTGGGTTTAAGTTCTTATTTTAACTTAGTAACATGAATATATCCATAAATACAGTATTATTAGTTGTTACCTTTCTAGTGTCTTATCAAGCATTCAGTAATCGAGAATTATTTGATAAGCTAAAGCATTATCCTGTAGCAGAAAAACGAAATAAAGAGTGGTATCGATTTATTACTTCTGGTTTTGTTCATGGAAGTTGGGTTCATTTACTCATTAACCTCTTTGTACTTTGGCAATTTGGGCAAATTTCTGAATTTCTATTTATAAGAGAATTGGGTACACTCAAAGGTTCATTGATGTATACATTAATGTATGTATTGGCTTTAATAGTGGCTGATATTCCTAGTTACTTAAAACATCAGAATAATCCTGGATATTCAGCTATTGGCGCTTCAGGAGCAGTCTCTGCTGTTGTATTCATGAATATGTTATTTTTTCCTTGGGAGTACTTATATCTCTACGCTATAATTCCTATCCCGTATATTGTAGGTGGCGTGGCCTATATTATTTATTCTTCCTGGGCAAGTAAAAACAGAAACGATAATATAGGCCACGACGCACATATGTTTGGAGCTTTGTTTGGTATTGTATTTACAATTGTAGTTATCCCCGAAATATTACCACACTTTGCTCAAGAATTTATGAAAGGTCCTCATCTACCAACTTTCAATTATTAATTACTTTGTATGCAAAAACGGATATCTGTAATCCGTTGGTGAGTCAAAGTTTTCTTTTATTGTTTGTGGTGAAACCCATCTTAATAAATTAAGATAAGAACCGGCTTTGTCGTTTGTTCCAGATCCTCTTCCTCCACCAAAGGGTTGTTGTCCTACAACTGCTCCAGTAGGCTTATCATTGATATAAAAATTACCAGCAGAATGTTTTAAAGCAGTAGTCGCTTCTATTATCGCATTGCGATCAATTGAAAAAATGGAACCTGTCAGTGCATATGGTGAGGTTTCAGAAACAAGTTTTAGCGTCTTTTTAAATTCATTGTCCGGGTAGAAGTATATTGTTAAGACAGGTCCAAAAACTTCTTCACACATGGTTAGAGATTTAGGATCTTTTGCGACAATCAAAGTAGGTTCAATAAAGTAACCTTTCGATTTATCACATTTACCACCGAAAATAATTTTTGCATCTTTAGATTTCTTTACTTGTTTGATATATCCTTCTATTGAATCAAATGCCTTTTCATCAATCACTGCATTAATGAAATTTCCGAAGTCTTCGGGCGAACCCATTTTAAGACTTTCAAGATCAGCTTTCAATTTTTTGGTAATTGACTTTTTCATGCTTTCCGGCAAATATGCTCTTGATGCCGCAGAACATTTTTGTCCTTGAAATTCAAAAGCACCACGTGTAAGTGCAGTTACTACTTTGTCTTCATCTGCACTTGGATGTACCATAACAAAGTCCTTACCTCCAGTCTCTCCTACTATTCTGGGATAAGATTTATAATTTGAAATATTGTTTCCTATGGTTGCCCATAAATGTTGAAAGACCCCAGTACTTCCAGTAAAATGAAGCCCAGCAAAATCCTTATCGTTAAAAACAATATCACCAGTTTCTCTTCCATTTACATAAATGAGATTAATAACTCCTGGAGGCAACCCTGCTTCGAGAAAAATATCCATTATTACCGCGGCTGAATAAATTTGACTTTCTGCTGGTTTCCAAACGATTGTATTACCCATTAATGCTGGAGCCGCAGGAAGATTACCAGCAATAGCTGTAAAATTAAAAGGAGTAATTGCGAAAACAAATCCTTCGAGTGGGCGGTAATCTAGTCTATTCCACACACCTTTACTACTTTCTGGTTGTTGACTATAAATTTGAGTCATGTATTGGACATTAAATCTCAAAAAGTCTGCTAATTCTGCAACACAATCTATTTCCGCTTGATAGATATTTTTTGATTGGGCAAGCATGGTTGCTGCATTCATTCTAGCCCTATATCTACCAGAAATTAATTCTGCTGCTCTAAGGAAAATTGCTGCTCTCTCATGCCATGGAGTATTTTCCCAATTAGATTTGGCTTTCAATGAAGCCTTGATGGCCGCTCTAACATGTTTTGTTTCTCCTCTATTGTATGAACCTAAATTATACTTATGATCATATGGCGGACTCATTTTTACCTTGTCATTAGTGTAAACTTCTTCACCATTGATAATCATTGGTAGATCTACCTTTTGAGCTTTCATTTTCTTTAAGGTAGCCTTAAATTCAGCTCTTTCTGAACTCTTAGGTTCATACTTTAGTATTGGTTCATTCTTCGGTGTAGGCACCGTGAAAATAGCGTTTGACATTTATTGTTGTTTTTCTATGAAATATGTTTTACGATTAAGTCAGGTACAAAGCTAGAAACATCTCCGTTTCCTTTTATAATTTCTCGAACAATTGTACTACTTACATGACTAAACTCAGGTTTGCTAATGAGGAAAACAGTTTCTAGGTTATCCCCAATAATGTGATTTAGTTGAGAGATAGTTTTTTCATAATCAAAGTCAGATGCATTTCGCAATCCTCGAAGCAGATAATTTGCTTTTTGATCGCGACAAAAATTTACCGTAAGGCCCTCAAAATGATCTACATGGATATGATCATCCTCTTTAAATACTTGGTTTAGCCATTCTATTCTCTGTTCGAGAGGAAAAAGGTATTTTTTTGAAGAATTAACGCCAACTGCAACAATAATTTTATCAAATAAATGTTGAGCCCTCTTGACAAGGTCTATATGGCCCAAAGTAATAGGATCAAATGAACCAGGAAATACCGCTATTCGCATCAAAAACTAAGATTAATTATTTATAAATAACAGCTTATTAAATAATAGGTTTCTCTTCTATTAAGCTTTAATATTACTTTTGCAAGATAGTGAATATTGGCATCTATCCGATTTTAACCAATTAAGAATGATTAGAAGATTATTTTACCTTTTTGTTGTCATGACATTTTTATTGGGTTGTAAAAATGACCCTAGTTACCTTAGTCCTGAAATGAATGAATTTGAAAAAGCCTATTTTGAAGACTACGATATTCCGGAAAAAAAATGGGGCTATATAAACCATTCTGGTGAGATGGTTATTGACAATATCTACGACGACTGTAGGGATTTTATGGATGGTTTGGCACTTGTAAATTTAAATGGGAAATGGGGATATATAAATACTTCGGGAAATACAATCATTCCTCATCAATTTGTTGAAGCTTCGAGTTTTTCCGATGGATTGGCCTTGGTTAAAGATTTTAATGGAGATCAATACTTTATTGACAAAGAGGGTAATCAACAATTTGAATTTTCAGGAACTATTGTACAAGAGTTCCAATTTGGATTATCTATTTTTCAGGAAGGAACTATGTATGGTGCTTTGGATACAAAAGGGGAAATAAGCATTCAACCGAAGTTTTCAAAATTAAAAGTACTCAACAAAGATCATGTGGTTGCTAAATCTGGAGAGAAATCAGTGTTGCTAAATCATCAAGGGGTAAAAATTAACAAGCTTAATTTTGACAAAATATATTACGAAGGAAAACTGCCCTATGTCATTAAGGACGATTCGAAGTACTATGTTTTAAACCAAGATTTTTTAAAAATTGAAATTCAATTTGATAAAATTGAAGCCTTTCATGGAGATTTCAGTTTGGCAAAAGACGATAATAAATATTTTCTTATTGGGAAAAATGCTGAAACCATAAAAGAATTGAAATATAATCAGATTGAATATGCAGGTGAAGGACATTGGAAATATAAAATGAATGATAAATGGGGTTTGTTGGATGAAAACGGGAATATTTTAACAGCGCCTATTTATTATTTATTGAATCGTTACAAAGATGGTTTGCTTGTATTTGGTGAAAATGAAGATTCTTGGGGATATTTAAATGCAAATGGAGAAATAAGTATTGCTGCAGAATATCCTTTGGTATGGGATTATCATAATGGTTATGCCCGGGTTATTACTCGATCGGGCTTTGGATTTATAGATAATACTGGAAAAATTCATGTTAAAGCAAAATACTTTGAATTGAGAGATTTTAATGATGGACTCGCAAGAGCGCAATTATTTAGGTAGATGTTTGCTGCCTCAGTAACAAGATTTATCTTTGCACAAAATTTAGACAATGAATTATGATATTATAGTATTAGGCTCTGGTCCTGGTGGATATGTAGCAGCAATTAGAGCGGCACAATTGGGCAAAAAAGTTGCTGTTGTAGAAAAAGAGAGTTTGGGAGGAATTTGCCTAAATTGGGGATGTATCCCTACTAAGGCACTCTTAAAATCAGCGCAGGTTTTTGATTATATCAATCATGCAGAAGATTATGGTATTGAAGTAAGTAAAGCCAAAGCAGACTTTTCGGCCATGATTAATCGATCACGAAATGTTGCTGATACTATGAGCAAAGGGGTAACTTTCCTTATGAAAAAGAACAAGATTGACGTGATTATGGGATATGGTACGATTGCACGTGGTGGAAAAGTAATTGTAGAGGATGATGGAACAAAAAAAGAATACAGTGCTGATCATATTATTTTAGCAACAGGTGCAAGGTCAAGAGATCTTGCGAATATGCCAATCGACCATGAAAAAATAATTGGTTATAGAGAAGCCATGAGTTTAAAGAAGCAACCTAAAAGTATGGTTGTTGTAGGTGCTGGTGCTATTGGGACAGAATTTGCATATTTCTACAATTCAATTGGCACGGAAGTTACTGTAATTGAGTATTTGCCACAAGGCTTATTACCTCGAGAAGATAAAGATGTATCGAAAGAATTAGGGAAAGTATTGAAAAAGGCTGGCATTAATGTGTTGGCTAATACTTCTGTTGAAAAAGTGGATGCAAACGGCTCGAACTGTAAAGTATTGATAAAGGATAGGAAGACCGAAGAAGAATCGGTCATTGAGTGCGATGTTGTGCTTTCTGCAGCGGGAGTAAGCACCAACATTGAGCATATTGGATTAGAAAATGTGGGAGTTAAAACTGAAAATCATAAAGTAGTAGTAGACCAATATTACAGGACGAATGTCAAAGGAATGTATGCAATTGGAGATATCACAGAAGGTCCTGCCTTGGCTCATGTCGCCTCAGCAGAGGCAATTACCTGTGTAGAAGCAATCTGTGGTCTGAAACCTGAACCAATTGATTATGAAAATATTCCGTCATGTACCTATTGTGCACCTGAAGTAGCCAGTGTTGGAATGACAGAACAAGCTGCAAAAGATGCTGGCATAGGTATTAAAGTAGGAAAGTTCCCCTTTTCTGCATCAGGAAAGGCAACTGCTGGAGGATCTAAAGAAGGGTTTGTGAAATTAATATTTGATGATAAATATGGCGAGCTATTAGGAGCTCATATGATTGGCTCTAATGTTACAGAAATGATTGCAGAGATTGTTGCCATCCGAAAGTTAGAAACAACAGGGCATGAATTAATTAAAACAATTCATCCTCACCCTACAATGAGTGAAGCAGTTATGGAAGCTGCCGCTGCCGCTTATGGTGAAGTAATACATCTATAAAAAATAAAAAAGCCCACTTTTTCTGAGTGGGCTTTTACTATCTTTTTGCTTTGCTAATGGCTCCTGATCTTTTATTTGAACTTTTAGAATTTCTCTTATTCTTTTTGATCCCATCATTGTTTCTTTTTTGCCTTCGGGCTTCAATTGCTGCCATTTTTCTTTTCTGCTTTTCTTTATTGAGTTCTTTTTTTTCTTTAGCTGTCAATGGTTTTTCAGTTTGAGGAAAAGGATGGTCGTCAATGGTTTCAGCTTTAAACTTAATTAGCTTCTGAACGTCCTTCATAAAAACATTATCCTCCGGTTCAGAGATTGAGATGGCAATTCCATTATTTCCAGCTCTTCCCGATCGACCTATTCTATGTACATAAGTTTCTGGAATATTAGGAATATTAAAGTTTACTACATATTGTAATTTATCGATATCAATACCCCTAGCAGCAATGTCAGTAGCAACTAGTAATTTTATTTTACCTTCTTTAAAATCCTTTAATGCTTTTTGTCTTTGATTTTGTGATTTGTTGCCATGGATTGCTGCAGATTTTATCTTCTCCTTTTTGAGAAATCTTGCAATTTTGTCAGCACCATGTTTTGTTCTTGCGAATAAAAGAACCTGGTCATCAATTGTATTTTTTAATAAATGCAAAAGTAAATTCCTTTTGTCTATTCTATTTGTGTAATACACATATTGTTGTATTGTTTCTGCCGTCGAAGAAACTGGTGAAACTTCTACCTTTTGAGGATGTTTTAAAATTGTCTTGGATAAAGTAACAATATTATCAGGCATTGTTGCAGAGAAAAATAAAGATTGTCTTTTTTCAGGTAGTAATTTTAACAATCTTTTGATATCGTGGATAAAACCCATATCCAGCATTCTGTCAGCTTCATCAAGTACAAATAATTTAACATCATTTAAATTGAAGATTCCTTGTCCAATCAAGTCAAGAAGCCTACCTGGAGTTGCAACTAAAATATGAACACCAGCTTGTATTCTTTTCACTTGCTTCATTTGCTTAACTCCACCAAAAATTACGGTGTGTTTTATTTGAGTAAATCTACTATAATCACGAATACTTTCATCAATTTGAATAGCCAGTTCTCTAGTAGGAGTTACAATTAAAGACCGCAGTTTTGGTTTGCTATTATTCTTTCCATCAATTTTATGGATTAGCTGTATGATTGGAATAGAAAATGCTGCTGTTTTACCTGTACCGGTTTGAGCTACCCCAAGAACGTCTTTTCTGTCTAATATTAAAGGAATCGCCTTTGCTTGGATTGGAGTTGGCTCCTTATAATTTTTTTCATTCAAGGCTTTCAAAATTGGCTTGATCACCATTAATTCATCAAATCTCATATCACTATTTATTACCCTGTCATTTGGGTTACTGCAAAGATAGGCTTTTATTGATGGTATACTTGATAGGTAATTAAAAGCTAGTGAAGTACTATGTTAAAGCTTAATTTAATAAGTAGATCAATTATTTTTTAAGCAAAACCAGCAAAGGTAAATTGAAAAAAGCCTCACTTCGTTAAGTGAGGCTTTTTTACTTACACCCTATTATATGACTATTTCTTATTTTATCTTAAGATTTGTGAATTGTACATCTTCTATTCCTTCAACTATAAAACCCATTCTATACTCCCCACCATCAAACAAACTTAATCCTAAACTAACTTTTGTTGAACCGATAGGAAACATCATTTCCAATTCCCCAGTTTCATTATAGATTTGCACCATTGAAACTGTAGATTTAAACATCATATCAACATTATCATCTTCAACATTAAATGTGGATTTTAAAATAAATTCTTTTTGACCTTCACTTTCCAATGTCAATTCAACTTTCTCAGTTTTTACTACTGAAATTTCTCCGTCTCCAATATTTGAAGCCAGCGATGTCGAAGTGAAGCTTAGAAGTGTTACTAGGATTAAGAATAAATTTTTCATTTTGATTAGTTTGTCGTTGTATTATAAAGACCAAAATATGAGATCAATTACCTATGCCCCCCTATCTACTACTACTCTATTTGTTACTACAAGCACCCTACGTATTTGAAAAAATATAATTTTAATGTAAAGTAGATGACAAAATTATCACTGAGATCATTTTATATATAGGGGTATTAAAATTTAAATAATTGGAATTTAGAATTTTCATAATCAATATTTCTAATCAAGTTATGATCTTTGAATAAATAAAAAAGCCTCACTTCTTTAAGTGAGGCTTTTTCTTACACCCTATTATATGACTAATATCTTATTTTATTGTTAGACTGGTAAATTGAATATCTTCTACTCCCTCAATCACAAAACCCATTTTGTAATGACCATTCTCGAATAAGCTCATGCCGAAACTTACTTTTGATGATCCTATTGGAAACATCATTTCCAATTCACCTTCACTATTGAAAATTTGCACCATTGACACATCCGAATTAAATGTCATATCCACATTATCATTTTCCACATTGAAAACAGAAGCCAAAATAAATTCTTTTTGACCTTCGCTTTCTAGGCTTATTTCTACTTTATCAGTTTTAACGATTGCAAGTGCACCATCGCCAATGTTTGATGCTAAAATTGTATTTGATATACTAAGGATGGTTGCTAAAACTAATATTAAACTTTTCATCTTTTTGAGTTTTGTGCTTTGTACTATAATGACTCAAATCCGATATAGTCAACCTATCCATACCTCCCTACCAAAATACTTGACGTAACTACAAGAGTACTACTGAACCAATTATCACACTAGAAATATGACGTATTTCTTACATTTAGAAAAGATATAATTTTTTGCAATGATATATTTCAAATAGAAAATCGGCCTCAAAGCATTCCTTTGAGGCCGATCAATTAGTAAACTACATTCATTTTCTATTTCTTCATGAAACCCATCTTACCAAGGGAGTAGTCATTAATTGTGAATTTATAAATATTCCCATTAGAATTTTTCTCAAATTGTAGATACCCATCATGTGGGGAATTAAAAACCATATCCATCAATGGTTTAAATTTAAAAATCTCTTTTTCGTTGGTCCATACTTGTAAAAAACCATCTTCTTCTTTTAGTTTGTACGCTTGCCCTAGCTCTGTTGAATAATAATCACCCGTAAAGGATAAAAGTTGTTCTCTATTGTAATTGGCAGGTTCAAATTTATACAAAATCATTGGTGGTCGTTCTCCATGCTGTAAATACATAATCTTTTTATCTTCTTCGAAACCAAAGCTGAAGGTCACATTTGAATTTAAACCCACTTTTTTATATTTATTTTCTCCAATAGCTTCTAACAATGCATCTTCATGTTCTCCATCATGCAAATAAAGTTTATTCTCCGATGTATAAATTTTCCTAGAGTACCCGATCTCATAACTAAAGTAATTGCCACAAATACTTTTCAAATCTTTGGTATTGTATTTTATTTCTGTTTCATTTAGGATATTGACTGGATTTTCAGATTTCTTGGCAACAGGTTTTTCATCAATATTTAAAACCATTCTTGCGGCGTGATATGTTTTACCGATGATTCCATTGCTTTTATTGTTTCCCAAACCCATTACGAATAATCCATCACTTGGAAAAATAACAAACATCCCTGTGGCACCACCCCACCATCCATTATGAGCAATCAAACGATGGCCTCTATATTCACCATGTTCGAGACCACGAGCATATGACATAGTATCGCCATTGTTTAATGTACCTCTGATGTAGAGCTTTTCCATAAAGTCTTTTCCTTTACCAATCCTACTGTTCGTAAAATTGCGACTCCATTTCATCATATCCTCAATCGTAGAATATATTCTTCCATCCCCACATGCAGTAAATCTATAATTCTGTTTTAATTTATATTCATCATCTTCTTTTGCGTACAATAATGCTCTATTGTTGATTACTTTTTCAAAATCTTGGTAATAGAATGTATTATTCATTTCAAGCGGAATGAAAATATTTTGCTCAGTATATTTTGCCATTGAATCACCAGTTATTCTTTCAACAATCAAGGCCAATACTAGGTAGTTAGAATGTGAATAACGGTAATCAGAACCAGGTATAATTGTTAGTTCACTTTGGTTTTTTAACAATTCTAATGCACTTTTATTATCAAAAGTTATATGTTGATTTCTTCCAGAAATCTTAATTAATTCTAAATAATCTCTAAGACCACTTGAATGATGCAAACAATGCCTTATTGAAACTTTACCTTCTTTATAGTTTGGAAACTCTGTTAGATAATCTTGAATTGGATCGTCCAAAGATAGTTTTCCTTCTTCTTCGAGCAAAAGAATTGCTGTTGCAGTAATATTCATACCTGAGGCGGCAATTTCAAATACAGTTTGTGGAGTAATTTTTACTTTGTCTTCTAAATTTGAGAATCCAAAACCTTTTTGATACAATATTCTTTCATTTGCATAAATTCCTAAAGCTCCTCCTGGTTCATTTTCATATTCAGCAAATAATGAGTCTATTCTACTTTCAATATTTTGGTCGTAAACTATTTGGGCAATAATTGTTGAACCAATAAAAGATAATATGAATGCTAATGTGTATTTCATTTTAGTTATTTATAAAGTTAAGCTGATAGCTTTTATTTTAATTAATTCGTACTTAAAGCTGTATGGTTCAATGATTTTTCAAATATAAGTTTATCACCTTTGCTTGTGTACAAAGTGAAATTTGTACAGTTATTAATATCATCTGTATCAAAACTAATTTTTCTAATATTATGGTCAGCACTAGTGAATGAATGATTTATTATTGGTTCGAGTTCAATTTTACTCTTGTTGCAAACATTTATTACCAATTTGTCATTCTCGATATATGAGGAGTAATAACAGTTTAATTCTTCACAATAAAAATCACCTACATATTTATTAAGGTCTTTGGCCCAAACATCGTCTACTGCGTATTCGATAAGTTCAAAATCGCCTTCACCTTCGGATTGGACTAACATAATGTCTCTATTTTTTCTTTTTTCGAACTTAATATAAACTTCATTTGAATGAAGCATTTGGAATTTATCTTCAGAAATCGGCAATAACTTACTATTGTAATTATTACCTCGACTATAAATTAAAGTATCATTTTCAATATAGATTTCTCGTTTATAAAGTTGATTTGGTTCCCAATAATTACCTACGAAGTTTTGTAACTTTTCCGAGTCTAATTGAATGCCATTTATTTTTAATGGTTCCCCACTTTTTGTAAAATAATTTTCTACATATAATTTACCAGTTAATGTAGCCATACCTCCATTGTATACTCCTGCATTTCCTAAAACTATTGCTGAAATGTTTTGATCAGGAAAATGTACAATTTTGCATGCATATCCACCCCCCATACTAATGTGATATAGTTTTTTGGTTCCATTATAATCCCAATATCTAAATTGATTAAAATAGAGACTCCTCATTTTTTCTTTCACAATCTTACCATTCTCCATTGCAGGTTTACTAAATTGATTAATTAAATTTACGCCCCCGACTTTTGGATGATAAAGATTTTGAATCCATTTGCACATATCTTTAACCGAAGAATACATGTTCGTTGAATAATTTTGTCTTTGATCTAATTTTGCATTTATGTATTTTCCATCATTAGGTAAGTAACCTTGCGCTTTATTTGAAATAACTGTACCTTCTTGTACATCAAAAACGGTATTTGTCATTCCTAAAGGATCAAGAATATTTTTTTGAATGAAATTAGAATAAGTTGTTAAAGATGATTTTTCAATTATTTTTTCCAAAAGATAAAAAGCTGAATTATTTTCAGAATGCTTTACTCCAGGCGTAGAATTCAACTGCTTCTGCATTGAAAATAGAAGAATCCATTCATTCTTTTCATTTTGAACTAATTCTTGATTATTGGATAAAGCTTTAGTAATTGCAATATCTCTGATCCCACTCGTGTGATAAATTAAATCCTTAATAGTGATCGATTCTTCAAAATGATTAAACTCTGGAAGATATGCAGCTATATTGTCATTTAATGAAAGTTTGCCATTAGCCTCTAGCATTAATAATGCAAGTGCGGTAAACTGATTGGCTAGCCCTCCTATGTAGAATTTAGTATCTGTCGTAATAGGAATATTATGTTCTAAATTTGCAAGTCCATATCCAGCGGTATGCTCAATTTGTCCATCATTAACAATGCCGACTGCAATACCAGGCTTATCAGAACTTTGCCAAGTTTTGAATAATTCATTTACATCTTGAATTGAAACTTTGGGTTTTTCAACCTTTTGGCTATTCGCTGTAGTCAAAAGAGTAACCGAAGCTATGATGCAACTTATTATTTTTAATATTGTAAATCTCATAATTTTATTGTGTCTTAAATTATTAGTAAAATGATTATTGACTTGAATGATTTAATTGTTCAATAATTTTTTCAGCGACAGTTGCTGCTCCAGTTGGGTCTTGTGCTGTAATTAGACGCCCATCAACTTGGTAAAAGCCATCCCATCCAGTTTCAGAGTATTTATAAATTCCACCATGCTCTATCAACTTTTGTTCTATAGAGAAAGGGAATTCTTGATAGTATCTTCCTTCCATGTTTTCAAATTTGTCAGGAAAACCATTTACAGATTTGCCAGCTACTAAATGCTTTCCATCTTTCTTTTTTAAATGAACAATACCTGCTGAACCATGACAGACTGCAGAAACAATTCCATTTTGTTCCTCATAAATCTGCATCACAATATTTTGAATGGGCACATTTTCGGGAACACCAAACATTGCACTACCTCCTCCTCCATAATAAACTGCAACATAATCTTCAGGTCGTACTTCTTCTGGTTTTAAAGTAAATTCAAGTTTATCCATAAAGGATCCATCAAAAAGGTATTTTTTTATTGTTTCATTTGAGTTATCTAAATAACCAATAGGAATTGCTCCACCTTCAGGGCTAACAAAATCTATTACATAACCTGCCTTTGATAGTACATCATAAGGAAAAACAATTTCAGAAAAATGATTACTTGCAGAGATATCAGAATCTCCATAAAAATGTGCATTAGATACTATGAAAAGAATTTTCCCTTTTTCAGATTGATATTCATCACTTTGGGAGTTCTCAGGTCTAGAATAATTACTAGAACATGAAATAAGCGTAAATAGAAATAATAATATTATATTTTTCATAAGTCTTTTTTTTTATTTGATTTCAAATGATTTATTGGAGCTTCTTTTTGTATACATTTTATGAATGATAGTCCATTTACTGCTAATCTTTAATAACATAAAATAATCAATGTAAGTGCTTTTACTTTTAGGGTGTGAGATCTCAACTTTTGCAACAGCTGCATCGTTTTCATAATCGATTGATATTATTTTACCACTTTCGCCTGTCGGTTCACCTTCTTTCGTGTCTTCGATATAGTCACTACCAGACCAAATACTTAGACTTCCATCTTTTTTAATAGAATAAAGATTCAGATTTGTATGAAATGCTGTTTTTAATCTATTGGGTTGACCTTCTGTGGATCCTTCTATGTAATCCATTAAGGTATTGGTAATCAGTTGCATTTCTGATTGTGCGTTGAGATTGTAAATCCAACTTAGAATTAAAATAAATGTTGCAATATTTTTCATATATAAAATATTTAGTGGTTATGAGAAGGTTAGCTTATTTTACAAATCAAAACGTCGATTGTTAAAGTTGATGGCATCTAATGGAATTGCTAATTCATATTTTTTAATTAAACCATTGGATTGTACTTCACCTTTCCATGCGGTATTCCAACTTTCATTCGCCTCATTAATATTTCCGATAATTGCCTCAAACTCTCGATATACATCTCTTTTTAATGAGCTAATATTATTTCGCGTTTCAGAGTCATAATATACGACTCCAATGTAAAGGCATTTTCCATTATGAAATATCTTTACCTCAGTTTGATGTTGCGACAAACCTTCATCAATTGGAAAGTGATTCTTAAAGTTTGTAAAAGGAACCATCTGACTCCAAGCAGATTCATCCAAATTACCATCTATATTTATTTCTTCTTCACAATAACCAATAGCATGATTCAGATTATTTTGACCAATAGCAGAGAATGATATTTGAAGAAGTATTGTTACTATTTTGATTACTTTCATATTGATCTACTAGCTGGTATTAAATTTTGATTGCAATTTATCGCTAGAATCCATTTTAATTTCCATTAATATAAGAACAAGGATTAACTGTATAAGAAGAGATAAAATCTACGAAAGAACCCATTCTTATACAGTTGTGAGCTTATTGTATATTGATATGCTTGAATTAACAAAATGAATTTATCTTGCAGGTAATGAAGAAAAGCTATTTCCATATAGTCTTCTGGATTTCAATATATTTGATCTGGACTTACATTCGTTCAAATGGGGAGTATTATTCTATATTTATCAAAGTCAATTTGGTAGAAGTTCTATTTTATATGCTTGCCTATTATATTCTGAAACACCTTCAAATACCTGTACTATTTAATAAGGGGAAAGTTTTCAAATTTTGGATAAGTATTATTATTTCGTCTTTTATATTGTATTTTTTATGGAGAATAATTGGGCTATTTTGGTTGGATGAAATAAGGGGCTTAACTCATGGTAAATTGTTTAAAATATCAGGTTTTTTACAACAGACTGTTCAAGTGTATTCACCTGCAGTAATCCTCTTAGCATTGGAGTCATATAGCGATCGCCAAGCTGAAATTGAAAGAATTGATCAACTAGAAAAAGAGAAGCTTGCTACAGAACTTAAATTTTTAAAAGCACAGATCAATCCACATTTTTTATTTAACACACTGAATAATTTATACTCAAATGTGATCACTAAATCGCCTAAGGCACCTGAAATGGTAATGCAATTATCTGGAATTTTGGATTATGTGTTGTATCGAAGTCAAAATAAATTTGTTCCACTTCTAGAAGAAATAGATACTATAGAAAACTTTTTAAACCTTGAAAAAATAAGATATGGTAGTCGATTGGAAATTGAATATTTCGCTGAAGAAAATTTATTACTTCCTGTTTCTCCACTAATACTTTTATCAATTGTCGAAAATGCATTTAAACATGGAGCAAGTGGAGATATAGATAAACCTATTATAAGGATTTCTATAAAACAGAACAATGATAATATAAAAGTGAACGTCTGGAATACAAAAAGCAAATATCGAGGAGAATTGAATGATGCGTATAAAAAAGGAATTGGATTGAAAAATATCAAGCGACAACTTAATCTTATTTATCCTAACAATCACATTTTGATTATTGAGGATGAGAAAGATTACTTTAATATATTGCTTACAATAACCCCAACATTAATGTGAATAAAATACTTAAGCATACTATTCTTTGGTTAGTTATTTACATTGCATATACAGCTATGCTTTCAATCAATGAAGATCTATATCAGATTATGATATTAAATATTCTTCATGTTTTTTTGTATGTTTTAGCATATTATTTTTTGCGATATGTTCAAATTCCATTCCTTTATGATAAAGCTAAAAAATGGCAATTTGTCTTAAGCATAATATTATCCAGCATTATACTATTTGGATTATGGAGATTTGGTTTAAAATTGTTAGATGGAGTAAGAGGTATTGAAAGTGAAAGCCATTATATTCCTTTGGCAGATTATCTAGTTAAAGTAATTCGATTTTATTCACCCGCAATGGCACTCTTAGCTATTGAATTTCATTTTGAAGGTAAAAAGGAAAAACAAAGAGTCAGACAGCTGGAAAAGGAGAAATTATCCAATGAGCTTAAATTTCTAAAGGCACAAATTAATCCTCATTTCTTATTCAATACTCTTAATAATTTATACTCATCAATTCTGTCAGATTCTCCCAGCGCCCCTGATATGATTTTACGTTTATCAAGCATTTTGGATTATGTCCTGTATAAAAGTCAGAATAATACAGTTAGTATAACTGAAGAAATTAATACAATAGAAAATTTCATTATTTTAGAAAAGATTCGCTATGGTGAGAGGCTAGAAATTGATTTCCAAAAAAATATAAAACATAATGGACCGATATCTCCTCTATTACTTTTATCCTTGATTGAAAATGCATTCAAATATGGGACGAGTGGAGATATCGATGAACCGAAAATTTCAATTGAAATAAATGAGGAAAGAGAAAGATTAACTTGCCAAGTGTGGAATATGAAAAGCAAATATAGTGGCAAATTATTTGATCAGGATAAAAAGGAAAATGGTCTAGAAAAATTAAAAAGACAGCTCCAATTAGTTTATCCGAAAAAACATGAGTTAGTGATTGAAGAAAATGAAACCAGCTTTGAGGTTACATTAATTATAAATAAAATTTAATGAATAAAATTAATTGCATTATAGTAGATGATGAGCCTCCTGCGGTTGAGCTTCTAAGCAAATATGCAAGTATGATTGATCATTTGGAGGTAGTGGGTACCTGTCATAGTGCGATTAAAGCATTTGATATGCTTAAAATAAAAAAAGTAGATTTGATGTTTTTAGATATTCAGATGCCTGTCCTTAATGGAATTGACTTCATAAAAACATTAGCATCACCTCCATCTATCATATTAACGACAGCTTATAGGGAATATGCTTTAGATAGCTATGATCTGGACATTATAGATTATTTATTAAAGCCAATAGCATTTGATAGATATCTAAAGGCAATTGATCGATTCCGGGATCGAATAAATAACCCCAGTATGGCTTATGAACCTAACGAGATGAATCTGGACAAAAAAGTAGATCATGTTTTCTTCAATATCAATAGGACTCATCATAAGGTCTTGTTTGAAGACATACTATATGTAGAAAGTTTAAAAGATTATGTAAGACTACATCTAGCCAAAGGTAATCTTGTTGTGAAAGGAAATTTAGGATCGATTATGAAACAATTGCCTAATGAGATGTTTGTAAGAATTCATAGATCGTTTGCAATTTCATTAAAAAATGTAGAATCCTATAATCAAATTGAAGTTGATATTAAAGGTATTAAATTACCTATTGGAGTAAGTTATAGAGAGGATTTTGCTATAAGAATAAAGACTAATTTATAATAAAAAAGGGCATGAAGTGTGGTTCATGCCCTTTAGGATATATCTAAGAAGGTGATATACAATTTAGCTGCCGCACATCAAACAATCTGGATCGTCAATATTACAAACTTGTCCTTCAGCTTCTGCAAGTACTTCACTTGCCTCACTTATATTATATACTTCCGAATTTTTAGTTTGATTTCCTACATATTGTTTTTGGTATTTGGCATCCAATGTGAACTTTATTGGATCAACAGCTGCTTTTGACCTGAGATAATACATACCTGTTTTCAAACCTGCTTTCCAGGCATAGAAGTGCATTGAGCTTAATTTACCAAAGTTCGGATTTTGAATAAATAAATTAAGGCTTTGGCTTTGACATATGAAAGCTCCTCTATCTGCTGACATATCAATTACATCCTTCATGCTTATTTCCCATACAGTTTTGTATAAGGCTTTTAAATCTTCAGGAATACCTTCTATATTAGCGATCGATCCATTATTGGCCATAAGAGCTTGTTTAAGATCATGATTCCATATACCTAATTCAATTAAATCCTTAAGAAGATGTTTGTTCATGATAATATACTCTCCAGAAAGTGTTCTTCTCGTATAAATGTTTGAAGTGTAAGGTTCAAAACACTCATTATTACCAAGTATCTGAGAGGTACTAGCTGTTGGCATTGGTGCAACAAGTAAACTATTGCGTATGCCATGTTCTTTTACTTGTTGTTTTAATCCAGACCAATCCCATCTGTCAGAAGGAGTAACACCCCACATATCATATTGGAAAATTCCTTGACTCACAGGTGATCCTTCATAGGTTTGATAAGGACCTTCAACTTTAGCTAATTCCATAGATTCGGTCATAGCTGCAAAGTATATTGTTTCGAATATATCTTTATTCAATTGTTTTGCTTCAGAGCTGTCAAAAGGATACCTCAAAAGCATAAAAGCATCAGCCAAACCTTGAACTCCTATACCGACAGGTCGATGCCGCATATTGGAATTTTCAGCTTCTTTTACTGGGTAATAATTGATATCAATTACTTTATTCAGATTTCTGGTTACAACTCTGGTAATTTCATAGAGTTTTTGAAAATCGTATTCTTTGGTTTCGGTATTAACAAATTTATTTAAGGCAATTGAAGCAAGATTACAAACAGCCACTTCATCGGGTGAAGTGTACTCCATTATTTCAGTACACAGGTTACTGCTTTTAATGGTTCCTAAGTTCTTTTGATTAGACTTTTTGTTTGCTGCATCTTTGTATAATATATATGGTGTTCCGGTTTCGATTTGTGACTCAAGTATTTTAAACCAGAGTTCTCGAGCGCTTACAGTTCTTCTTGCCTTCCCTTCTTTTTCGTATTTATGATAAAGTGCTTCAAATTCTCCTCCATAAGTATCGCTCAACCCTGGTGATTCATTTGGACAGAATAAAGACCATTGACCGTCTTCTTCCACTCTTCTCATGAACAAATCAGAAATCCACATTGCATAAAATAAATCTCTTGCACGCAATTCTTCTTTGCCATGATTCTTCTTAAGATCCAAAAACTCTTCAATATCTGCATGCCAAGGTTCTAGATATATAGCAAAAGCTCCTTTTCTTTTTCCACCACCTTGATCTACATATCGTGCAGTATCATTAAATACCTTAAGCATTGGAATGACTCCATTAGAAGTTCCACCTGTACCTTTAATATAGGATCCTTTGGCTCTAACATTATGAATACTTAGACCAATCCCACCAGCAGATTGACTGATTTTTGCACATCGACTTAAAGTTTCGAAGATACCAGAGATACTGTCTTCGGTAGTTGTTAAAAGAAAACAAGAAGATAATTGTGGTTTAGGGGTCCCCGCATTAAATAATGTAGGTGTTGCGTGAGTAAACCACTTTTCAGACATGAGGTTGTAGGTTTCAATTGCTGAGGCGATATCCTCTCCATGTATTCCTAATGAAGCTCTCATGATCATATGTTGAGGTCTTTCAACAACTTTGCCATTTGCTCGTAGCAAATATGATCTTTCAAGGGTTTTAAAACCGAAATAATCAAAGTTATAATCTCGATCATAAATTATGGCTGAATTAATTTCTTCTTCGTTTTGATTTATGATATTAATTAAGCTATCGCTAATAAGACCCGCTTTCTCATTGGTCTTTGGATCTACATATTGATGAAGTAGATGCATTGCGTTAGAGAAAGTTTTATCTGTATTCTTATGCAGATTTGATACAGCAATTCTAGCAGCTAGGATTGCATAATCAGGATGTATTGTAGTCATTGATGCTGACGTTTCAGCAGCTAAATTATCAAGTTCAGATGTAGTAACTCCATCAAAAAGTCCTTGAATTACCTTTTTGGCAATTTCTATGTGATCAACGTATTGCTCATTGAGTCCATAACATAATTTTTTTACGCGGGCAGTGATCTTATCAAAACTGACAGATTCACGCCTACCGGATCGTTTAATTACTTGCATGTGGCGGGCGACGAAATTAAATAGTTAATAAAAAATTCTAATGAGGTCTAAAAATCATCTTCAAGCGAAAAGACCTGGTCATCTTTGTTGGCCAGAACTCCTGCTTTTTGATAATCTCCTACTCTCTTCTCAAAAAAGTTGGTCTTCCCTTGTAGACTAATAAGGTCCATCCATGGAAATGGATTTTCCACATTATATACTTTCGGGTTGTTTAAAGACACAAGAAGTCTATCGGCAACGTATTCGATATATTGACACATCATTTCTGAATTCATACCAATTAATTTAACTGGCAAAGCATCTGTTACGAATTCTTTTTCGATTTCAACTGCGTCTACTATTAGTTTTTGAATCGTGTCTTTAGGAAGTTTATTTTGGATATGTTGATTGTATAACAAACATGCGAAATCACAGTGCATACCTTCATCACGTGATATAAGTTCATTAGAAAAAGTCAAACCTGGCATAAGCCCTCTCTTCTTCAACCAATAAATAGAACAAAATGAACCTGAGAAAAATATCCCTTCTACGGCAGCAAAGGCAATTAGCCTTTCGGCAAATGAACCTTCGTCAATCCATCTGAATGCCCATTCAGCCTTTTTCTTAACACAATCCATATGCTCAATCGCATTAAATAGATAATCTTTTTCTGTACTGTCTTTGATATAGGTATCAATAAGTAATGAGTATGTCTCTGAGTGAATATTTTCCATCATGATTTGGAACCCATAGAAAAATTTAGCCTCAGTATATTGAACCTCATTAACCATATTTTCGGCTAGATTTTCATTTACAATCCCATCACTGGCAGCAAAAAATGCTAATACATGTTTAATGAAGTGTTTTTCATCAGCATTCAATTTGTTTTCCCAATCACTCAAATCTTGGTTAAGGTCTATTTCTTCTGCTGTCCAAAAGCTAGCCTCTGACTTTTTATAAAATTGCCAAATGTCATCATGCTTAATAGGAAAAAGAACAAATCGGTTAGGATTTTCTTTTAAAATTGGTTCATTTTGGTTCATGTTCATCAAGTTGTATACGTTAAGCTAGTTAGTTTTAGGGGAGTCAATTCCCTAGATGTAAGCTTTTTACATCAAAATTAAGTCGGTTTAAAAATTTAATATCTTATGAGAATGAGATTTAATCGGGGTTAAATCATCTCTTGAGGGACTATCGAATTCCTATCACAAATAAATGAAAAAAAATTATAATACGTTGCTTTGAGTTTTCAACAAATGTGGAAAACTTTAGTAATCCATATTAAAATAAATTATAATATGAATTTAAGATCCATATTAACATTTATCATAATATGAAATTGGGCACTGAATGCCAGTTAGTTACAGGAAATTCTTCTATTTTCTATCTCTTCTGAAAAACCAAATCAGAATAAAACCAATCAAAATTGAAACAAAAATTAATAAGTAAAATGCGTATTTATTTTTACTCATTGGAAGATGATCTAAATTCATTCCATAAAAGCTAGCGACAAGTGTGGGAACCATCAAAATAATAGTTACAATGGTAAGTCGTTGGATAAATGTATTTAGATTATTTGATACAATTGAAGCATATGCCTCCATAGTTCCGGAAAGGATGTTTGTGTAAACATTTGACATTTCAAGAGCTTGACTATTGTCAATAATAGAATCTTCAAACATATCCGTTAATTCTTCATCTTCTCTTATTTTTAGAAAATCTGTCCTTTTCATTTTCATCATGAGTAAATCATTGGATGATAATGAGTTGACAAAATAAACAAGACTTTTTTCAATTCGCAGCAATTGTTTTAATTCTTCATTTCTGCTAGAATTATAAAGTTCTTGTTCAATCAAGTTTCTTTTTAAATTAAGCTTTTTAAGACAATCCAGAAACGAAAAAACATTATGTTCAAATATCTTAAGGACAAATTGTTTAGAATCCGCAGGATTAAATCCTTTTACTTTTTTTTCCAGAAACTTCGTAATAACCGGATTATTTTCTTGAGAAATAGTAACGATCTTATCTTCTACTAAGATAATACCAATAGGGACAGTTATATAAATTGCCTCATTCGGTTTATCTTTTGAGTTTAAGAATGGAGTGTTAATAAGGATAAAATTTGAATCGTCCTCCCTTTCATATCTTGAACGCTCGTCAATATCTAAAGAATCTGTAATGAAATCTGATGGAAAATTTAAAAAATGGGCAATTTTATCAATTTCGACTTGACTAATGGGCGGACAAATATGAATCCACTGACTTTGCTCTATCGTATTATTTTCATTGAGGCTTCCTTGTTGATATGTATAATAGCTTATCATTGAAGAAAACAAAGATATACAAATTGAAAGTTAATTAATACTCCAAATAATAAAGGGATTACCAATAGCAACCCCTTTATTTTAAAACCTTCTGAACTTGATTACTTTTTAATTTCGTTTTATCGTTTCTAATACTCCATTATTATCTTTAACCACCGCTGCATCAATATATCCACGATTAACCGCTTTAATTCTTGCTGATTCAGCATTTTCATAATTGCTATAGCCGCTTAGTACAAAAATGGTCCAATCATTTTTACTCCATTGTTCGATTGTTCCAAGATCTTCAACACTTGCCAAATCAAACCACGATGGATCAGAATATGAAGCAAGTCTAACTTTGTATTGACCTACAGAGGCAGGGATCGGAGCACTATATTTAAAATTGTCATTTTCGGATGGATTTACAATTAATTCCATATTCCGAGTATCAATTGGAGATAAAGAAATAAAGGCATCAGTAAAGCCCATATTTCTTACCAATTGCAGTATTCTTTTTGCTTCATATTCATCATAATAATAGCCCAACTTGACTTTAATTGCAGATGCTTCTTTGATTTTGTAGATATTGCCATAGTCAGTCAAAATATCGAATTCACCAACTTTTGCATCATTTTTAAAAATTGCAGCAAGTTGTATAAAATATACTGGTTTACCTGTCGAAAGAATTTCTCCATAAGAAACTAACTTGGCAGCTACTACACTAATACCTGTACTTCCATAATTGATTTTTGGAGCCTCATTGGTTATAGATGTTTCAGAAACTGAGGTATTTTTATATACGTTTTCCAAATTTACGGCTTCTGGAGGGTTTTCATCTGTATATGAGGAAAGATCGATATTTGAATCAATTTCAATTAGATTTTCATTTTTATTTGATTTCTCAGAAACAGCCACGGCATCATTCGTAGAAGGACCTTCATCTTTAATTGTAGGCAAGGAAACGGCTAATGGAATAGCTTCATTTTCCGGGCTTACTGTAGCAAATTCTTCTTTTTGAATATCTGTTAGAATATATATATCGTGGTTACCTTTTCCACCAAGTCTATTGGAAGAAACAAAGTATTCATTGGTCTTAGGATGTTTTATACCATAAAGATCATCTTCAGGAGAATTCACACCGTTACCTAAATTAATTGGAAGAGTCCATTGTCCTTCTTCAACAAAGCAACTGAACATATCATAACCACCAAGCCCAAAATGATAATCGGAGGAAAAATACAAAAGATCTCCATCGTAAGATGGGGTGATTTCATTTCCTGGTGTGTTAACATTTGCGCCTAAATTGTCAGGATAGGTCCAACTTCCGTTTTTGAAGTAACTTGCATAAATATCGTAACCACCCATACCACCAGGCCTATTTGAAGAAAAATACATAATATTTCCAGCTGGATTAAGTGTTGCAAACGCAGACGAGTACCCTACCTCATTGTGTGGAAAAGGAATCATATTGTAAAAATTTCCAGAATCATCGACTTGTGCAGTATAGATTGATAACTCACTATCATTACTATTGTATGCAAGGCTTTTATGCTGAACTGGACTTCTGGTAATCACACATGATTTATAGTTATTAGCATAACAAATACTTACAACCTGATAATCTTCTTCTAAATCTGTTCTCAGGTGTTTAATATTATTTTTCGTTACCTTTTGGCCAACTGGTGCCACAAAAAGTTGAGCACCTTGAGTATTAATAACACTTTGGTTAACTTTATTGTTGGATCTTATGTAATCATTTCTAAATGATGAGAACATTATTTTGTCCTTAAAAACGGCAGGACCATAGTCTGCAGAACTAGAAGATGCTTGAAAAAGACCAACTTCATATTTGGGCTTGACAGACAAAAGATCCTTTGCAAAATTACAGCTTAAAATCATGTAATTCGAAGTTATTGGATCAATGGCGGCATAATTAGCAAATAATTCTTCTGCTTTATTGTATTGCCCCATTTTCTTCATGACATTTCCATATTGAAGAAAATACTGATCAGGTAGTTCTTTCTTACCTTCTAATTTTCTAAACCAAATTGCAGCATCTAGATTTTGATTCAATAATCTATACGATTCTGCAATTTGAAAAATGCAATGTGTACAATCAGAATCCTGTTGCAATTTAATCTCATAGTTTTCAATCGCTAATTCATAAGCCTTTAAAGCAAATTGTTTGTCAGCCTTTTTTTCAACATTTTGAGCAAATGATGAACTTGTAAATAGCAGCAATGCGCTGAAAATCACAAGATTTGAATATTTGTAGTTAATCCTCATTTCAATTATAATTATATATAATGAATTACAAATATATGAAGACGACTGAATTATAGTTAATTATATATGATTAAATTATAAAATACTTTAATATGTTTTACATTAAGTGATTTGCTTATTTCTTATTTTGCAGAAAGATGTTCTCTTCAAGACTTCTAAGTTAAATGCTTGATAAACTCCGCAATAGATTCTGTATATTGAAACAAAATCACCATAATGCGGATCATTTTTCTTTCCTTATTTCTTTTCTCTTTTTTGAATATTTCAGCTCAGAAGTTAAATTACCAAAAAGGAGAATTACTTGTTCAACTTGACGATGCAGATAAGTTAGCTTTACTAAAACGCAATTTATCCATTGACCAGGTAACATTTACGGAAGTGATAACTAAGCCATTTCCAGTTATAAAGCTATCCTTTGATTATAAAGTAATTGACGAATTTCGCCTGTTAAAAGAGCTTAACAATTTTTCATATGTTGTCCATGCTCAATTAAACCATAAACTAATTGAAAGAGCAATCCCTGATGATCCTGGATTTGAAATGCAATGGCAATATCTTCAACTATTGAGCCCTGAAGGAATACCTAATGTTGATATAGATGCTGATCTTGCTTGGGATACTACAACAGGTGGAGTAACACCTCTTGGAGACACCATTGTGGTATGTATCATAGATGATGGATTGGATTTCAATCACGAAGATTTTGGTGATAATATTTGGAGAAATCATCTTGAAATTCCAGATAATGGGATTGATGATGACAACAATGGATATATTGACGATGTTGCAGGATGGAATACATATGGAGACGATGGAAATGTAAATCAAGACGGATCACATGGAACTCCTGTAGCAGGGATTGTAGGGGCGCAAGGGAACAACTCAATTGGAGTGACTGGAGTAAATTGGGATGTTAAATTAATGATTGTTAGAGGTGGTGGAGATGAAGCAGATGCATTGGCTGCATACGCATATCCTTATTATTTTAGAAAACTGTTTAATGAAACAAATGGAAATGAAGGCGCTTTTGTTGTGGCAACCAATGCTTCCTGGGGTGTCGATTACGGACAACCTGAAGAAGCACCAATCTGGTGCAGCTTTTATGACTCTTTGGGTGTGCAAGGAATTCTTAATTGTGGAGCGACAGCCAATCTAAATTTAAACATTGATGTCGAAGGTGATTTGCCAACTGGATGCAGTTCAGATTATCTTATTGCTGTTACAAATGTTGATCAGAATGATAGAAAAGTTTCCTCCGCTGGTTATGGACTTGAAACTATTGATTTAGGAGCTTTTGGTTCGGAAACATGGACTACTGGCGCCAATAATAACTATAGGTCGTTTGGGGGCACATCTGGAGCTACACCACATGTCACGGGGACCATTGGTTTATTATATTCAGCCCCATGTGAAGATCTTGCAAATTATGCAAGAACTAGCCCAGCTTCAGCTTCTTTGCTTATTAAAAACTATATTTTAGATGGTGTTGACCCAAATGAATCTTTGCAAGATATTACTAGCACAGGTGGAAGATTGAATGTAAATAATGCAGTAATAAATTTAATGGCAGATTGTACTGGATGCCCTCTTGCCACGAGTGTTCAATTTACAAATGGTGATTTAGATGGTTTTGATATTGAATGGCAACAGGAGGATGATAATACACAAATAAATTTACGATTCAGATCTTCTATGGACGAAGAATGGCAAGTAGTTGAAAATGTTAGTTCTCCTTTTCGAATATCAGATGCAGCATATTGTACAGAATATGAAGTAGAATTTCAAAGCATTTGTGATTCTATTACTAATCTATTTTTTGGTAATTACAAACATACTACAGAAGGTTGTTGCAGTCTATTACCTGGTGACAATCTTAGTTTTACATTGAATGATGACGATAGTGCTTATATAGAAATACCAAGTGTTCTAGTTGCTGAGGATTATATTCTTGAAGTAAGGCAGATTGGATCTTCTGGGTGGGTAACCTTAGGTCAGAATTCCAATGGATTATACGAAATAAGTTCTGCGGAAGAATGTAGTAAATATGAGTTTAGATTTCAAATTTTATGTGCTGCAGCAAATTCAGAATATTATACGTTCGATGGTTTTCATTTGGCCTGTTCTGATTGTACATCCTTAGAATATTGTGATCCTAAAGATGTTGATGCGGATTTTGAATGGATTGCTGCTGTAGAATTTGATAATGATCTATACGAATCAGGTTCAGGCGAAAATGGGTATGAAAGCTTTTTAGGTATTAAATCATTTAATTTCCGAAAAGAGCAGATTGTAGAATTTAGATTGGTGCCAGGATTTGAACAATTAACCTACGAAGAATACTTCCAAATTTGGATTGATTTCAATCATGATGGCATTTTTGATGAAGATATTGAGTTTCTATACCAATCACCAGGTCCATCAGATAGTATTAATGTTGGTTCGTTTATTATTCCTGAAACAGCAGAATTAGGATATACTCGGATGCGAGTATTAATGTCTTATGATAGCCCATCGCTTTCCTGTGGTGATGAATTTTTTGAATATGGTGAAACAGAGGATTATTGTGTTTTCATTTCAGAAGCTTCTACAACAAAACAAGAAATTATTTCACCAATCGATATTTTTCCTAACCCAGTTTCAAATGTAATTCAAATTAAAAATCTTTACGTCGAGGGTTTAATTATGATTTATGATTTATCCGGTAAGTTGGTTCTAAAGGAAAAGGTATCTCCGATCAACAAATTAAGTTTAGAGTTGCCTCAATCTATCGATGCAGGAGTTTATTTTATCAATTACAAAACAAATGATAAAAATTGGGTAACCAAATTTGTGAAAATTTAAGCCTGTGATTTACTTAATAAATATACTAAAATAAAACCCACAATTGCTGCAACGATTACTATCAATGTATTGGGATCCGAATAGTAAGAATCAGGTAGTACATTAATGTCCATTACAATTTTATAATCTTCATTCTGGGTAATTTTATTAAGATCTGTAAAATGATCTGACGCTTGGACAAACTTCTCCATTTCTTTATTATATAATAACTTAGGATTTCGCCATGGCCATATTTTATGAATAGATCCTAACATAAATCCAGCAAGTGTAGCCAAAGTTAGACTTGGTTGATTTTTAAAAAAACGTGATACAACTCTCGCAAATGTTAATAGTCCAACAATGCAGCCAACAATAAAAACTGAAATAAACAATAAGTCTTGCAGGTTTGGTTCAGATAGGAATTGTTTTAAAGTCCCTAGAAGAAGTGTATACATTCCCATAATTAACAGCATAAAACTCCCACTGACACCCGGCAAGATAAGAGCACTTACGGCAATCATTCCAGAGAAGAATACAAATATTAGACTGTTATTTCCTTGCATAGGATACATAGCGGTTATGCAGTAAGCTGCTATTGCTCCTACTCCAAAAGCTATCCATGTTTTAGTATCAAAAGAATCAATTGATTTAATGACATACAATACACTTGCGATAATAAGCCCAAAAAAGAAAGCCCAAACAGCTTCTGCATAATGTTCTATAAGGTAAGAAATCCCAAAAACGCCAATTATTACCCCTGTGAACATTCCAATTAACAATGTCAAAAGAAAATTACCATCAATTTTGTTCCAAACTTGAGAAAACCCAGCTTCTTTCCAATCCTTAATTAATCCTGGTCCAATGCTGCTAATTGCAGCAAGCAATCTTTCATATATACCAGTTATAAATGCGATGGTACCGCCTGATACACCTGGTATAACTTCAGCCATACCCATAGCCATTCCTCTCCAAAATTGTCCAATTCGATTTAAGTTTTTCATTTGATTAATTATCGTGATTCCTGCCTTTTATTTTACCTGAATTAAATAATGATTCCAATTCTTTTTTGGTTTCTTCATCTGAATTTTTCCAATCAATTTCAAGAAGTTTACGGATATCAGGTTGGCCTGCATCAATCCATGCAGATAACCAAACAGAACCAATTGCATGTATTGATGCTTGCATTCTTCTTTCTACCATTCCATCTAATTTAGTATGATAAGCTTCAGAATACTCCTTACATTGGGTTCTAATTGTTATTTCTAATCTTTCTTCAAAACAAAATTGTTGATCAGTAGGAAATGAAGATGATAGTTCTTTCTCAAACAATAAAACATCATTAAGCAATTCATGACTTTCTTGGATTATGTTCCATATAAATGTATTGATATTTGGAATATATTCTGCTTTACCGACAAAAAAGTCATATTGTTCTTCCGCAAATAATTCTGGCAATCTACTTTCCCAAAAAGCATGAATTCCAATTTGATCCGTTAGTTGTCCATTATAATTTTCTGTTGTATGAAGAGGAACATGAGCATCACCTATATAGTGACCAATATCTGCAGAAAGTTGAAGAATTCTCTTTGGGTTTTTTTCTTCAAATGCTTTGACTAATTTTCGATAATATCTAGGCAAAAAGTATGGCAGAATACCATATTGCGAGAACTCATCAATGACCAATACTTTGCTGCAATCATATGGTATGTTTATATAATTTTCAAGTGTAGAACAATCGATTGCAATTTCATCTTCAAACCTTTTGGCATCAATATCATTATAGAATAATTTCTTTAAATTTTGCCCCATTTTTGAATCGATGAAATTTAAATTGTGATAGATCTCATTTTTTATTTCCGTTGTATCAAAATTTTCACTTATTGAAAATAGTTTTGCGTATTTAAAAAAGGCATGGGCGAATTCTTTGGGAATCACATCAAAGGGCTCATCTCCCCAATGATCAATATCTATGTAGTGTCTTACAGCTTCATGTTTAGTTGCATATCTTCTTTTATCTGGATCAACAGCATGTGCTGTGATATACTCGATATGGTATTTATAAAAAGGGAATAGGTCTTCATCCAATGTAAAAACAGCTAATCTATTGATTTTTCTATGACCAAAAAACCCCCATTCAGGTTTAACTGAATGTAAAGAAAGAAAAGAAAGAAAAAATACTAAAATCTGGGTTTTTATATTCATCGAGTATGAAAATAGGAATATCCTCTGAATAATTTAAGTATCAATCTCTTTTGCGCTGCATACAAATCACCCCAATCTGTAACAACAAAAAATCTTTCTAAATATAGGAGATTCGCTTTCTCTAACGAAGGCATATCTTCATGCTGATCCAAAAATTGATTTACAGGATAAAGTTTGACCGTTTTTTTATCACCATTTTGTAGTTCAAAACTAATGATGGAAAAAGGAACAAGGTCCTTTAATTGGGAGAATAATTTATTGTCATTTTCATTCGATTCAGAATAGATTACATCAAAACCTTCTACATAAGCTTTGATAAAATCCTGGTTGGGGATAATTGGATTTCTTCTTGTTGTCTTATATAATGGATCAATGATGAAGGTATCTTCTGATCTTTGGATGATAAAAGATTCTTGTTTGTCTTTTGGATAATCTACACTTATTGAAACTATTTGTGAAGTATTGATCTCCCAAATTGCACTATCGTAAATTTCTTCTTCTTGATAAATAAATAAATCTCGAACACCTCCATATCCAACTTTTCTTTCCATAACATAAGGCTGGGTTTTGCCTTGCATAATATAATATGTTCCTCCATCTGGAACATTACCGCCGACAAAATAACTTTTCATTAGTTTATCTTTGTCATTATAAATATCCACCTGAGTGCCAATTCTATTTATTTCATTGATCACCTTTTCATTATATTTTGCTGGAGGGATAAATTTTATTTGAATGTTTTTAATAACATTCATTAAATTGGACATAACATTTTTACTCACTTTTTTATTTTTCTCTCCTACTACCCAATCCTTTCCATTTCGTTTTAAATCTATCGTCCTACCTGTTCTTCTTGTTAATTTAATTCTGTGAATTTCATCAGTATTCTCAATAGCAAAATCTCTGTCAGAGATATCGATTGAGCTAGAACTGTTGCTTGTTTTTTTGTTAAAACCAACGTACGCAAATGCAATTAATAAAAGTAAGGCCAGTAATAATAAAATATTTTTATTCATATTTGATTTTTCAAATCTTCAAAACCTGTTTTAATAAACTTTTGCCAATTATATTTTTGCCTACATATAAAAACAAAAATTGTGGCTATAATAAAGAAACCAATTGTTGCGTATTCTACATCAATTTCGGATATTCTAAATATTGATTGTGTTTGAATAGCTGCTCCTTCATATCCAATCAAAACAGCTGAAATAAAATTAGTGGCAGCGTGTACTCCCAATGCTAATTCTAGTCTATTATCCCAAATTGTAATCAGTCCTAGAAATAATCCAGCACCTATATAGTAGAACATCATAGTTGTCAATCCATAACTTTGAACTTCAGGATTTGCTAAATGAATCATTCCAAATAATGTGGATGTAATGATCCAAGCAAAAATGATCATCACCTTTCTATCTAAGCCTACTTTCATATTCCCAATTCCTTGCATAAGGTATGATCTAAAAAGTAATTCCTCAAGACTTGTTTGTATAGGAAGTATTAATAGCGACAATAAAAGCAAAGGAATAAAATTTTTCAACTCAAACTGAAAGCTGAACAACTCGGGGCTTTTCAGAAATACTGTAAATTCTAGGATAGATCCTAAACAAACCCAAAGAAAGAAACCAAAAAAAATACGTTGCCAATCAACTTGATTGGTCCAACTAATTAAAGATTTGAAGTTTCTTTTATGAAGAATGGGAAAAACATAGTAGAATACAACACAACCTAAGACAAAGGGCATTAATAGTAATAGAAAACCGATATTTGGATCAATGCCAAATGATGTAAAATCAGGGTTTGACATAAATCTATCTATGTCTTCTTCTCCTAAGTTTGGGTTTGTCTTCACCGCTGAATTAAGAGCCAATATTGAGGGCAATCCACCCAATTGTGTGGCAATAAACAAGATCAATAGCATTGCTAAATATATATACCATTGATTGTTACCTGAATCAGAATTTTTGAAAAACATAGCGTTATTTATGCTTTCGCGAAGATAACTACATTAATATTGAAAGGGGTCGATCGAATATTATAAATTATTGACTTGTAAGTATTTTTTCATAAGCAATGAAAGGTGTATTATTACCGTGAAAATATAATAACTCCTTCATAGCCTTATATCCTAGTTTTAAATACATTCTATTACTGTATGGGTTTTTGGAAAAAGCATCTAATCGTATGCATTTTGCTCCATTTTCAAAAGCAAGTTTTTCTAAAAACTGGCACAATCTTGTGGCTATTCCCCTGTTTTGAAAATCACTGTGTACCGCTAATCTATGTATGACCCAAACATGTTCTTCGGGAGCATCCCAATTTACATTTTTATATTGATCATCTTGCTCTTGGTTTAAGCTAACAACTGCTGCTATTCTTTGATTAATCTTTAAAAGGTAACAGGATTTACTTTGTATGTCTTCATTAATAATCGTCTTATTTGGATAACTAAAATCCCACTGATGTACACCTAAGTCACGAAGTTTTTCTGTTACATCAGTAAAAACTGACTGTATTTGGTCTATTTCATCGACCTTAGCGAGAACTATTAGTTTTCTTATGTCTATCAAATGGTCTTTTTTTTATTACTTCTAAAGTTGTAAATTTGTAAAAATTTATCACATGAATCAATTGAATCCAAAACAATTTAAGTTAGTTATTTCACTTATTCTAATTGGGATCATATCAAGATTTTTGCCTCATCCCCCTAATATGACTGCTGTAGCTGCTGTAAGTCTTTTTGCAGGAGCAATACTAAATTCTAGATTTGTTGCATTCATATTACCGTTGGTTTTGATGTACCTATCTGATTTTGTGATTAATAACACCATAAGCAGAATATATTTCACAAATCAAGAGGGTTTAATATTTTGGAGTTCTTATATGACATGGGTATATCTAGCATTCGGTATCACTGTTCTGATAGGTAGCTATTTGTTAAAAAATAGAAGCAATATCAAAATAGTAGGAGGAGCTATTGCGGCAACGCTTGTATTTTGGTTATTGTCCAATTTTGGAAGTTTCCTCTCTCCAATAAGTGGATACCCTTTAAGCTTTGAAGGTGCCATAGCTTGTTATACTTTAGCTGTTCCTTTCTTATTAAATTCATTAATAGGGAATTTGGTGTTTAGCTTTGCTATATTTGGCACCTATGATTTAATAAATGAAAGACAAGCAAAAGCCAAAGAGTTATCCTTCTAATGCGGAATTAATCGAGAAGATCGATTACTATTTTCAGGAAGATGGGTTAATGGTTTTTACAGCATTGTATCATCTTAAGCGAGGGACTTGTTGCGGTAGCAAATGTAAACACTGTCCATACAAACATGTAAATGTTCAAGGCAGCATTTAAGATTTATCTTCAGGATACTCTATTCTTACGTGATATATACTTTTGAGCATGGATTTCATCACATTTGAGGCTTTCTTTAATTCTTCAAAACTCAAATCAGAGTCTTCAAATTGACCATTGTCAATTTTATAGTTGATTATCTTATCAACAAATGCTGTTAGCTCTGATTCTGTTGGATTCTTAAGACTTTTACATGCGGCTTCAATGGTATCGGCAATCATAATAATTGTCTGCTCTTTTGATTTTGGTTTTGGCCCTGGATATTTAAACAAAGATTCATCAAACTGTTGATCTGGGTATGTGTTCTTTTGATTTCTATAAAAATACTCTACTCTACTATCACCATGATGTGTCTTTATAATGTCGATAATTTCTTTTGGAAGCTTAGCCTTTTGTGCCATTAAAACACCTTCTGTTACATGTGCTATTATTATTCGGGCACTTTTAAAATTGTCATTGAGATCATTATGAAGATTATTTCCACTATTGTTTTCAATAAAATAGTGCGGATCAGTTAATTTACCGATATCATGGTACAAAGCCGCAGTCCTCACCAATATTGAGTCTGCGCCAATCGCGTCAGCTGCAGCTTCAGCTAAGTTAGCAACTTGCAAAGAATGTTGTAATGTTCCAGGAGCCTTTGTTGACAATTCCTTAAGAAGTGGATTATTCATATCAGCCAATTCAACCAAAGAAATACTTGAAGTAAACCCAAATATTTTCTCAATCAATGGGATAAATGGATAGGCAAGCAGCAACAATAAACCGTTTACAATCAACCATGCAAAGATTGGAAGATCAGAAACCAATTCATCACCAGATTGGATTAAATTTATTCCTAAAAAGCCAAGTCCGTAGGTTCCAAGTATAAGAGCAATTGACATAAAAAATTTATCCCACTTTCTGGTTTCCGAAACCAACAAAACAGTAACAACTCCCGCTAAAACTTGTATAAATGTAAACTCATATCCAAGACCCGTTAAATAGCTTGCGATCAAAACAACTACGATATGAATAAACAAGGCCAACCTGTCAGAAAAGAAATTTTTAACTACAATTGGAACGATACAGAATGGAAGCATGTAGGGACTTAATGATGGAATTCCTTTTACTAACCAAATTAAAACTCCAAACAAGACTGGCCAAAACAATACAAAGGCCACTCCTCGTATACTGTTGTAAAGATTTGGGTATAGTTCTTTGAGAAAAAGAATCAAAATGAATATGATCAAAGTTGTAAGAATCAAATAACCTAAATATTGAAGAATATTGATCCCGCTTAGCAACTTGTGAGCATTCAGAGACTTATTATAACTTTCTATCGCATATTTATTTTCTAATGTAATAATATCTCCCTTTGTAATTATCGTTGAACCTTTAGGATAAAAGGCAACATCATTTGCAAAATTCTTAATAGCATTTTCTAATGCCTGATTTTGATAAACTTCATCCAAAATATAGTTGGGTATTAGAATATTCTCAACACCTTCTTCGTATAATCCATTCCCCATCATATCTCTCTTAAAATTAAGTCTAGCTTCATCAAGAGATTGTGTTCCTTTGGTATTGAAGGCCTGCAATTCACCTTCTTTTAAAACAAAATAATTTGCTTCTGCAGGTAAGTTAGCCCTCACAGGCGTTTCATAGACCATGTCCATCATTGACTTAACCTGAACACCATTGGTGAGTAGATTTTGAGAAGTTTTAAAAAGTTCTGCACCTAAGTCATGAACTATAGCTTCTTGAAACTTTAATAATGTTTTAAATTTCGGTGAAACATCCTTTTTAAACTGCCTAATCTCAGATTCTTTCTTTTCTAATTTAAAGTCTTCTGTTGTAATAAGCTCATCTTTCTGCCAAGTCGACCCTATTATTAATTCATCATTACTATGTCTATCGCCTGGTAATAAAAGGCTAATGATAAAAATAGACAAGATAATAAGGAGGTATTTAAATGAATCCTTAATATTAAATGATTGAATAGGCTTTTCACTCATAGCCCAAAAGTATGGATTTTTTTAGTTTTTTCAGCTATTTCTATTGGGTACCCAAGGTATATCATCAAGCTTTTGGAGGTGTCCGATATATCGTGCCAAAACAAAGAAATAATCCGATAACCTATTGATTATCTGTATTATAAGTGTAGAATTACTTGAATTTATCTCGGCTGCAATAATTCTTCTTTCAGCTCTTCGACAAACAGTTCGGCAAACATGAGCTTGAGATATTGACGTACTTCCACTGGGTAAAATAAAGCTCTTCATGGGATTCAATGATTTGTCCATAAGATCAATAGCAGCTTCGAGATCTATGGCAAAATTTTGATCAAGCACAGGTAAGGATGGGTGTTTGTCTGATTCAGCTGCTAAATAAGAACCGATTGTAAATAATAAAGATTGAATTTTTAACAATTGATCTTTTATTTGTTCATTATTTGTAAAACTTATGAGAAGTCCTATATGAGCATTTAACTCATCAACGGTTCCGTAGGCCTCTATTCTAATATCATCTTTTGAAACTCTTTTTCCGCCTAGCAAACTAGTTTCCCCTTTATCTCCTGTTTTTGTATATATTTTCAAAATTTATCCTTTTAGCCATTAAGTTAAGCAAAGAAATAGAAATAATAACAGAGCAGATATTTAATGAACGCTTTGCCGTTGAGCAAAGCTTATTGGATTTTTGTTTGGAAGATCAGATTCAATAATTCCATCTCGCAACCTAATAATTCGATGTGCATGTTCAGAAATATCCTCTTCATGTGTCACTAAAATCACTGTGTTGCCAGCAGCATGAATTTTTTCAAATATTTCCATGATTTCGACAGAGGTTTTGGTGTCTAAATTCCCAGTTGGTTCATCTGCTAATATAATTGATGGATTATTAACCAAAGCTCTGGCAATAGCAACCCTTTGCCTTTGGCCACCAGAAAGTTCATTTGGTTTGTGATCGACTCTATCTCCTAAACCTACCAGCTCCAAAACTTCTATGGCTCTTTCTTCTCGAATACTTTTTTTAATACCACTATAAACCAATGGAAGGGCCACATTGTCTAAAGAAGTAAGTCTGGGCATCAAGTTGAAAGTTTGAAAAACAAAACCTATTTCTTTGTTCCTTACCTCGGCAAGATCTGAATCTGACATTGTGCTTACTAACGTACCATTTAAGGTATAACCACCGGATGTTGGACTATCAAGGCATCCAAGAAGATTCATTAATGTTGATTTTCCACTTCCAGATGGACCCATCAAAGCAACATATTCATTTTTCATTATATCGACAGAAACTCCATTTAATGCTCTCACCTCGGTAGCTCCCATGACATATATCTTTGTCAGATCATTGGTTTGTATGATTGGAAAATTATTCATTCAATATCGGCATCAAGCAATTTCTTTTTCATTTTTTCAAATTCCTCTTCATTGATGATTCCATCTTTCAATAAATCAGCTAAACCTCTTAATTGCTCAACTCTAGATTTGGTTGTTTTCTTTACCACTTTTTCAACAATTTCAGCTTCTTCATGCATTCTGTTTGCCTTTTCTTGTTTGTCTCTCATCTCCTTAGCCATTTCTTTCCCCTTTTCAAACTTTTCATCATAATAAGCCTTTAATCTTGAAGGATCAAAATCTAAAAAGGTTCCACCTGTTGAAAAGTGTTTCTTAAAAACTTCACCTAAGGCATAGGTTGCACCACCAGATAACACCGCTAAGGTTACTCCACCTAAAACCGAACCAACACCAGGTATGAATTTTATTGCTCTTGCGCCTAGACGTGCTAATCCTGATCCAGTAAGGGAAGTGATAACAGCTTTCCCTTCTGTTTCTTTAAAATCGACATCGTATACCTTACTTAATTGACGAATCATATCTAATTGAATCGCACTGACAGCAAAAAAATCAGCAATAGGGACAGGAATAAACCCTGCGCCCATCGACCATATCATATGATTTTTAATGACAGAGTTTGCATTTTCCGTTTTGAAACTTTCTTCAGACATCGTAATTATTTAATACTCATAATGCATAATTAGTAAAAAACGTTTCAGTTTTCTACATATTTCGATAAGATATTAAAAATAAGAGACCATTGAATGCTTTCTAATAGTTTTCCTTATTTTACTTTTCAAATAAATAATATGAGATTATTCCTTTTAAGCTTTATTTTCATTTCACTTTCATGCAATGACACTAAAATATCTACTTCGACAATTCCCGCAAAAAAGATAAGTAGTAAGAATAATGATGTTTCTCTAGATTTAGTCCAAGCGGAGAGGCTTATCAAGCTTCCGCTTAATTGCATTACAAACCCACTTCCGTATAAAGCTGGATTGACAATCGCGAAAGTTGAAGATCTGCAAATGCCTCAGATCCATCATCCTGCCTTTTACGGATGTTTTGATTGGCATTCTGCTGTTCATGGTCATTGGTCCATCGTCTATTTATTAAAAACTTTTCCTGAGCTTACTGAACAGAAAAAAGCTAGAAAGTTGTTAAATGCCAATTTGACTGAAGAAAATATAAGTAAAGAAATTGCCTATTTCAGTCTTAATAAGCATACTAAAAGTTTTGAACGAACTTATGGATGGGCATGGTTATTAAAGCTTCAAGAAGAATTAATAGATTGGAATGATCCTGATGCAAAAAATTGGTCTAGAGCTCTACAACCTTTGTGTGATTTAATTTCACAAAAATATATTGAATATCTCCCAAAACTTGTATACCCAATACGTGTTGGCGAACATAGTAATACTGCCTTTGGTTTATGTTTTGCATATGATTATGCACTCAAGGTAAATGACAAAGCTTTATTAGAAATGATTAGCACAAGGGCAAAAGAGTTTTATTTGGAAGATGAAAATTGTCCAATTTCGTGGGAACCCAGTGGATATGATTTTTTAAGTCCATGTCTTCAAGAATTAGATATTATGAGACGTGTACTTACAAAAGAAGAATTCAAACCTTGGGCTCAAAATTTTCTTGACGGAATTGACAAAAAAGGACTAAACTTGATACCTGCCGAAATTATTGATAGAACTGATGGTAAACTTGTTCATTTAGATGGCTTAAATTTTTCAAGAGCTTGGTGTTTGTATGGCGCTACTACATATTTACAAAATGATTATTTGACCGATAATGCGGATCTGCATTTATCACATTCACTTAGTAACATTACAGATGGAGACTATGCAGGCGAACATTGGCTAGCATCATTTGCATTGTATGCACTTAAATCAAAATTTGCTCATTAATGAATTTGTTTAAATATTTGGGGCCTAGTACTTTGGTTACTGCTGCATTCATTGGTCCAGGAACAGTAACCTTGTGTACACTTACGGGCGCAACAAGTGGTTATAATCTTCTTTGGGTTTTAATATTTTCAATGTTCACTGCAATCATATTTCAAGAAATGGCTGCCAGGCTTGGATTAATCACACAAGAAGGACTTGGAGAAGCGATTAGAAATTCTAAAATAAATCGAATTGCTAAGCTGGGCATAATTTTAATCAGTTTTGGTGCCATCATCATAGGAAATGCAGCATATGAGGCAGGCAACATTGCTGGTGCAGTATTAGGTTTAGATCTTATATATTCAGGATTTACGTGGTGGCCACTTATTTTAGGAATCCTTGCCGCGTTCATACTGTATTTAGGTCAATACAAATTATTGGAAAAGACTTTAATTCTTTTAGTATTATTAATGAGTATTTGCTTTTTAATAACTGCTTTCCTAATCAAACCTTCTCCTGCCGGTATTACTTCCGGGTTCATCCCTAACAAATCAGATTTTTCTGAAATACTAACCATAGTGGGTTTAATAGGTACAACCGTAGTTCCATATAATCTTTTTCTTCATGCTTCAAGTATTAGCGAAAAATACAAATCATCTGACCAATTGAGACAACTGCGAATAGAAAACATTATAGCTATTGTATTGGGTGGTCTTATTTCAATGACAATAATTATTGTTTCAGCTAAAGTTTATTCCAACGGCACAAGCTTTAGCAATATTTCTGATTTTGCAGCACAGCTTGAACCTCTTCTAGGTAAATATTCCAAGAATGTAATGGCCATTGGTTTTTTTGCTGCTGGACTAAGCAGTGCTATTACAGCTCCATTGGCAGCTGCATATGCAGCCAATGGGTTATTTGATTTTAGAAAAAACAAGTTTCTCAATACCGCTGCAAATCACAATTATAATGTCCTAAAGCATCCAAAGTTTAGACTTACCTGGCTAAGTATTATTATGATAGGTGTCGTGGTCTCCATGTCCGGATTTAAACCAGTTTCTGTTATTAAATTTGCACAAATTGCAAATGGAATATTGTTACCAATAATTGCTATATTTTTAATTTATGTATTGAATTCAAAAGAAATAATGGGCACATATACAAATTCAAAATATAGAAATGTTGCAGCTGGAATAGTTTTATTATTAACGATTGTAATGTCTATAAAAACCATTATTAGTGTCTTTGGGTAAGATAAATATCGACTTAAATTGTGATTTAGGGGAAATCGATAACAGCCTTCAGTTAGAAAAAAAGATAATGCCGCTTATCGATCGTTGCAATATAGCTATTGGAGGACATGCTGGTGATAATCACACTATCAAAGAAACCATGTTAATAGCAAAATCCTTTGATGTCAAAGTTGGACTACACCCATCTTTCCCGGATAAAAAGAATTTTGGTCGAATCAGGATGGATATCTCTTTAAAAATACTTTTTGACTCAATAAAAAAACAAATACTTTCCTCATTAGAAATTGCCGATTTAAACAATATAAACACTGAGCATATTAAAGCTCACGGTGCATTATACCATCTTATTGCAAATGATTATTATGTTGCAGAGCGATATATCAATTTATTAGCTGAAATTTGCCCACGACTTATGATTTTGATCCCTCCATATTCAAAAACAGCTGATTTATTTCCAATAGATAAAATCATAATTGAAGCCTTTGCCGATAGAAAATATTCTTCTTCAGGTCAATTACAATCAAGGAATTTAGATGGATCAGTATTCACAGATAACACCACTGTCATCAAACAAGTTCGTAATATTGTTTACAAACAGGAAGTAGAAACAGATGGCAAAATTTTAGCATTGAAAGCCGATACAATCTGTGTTCATAGCGACACGGAAAATTCAATCGAAATTTTAAATGCTATTCGACAAATATTTCCATGACTTCAATTACAATTTCATCGCTCAACTTTTCGCTTATAGAGATTTCTAATAATAAAATTTTATTACAGCTTGACAGGAAACAAAAAACCAAACCTCACAACATTCCTTTTATTGCAGAATACATATTTAAAGAACAAAATAAACTTATCGAAAACATAGTTGCTTCAGAAGATGAGATTCTCATTTATGTGCAATCAAATAATAAACAACAACTTTTACAAAATTTAAGTTTTGTAAAATTGAACATGAGTAAAAACAACCTTTCTGCAATTTCCTTGGATGTATGTTTTGAGTTTGGTTTAGATTGGGAACTAATTAAGCAAGTTACTAAATTAGATAAAGAAGAAATTGTTTATCAGATAATGTCATGTACGCTAACTCTTGCAAATTATGGATTTCAGCCTGGCTTTTTTTATCTTCTTGGATTACCGAAAACGTTACATCTTGAAAGACGAGAAAGACCAAGATCAAAAGTACCTAAAGGCAGTTTGGCCATTGGTGGAAAATATATTGGTATTTACGGAAGTGAAAGTCCAGGAGGTTGGCATATCATAGGAAATTGTTCACACCAATTAAACCAATTTGGTAAATTTGAATTATTTCCATCGATTGGCCAAGAAATAAGATTTCATAGAATGAGTAAGAAGGATTATTTAGAAAAGTACAAAAATGAATAATATTGAAGCAGAAATAACAAAGCCAGGGCCATCCTTACTCGCTGTTTCCATTGTTCCAAATAAAAATATGTTTTATGGATACCCACATGGATCAGCAATGGATCATCCATCTGTTATTTTGGCAAATCAAATTCTAGATAAAACAATTGATTCAAAAGTTTTAGAATGTTCTTTAAAGGCTTGTACCATTAAATTCAATAGTGCATTATCACTTTGCATTACAGGTGCAGATATGGATTGGACAATTGATCAGAAGCCAATTAAACGTTATACTAAAATTAATATTTCAACTGGTCAGGTTTTAAGTGGAGGATTTACAAAGTATGGTTTATGTTCTTACATTTCTTTTTCTAAAAACTTCAAAATTATTGATAGAACCAAATTAACATTTACGGAAGTAAAGCTAAAACCTCTTGAGAAAAATGTCGAGGTTACTGAATTAACAAGAAAGTCTTGGCTATTAATAAATAAAGGTCCTGAGTGGAATCTCTTAAGTCAGAATGGGAAAGAATCATTAATTAGCTATCACGCAGTCATCACACCCATGACCAGCAGAATGGGTGCATATTTAGATGGAGAATCCATCAGCTTAAAAACAAAGTTTCCAGAAAAAAGTGTTTGCACATTTCCTGGTGTAATACAACTTTTACCAGATGGAAAGCTCATTGTACTTAACCAAGACGCTCAGACAACCGGTGGCTATCCAAGAGTTGCTTATTTCGATAGTGATGATTTAGCAAGCTTTAATCAATATCAAATTGGGGAAAAAATAAAATGGAGATTGATCCAGTAATCAATCTCCATTTTTAGTCTTGAAAGATTTATATATTAATCAACAATTAATAATCTTTTAGTCATACTTTGGTTTTGATATGATAAATGAACAAAATAGATCCCATTACTAAAACTACTTACATCTATTGTTCGAGATCCATTTATCACAGAATCATAAACAACTACCCCAACTGCATTTACTATTTCTAAATCTAAATCATGTATTTGATTTAAATTCAATTCTAGATTTACAATATCCTGAGTTGGGTTTGGAGAGATGATAAAGTTCTCAACAATATCAATCTTTGATAAGGAGGTAATTTCTCCCACTTCAAATTCTTCAACAATAACACAACCCAATTCATCTGTTGTGGTTAGTGAATAAATACCAGGAGCCAATCCAGAAATGCTTGTTCCCGTTTCACCGGTACTCCAAGAATAAGTATATGGACCTGTACCACCTTCAGTTGTTTCAATAGAAATACTTCCATCATTATTTCCTGCTGAAGCATCAGTTATTTGTTCATAATTATCCATTTCGGTTGGTTCTAAAACAGTTGCCATTACCATAACAATGTCTCCATTGCTATCCTGAACTTCAATATTGTAATCACCAGCTGATAATCCAATTAGAGTTTCAGAAGATCCTACATCAGGATCGGAGACTATGGTATAAGGAGCCAATCCCCCATTAATTATAATTTCTATTGCTCCATCTGCTTGACCAAAACAAGTAACTTCACTGATATTTAAACTTACTGTCAAGGCGTTTGATACGGACAATGTTTCACAGTTTGAATTAGATCCGCAATCATTCGAAACTGTCAAGCATGCGGTATAAGTTCCAGGCACTTCATAAGTATGTGTTGGATTTGCTTCAGTTGATGTGTTACCATCTCCAAAGTCCCATAAATAGCTATCGACGTCACCCAAACTTTGGTTTTCGAAAACTATGGTAAAATTATCTGGATTAGTTGCAAAAGCTGATGTGGGTAAAGCACTATCATCTTGAGCTACTATTACCTCGGCTGTTCCAATACATCCATTGGCTGATATTGCAGTACAGCTATACGTGCCTGCCAAACTAGTGACTATAGAGCTTCCTTGACCAATCAAGTTACCTTGCTCATCATACCAAATAATATCTGTCCCGGATGTTGTTGCATTTAAGCTTACTGAAGCATTATTACAGTCTAAAATAGCCGGAATGGCAATATCTATTGCAGGTGAAATATCATTGATGATTGTCGTTTGGGAATAAACTGTACAGCTAACATCATTGGTAACTGAAACAGTTACTAATCCCTCCATTGACACATCAATACATGCAGTATTTCCTAAAATTTGTCCATTTTCATGTATCCATTCATAGCTGTGAGAAGGAAGATCTTCCGTACAAAGCGTTGTAGACCCACTATCGCATACCAATTCTTCTCCTGTAATTTCAGAATTTGGTGCTGAAAGCATAGTAACGATTACTTCTGTTGAGCTTAAACATCCTGCATCATTGAATACCGTTGCTTGGTAATTTCCAGCATCAGTGACTGAGACACAATTTGTGGTTGCAAAACCTTGTCCATTATTTGACCATTCTATAGTTTCATTAGCTTGAACATCTACACATAGAACACTAGAAGCTCCAGGACAAATTTCTGTATCCCCGGTAACCACTGAATTTGGTGATGGGCTCAAGGTAGTTTGTACTGATTGTGAAGAACTACATCCAGTTATTGGATCGGTGATTGTAGCAACAACTGTGGATGAAGTCGAAACAGACAAACAATTACTACTTTCCGTCACTGGAACTCCATCAACATTCCAGCTAATCACATAGCCTGGTTCAGTAGTAACGCAAACATTTACACTTGACCCTTCGCAAAACATAGTTGCACCATCAATTGTTGCAGTTGGTATATTTCCATTTGATGGTACTACAACAGCAGAACTTGCGCTACAACCGTTGGCTGTGTTTGTAATTACAAGAGAATAGGTTCCTCCTGCTCCAACAGTGACATTGATTCCAGTTGGATCTGAAAGAATAGAGCCATCTGTAGTAGACCACAAATAAGTAATATCACTTCCTTCCGACGATCCTACACCTGAGAGTGTGGCCGTGGTATTTGCACAATCTATCGTATTTGAATATGAACTGGAAGCAGTGGGTATTTCATTATCTACAAGAACTGTAACTTCATCTACACCGGTACATCCAGTATTCGCATCAAATACTTCTAAAGTAAATAAACCACCGGTTGAGGTAGTTATGGTCGCACCCGAACCTGCTGGATTTCCTGAAGCGTCAAACCAATTATATTCTATGTTTGAACCAGTTGCTGATCCAGAAGACATTAAAGTTATGGTTGGAATTAGACAAGTAATATCACCACTAGCTGATGAGTTTGCCACTGGAGGGTCAATTGCATCTATGGCAAAAGCTTCTACGATCTCACAGTCATTAATATCTGAAATTGTTACTTCATAATCTCCTGGCTCAAGCTCTATTTCATTGAAAGTTGTTGAAAAACCATCAAATTCATAAACATACGTTCCAGAACCACCTGATGCATCAATATAAACATTACCTGTTTCATTACACCCTGCATCTTCAACTTCGAAAATAACTTCTAATGGTTGAGGTTGATCAACAAAAAAATGAGTTTCCGACGTACATCCGTTATTAACATCAGTAACAGTTACCCAATAATCACCACTTGCTAAATCAAATATAGTTGATCCAGACTGCCCATCACTCCACTCGTAGTCGAACTCACCAGAACCTCCAAAAGCCTCAACTTCCAATGTTCCCGAAAAATCCTCGTAACAAAGAAGATCATTAGCTTCTAATAGCTCTAAATCATGTGCATCTCCATCCGGCACATCTATAGGTCCAATTACGGTTTCAAAATTATTCTCATCGGTAATGGTAACATAAAATTCTTCACCGTATACCTCATAAAGATCTTCAGTAGTTTCTCCATTAGACCATTCATATTCAAGTTCTCCAAATCCACCTCCTGGTGTAATATCTACATTAAAAACACATCCTTCTTCTATGATTTCATATGTAGTATTAGCCAATAAAAAAGAACCTACTAAATAAGATTCCCATTCATTAAAACCAGCTTGGCCGATTTCGTAAACCTCTCCGTTTGGAGCAACACCATATAGTGTTGGCCAGTATGCAATATTATAATCGGAGGCCAATTCATCGGCTAAGTTTGCTGGAGGATTCAGTATTGGATAACTAACGTTTGTCCAATCCCCAACAGTTCCACCAATACATCCTGGATCATCCTCAATACAATTTTGAGAAGTATCACCATCCGCTTCAACCATAAATACCATGATCTGATCGGTCCCATCTGGACCAAATTCATCATATAAGTCGTCTAGTGTCCCAGAATTATGATAATTCCAGCAAGGTCCACACCAAGTAGCACTAAAATCAAGAACTACAGATTTTCCTTCATCTAGATAATCATACAAGTTGTGGGTATTTCCCCATTGCCAATCATCTACGGTAAAATCAGGGGCTATAGAACCATCAGCCAATTGTGCATGCACGGATACAGCAAAAAATAAAATAAAATTTAGGGCAATTAATCGTTTCATATTTGTATTGGTATATGCGCTAAACTACAAATATTATTCTTAATAGATATGTTAAGAACTAACAAAATTTAGTGCTCCATTTAATTTGCATTCAATAATGTCAAAATGTTGCATTTCACTTTTTATAAATAAACAATAAGCAAAAAATTTAACTTAAAGTTAATTTTTAATTTGATATCTATTACCTATTGAATGACTTGAAAAACTTGGAGCATATAGACATTCTGCTAATGTAATTCCATTGCTAAAATCTCCTTTATGAGTTGCTCGCAATTTATATTCAAAAACATATGTGCCTCTATTCAATCTTTCGAAGAAAAAATCTGTAAAACGATCTTTGGTCGATTCATAATACCAAAGTCCATCTTGCGCTTTATATTGACTTAAAGTATTCAAAGGTTCAAATCCTGCAGCTCTCATGTCTTGCATATGAACATAGTCTAAATCTCTATCGGTTCTAAGTTCAATTCTTACAATAATCATATCTCCTTGTTGCAGAGAATCTCCTTCACTTAATTCTTTTATAAAAGATCCAGAATCTGTAGTTTCTTCAACAAATACCTTCTTTGAAATTCTAAATGGGTTTTCTTGAGCACTTTTGATTTCATCTAGGTCTTGCCAATATTGCCAATACGCTGACCCCCAAATTAAATGATCGTTTTCGTTTTTAAGCTTTATTGTCCCAAACTTTTTATCGATTAATTCGGGACTAAAATCTAATTGAAAGTGACCTGTTCCTGCTTCAGCATTCGTTATGGTTTGCTTCTCTCCACCGACCCAAACATCAATAATCTTGTTCTCATGAATCCAATTTGGGGAGGAATGAACAAGTGAATAAATAGCCATGACAGTAGATTTTGATGTTGGCCAATGAGTCGTTTGTTTTTTTGTTAAAAGCCATTTTTTCAATTCATCGACAAATGCTCTTTCTTCCCCCACTTCTTCAAAATACTCGATCATAGCAGCTTGTTGTTCAATTGCAAGATTGTTCCAACTATAAGCGTTATTTAGCTTCCAATATGAACCCAGTGATTCATTTCTAATTACTCTTTCTAAAAGAGAGGCTTTGATTATATCATTCAAATGCAATTCTCCAGCTCTTAGGTGAGATATGGCTATCATTGCCTGCATATATGGTGAATAATTTTGCCAATTATCTTTAAAAGATTTCCTAAAATAGGCTTTTGCCAAATCACCAATATCTCCAAATAGCTTCTTGTGATACATTGAATTGAGATAACTATAATGAATTATTATTGGTGATAAATACTTATTTTTCAAGTCACCTTTTAAGTTTTTCTTATAGTACTCACTAACTCGTGCATCAACATATTGCATTCCTCGTTCAATCACTTGATCCATTTTTTGATTTTTTTCAAGGATGCCTAAGTATTTTAGCTTCAACAATAACTCTAGAACATACTGGGTAACGTGCCAGGAATCTCTTCCACCTGACCTCCATGAAAAACCACCATTAGGTCCTTGTCTACTCATTAAATGTTCGATATTTTCAAACTGTTGATTGCTGAGCATATTTAGATCAAATAGCAAAGCTAAATCCCTTCTTTGTTGTTCTTCCGTTTGCGAATTTCGAATCCATGGTGTTTCTTTTAATGCAATAGATTTCAAATCTTTATTTTTACTCAACTCGCTTTGCAACGCAGTTGGGTCGTTTTTCCATTTATCAAAAACAACCTTTATTTTAGGATATTTATTGATAATTGATTGAGCCATTGAATTACCAAATAATTGATCTACAATATTCATGGTATTATCATTGTCAATATTTTTCAAAAATGGAATTGCCTTAATCGCAAACCAAATTGGGTTGTTTGTAAATTCCAATTGGTAATGATGAGTTTTTAATTTTTTAGAATCAATATTGTCCAATAGATGATCAAATTCAAATACTGTTTCGGAATTTGGATTTAGCAGCATACTTTTGGTTGAGGTGATAAGCTTCCTATTTGTCAAAACGGGTAACATATTCTGTTCTCCATCATAATGGTTTCCTGATTTGGCGAATACTTTTATAATTACTGGGGCATTAAATTCCTCTGAAACGCTTAATGTCCATTCAACAATTTTACTCTCATTGATTTCTAGGCTCAGTACCTCCTGGTTTGATTTAATCTTTATCAGAGAGTCTACCGCCAACCCGCTAATAGCATCAATAATTTCAATATTGGTCTCAGCAATTAAGGATGATTCTGATAAGTTACTAACCTTTGCAGAAAATGATATTTGATCTCCTGCTCGCAAAAATCTAGGCATATTTGCTTGAATTAATACATCCTTTGTTGTGATTAAAGATCTTTCATCAAGACCAAATTGCAGTTCTTTATTATGTGCGAAACTTAACAATTTCCATCTCGTAATTGCTTCTTTCATTTTAAATCTATAGCTTAATTCTCCTCTGCTATCTGTTACAAGCGAAGGAAAGAAAAAAACTGTTTCATCTAAGTTTTCTCTGATTGGAGGCGATGTACTTTTAGATGGATTCTTGATTTCTCTTTCCTCAGTTAAATTCTCTAATCGCATATCAGATTCAAGGCTTTCCTCTTTTGATGACATATCCATCATCGGTGCACTAGAAATTGTTTCACCGTCCATGGCATAATTTTTTAACTTGGCTCTTCCTCCTCTAACTGATATTCCTGAGGATTGTGAAGTCATCATCAAATGTCCACCAAAATGATCTGAATATAAAATTCGCGGAAATAGTACTTGATACCAATGATAATATCGTTCATTAGTGTATTCACTTAACTGAGTAGAATGCATAATTCCAAAACTATTTACATTTGAGGAATAGAAATTGGAATAAATAGGAAAATTGAAACCAGTCCATGTATTTTTTACAAAGGAGTCTAGAGATTCATCATACATAGCCAAAGTCATTTGAATACTTTGGGTTGGATTTTTAATTTTAATGGCAAACTCTTCATCTCTCCCTGGCTTAATTTTATCCCTAAAACTGACATATTCAATTTCCAATTTTTTATGCTCCCATGGAACTTTGATCGCGCGATTTGTTTGATATACTCTATTGTGTTTAAAGCTAATCCCTTTTAAAATCATATTGCCATAGGAATCATTTGAAACTTTAACTTGATTTACGGTAAAAGCTTCAATCCAACTTTGGGATTTCAATTTTCCTTTTTCATAAAGACTATAAAAAATGTTTTGATCATCAAAATTACCAACAAAAGAATAGTCAACCAGATCATCAGGCTTATAAGTATCTATACCGCCAATAATTTTCAACTCTGGGCTACCTACAATCTTCTCATTAAAAATCTGAAAGTATGTTTTATAATCCAACACTTCGTCATCGATTTGAAATTTCACCATATATTGACCAACAGGCAATTCTCCTAATTCTATCTGTGATTCCTGACCAGTATCAAACACAATTGTCTTAACTGGGGTCATTTCTTTTTGCTGTAATGGATGCTCATTGATACTATAAAGATCATAAGGAAACAAAGTTCTATAATTACTGCTGTCCAATTTTTGAAATTCGGGATAATCCCACAACTTTTCTCGAAATTCATCAACGACCGATTCAACTTTTGATAGGATCAATGTTCCTTTTTTATCAATTTCTTGGTTATCAAAGTTTTTTACTGTAATCTCAATATTGGCATTTTCACCTTTCGGCAAATATTCAATTGTTTTTGTTTCTAACAAATAAGCTTTATCATTTAAATTGTATTGTTTATTAATTGAGTGAGTTTCGCCACCTAAATCGACAACCTCTAGAATGAGATTAAAATAATATGAGGGAAGAATATTGTTTTCTCCTGTTTCATCTTTATCCATTGAGGCAATAAATTCCAATGAAATTAGCCCATCTTTGCCTACAAAACCAGAGCCATTTTTTATCTGTGTTCTAGCTCTTTGTGGTAAAGGAGAAAATCCGCAATAGAAATACTGCTTATACCTTGGCCAATAAGATTGTCTGTATACTGTGTAATTATACTTTGCACCTTCCATTGATATCCCAGCAAAAGATTTTGCAATGGCATTTACAACGATAGAATCTCCTAGCTTGTATTCTTTATTAGAATCCACAAATTCAGGTTGAAACTTCGGTCTTTTATATTCTTCAACTCTAATTGATTTTCTTGAACTTCTGTTTAATGTTTCAATGGTAAAATTTCCATTAAGCCCAGTATTGGGCAGAACAAAAGTCCCGTAAAAACTTCCAAACTCGTCAGTTTTTATGGTTTGTGATTCAAGCTCTTGATAATTGGCATCTCTTAAAAGGACGTTTAATTCTTTGTTAATATCGAGATTTGATAATTGCCCTCCCTTTTTGTTTAATAATATTCCTTTATAGTGCACTATTTGGCCTGGTCGATAAATTGCTCTATCCGTAAACCATACTATTTCTTGGCGGTCAGTATATGATTGTTCTGGACTTAAATAGGCATTTTCATTGTCAAGCTGAAGGAAATCTTTGTTATTACTTATTCTGAAACTTAATTGATTCCTTGCATTTTTTTCATTGGTAATTAATTCGAAAATTCCATGATCATTTGTTATTCCTTCAACCAATAACTTTTGTTCATTCCTTCTTTCAAGTCGATTGTAGTGGTTGTAAAATACTTGAACATCAACCTGTCCTTGAGGAATTCCTTGATTCCGATCAACGACCAAAAGACGATTGTATCCATTCGAACTTGAAAAATCATAAGCTAAATCAGAGACATGCAATCTACTGCCATTTATATAGCTGGAAGTGATCATAGCGTTCCCATCATAAGCCAAAATCATATATTGACCTATTGGCAAAGGAGGTACTACAAGTTCAATACTATGTAACACATGATCTTCACCAGAAGGCAATTCTTCTTCCCATTCTACAACAGCGTCCAAGTTTCTAATTTTCAAGTATTTATCCTGAATATTTTGTCTGTTCAATTTTAAAAATTCAGCATTTGAAAATTTAATAATTTTAAAATTTAATTTGGAAAGATTTCGATAGGTTAGATAAAGTAATGCTTCTTGATCAGATGGTATTACTTTTTCATTGATAAAATGCAGTTCTTTTTTGTTAATCATCTGCATTGCACTTAATGCCGAATTTCTAAATTCTTTAACTTTGCTTTTTTGAAGTTTTCCAGCTAAAGTTATTGCTGCTTGAAGATTTTTTAATTTATTTTTATCCTTAAATTTTCCAGCCTTATCAAATGGGAGTTCTTCCATTAATAAGTTAAGAATTTCCATTTCCACCAATTCTAAATTTTGATCTATGGATATTTCTTTCATGAGTTCCTGCAAAGCATCTTTGTACTTTGTCTTACCATCTGAAATAGCAGAATGCGACTTCATAAATCGAAGTCTTTCAACGTTAATTTTTAAATAATTAAATTCAGACTTAAGAGTGTATGTTTTTAATAGATTTTGAAATAGAACTGCTATAAAATGAAGTTTTGAGAAAGCTCCTTGGTTTTCAAACTCGATGCTAAGATAATCCTCTAAGTTTCCAAACAAATTATGATGATTTAATATAAAATCATTATTAGTTTCTGTTACGAAATGATTAGTATTGTTGAAGTGTCTCACTACATCCATGCATAAGATTAAATACAAGTCTGCCTCTTTGTAGAGATATTCATGCTGATCAATAAGAATATCTTGCACCTCATCAATCTTTATTTTTTTTAATTCCTTTTCAAACTGAATCGACGCTAAAAAGTAGTTATTTGATTTATCTATTAGTTTTCCAACAGAATATGTTTGAATATCTCCATCAATTTCATCCTGAATGCTTGATCTATTTTGTATTCTCCATCCATTGACATTAAGATATTGATTGTATTCTTTAGCAATTAGATTGGCCAGAAGTGATTTCACCACCAGATCTTTCTCTTTTTTATAATAGTTTTCAAATCTCTTGATCGAAGTCACCAAATGATCTTCTTCAATTTCATTTTGAAGCTTGCTTAGAAACATCAAAGATTTTACAATCTGATCTTTATCACTTTTTTGCCTAGCTTGGTCATATATTTGATCTACAATGGTTTTAGCAGAAACTGGTTTGCCAGCTTCGATCAATTTATTGACTTCTTTCCACTGTTTATCTTGAGATATTAGCATATTTGGTATCAAGATTAAGGACACTAACAAAAAAATAATCCTGTTCATATAAATGTGATTTTACAGTATGATGCATTACTTGTTTCAATTACATAATTTTATAGATCAATTTTCATTGCGATTGATTTTTTACATCAAAATCGCTTAATATCGACCTGTTTGTCAATATTATTATTTTTTAGTAGATGATTTACAAAGTGCTTTGACCAATATGGCACCAATGAGGCTCCCTTTGTACCCATACCATTAAATATATAAGCGTTTTTATAGATAGGATGGTTCCCAAGCAATGGCCTTCTGCCTTTTACTGCTGGTCTAACGGCTGCTTGGTGAGTATGTATTATTGGTTCTACCTGGAGTATTTTATTCATATCGGACTTCCAGTTCTTTAAAAATGAAGGACTTGGAGTTTCATCAATAACATCCCATTGATAACCTCCGCCTGACCAAAATATACCTTTAGAAAGTGGAACAATAAAATGTTTATGTCTAAGCATCTTATTGGCCTCAAAATTATCGATTGAAAACTTAATTGCTTCTCCTTTTACTGGTTGAAAAGGAAGATAATTAAACAATGGATTATAAATGCTTCGATAGCCTTCACAGAAAATTATTTTCTCAGCCTTATGCGACTTGTAAATAATTTCACTTTCGTTAAATGTCAAATGGTTAAAATCAAATTGTTCGTTAATCAGAATACCTGATTGCATCCATTCCTCTTGAAATTTCTTAACCAACGAAGCAACATCGATGCGGTAAGAATTCTGAACTTCTCCGAAATCATATATTGGATGTAGGATATTCTTATAACTACTTAAATCAGGATTTTTTGAAATATACCTTTCTGCAGAATCATTTAAAATAATCCTTTCCCAATATCTTTGACTTTCTGCATTAAATATAACTCGAACAATATTGGCTTGATGAACAAGTTTTATATTTAGATCAGTTTCTAATTCTTTATAGCATTTAATTGCCTCAGGAATTAGATCATCTATTATCCAACTTTTGACAAACTTTCTTCCGGTTATTGGATTGATAATCCCAGCTGCAATTTTAGTAGAGGAGTGCAAATGATTATTATCAAATATTAATACCGATTTGCCTTTAGAGATCAATCTGTGAGATAATATTGTACCCGAAATACCCTGGCCAACTAAGATATAATCATAGATCATTCCTTCAATAAATTCAATTCATCTCTTAAGCTACGTTTCAAAGACTTAACCACTAAATCATAGGAATGATCTATTAATTCAAAAATTAATTTAGGAGGTACAGAACCATCAAAATGAATGGTATTCCAATGTTTTTTGTTCATATGAAACCCAGGTTTTATACCATCATACTCTTCTCGTAAAAGAACTGCCTTTTCTGGATTACATTTCAAATTTATACTTAGCGCTTCACGATCTGTTGGGACCAATGCAAACATTTTTCCCATTACTTTATAGACCAAGGTAACTTCATCAAAAGGGAAGGTTTCCTCAGCTCCCTTTTTATGGTTACAATAAGTTGTGATTACTCCGATGTCGACCATTTATTCAATTGGTTTTGATACCATTTTTGATATTTATTTTTATGAAAATCATTATTTTCATCAAATGCCTTATCGTACAATCCGGCGATTCTCCTTTGCCGTAAGGCTTCAAACAAAGTTACGGCGCATGCTACAGAAATATTAAGACTTTGCACCATTCCAAATTGAGGTATGGTAAAATTGCCATCGCAAAATTCTAAAGATTCATCAGTGATTCCATCATGTTCATTACCAAACATCAGAGCAATTGGATCTGTTAAATTTAGGCTATATAGGTCTTTGCTTTCCTCTCCTAAATGTGTTGCATAGATTCTTTTGTATTTTTCTTTTACTAAGCTTAAACATTCTTCAACATTGTCAAAGTAGTGTAAATCTACCCAACGCATTGCACCTGAAGCAGATTTACCGAATCTAAGGACTTGTTTTTTAGTCAATACTGTAGTATTCAGAACAAAGATTTCATTAATTCCTACGGCATCGCAAGATCTCATGACTGCTCCAATATTATGTGGGTCATGAACATTCTCTAATACAACCGTTAAATTTATCTGTCGATTAGAAATGGTTGATTTAAATTTACTTTGTCTGTTTTGTGTTAGAATCATCAAGAATTAATCACGAATGAGCCGATCTTTCCGAAAGCGAATTATATCTAAATTTCTATTTTCGAAATAATCAATTTTATTGAAGTTTTCTAACCTATCAGTCTCAGATAATGATACTTTCTGGATATCAAAAGAAGTCTGGAGATATCTTGAATTGTCCTGATCCAATGTATGCTGGAAAGTTTTTCCATCTTTGATCAAGTTTGCACCAATGAACAACATCATATCATAGCCATCTAGCGCATCATCCTCGGCTAATGCATTAAATCTATCAAAGTAATACTTCCGAAATGATTTGACCTTAGGATCATGTCTATCTACCCACTTTGCCCGTGTTACATGGATATCCAAGTTTTGAAAATAATCAAATGAGATCTTTTCGGAGTCTATCATCACTGGCATTCCGTAAACCACTAAATCATTTGAACCTTTTTCTACTGCAAGCTTTCGTAGACAATCGTATAAAAAGGGTTCATCTTCACTAGACCATTGAGGAAATAAAAATACATTCTCTTTGTCCTCAATAAATAATTCATCATAGGTTGTTGCATCATTAATCAATGAATCAACATCAACTATGTATTCATTCAATGGGTTTTGACCTTTTGGTGTATTTAATAATGCGGCAGCAGATCTTTGAAAATAGTTAATTCTTCCACTGTCGGTTTTGGTATCTCTTCCGACCATCCAAATTTGATCAACATCATATTTTGATAAAGCGTGTTTTACCATTGCATCATAATATGCTGTTTGATTTGGTCTTAACTGAATATGATAAGGGTTATCTTTCGCTATTTTCGATGATGCTTGCCATGGAGAAACATTGACAATTTCGTTTTTCTTACAAAATAAAGCTGTTTCTTTCAATTGATCTCTACTGTAAGGTCCAATAATTAAATCAAAATCTTTTAGCTGATTTAACTTTGGATTTAAATTTCCTACGCCTGAATCAATAATTTTGACAGTAAAGTTTGCTCCTTCTCTTTCAAGTTCTTCAAGGGCCAATTTTACGCCATTGTAATAATTTGCAAATCTATTTTCTTTACTTCCAAATCTTTCAAATTGTGACGGCTCATAACGATTGCTTTCAAATGGAATGAGAATTGCTAATTTATAATTGGTTTTAAATTCAGCAGATTGTTCCACTACAATAGCATCTGCATTATCAAGCACAGATTCAGTCCACCTTATGGTATCAACTTTGGACTTAGGTCCAGGTCTGGTTGGCTGGGATGTTGAGGGTCGTGTTTTCGGTGTATCTGAAATCTTCTTCTTTGTCTTACAAGAAGTAAATGATAAAATACTTATCAAAAAAATTACAAATATTTTATTCCCACTCAATGGTTGAAGGAGGTTTCGTACTGATATCATAAACAACTCGGTTTATACCTTTTACTTTATTAATAATGTCATTAGAAATAACAGCCAGCAAACTATAGGGCAATTCAGCCCACTTTGCAGTCATACCATCCTCTGAGACAACTGCTCTCAATGCACAGGTAAATTCATATGTTCTTTCATCACCCATTACACCAACGGATTTGACCGGTAACAATATTGCACCAGCTTGCCAAACCTTGTCATAATATCCCGAAGTTTTTAAATGATTAATAAAAATATGATCTGCTGCCTGTAATAATGTAACTCTTTCATGGCTTATTGGACCTAATATTCTAATAGATAATCCTGGCCCAGGGAACGGATGTCTTCCGATAAGATCTTTTTTAATCCCCAATGCATTGCCCACTCTTCTAACTTCGTCTTTAAATAACATACGAAGAGGTTCTACAATTTCCAAATTGAGCAAGTCGGGTAATCCTCCGACATTATGGTGTGATTTTATGGTTACGGAAGGCCCTACAACTGAAAGCGATTCGATCACATCAGGATAAATGGTTCCTTGGGCTAAATATTTTACATCCTTGAGTTTCTTTGCCTCGCGCTCAAAAACTTCAATAAAAACCCTTCCTATTGTCTTTCTTTTTTTCTCTGGATCAGAAACTCCATTTAATTCAGATAAAAATTCTTCGCTAGCATCTACAGGTATTAAGTTAAGATCCATATTTTGATAGGAATCTATCACTTCCGTAAATTCGTTTTTACGCAGTAAACCATTATTTAGAAAAATACAATAAAGATTTGCACCTATAGCCTTTTGCAATAATGTTGCCGCGACAGTTGAATCAACTCCGCCAGACAATCCGATAATAACTTTATTATCCCCTATTTTATCTTTTAATTCTGCAACTGTTTTATCGATGAAAGATTGAGACCCCCAATCTTGTCGACATTGACAAATATCTATTACGAAATTTCTAAGGATTTTTTTTCCATCAATACTGTGGGTAACTTCGGGATGAAACTGAACACCCAAAACTGGCTGATCAAATTGGCCTTGTTTACCTTGAAAAGCTGCAACAGGTATAGTGCTTGTACTAGCAACAATATCAAAGTTTGGGGCTGGCGAGACTATGCTATCTGCATGGGACATCCAAATCTGTGACTCTGCAGATACATCCTTTAATAAAGCGGATGCATTCGATATTTTTAAATGAGCAGGTCCGTATTCTCGTTTGTCAGAACTTGCAACAATGCCTCCAAAATAATCTGTTAGGTACTGAGCTCCGTAGCATATTCCTAGAATAGGTTTTTTGTTAACTATTGCTTTCAAATTAGGATGCAGGGCATTTTCTGCTGTTACTGAAAATGGGCTTCCAGACAGGATGACACCCTTCAAATTTTCATCTTCTAAGTTTGGTAGCTTATTATATGGGATGATCTCTGCATAAACATCCAATTCTCTAATCCTTCTTGCTATGAGTTGTGTATATTGAGATCCAAAATCTAAAATGGAGATGTAATTTACCATGGCTGTAAAATTAAAATATTTTCTCAAGTGTTAGCTCCTATCAGCAAAAAACTGTCGAAGAGAACTAATATTTAGCTTTATTGGCTGTTTTTTATTGAATACCTTTGTAACATGGGAAATAACAGCTTTGGGGAAATATTTAAAATCACCACTTTTGGAGAATCACATGGAACCGCATTAGGTGTAGTTATAGACGGTTGCCCTGCTGGTTTGGAAATTGATCTGGAATTCATTAATGATGAACTTGGAAGAAGAAGACCTGGCCAATCTTCAATTGTTACCCAAAGAAAAGAACCAGACCAGGCTTTAATCTTGTCAGGAGTCTTTGAAGGTAAAAGTATAGGAACTCCAATCGCTATACTGATAGAAAACAAAAACCAAAAGTCTAAAGATTACAGTCATATTGCCTCAAAATTTCGCCCTTCTCATGCAGACTACACTTATCATTCTAAATTTGGAATTCGAGACTTTAGAGGTGGAGGAAGATCTTCAGCAAGAGAAACTGTTGCTAGAGTTGCAGCTGGCGCCATTGCAAAGTTGCTTCTTAAAAAATGGAAGGTCTTTATAACTGCCTATGTTTCAAGTGTTGGTGAAGTAAAATGGGAAGGTGTATTGGATGAAATCAATAAAAAGAATATTGAAAAAAATCCTGTTAGGTGCCCTGATCTACCTACAGCGTCTAAAATGGAAGAACTTATAAAATTTGTCAGGAAAAAGGGAGATACCATCGGCGGAATAGTTACTTGTATTGTCGAAAATGTACCAGTAGGAATCGGAGAACCTGTTTTTAACAAACTTCATGCGGATTTAGCCAAAGCAATGATGGGAATCAATGCAGCTAAGGGTTTTGAATATGGCTCTGGGTTTGCTGGGACAAAAATGCTTGGCTCAGAACACAATGATCCTTTTGTGATAAAAGATAATCAAGTAATTACAAGTAGCAATCATTCGGGTGGTATCCAGGGCGGAATTTCAAACGGTATGCCCATATATTTCAATATAGCTTTTAAACCTGTGGCTACCATAATGCAAAATCAGGAGTCATTAAATGAAAACTTTGAGAATGTAAATGTAGAGGGAAAAGGAAGACATGATCCTTGTGTGTTACCACGAGCAGTGCCCATAGTAGAAGCAATGACTTCTTTGGTCATCGTCGATCATATATTACGAAATAAAAGTTCTAAACTTTAATTATTTTTCTTTCTGCCAGAATTAAAATCAGTTTGAATTTCTTCTTTAAATATTTCTCTTAACTCCGCCAAGGTTCCAAATTCACGACTGTAGCGAATACCAGCACCGAATTCATATTCAGTACCTTCTAGAACAATATTGTAATCATTTTTGGTATAAACTCTGGCTTTAAGTCTCCTATCGGCTGTTATAGCATACTCAACTTTTATATCATAATATTGGCCATTTACTCGAGTGGTAATATCTCCACCTCTAACATAACTTGTACCTAAATCTGCAGTAATTCGATCATTTTTAAATTGAGGCTTAAAAACTACCTCAATCTCATCAGGAGCAATTCCTCCTGAACTATCTTCTGCAAGAATTCCAGTATTTTTTGAAAATCCTATATCAAAGTCAAAACCAGAAAGCAAATTGTTATCAATCAAAGCCTCTTCAAATAATCCAGACAATAAATATGAAAGTTGATTTGAAACGAATTCACTCAAGGTATTATAGCCAGATTGGGCAATATTATCAGAGCTAAGAGATGCATAAGGATTATCCGTAGGTAAAAAGGTTCCAAATATCAACAAACCCGCAACTTGATCATTCAATCCATTCGGATTGGTTCTCAAAACCCTCATTTTATTATCAGCATAAGATTTCAGTTCACCTTGAAGTTCTGGAAAGCTTAAATCGAAATTAATGTCTGGTGTGAACAATGTTCCACCAATTACCAAACTCAAAAGCACATCCGTTTTTCTTTGTGCTTCTTGTTCCAAATCTGAATCAATTCCAATATACTCGCTTAAAAAAAGATCCGTCGAAGTTCTTAAACCGGTGTACTCTGCATTGATATTAATGGCTGCATTTAGTGGATCACCAGTCCATGTAATGGTTCCTCCACGTTGAACTTGAAAAGGCTTAGCAACAATTCCAAGTGCCGTAAATAAATATTTGCCCGATTCTACAATGTACTGTCCAAATATATCGAATGTTCCGGTCCGATCTGAAATAATCTTAAGGTTACCTGTGCCTCGACCTGTAATGATGTCATTTAATTGTTCATTAAAAATAATGTTGACTTCTGCTTCAGGAGTTACAGACAAATTGATTTCAATATTAGCTCCTGAAAGCAACTCCTCTGCATTTATTTTTGTATCTGGCTCTATTTCAAATAATTGCCCTTTTTCTGTAAATTGAATAAAACTTTCATCATATCCATCAACGGATGAAACAACAGGTATATTGAGGTAGCTACCACGTTTGGTTGTTGCATTCACAATAATATTAGCAAGCTCAAATGGTCCAGAAAAGTTAACTGATGCCTGCCCTATTCCTGTTCCATAATAAGCTGGATTATCACGCTTGTCTGTGTCTAACAGAAGAAAGTTATCAGAACTAATATTGAGATCCATTTTCATGTCTGTAAGAAAAGAATGATATAAACCTCCTCTTAAAATTGCCTCGTTACCAATTCTATCGGTAATAATGCCTCCTGTAACATCTATCACTTTCTCATTAATCCGAACTTCTTGATCATCAAAAAACACCTTATTCCCTAAATAATCTACTCTTACAGCCCCATCATTCATAATAGCCCTCCCATTTAAATTTGGTGTTGGAAGTTTTCCCTTAATCTGGCATTCTAAATCAAAGTGACCTTCGGTTTCAGAAATCCCCTCAAGAATGATATATTCGAAAAAGTCTAATTGAAAATTGTCTGCTGTCAAAATTCCTTCTACGTTCTTCGATTCAGGATTAATTGTAGCATCCAGTACGATCATTTGATCATCTGAATCTCTTATTAGGTTTAAATCTACTTTTAATTCATTCTTGTTTATGTTTTCTACCAATAGATTTAATTCACCAAAAGAATCATTATTGAATAATAATTCAGGCATAACAAAACTTCCTTGGATACTCGGTTTTTCAAATATGTTTTGTATTTGAAAATTTATAAAAGTAGCACCTCCAAATAGAAATTTTTCATTATCAATGAATGGATTTATAAGCGAAATATCAATATTGCTAACATGAAATACCAAATCTTTATTTTGCCTACTTGAGATTTCTAACCTTCTTTCTCCGTCTGATAGATTAAAATTATTGACATACAAATACTTATCTCCAAAGATTATTTCATTGTCTTTTTCAAAGGTCCAATCTGTGCCTAACATTTCCCATGAATTCTCCTTGACATGAATGATCAATTTCTCATCCGCTGGCTTTGCATCCAAGGTCACGTTAAACCTCCCTAAGGTATCTAATAGATCACCCGAATCCAAAGAAATGAACAAGATTGACTCATTATCCAAAGAGGCATCCAGATCAACTTGACTATAGCTGTTCCCTAAAATTATCAATTCTGCAAAATCCAACTGAAGTCCAGATTTATTTTTAAAGTTAAAAAAACTCATTTCGGTTTCTTTAATTGCATGATCTTCATACATCAAACTATCCAAGGTGGAGGCAATCTGAAGTTTTTGAAGTTTTGTATCGGCAACACCTCTTGCTACCAGTCCATTAACAGACAAATGAGGTTGTCCCAAAAATGTAAATAAGGCTTGACTTTCAATAATCTGTAGATCAAAAGTAAAATTCTGATTATTGATATTTTCTATTTGTTTTAATCCTAAATAGTCAGACCAAATGGGATGAGCATTGAAAATTAAACTTTGTAGATCATTGCCAATGGATTGAAAATTTATTTCTCCATTAGCATATAAATTCACCAAATCAGATTCTAGATTCACTACTCGACTACCATCTTTATTTGGTGCGGAAAGAAGATAAACACTATCTAGCTCAGTTTTCCGACCGTTCAATTCTAACACCAATTCTCTAACAAGTGCTTCGCCATCAAAATCATCAATATTCCTTCCATTTAAACTTAAATCCAAATTACCAGACATCACTAATGAGTCTTCTGATAAATTCAAGTTCTTTAAGTCCAACTTATTGACATTAGCAATAAAATCTCCATTGATAATATCTTCTTCAATAATAACGCTCCCGTCAAAATCCAAATCAGCATACTCATCTCTAAGCTCGAAGAAGCCGTCAAATTGGTTTTTTTCTAAAACACCATTTAATATTAAGTCTTCATACTGATGCCCTCTATAACTAAAGGAATTAAGTGTTGCATCGAGGTCGGCTTTGGCGTTATTCAACACCAATCCTGATCCATTTCTTACATTTGCTTTTAGATTAACAATATCCAAATCAGCATTTCCACTCCATTCCTTTAAATTAAAATCTATCAATTCTAAAGTCCCACTATACTTTGCACGATCTCGCCCTTCTGTCAAATTTAATTGCATGTCAGATTTAGCCTGTCCCAATGCGGTTGAAATATTTCCAAATGCAACGAAATTGTAAAGGAAGCCATCAAATTGTCCATTAAATTGAATATCCTTAAGTTTGTAGAAATTTTCAGGAGGCCTAAAATTTGGAATAACCTTCGCCAAATTTGACATTGATGTCATTAATTGTTCTACCTCGATATTGATTAAGGCAGCATTTGGATCCGTAATATTTCTGACCCTGACTCTACCATCAAAATATATTTTATCTCCAATTTTAAGATTAAGATTATTGGTACTAAAATTATTTACCCTTCCTTTTAATTGACCATCCAACTGGATAGTTTCATCTTGGTTATTTATAATAATTGGAGAGTTTGCCAGACCTGGAATCAAGTAATTAATTTCATCAATTGAAAAGTTTGATTTTTTAAATTCAATATCCATAAATACTTTATCCGAAAAATTCTCAAAGTCTTTAATCGATCTGAACTTTAATTTATTATTTGTTCGAAGTATGGTTTTTGGAGTCTTCAATTGGAAATTTTCGAGAATAACAGACCTATCATTTATCTCTAGATTATCAAAAGAAGTATTTTCAATTTCTATTTTTTGGTCCAGGACAGCGGACAGTGAGTTCAATACCGCATTAATCTTTGTTGCTTCTGTGACTAGAATTTCTTGAGCCTCCAAATGGAAGTTTTCTAAACTTAAATTATTGTAGTCAATTTCATTACGACCTGAAATTTTGTCCTCATTGTTTGTGACCACCTTGCCATCTCTTAGTTTTAAGTGATTGATGGCTATCTTTGGAAATGTACTTTTTCTTTGATTATGATGGGGATCAAATTCTTGAAGATTTTCTTCAACAAGCTTATCTAATTTGTCTCCAGTAACAGTATACTCAAAGCTAGGATTTACTAAATGGACTTCTTTTATAAAGAAATGCATTGAATCAAGATTAATAGTATCGATTATTATTTTACCAGATTTCAAGTGAGCAAGCTGTTCTCTTCTTGCAGACTTATCCTTATATCTGAAGTTCTCAAATTCAATTGAGTTAATTTCTAAAAGAAATGATTTTTGATCTTGATCTGTTTCGCCCTCATTAATGGTGTTTTGATTGGAGCTATTTAATTTTTCAAATAATGATTTCCAATTTGATTGAATAGCATTATCTGATTCTTCTACATTTATATAAATATCTTTTAAGAAAATATCGCTTAGGTATAATTCGCTACGCAAAACACTCATTAAATTGTTTGATAGAGAAGAACTAATTTGACCACCAGAAAACAATGTATCCCCATTAATATCAACTCCAGATACATCCCAAACTTTAACTCCTCTTCTAATACTTAAAGAAACACTATCTACCTTTATATTTATATCGAGTCTCTCAGAGAATTTTTCAGAGACATAATCGACGGCCCAGTTCTGAAATCCCGGTCGGGAGATAGTAAATGATAAAATTATAAACAGAAAAGCAATAAGAACAAAGGTCCAATAAAGGAACCTTAGTAATTTAGGTACTCTTATTATTTTCTCTTCGTTCGCCAATTTTAGATTTAAGTCTAGCTATCTAACTGTTCAAAGGTCGTAAACAATCGTCAAACACCAATATTTAACGCTTTATTAATTATTTAAAAGATTATAAAGACAAATTGCTTGTTTGGCTTCCTTAACATCATGGACACGTAATATTTTAGCACCTTTTTGCAGTGCCAAAAGATTTAGTGCAGTTGTTGCCGAAAGACTTTCTTCTGGAATTATGTTTAACGGTTTATAAATCATAGACTTCCTACTAATTCCAGCTAAGATTGGAAGATCTAGAATCGTGAAAACCTCTAAGCTGCTTAGCAACTTATAGTTATGTTCTATCGATTTTCCAAATCCAAACCCAGGATCTATAACTACCTTATTAATTTTCATCTGGTTAAGAAATGCAACTTTGGTCTTTAAAAATTTAAGCACATCGAGACAAACATCATCATACATTGGATTTTCCTGCATTATATTTGGAAGTTTTTGCATATGCATTAAGCAATAATAAGCATTATACTTAGCAATTACATCAAGCAATGCATTATCAATCTGAGCTGCACTGATATCATTGATCATATTTGCTCCATTGAATAAGCAAGCTTCTGCAACAAGTGAATGGACTGTATCTATGCTTAGAAATGCATTTGGGTAATTTTCCCGGAAAAATTTAACATAAGGAAGAATTTTAGTTAACTCTTCATTTGCATTACTTATCAAGGAACCCGGCCTGGAGGACATGGCACCTAAGTCAATGATATCGGCACCTTCATCCAACATCTGAGAAACTTTTTGATCAAATAAATCTATCTTCTGAACTCTGGAGTCTGGAAAAAATGAGTCCTCATTAAGATTTATTACAGCCATAACCTTTGGCTCGGAAAAGCAAATAAACTTATTCATTGCGGAAATGTAAGGAATTTTTCATATATGTAAATTACTAGAAAATCAATAACTATTTAAGCTAGTATCGCATGATATTTGTTATCTTAGAGGCAAAGGATTTTGTATTACTAATCGACGAGAAGACATAAAGTGAGAAGCAAAAATAATTATCTACTTGATATTACTATAGTAGTTCTTTCAGGCATTATCGCCTCTGTCACATTATCAAGTTTCAATTCAGATCATTCTACCCTGGTAAATTATTCCACTGAGACAACACAAAAAATAACTGACAAGTTTGGTTTTGAGACCGAGAAATATCATTTCGACAGTTATCAAATTGAACAGAACATGTATTTGAGTGATGTTCTATTGTATGAAGGAATTGATTTCAAGCAAATTGTAGAAATTGAAAATAATTCTAAAGACATATTTAGTCTTAGAAATTTTAAAGCAGGCAAAGAATTTACTTTGGTCAGAAATGATGAGTGTGAATCTCCAATTTGCATGATCTATGAGCCAGATCATTACACCTATATTCAATATTTTTTCAATGAAAAATCAACCATTCAAAAGGTCAATAAACCAAAGGAAGTTTGTTTGGAAAGCGCATCAGGAATCATTGAAGGGTCTTTATGGGATGCAATGATTTCTAATGATTTGTCACCGGCTTTAATTGATAAAATGGAAGATGCATTATCCAGTGCTGTTGACTTTTATCACACCAAAAAAGGAGATAAATTTTACCTTTTGTTCGAAGAAATATATGTGGATGGTAAAAAAGTTGGAGTTGGAGATGTTCTTGGGGCTAGTTATGAAGATCAAAGGGGAAAACACTTCGCCGTATACTATGAAAATGAAAAATATGGTGGACATTACGATTTAGAAGGTCATCCCACAAAAAGTCAATTTTTAAGAGCCCCTGTTAAATATAGCAGAATCTCATCCAGATATAATCTAGCTAGATTTCATCCCATTAAGAAAAGAACAATACCTCATCTAGGTACTGATTACGCAGCACCTCATGGTACACCTATTTTTGCCGTGGCTGATGGTTTTGTTGAAAAGGCAAGTTATACTCGAAATAATGGGAAATACGTAAAGATTAAGCATGACAAAACTTATCAGAGCCAATATTTACATATGTCTGGTTTCGCAAAAGGAATCAAATCTGGTACTAAAGTTAAACAAGGACAAGTGATAGGGTATGTCGGAAAAACAGGACTTGCAACTGGTAATCATGTTTGTTTCAGGTTTTGGAAAAACGGTAGACAAATAAATCACCTAAGAGAGAATTTCCCACCAGCTGATCCATTACCTGAAAACGAACTGGACTTATTCTTTCAGGCAAGAGATGACATTCTGGACATTTTATATGATATTCCTGAACCTCGTTCGATTTCAAATCAAGAGGTTCAAATAGCAGAATAGTTACACCTTTTCAAGACCAAATGAAAAGTTAGTGCCAACATTAGGTTGACTTCGGACATTGATATTTTGATGGTGGGCTTCAATAATATGCTTAACAATCGACAAACCCAGACCAGATCCTCCTATAGCTTTTGAACGACTTGGATCAACTCTATAGAACCGGTCAAATAAATGTTTCAAGTGCTTTTGTTCAATTCCAATACCGTTATCCTCAACTTCAACTAAAACTGTTTCAGCAAGATTGTGAACATTAATATGAGTTGTGCCATTTGGTTTCCCATATTTAATAGAATTGGAAATAAGATTTACAAGAACCTGCCGTATCGCATTTTTATCAGCAAATACATTGGGTATCATCTCAGTTTCTTCTTCAACCACAATTTTTATTTCTTTTTTATCTGCCATTGCCTGTAGATCTTGCTTTACTTCTCTGGCTAATTGTAAGATATCAAATTTTGACATAAACAACTGATGTTTATCAGATTCCAAAGAATTGATTAGTTCTAAATCCTCAACAATGGTTTGAAGGCGATCTATATTTTTTGCTGCTCTTTGGAGGTAATCGATATTAATATTTTCATCAAATAGTCCCCCTTCTAATAAGGTATGGATATAACCTTGAATTGTAAATATTGGCGTTTTTAATTCATGAGAAATTGTACCAACATATTGTTTTCTATATTCCTCTAATGATTTTAAGGATGAGATTTCTTTAGATGTGTTTTCTGCCCATTCTTTAACATGCCGATCAACATTATCTATTGAGGTATCCATACCACTCTTTGGCATTTTTGAATCTCCTTCTGGAATAATTTTACCTCCAATAATACTGTATATTAATTTGATCTTTCGAAAAATGTAGCTTTCTAAAATATAACTCACAAATAGAAATATAAATAGGGAACTTACAATTACAATAAGAATAATATAAAGTGCAAAATTTGAATCCGACTGATTAATTCCTAAGCTAAATAAGCCAATCAATAGAATTAGATTAAGTATTGCAATGATGGTTACAATGACTACAGTAATTTGCCTTAATGTTGCATTTTTAAACATGCTTAAAAATCAAATTTATAACCAACTCCTTTTACAGTTTGTATATATTCACTTCCTATTTTTTCTCTCAATTTTCTTATGTGCACATCTATTGTTCTATCTCCAACAATTACATCACTCCCCCACACCTTGATTAGAATTTCTTCTCTTTTATAAACTCTGCCTGGCTTAGCAGTTAATAACTTCAGAAGCTCAAATTCTTTCTTTGCTAAAGTAATTTTTTTATCATCAATTTGAAGGTTGTAATTTTCAAAATTTACTTTCAATGAACCAAATGTTTTTACACTTTCCTGAGTTTGTTTGAGATCAGGATGTCTTCGTAATATGGCATTGATACGACTTAAAAGTACCCTCGGTTTGATAGGTTTTGTGATAAAATCATCACCTCCTTTATCCAATGCAGTTATTTGTGTAAACGAATCAGATCTTGCCGTTAGGAAACATATTAATAAGTTTTGCAATTTTGAAATGGATCGAATCTTTTCACAAAGTTCTACTCCATCCATTTCAGGCATCATGATGTCTAATAATACTAGCTGGGCATCAAATTTTTGTAAAACGCTAAGGGCATTTTTACCATTTGAAGCAGTCCTCACATCATATCCTTCCTTGACAAGATTATATTGTAAAAAATGAAGAATATCCTCTTCATCATCAACCAACAATATTTTAGGTTTAGTAATCATGATCGAGGCACAATAAATAAAAAATAATCAACAGTACAACATATTCAATATTAACTAAGTATTAATTTTTTTTCGCATTCTTTTGATTTAAAAGATTCGACACACTATCCATGATAGAACCAAACAATACTTTATCATTTTTCAAATTAGACAAATACTCATCTAGTTCTTTAGGCGTAATCTTATACAATTGATAAAATTCATCACTTAATTTTTCACGAACACTGTCTTTTTCAGATTTATGTGTTCTTCCAATAAAAGACTCCATATAATACATATCGGCCAATCTTTTTATCAATTCATCTTTGTCTTCAATTTCAAAAGTATCCGGTGGTGCTTCATTTTTACATGATGCGAATAAAAAAAGAAGAATTAGGGGTAATAATTTAGCTTTCAATAGATGACTTTTTTGGGAAATAACAATTTCATCATTTTACAGTTATCTGGAAATACTTGGGACCATGTTTTAGCATTTGATTCAAATTGTGCAATACCACAGGTTGGAAGATTATCTAAATGACCGTTTGAAAAGTGATTTACCAAATAGGTAAACCCTGGATTATGTCCGAATATTGCAATTTTTGAATATTCTTCAGGAAATTGATGGATAATATCAATTAAATCATCAGTACTTGCGTGGTACAAACCTAGATCAATGTCTATTTCAGATTGGATCTCGTACAGACCATGAAATATTTTTGCTGTTGAAAGTGCCCTATTCGCAGGACTTGAAACTATATATTCAATTTCAGCATCATTCATTTCTTTTAAATATTCTGCCATTTTAGGTGCATCATGAATTCCACGCTTATTTAAAGGTCTATCTATATCTTTTAAATTAAGATCAGACCAACTGCTTTTTGCATGCCTGACTATAAAAAATTGCTTCATTGAACATCATATTGTGCTAGTAAACCACAAAAATATGCATATATTTATCAGTTAAGCCAGCTGATGAACTTATATCTAAAAAATATCGAGCAAAACACGGAGGAAAACCTATGGTTAGAAGGTGAATCATTGTTCGAAAAGGAGGGAACGTTTAAGAAAACAACAAAAATTTCAAAAACACTTTGGAATATCATTTTAAATGATAAATCTGAATTGGAAGTGGAAATTCTACTTCGAAGCAACAAACCCAAATTTACCTGCGAGTGTGAGCACTTCTATAGCAACGGAAATTGCAAACATATTGTAGCAAGTCTAATCCATATTAAAGAAGAAATTTCCCGTAAGGAGCTTGAAAGAGAAAAAGCCAAAGCTAAAGAAAATGCAAGAAAAGCAAGAGAAGCCAAATACAATATCAAAGCAATATTAGATAAGGCTCATCCAGAAGAATTAAAGCGTTTTGTTAGAGCCTATGCCAGTATGGAGAATTCCTTTTCCTTGGCATTAAAAGGTCATTTTGCAAACAAAATGGATTTGGACAATAATGATCAAAAATATAAACAGCTTCTTGACTCAGCCGTAAAACCAAAGAACTTCAAACATTTAAACCTAAGTACCACAGAAAAAAAAGATTTTTTTAGATTGGTGGATAGTTTAACAAGCCAAGCTGAAGATTGCTTAACCCTAAAACAGTATCGAGAATGTAAATACATTCTAATACATGTACTCGACAAAATCTTCTACATCAGAAAAAATTATACGCATAATCCCAAAAGACTTGCTGCAAAAGAAAATGAGATTTTAAATTTCTTGGAGGACTTACTACAAGAAAAAATGCCTCCCGAATTGTTTTCAGAAATCTACTCTAATTTGGTTGAACTAGTCAATAGGTCATACTATGTTCCTGTGGACAACAATATAATTTTAGCATCAACAAAACACATTGAATTTAGCAAAGAGGACATTGAAAACATCATTGAAAAAATGATTCCATTCATCAATGATAAAGATGAGACGAATCACAATTATTTGCTCAGTTGCCTATATTTCTATCCAAAGAACACAGAGGTCTTAGATAAATTGTTGAGTGAAATTAAACTTGATACACTAATTTTAGGATTGCAGCATTTATATAAAATGGGGCAAATTCCATTATTGATGATTTTATTGAAAGGATTGAAATCAAAAAAAGTAAAATCAAAGGCTTTAAATATACTTGCGTGCAAAGTTTACTTTGGTGTAAATGCAATTAATGATGGAATCTATTATTTAAAAAGTCTATTGATTGATGATAAAGAGATCAGTCTAGCCATTGGCATGACAAACTTTATTGCAGAAGATTTAGTTGATCAACATCTAGATGAATTAAACAGTATTTTTGAAAAAAGTGAGCTGTATGATCTTCTTAAATATTATAAAAATACAGAACAAGTTGAAAAGATTGCTGAAGCCTTAAAAGATAATGCTGAGCTTCCTTTATTGTGGGAATACGACGACTTAATTTTAGAATTAGGTGAAGATATATTATTCGACCTTTACCTCAACACATCTAAAACACATCTGAATAATTATATAGGATCCGCAGGAAGGGATGCAATCCTTACATCTATGAATCGTCTCAATAATTTAGGTTTAAAAAAAATGAGAAATAAATTGCAAAAAGAAATAAAAGAAAATTTTTCACATCGAAAATTAATTGCAAATATTTCAAATTAAAAACATGAAGGTTGAAGCTTGTATTTTTGACTTGGACGGAGTTATTGTTGACACTGCCAGATTCCACTATGTTGCTTGGAAAAGAATAGCTCAATTATTCGGTGGTGATTTGAGCCTAGAACAAAATGAGAAACTAAAAGGAGTGAGTAGAATGGGATCACTTGAATATATTCTTAAAGCCAACAACATCCAAAAGTCCCATGAGGAAAAAAGCGAATTAGCAAAATTAAAGAATGAATGGTACCTAGAGTTAATTTCGTCAATTGACCAGTCGGAATTATTGCCAGGTGTAATAAATTTATTAACTGAACTAAAATCCTTGAAAATTCCATTAGCACTAGGTTCTGCCAGTAGAAATGCTATCAAAATACTTCATAAAATAGGTGTTGATCATCTCTTTCATACCATGATAGATGGCAACCTTGTTGAAAAATCCAAACCTGATCCAGAGGTGTTTTTAAAAGGAGCAAAAAGCTTGGGTATTAAACCAGCTAATTGCATCGTTTTTGAAGATTCTTCAAAAGGCATCGAAGCTGCTATTTCAGGAGGTTTTATCCCTGTTGGTATAGGTGAAGATTCAAATTTAAAAAATGCCACAATTATTTACTCAGGATTTCAAAACTTAACTTTTGATACAATTCTCACTGATATTGCAAAAGCAAAAAGCAGAACTCCATGAAACATTATATTGAAAAAAATGCATGGAAAATAATTGAAAGAGGATTTAATCCAGAGTATAACAAAATAACTGAAAGCCTTTGCTCGATTGGAAATGGAAAGATGGGAGGCCGTGGTAATTTTGAAGAAAGTTATTCAGGAAAAAGTCTTCAGGGAACCTACTATGCAGGCATTTATTATCCCGATAAAACAAAGGTAGGTTGGTGGAAAAATGGCTATCCCGAATATTTTGCAAAAGTCCTGAATGGTTGCAATTGGATTGGACTTAAATTAGTTGTCGGAGATTGTGAAGTAGACATTCATCAAGCAAAAATTGAGAGCTTCTATAGAGAACTGAATATGCAAGAAGGATTACTTACAAGAACCTGTAAACTAACGCTTAATAACAATGCTCAAGTCGAAATAAAAAGCCAAAGATTTTGCAGCCTGCATCATGATGAAATAGCTGCTCTAAGTTATTCGCTAAAAGTTGACAACTTTACTGGGCCGATTAAAATTGAATCATTTCTGGATTTTGATATCATCAATGAAGATTCTAATTATGATGAAAAGTTTTGGGATGAAGTTGATGTATCGGAAAGCAATCATTTAATCTACAACCAGGCCAAAACAAAAAAAACTGACTTTCATCTAGGCCTTGGTGCCTATACTAATATCGAAATTGATAATAAGAAAGTCATACATTCAAGCATTGATAAAAGAAATAAATATATTTCTTCAACCTATAATGTCAATGTTAATAATAAAGCTTTCATTCAGATTTATAAAAAGATTGTTGCTTGTTCAAGCTTTTATTATCCAACTCAAAAGATTAAAGAACGTGTATTAATACAGCTTAATGACATCAAATCTGATTCTTACCATGAATTAAGAACTCAACACACTGAAGCATGGAAACAAAAATGGGACGAAAGTGATATTGAAATAATAGGTGATATTGGAGCCCAGCAAGGAATTAGATTTAATATTTTTCACCTCAATCAAACATACACAGGGAAAGATGCTAGGTTGAATATAGGTCCAAAAGGCTTTACAGGTGAAAAGTATGGTGGAAGTACATATTGGGATACTGAAGCGTATTGTCTACCCTTCTATTTAAGTTCAGCGCCTCAAAAGGTTGCAAAAAACCTTCTCATTTATCGACATAATCATTTGCAGAAAGCGATAGAAAATGCAGAAAAATTAGGATTTACAAATGGTGCGGCATTGTATCCAATGGTTACAATAAATGGAGAAGAATGCCACAATGAATGGGAGATTACCTTTGAGGAGATTCATAGAAATGGAGCGATTGCTTTTGCCATATTTGATTATATTAGATATACAGGAGATCAAGCTTATTTAGAAGAATTTGGATTAGATGTATTAATTGCTATAGCTAGATTCTGGAAACAAAGAGTTAATTTTTCTGAAGCCAAGCAGAAATATGTTATCCTTGGAGTAACCGGTCCAAACGAATATGAAAATAATGTAAACAATAATTGGTATACAAACTATATCGCATCTTGGTGCCTTAAGTTTACAATAAAATCTATTGAGACGGTCCAAGATCTTTACCCAAACAGATTTTTAGAAATTCTTAGAAAAAATAATTTTGACCTAAATGAAGTAACACAATGGGAAAAGATTATAGACAATATGCATTACCCAACAAGTGAAGAACTTGGCATCTTTTTACAACAGGATAATTTTTTAGATAAAGACCAAACTGTAGTTGCGAAATTAGACCAAGCCAATTTACCATTGAATCAAAATTGGTCTTGGGATAGAATATTGCGATCAGTATATATAAAACAAGCCGATGTACTTCAGGGGATTTATTTCTTTGAGGAAAATTTTGACATTGAAACTATAAGAAGAAATTTTGAGTACTACGAACCTAGGACTGTTCATGAATCTTCATTATCTCCTTGTGTCCATGTTATCCTTGCCTGTCTACTTTCAAAAGATGAGAAAGCTTATGACATGTATCTTAGGACATCAAGATTAGATTTAGATGATTATAATAATGACACAGAAGATGGCTTGCACATCACCAGCATGGCAGGTACGTGGATGTCTGTTGTAAAAGGATTTGGAGGAATGCGAATTAAAAATAGCAGACTTTATTTAAATCCAAGAATACCTAAGAATTGGAATAAATTATCTTTTAGACTTAATTTCAAGAATACGCTTCTTGCCATCCAAATTGGACAGACCGATATTTCAATAACAAACAACTCTAATAATAAAATAAATATTTCTATATCAGATCAATTAATTAATTTGAATCCAAATGAGACCAAAGTTCATCATTTATAGCTTTCTGCTTATATGTTTTTCCTTGATAGTATCATGCAAATCTGAGCTTGCTAAATCTGAAGTGTCAGATATGGCAAAGGTAAATGAATTACATAAAGACATGATGCCTCCACCAGAACAGCCAACAAAAGGGTTTTACCCAAGTTGGATAAAGAATGCAGTAATTTATGAAGTCAATCTACGACAATATACTCCCGAAGGAACAATCAATGCATTCAAAGCACATATTCCACGATTAGCGGATATGGGAATAGATGTTCTTTGGTTTATGCCTATTCATCCAATTAGTAAGACAAGAAGAAAAGGTAAACTAGGAAGTTATTATGCTGTTTCTGATTACAGAGCTGTGAATCCTGAACATGGTACATTGGAAGATTTTAAGTCATTGGTCAGAATGGCTCATGAAAACAACATGAAAGTGATCATTGATTGGGTTCCTAATCATACTGGATGGGATCATAAATGGATGAAACTTCATCCACAATTTTACACAAAAGGTAAAGATGGAAAGATTACAGATCCTATAGATCCTTCTACAGGAGAGCCCTGGGGATGGACAGATGTTGCAGATCTTGATTATGGTAACACTGACTTAAGAAAAGCGATGCTAGATGATATGGAATTTTGGGTTAAACAAGTTCGAATTGATGGATTTCGTCAAGATGTTGCACATGGGGTACCTTTGGATTTCTGGGTTGAATATAGAAAACGAATGATGAAATATGATCAATTATTTCATTTAGCAGAAGCTGAAGTACCAGCACATCGAAATCAAGAATTATTTCATACTTCTTATGGGTGGAGTTTTCATCATTTATTAAACGAAATTGCATCAGGGAAGAAAGGCGCATCAGAAATTAAAAACTGGTACGACGAAGACAGAAAAAAGTTTATTCGAGGTTTCCATATGCACTTTACTTCAAATCATGATGAAAACAGTTGGAATGGAACAGAGTATGAACGATTGGGGCCAATGGCAAAACTTATGGCGGTCTTAACCTGCACCTTTGATGGTACTCCTTTGATTTATTCAGGCCAAGAGGAGCCTCTAAAAAAGAGACTTGAATTCTTTAAAAAGGATTTAATCCCTTTTGAAAATTATAGGCTAATGGATTTTTATAAAAAATTAATATTAGCTAAACATAGTAATAAAGCACTTTGGAATGGTCCTTTTGGTGTGGAACCTGAATTCATCAGAGCTGATGATGATATGTTAATTTTCAAAAAAGAAAATGAAAATGAGGTCGCCATTGTTGTGCTTAATTTCAACAAAGAGCCAATGCAATATAAGCTTCCTTTTGATGTTTCAAATATGGTTGAAGTTATGAGTGGAAAATTGAGAAGTTTTAATAAAGATGAAGAACAAAAAATTGATGGATATGGATATCACGTCTTTACAAGTTTTTAAAAGAAATTTATGAGCAATAAACCTCGACTATCATTTTGGGATATTTGGAACATGAGCTTTGGTTTTCTTGGCATTCAATTTGGATTTGCCCTTCAAGGTGGCAATATGTCCAGAATTTTTCAGTCATTAGGTGCTGCAAAAGATGAGATCCCATTGTTATGGATAGCAGCGCCTTTAACAGGTTTATTGGTTCAGCCAATCATTGGATATTTAAGTGATCGAACATGGCATCCTCGGTTTGGAAGAAGGCGACCTTACTTTTTAATTGGAGCAATTCTTGCTTCCTTAGCACTTTTTATTGTTCCAAATTCTTGGGCATTATGGGTGGCAGCAGGTATGTTGTGGATACTTGATGCTTCAATTAATATCAGCATGGAACCATTCCGAGCATTGGTTGCTGACAAACTACCAGAGGAGCAACGAACCAACGGATTTATCATCCAAACATTAATCATCGGGATTGGTACCTGGGTAGCAAGTAATCTACCTTGGTTTATCAACAAAGTTTTGAAAGTAGGAAATACATCCGTTGATGAAGGTGTTGTTGGCCTTAATGTTAAGTATTCCTTTTATGTTGGAGGGATTGTTTTTTTATTAAGCATACTATATACTGTATTTACAACAAAAGAATACCCACCAGAAGATTTAGATAAATTCTATAAAGAGAAACACAGAACAAAAGGTCTTGCTCATGGAATGGCTGAAATTTTCAATAACATTTTGAATATGCCAAAAACGATGATCCAATTGGGCTTGGTTCAGTTCTGTTCGTGGTTTGCTTTTTTTACCATGTGGAGTATGGCCACACCTTCCTTAAGCGAATATATTTTTAAAGCTCCAGCAGTGAATAAATCAGACTTTGATTTGTCGAAAAGCAGTCAAAAAATAACATTCGAACAGGCAGATCTTGCTTACAATAATGCTGCAGATTTAGTTTCATCTTACTTTGGAACCTATGGTTTGATATCGATGTTTGTTGCACTTTTATTGGCCTTTATTACAAGTAAAATTGAAATCAACAGAAAACTTATTCATGCAGTATCACTTTGTCTTGGAGGGATTGGATTTATTATGATGTATTACATCACTGAACCTTGGATGTTACATTTGTGTTTTGCAGGTATTGGAGTAGCTTGGGCTAGTATTTTATCCATGCCTTATGCAATGCTTGCAGGATCTATAGACCCAGAAAAAATGGGAGTTTACATGGGAATATTCAACATGTTTATCGTAATTCCACAGATTGTTGCAGCATTAGGTGGAGTAAATTTCAGCTATAAACTATTAGGAGAGGCAACCATAAATACAATGATTTTTGCTGGTATATTTTTATTTGCAGGAGCAATATTTACAGTATTTGTTCAAGAAGAAAAGTGGTCTTCCTAAGTCTTATTTAGGCAACTCAAATATGAATTTTGTTCCAGTATTCTCTCCAACATTTTCAACCCATATATTGCCTTGGTGGTTTTCAATAATTTTTTTACAAATGGATAGACCAAGTCCAGTACCTTCATAGTTTCTCCTACTATGTAGCCGTTGGAAAGGCTCAAATATAGAACTGTAGAACTCTTTGGCAATACCAATGCCATTATCTTCGATACATAAGGTATGATGTAATTTTGAATCTCTTGAAGATATCGTAATTGTTGGAAACTTTGATTTATTGTATTTTATTCCATTTTCAATTAAGTTTTGAAACAACAAAGAAAGATATATCCTATTACCTTTTACGGTTGGTAATTCCAGAGTGATGATTTTAGCATTTCTTTCTTTCAAATATTCAGAATGTGACCGACGAAATTCCTCTACCAATGTTTCTAATTCAATTTCTTCTTTATTAATCTCAATCTTAGCCATTCTGGAGAAACTTAAAATTTCCTCAATTAATCGATTCATCCTGCCAGCAGAAGATTCAATTTCGCCTAAATACTCCAACTTCTTTTCTTCTTTATTTTGCTGGCCCATTGTTCGCCTTAAAAGGCCGGCAAAGCTTCCAATATTTCGCAATGGCTGTTTTAAGTCATGCGAAGTGATATAAGCAAATCTTTCTAATTCTTTATTTTTTGACTGCAAAACATTCAATAATCTAGTTTGTTCTTTCAGAATGTTTTTAATCAATTGAAAATATCTCAATGTTATGATCATTACCATGATGGCACCAAAAACAAAAATTAAAAAGTTATCCTCTTTAGAAACGTCACTTTGTATTATTAATTCAAAATTTTTGGCAAGGTATGTAACCAATGCGTAGGAGAAAATTGTCAAGACAACAAAAAATATTTTTAAGTTATTGTTTGGCAATAATAAAGCTGCCAACAATAAAACAACCACATAAAGAGGTTCAATCCTTAACTCCAAATCATGGATGTAAAATTCAACAGAAACTGCGAATATGCAAATACAAATTTGCGTCGCTGCAGCTGCCAAATAGTTGATTTTATTTCTGATGAAGAAAAAACTCATCATTAATAAAAGCAACAATAAAGTCATTCTATAATCAGGATTTGCATCAATACAATCCTTTATTAAAAAGAAAATCAACCAAGCACAAATTGTAATTTGGATTTGATTTATTAACTGATTACTTGTTCTATCAAATTTGTCAAAAGATTCTACATCTCCTAAGTTGCTTAATTTATCAAACCAGTTATGTATTCCAGAGCTTTTCAACTTTTGTGATTAATAAGTAATAACTTATAACCTATGAATCAAAAACTGTGCAAATACTCCAAAAAATGAATTTTCTCAAATATTTAATGGAATTTACTTTACATTATAGGATCATTTAAGGTTTTATTGCAACAACTTCAACCATTTGTGGACATAACATACTTGCACCATCAATTTGTTCCAGTTGGTACAATTCATCCAATGCATATTCCACTTGTTTGGCAGTTAGATGACCTAAGCCAATCATCTTAGGCAAAAATATTTCAAGAAAACTCCTTGGCCATTCCCATTCAAACTGTTCGATTGTAACCAATTTTGATAGTGGCCTAGTGCTAATAACCTCCAGACCTAAGTCATAAAAATATTGAGACAAATTTCTTCCCACATCTATATTTCCCTCCTGATTATTTCTATACAACTGAAATATGGCATCAATCGCTGTTTGCAAAGCCGGCATATGAGGTTCTACTTGAAATGTGTTCCAAGCAAAGTACTCTTGAACTGCTATAACTCCCCCAGGGAGCATAGCAGTTGATATTTTTTCTAATATTTTATATGGATTTGGAATCCAAGCGAGCGCCCATCGTATAAAAACGCCATCTAACTGATCACCTGTCAAATCCAAATCACCAAAATCAACATTTCTTGCATCTATATTTAATTGGTGGATTTCGTTAATTCTATTCAGGTAATCAATATATTTAGCAGACTTATCAACTGCGATAACTTTACCGGTTTCACCAACCATATAAGCAAGATCAAGTGTGCAGAAACCAGGCCCGCAACCTAGATCTAAAATGGTTTGTCCCACCCCAAAATCAGAAATTTTCCATGCCTGTCTGGCCTCACCAGCCCAAACTTGATGTTGAACTCCCAAACGATGTAATTCTGCTCTTTCAGTTCCTAAAATGTAGTCTTTATCACTCATAATTTAATTTATACCTTAAATATAATGCTCTGGCTTATTCATTATTGAATTCACTACCAGAAAATAATCAATAATTAGTTTAAATTTGTAACCATGTTTAATGTGCCAAACATTTTAAGTTCGTTAAGAATTGTAATCGCCTTAACAGCACCTTTTTTCTTAATTGAAGGAAGTTTGCAAATAAGGTTATTTGTAGGCTTTATTTGCTGTATCGCTGTTCTAACAGATTGGTTTGATGGCTGGTATGCAAGAAAGTTCAATGCAGTAACCAAAATTGGGAAAATACTCGACCCGATAGCAGACAAAACCCTAGTAATTGTTGTTTTCTCCGTTTTGGCTTACCTAGATGTTCTTTCGTTCCTATGGGTACTGCCAATTATATTGAGAGAAGTTACAATTACTATTTACCGATTTATCTTTTTACAAAAAAATAAAGTTGTAGCTGCTGTAAAAAGTGGAAAAATTAAAACTGTTATGCAAATGTTTACTCTTGCATTAGCCTATACCCTTTTCATGCTCACAAGACATTTTCCTGAATACTTTTTACCCAGTTACTGGATCATCATGTACATTGCTTTATCCATAACAGTATATCTTACACTACAATCAGGTTATATTTTCTTTAAAAATAATTGGAGACTTATCAAAAGAGTCCATAATCTAGTATAATAATGGACAGGGACAAGCCCTTTATTAGATATAAGATTAATGATTGGATTAGGGACTTTACTTCTCTAGGTAATCCTTTGATCCTATTACTGGTTCCTTTCGCTGTTTTAGGTCCTTGTCAAGCTTTTTACAACTTATTGATTGTACTCACGGTAAATGAGTTGTTGTGTTCAGCAATTAAATTTTTCTTTCATAAACCTAGACCTGATGGTCAAAAGTATAAAACAATTTTAGAAAAAATTGATGCTGGCAGTTTTCCAAGTATACATGCGAGTAGAATAACTATTGTTTATACAACTCTTATTCAAGCAACCAACTCATTAGCGTTAAAATTATGTTTCCTGCTTGTTATATTAATTGTCCTTTATTCCAGAATTGCACTCAAAAGACATTTTTTCATAGATATTTTAGGTGGATTGAGTATTGGTATGCTTTTATACTTTTTATTTCACCAATTCATTTTCATATAAATTTGGAAAAATTCTTAAACATTCTCCACTCCAGCGTTCAAAATGGGAAATTGATAGAGTTAAAGCTAATCAATAAAAAAAATAAATCCCTTGAATACAATAAGATTTTAATTAAACCTATAAAACTTAAAAATAGAACTCAACTATCATTTGTTTATAGATTCCCCACTAAGGATATCACTAAAAACTACAACCACACAAAGTCCGTCCTTAAAATTAAAGAATATTTAAAATCTAACTTTTCGCAAGCAATTGCCTTTACAACAATTGGAGACTACCATTTTATAGTTTTTCCAAATGGTCATAGCAAGATAAAATCAACTAAGCCAAGCAAACTAAAAAATACAGATTTAAGTCATAACAAAATAAAGAAAAGACTAATATCCCCAAAAGGCAATATTTATCTAAAAGCCCTAGAAGTAGTCTCTGAGAATGATTTGATAAAAGCTAAAATGAATGCTAAATTTCGGCAAATAAATAAGTTCGTTGAGATCATAGATTCATTTAAAAGTGTATTTGAAAAACTTGATTCGATTACTGTCGTGGATATGGGGTCAGGAAAAGGTTATCTAAGTTTTGCCTTGTATGATTATCTACATAATACTTTAAAAAAGATAACGAATTTTTCTGCCGTAGAAATGAGAACTCATTTAGTTGAACGAGGTAATAGCATTGCCCAGGATGCAAAATTTACGGGTCTCAATTTTGTGGAAAGTACGATAGAAAACTTTGAAGTTAAAAAGACAGATTTATTAATTGCATTACATGCTTGCGATACGGCAACAGATGATGCAATAGTCAAAGGTGTTTTATCCAATGCAAAACTGATAATTTGTTCACCTTGCTGTCACAAACAGATTCGCAAGGAAATTAATGCAACGGTTGCTATAAAACCAATTACAAGATTTGGGATTTTAAAAGAAAGACAAGCAGAAATTGTTACTGATACTATCCGCGCCCTAATATTGGAGTATTATGGATACAAGACCAATATAATTGAATTTATTTCTTCAGAACACACTTCTAAAAATCTATTAATTACTGCTTGTAAAGTTGAAGGCGAGAAAAATAATCCTCATTCTATTTTACAGCAAATCTCAGATTTAAAAAATCTATTTGGTATCAAGACCCATTATCTTGAAAGCAAATTATTGAACAGCTGATAATAATTTTTTAGTATATTCATTTTGAGGATTATTGTAAATCATCTCCGGTTTAGCAATTTCAACAATCTTTCCATTATGCATTACTGCCACTTGATCGCTGATAAATCTTACTGCAGCAAGATCATGGGCTATAAACAATATTGACAATGACAACTTGTCTCTTAAATCCAATAAAAGGTTTATCACTTGTGCCTGAATTGAAACATCTAAGGCAGAAATTGATTCATCACACACCAATAACCTTGGCTCTAAAGAAAGTGCTCGAGCAATGGAAATTCGTTGACGTTGACCACCGGAAAATTGATGAGGATATCTGTTTGCATGCTCCTTTGCCAAGCCAGTTTGAGCCAAAAGATCAAACATTCTAATTTCTGCTTGTTTTTTTGACATCATTCGGTGACTAAGTATTGGTTCTATAATTGCTTCCCCAATTTTCATTCGGGGATTTAATGATCCATAAGGATCCTGAAATATCATTTGAACCTTTTTCCTATATGCTCTTAGCTCATCATCTTGAATTTTTGATACATCTTGATTCTCGAAATATATTTTTCCTTCATCTGGACTAATCAATTTTGATACTAATTTACCTAGAGTAGATTTTCCGCATCCAGATTCACCAACCAAGCCTAAAATTTCTCCTTTTCTAATTTGAAAACTAACATCATCCACAGCTTTTGTGTAATCAATTACTTTCCCAAACCAATTTTTTTTTGAAGGAAAATATTTTTTAAGATTTTTGATCTTCAATATTTCAGTGTTATCAATTTCCCTCAATAATTTTGGATCTATGGCCACCGAATTATTCAAAAAGTCTTGAACTGTTGGTAATCTATTGAGGTGAAAATTTTCTTGAGGTCTGCACGCTATTAATCCTTTGGTATATGGTTCTGTAGGATTTGTAAAAATTTCTTCGACAGAACCAGATTCAACAACATTTCCTTTGTGCATCACCATCACTCTATCACACAACTGTCTTACCAAGTTCAAGTCATGAGAAATAAATATGGTCGCTGTATTATATTCTTTTTGAATTTCTCGCAATAAATTTATTATTTCTTTTTGTACAGTCACATCTAAGGCTGTCGTTGGTTCATCCGCAATAAGAACATCTGGATCAGCTGATATTGCCATGGCAATCATTACCCTTTGAAGCTGCCCGCCAGAAGCTTGATGAGGATATGCGTTAAAGATTCTAATCGGATCAGGGAGTTTTACTTTTTCAAATAAAGAAATTACCTTTTCCTTGATTTCTAACTTTGAAAGCTCAGTATGTAGGGCCAAAACCTCAGCAACTTGAAGTCCTAATTTCATTGTTGGGTTCAGACTGCTCATAGGTTCTTGGAATATAATTGCTATTTTCTTTCCTCTAAATTCTCGAATTTCATTTTCACTTAAAGAAGAGATTTCTTGACCTTTGAAAATAATCTGTCCTTTAATATTTGATTTATTTGATGGAAGCAATTTTACAAGACTTAAAACTGAAACTGATTTCCCAGATCCTGACTCTCCTACAATCCCTAAAATTTCACCAGCATATAAGTCAAAACTTAAATCTTGAACAGCTGTAGATGCTTTCTCATTGGAAACAAAAGTTATTTTCAGATGATTAACATCTAATATTTTCTGATTACCTTCCATTGGCTTAAATATAAGTGATTTTCTATAGGTATTTGAGAATAAATGTTCTTTCAATAAGTGTATATTTAAAGCTGTGACAAAGCAATATCAGTTGATAAATGAAATCTCTCTTGGTTACCATAGAAAATGTTAATGAACTAGCCGGTAGAATATTTTCCTGGTCTACAGGTATTATGGTTGTTCTAATTTGTATTGAGGTCATCCTTAGATATGTTTTTAATCGTTCATTAATATGGATGGTCGAATTAGAAATATACCTTTTCTTATTTTCATTCCTAATGGCTGCAGGTTATGCATTTAAACATGATAAACATGTAAGAGTTGATCTATTTTATGCAAATTATTCTAAAAAAAAGAAAGCATGGATCAATCTTATCGGAGGTATTTTCTTGTTGACTCCATGGTGTATCATTTCAATTATTGGTTGTCTTCGGTATGCGAATATTTCATGGAGAATTGGAGAAGTTTCGCAGCAGCCAGGTGGACTCCCTGCTGTATACTTACTAAAATTCAGTATTGTTTTAGGATTCATTCTTCTTTTGATCCAAGGAATTGCATCAATCATAAAATCAATACTTATTATCAATGGAAATGAGGAATTAATTTAATGGGATATTTAGCAATCATACTTTTCTGTTTAATATTTATTCTCATCTTAAAGGGATATCCCGTTGCCTTTACATTAGGAGGAGCTTCCATCTTATTTGCTCTTATCGTCTCTTATTTTGCCCCAGAATTAATTAGACTTTCAGATTTTTATATACTTCCATTTAGATTTATGGGAATTATAAACAACACCATGCTTATGGCTGTGCCCTTGTTTATTTTTATGGGCATCATGCTAGAAAAGTCTGGCTTGGCAGAGTCTCTTTTAGAAACGATGGCTATTCTTTTTGGAAAATTTAAAGGAGGACTAGCTATTTCGGTAATTATTGTAGGTGCATTACTTGCTGCATCTACAGGTATTGTCGGTGCAACTGTAGTGACTATGGGTTTGATCAGTTTGCCCACAATGCTCAAAAGGGGTTATAAACCTGAATTAGCAACTGGTGTAATTGCTTCTTCAGGAACATTAGGACAAATAATCCCTCCTTCAGTAGTTTTAATATTACTAGCAGAACAAATTAGCAGTAATTCCAGAGGTAAATCTCAGGTAGATGTTGGATCATTATTTCAAGCTGCTTTATTACCAGGAATTGCATTGGTCGCAGCCTATATTTTATATGTAGTAATTATCAGCAGACTAAAACCAGAATGGGTGCCTGCCATGCCTCAACATGAAATTAATAGATTGAAAGGAAAAGGTTTTTTGTCAAAAGTATTCAAAGCTTTCATTCTTCCATTATTATTAATTGTGTCCGTCCTAGGTTCCATCTTTGCCGGTATTGCTTCTCCTACAGAAGCTGCAGCAGTTGGAGCTATGGGTGCAACAGTTTTAACCATATTTCAAGGAAAATTTAAACTTGAAATTTTACAGGAGGTAATGAGACAAACATTACTGTTGACATCAATGGTATTTTTTATACTGTTAGGAGCAACGACATTTACACTTGTTTTTAGATTATTAGGAGGTGATGAATATTTAATTCATCTTATCACTTCTGCCAATTTATCTCCAATGTTGTTTTTGGCTATAGTCATGCTGGTTATCTTTATTGCAGGTTTTTTTATTGATTTCATTGAGATCATTTTCATTTTCGTTCCTGTTATTACCCCAATCTTTGACCTCTATGAAATTGATATGCTTTGGGTTGGAATATTAATGGCACTAAATTTACAAACTTCCTTTTTAACACCGCCGTTTGGGTTTTCACTTTTCTATCTAAAAGGTGTTGCCCCTCCTCAAATTTCGACTACAATCTTGTACAAAGGAATCATTCCATTTATAATAATACAGCTAATATTTTTAGTGACAATAGTTTTATTTCCTGACCTTATATATATCCTGATCAAATAAAAATTAGATGAAAAGAAAAGAGTTTATCAAAGCTGGAATCTTAGGAACTACTGCCATAGGCCTTACAAGTCTGGTAAGTTCCTGCAACCAGGATGTTAAATCTTCAGAAACTATTTCATCTCCAAATATTAACTTCAATAACAGTTATAATTGGCGGATGACAACGGTTTGGGGGAAAAATTTCCCGGTCCTTGGAGAGTCTGCAAATAAATTATCTCAACTTGTAGAAAGGATGTCTGGTGGGCGAATGAAAATAAAAATTTATGGAAGCGGAGAATTAGTACCCGGGTATGAAACTTTTGATGCCGTTTCTGTTGGAGTCACTGAAATGGGCTGTGGTGCTTCATATTATTGGCAAGGAAAGTCCCCTGCAGCTGTATTTTTTACAGCAGTTCCTTTCGGAATGAATGCCCAACAACTCACCTCTTGGCTTGTTGGTGGAAATCAAGAAGGTTATGAATTGTGGAAAGAAGTTTACGAACCATTTAACCTAGTTCCTTTTCTTGGTGGTAATACTGGAGTCCAAATGGGCGGATGGTTCAACAAAGAAATCAAAAATATTGATGATCTGGTAGGTTTAAAAATGAGAATTCCTGGGTTGGCAGGAAAGGTTTTGGAAAAGGCTGGAGGCGCAGCAATCAATGTCCCTGCTGGCGAAATATTTACGAATTTAGAAAGAGGCGTTATAGATGCTACAGAGTGGGTTGGACCATACCATGATTACAAATTAGGGCTGCATAAAGCCGCAAAATATTACTATTACCCAGGCTGGCATGAAACTGGTTCACAAATGGAATTCATTGCGAATTTAGATGCTTGGAAAAAACTACCAAGCGATCTTCAAGAAATAGTTAGAACGGCAACATTATCTGTACACAGCTGGATGATTGCGGAATTCGATCAAAAGAATGCAGAATATTTGGAAATTATTAAAAAAGAGACGGATGTCCAATTAAAGGAATACCCTATTGATGTCTTAAATGCGCTACGTATTCATTCAAAAAATGCGATTAATGAAATAATAACCAAGGACAATCAATCTAACAAAGTATATAAAAGTTATCTAAATCATCAAGCTAAATTAAATAGCTGGTCAGAACTAACAGAGAAAGCATATTACAACACTATCATTGATTGACGTTTCTTTTCCAAAATTCAAATAGACGATCTACTTACAATTATTGATACTTTAACTAAATAATCGATTACTTTTAGCGATTTGTGCGTTTAAAGTATAAATATAGTTTATGAAAAAAGCATTAAAGATTGTGGGTCTTTTCTTACTTGGCGTTATAATCGCTTTGGTCATGGTTCCCTACCTTTTTAAAGATGAAATAATAAACAAAATAAAAGATTATGCTAATCAGCATTTAAATGCAGAATTGGATTTTAGCGACCTAAGTATCTCTGTTATCAAAACATTTCCCAATGCAGGTATATCCTTGAAAGATTTTAAAATAAAAGGAAGAGATCAATTTGAGGACATAATATTGGTTACTGCAAAAGAATTATCACTAGAGACCAACTTAAAAGCAGCATTTAAAAATACAAGCAATCTGGAATTAAAGGAGTTTCATATTACAGATGCTAATGTCAATATTCTTAACACAAAAAATGGCGCAACCAATTATGACATTTTTAAATCCAAGGATCCTTCAGCTCCAGAAACAGAAAGTGATTTTTCAATAGCTATTAAAAAGTATTCCATAAGTTCTACTGACATTTCTTATGCAGATCTCGAGTCCAACATATTCTTTGAATCAATCGATTTTAATCAAACTGGATCTGGAGACTTTTCTTTGAACCAGTTTGATTTGAAAACTAAAAATAAAATTCAAAGTGTAAGTCTTGAATCAAGTGGTATACCATACTTAAAAAATAGTCAAATCGAAGGGCCTATGGACTTAAATGTCGATATGATTAATTCGAAATATAGTTTTAAGAATAATGCTTTGAAAATGCACGATCTTGTTCTCGAATTTATTGGTTTTGTAGATTTGAATGATTCGGACATTGAAATGGACTTAGGCATTCATTCACAGGATGGCGACATTCGAAATTTCCTCTCAATTATACCGAATATTTATTATAAAGATTTACCTAATCTTAACACGGCTGGTCAAGCAACTATCTCCTGTGATTTAAAGGGAAAGTTTGATGAAAACACCTATCCTGCTATAAATATTGAAATTTCAACAACCGATGGGTTTATATCCACCTCAGTATTGCCAGAACCTATTCAAAACCTAAACATGCTATTCAAGGTACAAGCAGTAGAAGGAAATTGGAATGACTTAGAAATCAATGTTCCTAATTTTTCCTTAACTACATTGAATAAACCATTTTCAGGTAGGTCATCAATTAAAAATGTTTTTGCTGATCCAAATATTAATTTATCCATGAATGGCACCTTGGATTTACCAAGCATAGCAAGCCTATTTAGCACTCCAGAAGTAAATGTTAGATCTGGAACTCTCACAACTAATTTCTCTTTATTAGGCAATCAATCAGACTTTGAAAAAGAAAACTATAATGCAATTTCATTTGAAGGAACTGCGAAGGTTATAAACCTAGAAGCAGACTATTATGAATATAAAAACATTAAAGTCAATGATTTAAATTTAGTATTTGAGCCTTCAAATTTGGCAATTAACAATATCGCAGCAAGTGTTGGAAACTCAGATTTCAACGGAGATATTTCTATTGAAAATCCATTGGCCTACTTTATCACAGATAAAGCTATGACAGGCAATCTAAAAATACAATCAAATATACTTGACTTACGTCCTTACCTACAAGAATCTAATGCAACTACTTCAAATGAGGAAAACAACAAAAAAATTGATGAAGCATTTATTAGAAATAGTTTACTCCATTACCAATTGGATATAGAAGAAGTTTTATACCCAGACTATAAAATCGAAAAGGTCAAATCATCTGGAACACTTGGCGCAGAAAAAATCATTGTCAATAACAGTAAAATTTCGCTCAATGAACAAAATATTTCATTCCAAGGAGAATTTGGAAATGTTTGGAATTACTTGACCAAAGATGACATTTTAAATGGCTATATGAAAATAGACGGACCCAATCTAAATCTAAACGTTTTTAACTTAGGACAAGAGGAAAGCAAAAGTTCCGAAGATCAAACATTATATCTACCAAAGAATCTCAATACGGTATTTATAGGCAATTTCGACGCATTGCAATATATGGATTACAATCTTGAGAATTTGAATGGAAAATTGAGCCTTGCTCAAGGGGTCGCAGTCTTTGAAGGAATTGCAGGAAATGTGTTGGATGGGAAAATAAAATTCGATGGAATATATGATACATCTAACAATGAAAGTGATCCAAAATTTGACATGAAATATGACCTGAGTCAATTCAAATGGAGCAACACTTTTGCGGCTGTTGAAACATTCAGAAAATTAGCACCTATTGGCAATTTTGTTGATGGATTATTTAATTCTACGCTTACCTTTTCAGGCCTTATGGGTAAAAACATGATTCCAAATTGGAATTCTCTATCCGCTGCTGGTTTCATCCACACAAAAGACGGCTCCATTAATGGTTTAATCCCTCTTGAACGAATTGGCACACAATTGGGCATTCAGGAACTCAGTAGTTTCAAAATTGAAGACACCAAAAATTGGTTTGAAGTAATTGATGGCTTGGTAGAGATAAAACCATTTGATTTTAACATTGAAGACATGAAATTTACCGCAGCTGGCAATCATAGCTTCGATCAAAAAATAGATTATCTGATTAGTGCGGTCATACCTCGCGATAAATTGAAGCAAGGCAAAATTGGGGCAACTGCAGATCAAGGTATATCGTACCTAATCAAAGAAGCTTCAAAAGAAGGTATCAATATTAGTATGGGAGACTACATTTATCTTGATATAAAACTTACCGGAAATTTACAAAATCCTAAGGTCAAGATAATCCCTAAAGGATCAGGTGGACAAGCTACAAAAGATATTGTTCTGCAAAAAACAACCGATATCAAAGAAACAGTTAGAGATACAATCAAAAAAGAAGTTGAGTCGGCGAAAGCTAAAGCAATATCAAAAGCCAATGAAGAATTCGAAAAGGCAAAAACAAAAGTTGGTGAAGAAAAAGAAAAATTAATTGAAAAAGGCAAGGAAACTGCAAAAGAAAAAGTGGGAGAAATCATAGATAAAGAACTGGGATCTACTGTTGTAGACACCTTAGCTTCAAAGGCAAATGATAAATTAGGAGATATTATTGATCAACAAAAAACTAAGGAAGAAATTGAAAAAATGAAGGAAAAATTAAAAAAATGGGATCCATTTAAGAAAAAAGGAGGTGGCAATTAATTGTCAATCAATGATTTACAAATTAGATATAAAGTATGTCAAATCACTGACTGATTGATATTTGGTTCATTCAATATTTTTAATCTATATTTGCTATATGAATATTAATAACAAAAACTGGTGGTGGCTTTTTTCTAAATTTCTATATAGGAATTAGCTAACGCTTTGTTTACAAAATATATAACGGCTTGTTAGAATTCCTAGCAAGCCGTTTTTCTTTATAACAATATGAATATCAAGATAAATTCAAAAACAATCATTGCTGACCTCTACACTCCCGTCAGTCTTTTCCTAAAAATTAGAGCGCATTATCATCAGGTATTGCTGTTAGAAAGTTCAGATTATAGCAGCAAAGAAAATTCAATGTCATTTCTATGTTTTGACCCTTTGGCGGGTATTATACTGACAGAGAATGAGTACAATGATTACAAACTAAACACAAAAAAAACAGAGCCTAGAGCTAAAGTTAATATTGTTGATAAGGTTCAAGAATTTATGAATTCATTTAGATTTGACAATACCGACATTGGAAAGCTTTATAATGGTTTATTTGGCTTTACTAGCTTTGATGCTATTGAAGATTTTGAAGATATTGTATTGCGAAAAAATAAAGAACGCGACAAAATACCAATCCTTAGATATGACTTCTATCGATTCATTTTGTGTTTTGATCATTTCCATGAACGTTTAAGCATTATTGAAAATATTCCTGAAAATGAAACTTCCAAGCTCAATAAAATAGAGCAAATATTAGTAGCAAAGAATGAACAATCATTTCAGTTTTCTACAAAACAAGAACAGAAAGAACATATGTCGGATAAGGCATTCAAAGACATTGTTACTATCTGCAAAAAACATTGCCATAAAGGAAATGTTTTTCAAATCGTTCCATCAAGAAGATATTCACAAAGTTTTTCTGGGGATGAATTTAATGTTTACAGAACTTTGCGTTCGATTAATCCAAGTCCATATCTCTATTATTATGATTATGGAAACTTTAAAATATTTGGATCCTCTCCCGAAGCACAGTTAATTATAAACAATGATTTAGTTGAGATCCATCCAATAGCAGGCACATTCAAGCGAACTGGAGATTTTCAAAATGATCTTTTAGCCGCAGAGGAATTAAAAAAGGATCCAAAAGAAAATGCAGAACATGTCATGTTGGTTGACCTTGCAAGAAATGACCTTTCACGGAGTCTAAGAAATGTAAAAGTGAAGGAATATAAAGTTGTTCAGTTTTTTAGTCATGTCATACATTTGGTATCAAAACTTACTGCAAATTTGAAAGAGGGAACCAACCCATTTCAAGTATTTGCTGACACCTTCCCGGCTGGTACACTATCAGGAGCACCAAAAATTAAAGCACTTCAAATCATCGATGAGGTAGAACCACATAGACGATCTTTTTATGGAGGTGGTCTTGGAATCTTATTTTTTAATGGAAATCTAAATCATGCAATCATGATAAGATCTTTCTTATCGCAAAACAATGTACTGCATTATCAAGCTGGAGCAGGAATTGTCATAGATTCCGAAGAAGAAAAAGAATTACAAGAAGTTAAAAACAAACTCGAAGCACTAAACAAAGCTTTAAAAACCGCATCAGAAATTTAAAATGAAAGACATTCTAATTCTAGACAATTACGATTCTTTTACTTACAACCTTGTGCATGCAATTTATGATATAAATGGTCAAGAAGTTGATGTTATCAGAAATGACAAACTAAGTATTGAGGATATAGAGAAGTATAACTACATAATATTTTCACCAGGTCCAGGAGTTCCAGATGAAGCAGGATTAATGAAAGAGATAATTCACCATTACAAAAGTGAGAAAAAAATGTTTGGAGTCTGTCTAGGTCACCAAGCAATCTTTGAAGTTTTTGGCGGAACGCTTGAAAATATGGAAAAAGTTTACCATGGAATACAAAGTGAACTAAAAATAGTTGACAAGAGTTGTCCTATATTCAATGGTATAACAACCAATTTCAAAGCTGGTAGATATCATTCATGGATTGCAGATCTCAATACAAAACCTGATGAATTAATTGTTACTTGCGTAGACGGCGACAACCAAATAATGGGCTTTAAACACAATGAATTTGACATTTTTGGAGTACAGTTTCATCCAGAATCGATTCTAACCCCTGATGGAACATTAATGCTTAAAAATTTTATTAATCTCTAACATGAAAGATTTACTTAATTATTTATTCAATCACAATGATCTTGAAAAAGAACAGGCAAAGCAGATCTTGATTGAGATTTCTGAAGGAAAACATAATGAAGCGCAAGTTGCTGCCTTTATTAGCGTATTTTTAATGAGAAATATTTCTGTTGAAGAACTTGCTGGTTTTAGAGAAGCACTATTAGAATTAAGGGTTCCTTTAGATTTTGGAAATATTGATGCAATTGATCTTTGCGGGACTGGTGGAGATGGAAAGAACACTTTTAATATTTCAACATTAAGCTCTTTGGTGGTTGCTGGTGCAGGTTATAAAGTTATCAAGCATGGTAATTATGGTGTCTCCTCAATTTGTGGATCATCCAATGTATTGGAAAGTTTAGGCTATATATTTACAAACAAAAAAGATGTGTTGGAAGAACAATTGGATAAAAGCAATATTTGTTTCCTTCATGCTCCACTCTTCCACCCTGCAATGAAGTTTGTCGGCCCAATCAGAAAATCCTTAGGCATCAAAACTTTTTTTAACATGCTAGGGCCATTGGTAAATCCTGCTCAACCAAATCACCAAATGACTGGTGTTTTTAGTTTGCATCTTCAACGGTTATACCAATATCTTTTTGAGCAATCTGAAAAAAAATACAAAATCATATACGGGCTTTCCGGTTTTGATGAAATATCCCTTACCGATGAAGCTCAGGTCGTCAGTCCTGATGGTGTAAATATAATAAGTCCTGAATATTTTAGTACTACTGAATTAAAATTAGCAGAGATAAGCGGTGGAGATAGCATTCAAGAAGCATGTGACATTTTTATAAGTATTTTAAAAAATAAATCTACAGATGCACATAAAAAGGTAGTATTGGCAAATTCTGCAATGGCCATTCATACTTTTGATACTTCCGTAAATATTTCCGATTGTTGGAAACAAGCAGAGGAAAGTATAGAATCTGGTTCTGCATTTGAAACTTTTAAAAACATTGTCGAAATAAGTTCTTGAAATGAATATCCTAGACCAAATTGTTGAAAAGAAAAAAAGTTATTTGCGGAAGCGTAAAAAAGATATCGAATTCGAACAGATTGTTGATTCTGAATTGTATTTAAGAAATTGTTACAACTTAGAACCAATTTTAAGAGATAGAAAGGCTTCAATAATTGCAGAATTTAAAAGAAAATCTCCATCGGTTTCAGATATTAATATCCAAGCTAAAATCGATGATACCATCCAACAGTATAAAGCCGGTGGCGCATCCGGAGTTTCCGTTTTGACTGATCATGAATACTTTGGAGGGTCGAACCAAGATCTGACACAGGCAAGGGCTCATATAAATTTGCCAATACTTAGGAAAGATTTTATTATTGACGATTACCAAATTCATGAAGCTAAAGCCATAGGCGCAGATATAATTTTACTAATTGCATATTGTCTATCTAAAAATCAAGCAGAAGAATACACCTTATTAGCTCAATCAATGGGCTTAGAAGTATTATTTGAAATTCATGAAATAAAGGAATTATCTAAAATGCCTCCAACAATAAATATTTTAGGAGTAAATAACAGAAATCTTACAAACTTTGCTGTCGATTACAATTACGCTATTGAAGTTTACAATGATCTTCCAAGTAGTAAAATTAAAATTTCAGAAAGTGGAATTAAATCTCAGGAAAGTTATGTTCAAACCATGAACGCTGGATACAAAGCTTGCTTAGTCGGTGAATATTTAATGAAAGACCAAAATCCTGAAAAAACAATACAAGAATTAATAAATGCTGCCTCATGATAAAGATCAAAGTTTGTGGCCTCAGAGAAATAGAAAATTTAAATGAAGTAGGAAATTTAAATGTTCATTTTGTTGGATTGAATTTTTATCATAAATCAAAAAGGTTTATCGATCATTCTGATGCATGCAAATTAAGCAATTACAAAGCTCACCTAAAAGTTGGAGTATTTGTTAATGCCAAAAAGCAATACCTGCTTGACATGGTTAAAATTTACAGGCTCGATTATGTTCAATTGCATGGCTTAGAGACTCCTGAATTCGTTGAAGAAGTTAGTGCTAAAGTTAAAGTAATAAAAGTTTTCTCAATAAATAACAAAGAAGATTTTCAAAACATAGATCATTATAAACATTGCGAATATTTCTTATTCGATACGAAAACTCCATTGTACGGAGGCAGCGGGAAAATGTTTGATTGGTCTTTACTAGATAACTACCATGGCGATACTGATTTCTTTCTTGCAGGAGGCATTACAATGGATAGTATTGAAGCAATAAAGCAATTAAAGCATCCATTATTTAAAGGTGTGGACATCAATTCCGGTTTTGAAATAGAGCCAGGATTAAAACACATTGGACTAATTCAACAATTTATTAAACTACTATAATGGGTCAAACAGTAAATAATTTTAGACCAACAGAAAAAGGATATTACGGTCCATACGGAGGAGCATTCATTCCTGAAATGTTGTATGCAAATATTGAAAATATAAGATCTCAATATCAAGAGATAATTTCTGATACTGCTTTTCAAGAAGAATTTCATCACCTTTTAAAGCACTATGTTGGCCGTCCTACCCCTTTATATTTTGCAAGAAGGTTATCGGAGGAGTTTGCAACCAATATATACCTAAAAAGAGAAGATCTTTGTCATACTGGTGCTCACAAAGTTAATAACACAATTGGACAAATACTTTTGGCACAAAGACTTAAGAAGAAAAGAATTATTGCGGAAACAGGAGCAGGTCAACATGGTGTTGCTACAGCTACAGTTTGTGCACTTATGGGCTTAGAATGTATTGTGTACATGGGAGAGCATGACATTGCCAGACAGGCTCCAAATGTCCAAAGAATGAAAATGCTTGGTGCAGAAGTTAGGCCTGCTCTTTCAGGTAGCAAAACTTTAAAAGATGCTACCAATGAAGCCATTAGAGATTGGATTAATAATCCAAATGACACGCATTACATTATAGGATCTGTAGTTGGGCCACATCCGTATCCGGACATGGTGACTCAATTTCAGTCAATAATTAGTGAAGAAATAAAATGGCAACTTAAAGAACAAACCTCCAAGGAAAATCCTGATTATATCATAGCATGTGTAGGTGGAGGTTCAAATGCCGCAGGGGCTTTCTATCACTATCTGGATAACGAGGAGGTAAAACTTATTCTTGTAGAAGCTGCTGGAGAAGGAATTAACTCGGGAAAGTCAGCAGCAACTTCCGTTTTAGGGACACAAGGAGTTATTCATGGGAGCATGACCCTATTGATGCAAGATGAATTTGGACAAATCCTTGAGCCACATTCTATTTCTGCCGGATTGGACTATCCGGGCATTGGACCATTACATGCCCATCTAATCAATACAAAACGTGCCCAAGTTTTCGCTGTTACTGATAATGAAGCCATTAATGCAGCATATCATTTAACTAGAAAGGAAGGTATCATTCCGGCTTTAGAAACTGCCCATGCCTTGTCCATTCTAAAAGATATTAAATTCAAAGAAGATGACATTGTTGTTGTAAACTTATCCGGAAGAGGTGATAAAGATATGAATACATACATGGCAAATACACCAAAGAAGTAATAATGAACAGACTGAAAGAACTATTTCATAACAAGAATAATGATATTCTAAATATATATTTCACAGCAGGTTTCCCTGAATTACAAGATACTGAAAAAATCATCAAAGAATTAGATGACGTAGGTGTAGACTTGATAGAACTAGGTATGCCCTACTCCGATCCACTAGCGGATGGGGAAACCATACAAAGATCATCAAGCAAAGCACTTAAAAATGGACTTCAACTTGACCTTTTGTTTCAACAGATCAAGAATGCCAGAAAATCTACTGATATTCCCATAATGCTCATGGGTTATTATAATCAGATCCTCCAATATGGCCCAGAAAAATTTTTTGACAAATGCAATGAATCACAAATAGATGGTTTAATAATACCAGATGTTCCAATGGATTATTATGCCAACCATTTACAAGAAGAACTTGAAAGAAGGGAGATAATGATGACTTTTTTAATCACTCCTGAAACATCTGATGAAAGAATAAAACAAGCTGACACACTTAGTTCAGCATTTCTATATGTAGTTTCTAAATCGAGCATTACAGGAGGAGTTAATAATGTCACATCCAAACAAGAAAATTATTTCAACCGATTAAATCAGCTAAATCTAAAAGCACCTCGTCTGATTGGATTTGGAATTCACGATCGCGATACTTTTATAAAAGCCTCTAGGAATGCAAATGGAGCCATTATCGGCAGTGCATTTATTAGGATGTTAGAACAGGAAGGAATCCAAGGCATTAAGAAGTTTATTAATGATATCAGACCAATCAATTAATCACACAAACTTCCTAAAAAATACTGTAAGGCGTCACATGAAATTGTTGCTCCGCTGATAATGTCGACTTCAGTATTACTCAATGTAAAATCACATATCGAGCGACCTATGTACTTCTTTAAATAGTTTTTGGAACTTATCTCATAACCATAGTCAGAAAAGTATTGCAGAACCTTTATTTTACTTATTTTATCATCAGAAAGTTCTAATACAAGATCAAAATATTCTTGGCTTGACTTACTTTTGGCATATGCTTGTTCCGCTGTACAACCACCTAAATTACATGTAAATATTGAAGCTATGATTAAGGTTGATTCAAAGTCATTTTTTTCATTTTTGTAGGCTTCCCAATAGGCAAAGGGACGATTGTTTGTCTCTAACAATTTAAAGTTATCAATAACAAACTCGGATTCAGTTATCTTGGCAATCTTCTTTTCATATTGTAAAAGCAAGCTTAATTCTGTTTGTGGAAACATGAAAATGAAGAATAATAAACCAGAAATAAATTTTAAAACCATACCCCTATACCTGCATTTATAGTTTGAAAATTACTTTCCTCTGTCCAGATTTTTTGAAAATCTATTTTGCCTACAACCCCTTTAGTGAAAAAATGACCAAAGCCTAACGTCCAAACAGTCCGCTGCGTATCAATATTAAGATTATCTATTGATTGAGAAGAATTAGTATCATACATTGAAAACCTTGTAAATAAAGTCCATTTTTTCTTATCGTTAACATTTATATTATAAGCTGGTTCAATATAGAACCCATAGAACGATGATCCAACATCTGAATTGGCAAACTCATTGTAAGGTTTTGAATCAAGATTTTTTCCAAATGTAGCTTGCATTTTAATATTAAAATTATCGAAGCTAAAATCTGAAAATAAGGTTACCATTCTTAATCTAACAACTGAGCTATCTGCTTGCAACACCAATCTTTCATTGCTTAAATCCAGCTCATCATTTAAAGAGCTAACAGTTTGTCCTCCAAAATAAGAAGCACTAATTTTTAAACCAGAAATTCCGAAATATTCAATTTCTGCAGCAAGTGAAGGAATGGTATTGGTGGATGCTTTAATCCCCTTCTGCCTAGAATTTCGAATAGGATTACCACTAGATAAGGTGGCTACTCCATCCTTATAAGAACTCATTCCTTCAAGTAAGTAAGCCTGATATTTGATAGATTGATTGGTCAACAAGCCACTTAAACCTATTCCAATAGATCTCCAAGTTGAAGGTATGATATATTTATCCACCAATGGTCTTTCAACTCCATTAAACGCAGTTGGTTCGTGATTAACATTCACAAAACCCATGGGAACCAGTATCATCCCTGCCCTCATAGAAAGATTGGAAATTATTTTATGTTTCAAGAATGCTTGTTCAACAAATATCTCATTGGCATGTTCAAACTCAATCTCTGAAACAAATTGTGTATTCTTATTAAATTGATAACCAAACAAGGTCACAAGTCGGTGTACATCAAGCATTCCATTTTGCTTAATATTTGGATTTATTGGCTGGTTATAGTGGACCTCCCCATACAATTTGATAAATAGATTCTTATCCGGGTCTGATTCAAAGTCTATCCTTTGACAAAATATAGCAGTACTTACCTGACAAATTAATATGATAAATATTAGTCTCATTGTGGTTACTTATAGCACCACAAATCTATTGAATTTTATTTAGACTAATTAAAAATAAGAAGACTTATTTAGATGAATTCTTAATAAGATGTCAAAATTTCACCAATCGTCCAGCAATCTGATCACCATTCACAAGTAATTTGTAGGCATATACACCAGTTGGTACGTTCTCTAAATCTACGGCAAGATTAATTTCTTGATGATTGGTTAAGCTGCGATGTTCTTCATGGATGAGTTTTCCACTCAAATCGTACAATAGAAAATCTACCTTTTCTAGAAATGGTCTAGATATCATTATAAAACAATCGGAGATAACTGGATTGGGTCCAATAGTGTAACCAAATGAATTTGTAAATTTTCTATTAATTATATTTGAATAATCCCTATCTCCAGCACTATTTCGAGTTCTAATTCGATAATAATTATCACCAATATTTGGACTATCGTGCACAAAGTTATAAGAACTTGATCCATTAGCAGACACAAAGCCAACAGGTTGAAAATTAAACCCATTGGTATGCTCAACGATGTATTCTGCAACCTGATCTTCCAGGGATATTTCCCATTCTAATAAAATTCCATCTTCTAAGTAAATCCCTTCAAGTGAAACAAACTCAGAAAAATCATCTCCACAATAAGGCAATAAATCTACAGTATCTCTTCCTATCAAACCTTCACTATCCATTACGCTAAGAGTCACTTCATAAAAAAATGATTCTAGTTCACATCCAGTAGGTTCTATGAGTGCGAAGGTTTCGTGATTAGAATCTATTGGACCTAAATGAACATGACCACTATGGTGTAAATTAATTTGCCAAGAATAGTCTAATTCTGAATCCAAATGCTCCGAATCAACAACATTTGCCTTTAAATCAAAAATGTTTGTTGCTGATTGACTATAGGTTTGTTGATCCTCGACACTTACAATTGATACTTTCGGAGGTGTATTGTTTACTGATATTAGTTTATTAGATCTGCTGATATTACCACTGGTATCTTTTACTATAAGTTGTACTTCAAAACTTTGTATATCCTCACCTATGTCAAAGGTATGGATTGGATTGATTAAATCACTGCCCTCTCCATCTCCAAAATCCCATTCAAAACTTAATTCACTTTCGTCAAATGATTGGGACTTTTCGCCAGAAAAATTTACAGTAAGCGGACTTGATCCATAAAATTTATCTGATTCAATAACTGATAATGGAGGACGAATACCTCCATAGGTGATCTGCCTTATTTTCCCATCAATAACATGCACGTAATACAACTTGCCATCTATTTCGTTAAATTGAAGATCAGTTATGCCTTTTTCTAATTTGGCAAATGGTTTAATTTTAGTCACTTCATCATTGTCAATTGTGATGGCATTAATCCATCCATGATAATCGATAAGAAATAAATCACCAAAATACTCTTCCGGAAAATTAGACAATTCACAGATATCACCTGGCATTGCTGAACCACCTTCAATTAAATCCCCTTCTACATTACATTCTGGATCATCTAGCAATATTCCAACACCATTTCCATCATCATCAAAGACTGGAACCAAAGTTTTTGCAGGTGGATTCCACAAGTCATTACTATAAGTTAATATTGGCCTTCTGTGAATAAATAGTGGATATTCTGCAGGTATAGAAATTTCATCACAAGGATAAGTAATCCAATAATTACTATCCTGTTTTTCATTTCTAATAAAATCATCAAAAACATAGTATTCTTCGCCACAACCAAATTGAAATTGATTATTTGGGGTTTCAGGATTAGGTAATTTTGCATCCTTAAAGGCCCAATGACCATAGATCCCTTCATTTTTTGGCCAACCAAACCATTCGCCTGGTGTATTAACTAAATTGAGCTCCTCCCATAATGATGAACCTACATCACCAACATAAAATTTACCAGGAAAATCACCGTCTTCTGTGTGCTCAGATGTCCCTGGAATCCCTATCAACTTATATGGATTTCTTAATCCTAAAACCCAAACCTTAGATTTTATTGAATTGGGATTATCAATTTCGTAAAAAGGATTATTGGGAATCCCCAATCCAGTTTCTGGATCGATTCGTAATATTTTACCAGCTGCTGATGATTTTAGCATAGACCTAAAAGCACCAATATTTTCATAGTCGTGAATTATACCGTCTTCGATAGCTTGCTCATGATAAGTATCTTCTGCATTTCCTATATCATATTCTGTGTAGGATCCTGCTTCCCCGCAAGAAAACAATAAAGAACCATCTCCTCCAAAACTTAAGGTCCCTACTCCATGAGAACCCATCAGAATGGGATTTCCTTCCCCAAGCTTTTCTCCAAATAATATCTTTCTGGTTGAATGGTTTGCTTCTATTAATTCATCATTATAATCAAGTTGGTATCGTGTCAATCTTCCCATACTAGCTTGATTATATATATCCACAGTGGAATCATACGCATTAGAACCATAATGCAACATGTAATGCCTATCCAAAGTATAGTACAGGTATATATATCTATTGTTTTCAAAATCAGGATCTAATGCAATACTTACCAATCCATGATCACCCCAATCGGTTACCTCTTCTGAAATATCTAGAACTACTTCATTTTGGAGCATTCCATTGCTATCAACTCTCCAAATTTGCCCTGGTTTGGTAAAAACAAAGGTATTGCCTAACTCATCAAACTTCAATCCAATAGGCCTGTCAAAGCTAAATTCCCATTCTGTTTCAAAAAATTTGTCGGGAAGTTCCTGCCCAAAAATAGGTAGGAAGCCTAAACCAATCAGGAAAAGAATATTTATTAATTTTTTCACAGCTTAAAGTTAAGCTTTGAAAATCAACTAATTATAAACGCTTGAGTAATATTTTCTGCTTAAAACATAGTAATTCCACGCTGAGATATCCCAAAAGACAATATTGGTTCATTTTTTGTACCATACAAAATGGATTTAATTTTCAATGAAGTCCATTATTTTGGCGAAAAATATATTCCACTTTAAAAAAGAATAATATATATTTGCAGTCGCTGAAAATGGCCCGTTCGTCTATCGGCTAGGACGCCAGGTTTTCATCCTGGTAAGAGGGGTTCGATTCCCCTACGGGCTACTAATAAATAAGGCACGGCCTCACTTTTTTTCGTCGAAAAGTGGGGCCATTTTTTTTATAAAATATTGATAATCAATTATCAACTTCAATTCCTTTAGTAATCTGACACAAAAAATAATTTGGATCGAATCCTAAAGTGCTATACATGTCCAGACATAAGGAATGTACTTTAAATGAAAAGACATTTAGTATCTGTAAGTTTACTTCGGCATTATTGAAAAATGTATTTACTCTTTCTTATTGAGGGTAAAACAAAAAATCCACCATAAAGTAAGTCCTTTGTATTTATTAAATCTTCGCTATTTTATTTTATATGAAGATTTAGATTATTCAAATATCCAGAAATTCTGATGTAAAGTATCCTTCATGCATATATAGTGAGTCTCTAAATTCCTCAAGCCCGACTTCCTTTAAAAATGAGAAACTGAAAGAACCATTCATTTCTGTCGTGTCAGAATTTATATTAGATATAGAAATCCAATTTTCTTGCGCTAAG
>JAHDIE010000079.1 GCA_020630955.1 Saprospiraceae bacterium
GTTAAGCACTAGATCCTAAGTCTAGCATGTCTACCAATTCCATCATACCCGCCCAATATTTCAAAGAGTTGCAAAGATAAAATGTTTTTTAATTGTAGCAAGGGATTTCTCACTTCTATTAAAGATATATTGCTACAATCAATAAACTTAGCCCGTATTGACTAATTGTGCTTATTTTTAAGCAAATATTTGAACAAACTATATGGCAAGAAAAGCAATAGATGATCAAGAATTGGTAGTTGTCAATGAAGCTTTTGATAAGTTACACCAACTTATCAAACCAAAATTACGTGGTGATGATGAAACTCTCCTAAGGAAGGCTTACAATATAGCGCTTAAAGGCCATTGGACTCAAAGAAGAAAGTCAGGAGAACCCTACATTCTGCACCCTATCGAAGTAGCCAGAATTTGTTTTCAAGAAATCGGTCTAGGCCCTACCGCGGTTATTTCTGCCATTTTACACGATGTAGTAGAAGATACTCCTTTCGAATTAGAAGATATTGAAGAAAATTTTACTCCTAAGATTACACTTATCGTAAATGGCCTCACCAAATTAGATGGTCTTTACAATGTCGAAAGCCCACAAGCTGAAAACTTTAAAAAGGTGGTCAGCACTTTAACCCAAGATGTAAGAGTGGTTCTAATCAAAATGGCTGATAGAATTCACAACCTGAGAACCATCGATGTAATGCCGCGACACAAACAATTAAAAATCGCAGCTGAAACATCTTACATTTATGCACCCCTGGCTCATCGCCTAGGACTCTACCAAATAAAAACTGAATTTCAGGACATCATTATGAAAATTAATGAGCCTGACAAATATCAAGAGATTGCTCAAAAATTGGAAAGCACTGAAGGGGAAAGACAAGCTTATATCGCAGAATTCTTACAACCCCTTCGAATAAAACTAGAAGAACTTGGACTTACATATAGAGTGCTCGGAAGACCAAAAGCAATCTATTCTATCTACAACAAAATCAAAAAGAAAGGTGTAAGCTTTGAAGAAATCTATGACCTATTTGCCGTAAGGATCATTCTTGATGTAGATCTTTCAAAAGAAAAAACTTCTTGCTGGAATGTATATTCTATCATTACCGATTTTTACAAACCAATACCTGAACGATTAAAAGACTGGGTAACCACTCCAAAAGGAAATGGGTACGAATCTCTACACACAACTGTCGTAGGACCCAATGGTAGATATGTAGAAGTACAGATTCGAACCGAAAGAATGGATGATATTGCAGAACGTGGATTTGCAGCTCATTGGAAATACAAAGAGATAGAAAATATCAATAACAACAAAAGCAATAGCAATGTCTATGATCGATGGCTAGACAGTATTCGTGACATGCTTGATTCTAACCATTCAGATGCACTTGAGTTTATCACAGATTTTAAAACCAATCTATTCAATGAGGAAATATATGTGTTTACACCCAATGGCGATATGAGAATATTACCAAAAGGTGCAACAGCACTTGATTTCGCTTTTGATATCCATTCCGATGTCGGTTATCGAGCGACTGCAATCAAAGTAAATAACAAGCTGGTCCCCATGGGATTCAAACTGAGCAATGGAGATCAATTACATGTTACAACTCAGAAAAATCAAAAGCCAAATGAAAACTGGTTGAAAATGGTCGTAACTGGAAAAGCAAGATCTAAGATCAGATCTGCGATGAAAGAAGAAAGACGCAAGCAAGGGGAAGTCGGTAAAGAAGCCCTCATGCGTAAACTAAAAAACATGAAGGTTGATTTTGAAGAAAATATAGACATGCTTGTCAAACATTTTGGATTTACAAATCGACCAGATATCTATTTCGCTTTCGCAAATGAAACACTCAAAATAAGTGAACTAAAAGCTTTTACTGTTGACAAAGGAAAATTGGTTTTAATTCCAGTTGAAGAAGGAGAACAAGCACCAAGCTCAACCGAAACTGCCAAAAAGAAACCTCAGAAAAAGGAAAAAACCAGCAATGCAAATATCTTTATCAATGGAGAACCTGCCGATGACTACAAATATGAATTAGCAAAGTGCTGTAAACCTGTGCAAGGCGATGATATCTTTGCATACACTACCGCAAATTCCATCATGAAAATACATAGAACAGTCTGTAAAAACGCTACCCACCTTATGGCCAACTTTGGCTATCGGGTCATGAAAGCGGAATGGAAAAACAATACTGCTTCTAACTTTGCGGTCGACCTACTAATCACTGGAATCGATTCCGGAGTTGGCGTAATTCAAGCCATTACAAACGAAATATCAAACGAACTAAATCTTAATATTCGCTCTTTTAGTATCGAAGGTAAAGAAGGATATTTTGAAGGAAAGATCAGTATGTTTGTTCTTAACAAAAATCAACTAAATGTTGCTGTGAGAGCCATCGAGAAACTTGAAGGAGTCCAATCCGTTATAAGAATAGAGAAATAACCAATTATGTCACAAGAAGAGGTATTAGAAAATATTATTGTAGAAGTTAAAACGATCTTTACCGCATTTTTGGAAAAAAACAAATTCCGGAAAACTCCAGAAAGGTTTGCCATTCTTGAAGAAATATATAAGCAAACTGATCATTTTGATGCAGAAGCGCTCTATATCCACATGAAAAACCAAAACTATAGGGTTTCAAGAGCAACTGTATACAATACACTTGAGGTTTTGGTCAATTGTGACTTGGTCAACAGAATTCAATTTGGAGAAAATCTTACCAAATTTGAAAAGTCCTATGGCTACAAACAACACGATCACTTAATTTGTGTCGACTGTGGCAAGGTATTAGAATTTTGCGATCCTAGAATCCAACAAATTAAATCCATGATGGGTGAACTATTAGAATTTAATATCACTCACCACAATTTAAATCTTTATGGACAATGCAAAAGAGAATGCGACCACAAAAAATTGCAGGATTAAACATATTCCTCTCAAATCATTTTTTTAATTGAAACGCTTAGTTATAAGGTTGGATTAAACTCCTTCCCTTTATTAAAAGACAGAAAAGACTTTTGAAAAATAAACACTATTACCCTCTTGGTGGTATTGGAGAACCATGAGGATCCACATCTGGATGACCTAAATCTTTTGAAATCTTATCCAAGATGTCTTTCGACAAATGATGCTCCATTCTTTCTGCATCAGGATGAATTTTCGAAGCATCCATTCCCATTGCTTCTACCTGATAGGTTTCCCATAATCGATGAGCCCGTATCAATTTGTTGGCCTGAGCTTCACCTGTATTGGTTAGTATGATTGTATCTCCTTTTTTATTTATCAATCCACTTTTGGATAAGCTGGATAGTAGATTTTGAACCTTATTGTCAGTTAAGCCAATAAATTGAGCAATGTCATAAAGTTTAGCTCCTTCGTTTTTAAAAACATATTTAATGATATCCTCTTTTTCTATTCGATTAGATTCATTCCTTTCCCTGATAAACTTAAAAATGACACCATGCTCAGGAGAAAACAAAACAGCCATCAAATAGATCAATGCAGATACTACCGCCATAGTAGGTCCTGGAGGAAAATCAAAAACTATAGATGCTATCAATCCTAAAACCGCAGAAACCATACCTAATAATGCAGAGATAATGATCACGTGTTTCATCTTGTTTGATAAAAGCAAAGCGGTCGATGCAGGAGTTACCAACATTGCTACCACCAATATAACACCAACTGCTTGCAAAGAAGCCACTACAACAAATGACAAAATCAACAACAGAAAATAATGCAAAAACTTAGTGGGAATTCCCATCGTCTGTGCAATCGTCTCCTGAAAAGTGGAAACAAAAAGATGTCTGTAGAATAAGGTAACACTCAGAATTGTAAACAACATAACTCCAAAGGTTAGGTAAATGTCCTCATTGGAAATACCCAATACATTTCCGAATAAAAAATCTTTTAGATCTATATGAACACCATCAGAATGCTGAAGCCAAGATATTCCTATTACCCCTATTGAAAACAAACAGGTATACACAATACCAATCGCTGCATCATTTTTAGTGGTCATATTTTGCTGAATCCAACTGATAGATATTGCCGCCACTAAACCAGCAATACTTGATCCTATAAAAAAGGCAACAGAACTGTAAGCTTGCACAACCACAAAAGCAAAGAATATTCCTGGTAACACTGAATGGGATAAAGCATCTCCAATTAAGGACATATTTCTCAAAACTAGAAATACACCAAGGATGCCACACATAAGACCTACCATTGAAGAGGTAATCAAGGCTCTTTGGAATAATGCGGTACTTAATAATTCAAATAGTTCACTCATATTCACAAATATGAGCATTTTTAGACTTATCTAAAAATAAATTTGGAATTACTTTGACTTTTTATTTTCCTTAAAATTTGACAAATTTATGAATGAGAGTCCTTTGATCTCGTATTAATTCAACGGTATAACTTCCTTTCGTCAATACAGTTATATCAATGTTTGATACATTTTTGACCTCCATTAGCTTTTCCCCCGAATCATTATAGACAACACACATTTCAACCTCCTCCTCAAAATATAACGTTTCACTGGCAGGATTTGGGAATATACCAATTTCAAATTTCGGTTGATCTGAGATTTTACTAATTCCATAGTCTACCTCAAATGCACCAATATCGGGAGCAGTGTTAATAGGTTGAGGTCTTGGGTTACCATCAATATCCTTGCTTAACGATATATCGGAAGTCCCATTGGATATACAAGGTGATCCTTCTGCAGGCACCAAACTTTCTTGATCTATAAATAGTGGATCATCAACAATGGTATTTGTTCCAGTACCCCCTCCTTTCAGAATTGAATGAGTTATTTCAAAAACACAATTGGGTGCTTCAAATTCCTGTTCCCCATTGTTCCAAAAAATTGAATTTTTGGCTTTAAAGTCAACGATATTAAAATCAATCGCTCCAAAATTATGTGCAAATGTACAATGCTCTAATTCTATAAGTTCATAGAAAAAGTCAAATCCTTGAGCAATCAATCCTTCAGCTTTTATGGTTGAACCTATATTATTTTTAGCGATACAATTTTTGAATAAAGTCTTCGTATTAAAATTTGTTTTGCCACAAAATACACTTCCTTCATTAGAAATATTTGAGTCAAATACACAAGAATTAATTATTACTTCGTAATCATCAGCTTCTAATTCTGAAAGTGAATACAAATATAATCCAGCTCCAAATTGTACTTTATTTTCCTTAAATATTGAGTGATTGATGTTAAGTTTGTTGGTGTAACTCAATATTCCTCCACCCATCCCATTAAAGTTTTCTTCTAATCCTTCAATTATATTATTCTGAAACAAACAGGAGTCTATCCGAACCTGCAAATTGCTATTGTTAATTTGCATCCCTGCACCATTACCTATTTTACCAATATAGTTATTGGTAAACTGGCAATTTGAAATTTGTACATCAATGATATCATATTCACTCTCAACTATATCTAAAAATAGTCCTCCACCGTAACATCTATTGGTTGAGATAGAATCTCCTTGCATCACATTATTATTAATGATGCAGTCTGAAATTTGAACTTCATCATTGCAACTTATGTACAGCCCTATACCTTTGGATATTTCTTTAGTAACCACTTCATTATTTTCGATTCTGCATGAACTGATCATTCCAGAAAATCCATCAACATATAACCCTGCACCTAAAGCTAATTCTGCTTCAATTGTGTTTTCAAGAAATTCACAATTTTGAATTTCTCCACTGAAATCCTTCAATAACATTCCAGCTCCTGCAATCTTTGTCCCCTTTCCAATATTTTCCCTAATCACCAAATCTTTCAATCTTGGACTACTCCCTTCTACATAGAGTCCTGCTCCACCTTCATAAGTTCCATTATCTAAGTTTGTAATACTTCCATTCATCAATGTAAAACCTTCAATACTAGCATCCAAAACATATTCCATCAATATTACATGACTCATCTGCTGACCATCAATAATAGAAAATTCAGCACCAGCCCCTTTCAATTCCAAATTATTTACATCCAAAGGCCAAATTAAATTTTCATAATAAACACCTTCAGAAACATTAATGATCGTGTTGTCTTCCGCTGCATTTAAAGCATCTTGAATTTTATCATAATCACCTGGAACATTGAAAATATTTTGTGATACTGAATTGCAAATACAAAGTACAATACAACACAAAGTGAAAATTCCTCTAGTCATGTCAATCTTTTTTCGTTTACACTAAGTTAAGAGTTTAATGCCAATCATTTATGACATCAATTTACCATACCATTGAATAACTTAATCTTTAATCAACAAGGCCATTGAAAATCGAAGACAGTAACCCAAAAATTTTATCTTTTTGGGGAAATACCAGAGTAACTTAAAGCCCTCTGTCACTAAAATCTTATTTAATTTATAATACAACTTTAGGGAAGGTCTAACTTTTATATATCCCTTTTTATAATCAGACCATGCATCAACAATTAGATCTGCCACACCCATTAGCGTGCACAATCGAGTAAAAAACTCACCAAAAGGTTCTGATTGATTTAATTTTAGAATAGAAAGTGGAAGCTCCCCTGTGGCCTTCCCTTCTTTGAGAACAAAATCAATTAATTCATCTATTTCCGAAGTGTGCCTTTTCATTTCAGTAAAATGAAATATCGATTTAACCGCAGCATAGAATATTTCAACAATTTCCTCTCGATGAGTAATATTTTTAATATTACCAATTCTTTCAGATAGTAAAATAGTAGCATATGGATGACTGAATTCCTTTCTCTCATCTTTAAGATAACTTAGTAATGAAGTACAAATCGAATCTCTGGTTTGCTTATCTGAAATATCATCAATGCAATTATCAACTTCATCGATCGCCACGATCAGATGATCAAGGTTAATCTTGGTTGCTTTTGAAATCTCAAGTTGATAGGAATCCGTAAGAACATGAAACTCAGTACTAAGCTTTTTGTAGATTGCTCTGACTCCTTCCCAATTAGGAGAAGTTATTTTTTCTTTGGTATAAGCAAAGGTCATATCCTGCTTTTATAATTAAAACAACCTAGCTAATTTTTTGTCACAAGGAATGCAGTCTTTTGTGTGAACGAGATGTTAATTTAGGTATTGATCACACGCTGAAATCGGTCATCTTTATTTCTTAAATCAAGACCTCCCTCTAATATTGATTTTAGATTTGTCAAATAAAATGTCCACCCTCTTGTACATTCAACATAATATCGAAGCTTCGATTCATCATCTGTTGGAATTTTGCTTTGGGTTAAATTAAGCACAGCATATCCATGTTCTTCAACACATTCCACATCAACAACGCAAGTCAAAAAAGAAAATCTGAGATGATTACTATGATCGTTTGCTAAAACTTCCCCGGTCGAAGTAAAATCTGTTCCATACCAAGAAAACTCGTAGCTATCTCCTAGCTCTATCCGCTCTTCTGCTTCTTTCTGAACCCCGTTTTTATAAAACTTTGCTTCTTTTAAGAAGAATTTTTCCAATTGAGCTTGACTCATCCAGGAATCCATTACCTTTTCCAATCTTGCATCGATAACCACTGTACGACTAAATTTTGTCCAATCTAATTCCTCATTCATTGATTTACTTTTTTAAATCCAACAAAAGTGCAGCATCCAATAATTTTGAAACAGCCAAAATATCTATTTC
>JAHDIE010000080.1 GCA_020630955.1 Saprospiraceae bacterium
AGCGGTGACTTTTTTTTGTTACTTTTTTTGTGTGGTAGACAAAAAAAGTAAAAGCCTTCTCTTATGGTTATGAAAATTATAAAAGAAAGATTGTTTTATGAATTAGGGTTTTAAAATAAATATATTGATGGTATCTTGAAATATGAAAGTTATTGGAATATTGATTTTTTGTATTTGGATTTCGTTGGGGATGAAGAATTGTGTGCAGGAGAAGGTATGGACAGTCGAAAACTTAACTACATACGACCACTTTGCTGAAATGGAACATATCTTTCATCAAGGAGGTGATACAACTTATGTAATTAATTTTTGGGCTACTTGGTGTGGACCCTGCGTGAAGGAATTGCCTTACTTTGAAGAGTTGCCAGGAAAGGATAAAAGTGAAAATATAATAAAAGTGATTTTGGTAAGTTTGGATTTTAAAAATCAGTTGGAGTCTAAATTGTTGCCTTTTCTAAATGAACATAGAGTTACATCTGAAGTTATTTTCCTAAAGGATGCAAAATATAATGATTGGATTGATAAGGTGGATCCTGCTTGGAGTGGTTCGATTCCAATTACAGTAATATATAACAAAAATGGAAGAGTTTTTCTTGAACGGGATTTCAATAATGTAGAAGAAATCATTGCTCAAATTCCTTGATGGACAGTGATAAGTCTTGGTTATTCCACAGTTAATAGAATACTATTGTTAGATAACCAAAAATGAATTAATTTGTTACTTAAATAAAGCTATTAAATCTAAGAAATGAAGAATATATTATTTACAATTATTACACTTGCTTTGATAGGATCTACCTATTCCTTTGATCATGGAGGATTACATGTTGGAGATACGGCACCAGATTTTGAATTGATGAATGTAGATGGCAAGATGGTTTCCCTGTCTGATTATGAAGACGCAAAGGGTTATATAGTAACGTTTACATGTAACCATTGTCCATATGCTGTGATGTATGAGGACCGCTTAATTGAATTGCACAATAAGTTTGCTGCGCAAGGGTATCCTGTGATAGCGATTAATCCTAATGATCCCGAAGTGAAGCCGGGAGACAGTTTTGAAAATATGATAGTAAGAGCAAAGGAAAAAGCATTTCCATTTCCTTACTTAATGGATAAAGGGCAAAAAATTTATCCAATGTATGGAGCAACCAAAACTCCTCATGTCTATCTGTTGAACAATGACTTGGTAGTTAAATATATCGGAGCTATTGATGATAATGCTCAAGATGCATCGGCGGTAGAAGAAAGATATGTAGAAATGGCTATTGCGGCATTAGAAAAAGGAATGGATCCAGATCCAAGTAGTACAAAAGCGGTTGGGTGTAGTATAAAAACTAAAAAGTAGTTGGTTAGAACAATGGAAAATAAGTCAATAATGATGGTTTAAGTGTTTTCTTAATTGTTGGATTCAATTTTTTTAAGAAAATATTGGTAAGTTAATTCTAGACCTTCTTTCCTTGATACTTTAGGTTCCCAAGCTAATATTTCTTTTGCTTTTGAGATATCTGGTTTTCTAACCTTAGGGTCATCTTTTGGCAGGTCCAAATAGATGATTTTTGAAGTGCTATTTGTTAAAGTAAGAATTTCTTCTGCTACATCTTTGATGCTAATTTCTACAGGATTTCCAATATTTACCGGAAGGTGATAATCACTCATCAGTAGACGATATATTCCTTCTACTTGATCATCAACATAACAAAATGACCTTGTTTGGGATCCATCTCCGAAAACAGTAATATCTTCTCCTTTTATAGCTTGGCCAAAAAATGCAGGGAGTGCACGTCCATCATTCAACCTCATTCTAGGGCCATAGGTATTAAATATTCTTACAATCCTAATATCTAGTCCATGGTAGGTGTGATAGGCCATGGTTATGGCTTCTTGGAAACGCTTTGCTTCATCATAGACACCTCTTGGTCCTATTGGATTGACATTTCCCCAATACTCTTCGCTTTGTGGATGTACCAATGGATCACCATAAACTTCAGATGTAGAGGCAATCAATAAACAAGCTTTTTTTGCTTTGGCTAATCCTAATAAATTGTGTGTTCCAAGACTTCCTACTTTCAGGGTTTGGATGGGCATTTTGAGATAATCAATTGGACTTGCGGGAGATGCAAAATGCAATATGTAATCCAAATCTCCCGGAACATGAACAAACTTACTAACATCATGATGGTAGAAAGTAAAATGCTTTTCTTTCATTAGATGGGCGATATTGTTCATTTCACCCGTTAGTAGATTATCCATTCCAATAACATCAAAACCTTCTTTCAGAAACCTGTCCGAAAGATGTGATCCAAGAAAACCTGCACAACCTGTAATTAGAATTCGTTTCATAATTAATTTTTTGAAATTGGCCTTCCAATTGATGAATAGACGAATCCCAATTCTTCCATTTCATTGTTTTCAAAAAGATTTCTGCCATCGTAAATTAATGGCGTTTTCATTTTGCTTTTCATTAAATTAAAATCTGGTGTTCTAAAAACATTCCATTCTGTCATGATGGCTAAGGCATGAGCGTTTTCTAATGCTTCGTATTGGTCTTTGGCATAGTGAATTTTATTGTCATACTTTTCTTTGACATTATCCATAGCCTCAGGATCGAAAACTGATATTTGTGCATTGTTCTGGAGAAGTAGATCTATGGTGTACAAGGCAGGGGCTTCTCTTATGTCGTCAGTTGATGGTTTAAAAGATAATCCCCAAATAGCAATTTTTTTACCACTTAGATCATTTCCAAAATGTGACAGTATTCTATTGGCGATAATTAATTTTTGCCTGCTATTCACATCCATGACAGCTTCCAAAATTTTAAAATCATAATTATGATCTAGACTTGTTTTGTGTAGTGCTTGAACATCTTTTGGAAAACATGATCCTCCGTAGCCTACTCCTGGGAAAAGAAATCTTTTTCCAATTCTTGTATCTGTTCCTATTCCTTTTCGAACCTTATCTACATCCGCATTGGTCAATTCGCAAAGATTGGCGATTTCATTCATGAATGAGATTTTGGTGGCTAAAAAGGAGTTTGCTGCATATTTGGTCATCTCTGCTGATCGCTCATCCATAAAAATGATGGGATTTCCTTGTCTCACAAACGGCTCATACAATCTTCGCATGATTTTTTCTGCTTTTGCGGAACTAGTTCCTACAACCACTCTATCTGGTTTTAAGAAGTCTTGAACGGCTACCCCTTCTCTTAGAAACTCAGGATTAGAAACAACATCAAAAAGAGAAGCATCTAAATTCTGAGCGAGAGCTGCTTCTACTTTTTCTGATGTTCCAACAGGAACTGTGCTTTTATCAACAATAACTTTATAACTTTTAATAATCTTACTCAGATCATCGGCTACTTTCAATATAAAACTAAGATCTGCAGAACCATCGCCATCAGGAGGAGTAGGTAAGGCTAAAAAAATGATTTCTCCATGCTCAGTACCTTCTTCAAGTGATGTTGTGAATGACAATCTACCTTGTTCGATATTTCTTTTAAAAAGGGTCTCTAGGCCTGGCTCATAGATGGGAATTTGCCCATTTTTCATTGCATCAACTTTTTTGTTGTCAATGTCTACACATACCACATTATTCCCTGTTTCTGCAAAACAGGTTCCTGAAACCAGTCCGACATATCCTGTACCAACAACTGTAATTTTCATATTAAGAAAAAATTTAATACAAAGGAAGGAAAATTATTGCATTTAAGTATAATTTCCTGAATTTTAAGAAGGCTAATGTTATGATAGGCCTTTCTATTGGTGAATTAAATACTGAATGCTTACGGTTGCCAATTCAGAATTGGGAAATTTGTAAAAATAGTTGGGGTGTGAATACATTCCTATTTCATCTATAACTTCTAAAAAGCTATCAATTTCTAAAATATATTGATCTGAAAAACCATGGGTAGCATCATATGCGGTGGCAGCTGTATTTCCTAAGTTTTGTGCAGTTAGGTTGGGTGATATTGTATGTAATTCAATGATTAGTAAACCATATTTTTTAAGATATGGTTTCCATTTTAAAAGGTGTTCTTTTAAATTAGAAGCTACCAATGCATTGGTCAATCGTCTTCCCTTGGAAGCAAATGCGCCAGTTGATTTTGTTTGATGATTTATTTTTTCCGAAGGCTCAAACCAAGGTCTGTTGTGATCAAGAAATGTTCTGACATTTAACAGATCATTCAGATGAATATTATAATTGCTTATTAAATCTTCTTCCAGTTGATTGGGGTCTCCAATGTCTCCCCAGATAATTTTTGCCCAAATATCTGCTTGAATAATATTTTTCTTGGTTACAGCAATGGCAGCCTGATTATAATCAACCCCAACTAAAACCAAAGGATGAGTATCAAGATGCTGACCTCTCAAAGTTTCTTTTTCGATTACTTCAAATAGGTGGATAAGAAAGGCGCCATTGCCGCAGCCCATGTCTAAAATTCCTTTTGGCTGTTCACTAAGAGGACGATTAAAAATATCTCGGATTAGATGATCTAATTTTTTGAAGTAGGCACCATGAGCACCTCCTGATCCCCAAACATTCATGGCTCTATCAACATGCGATTCTTTTTCTCCATATTGATGTTGGGTAAAATAAGCACCATTGCCAAAAATGAGCTCATCTAATTTTCTGAATGTTGGAATATAAGAAGTAGTTACACCATAAGCGGAGGCTCTCTTTGCAAAGAAGAGTCCTTTTTCGGTAAATGCATAAGTATCAGATGATTTTGCAAACCATCCCAAATGAGTTAAAAAATCTAAAATTTTCGAAAAACTTTCAGGGTCTTTGTGGTACTCCTCGGCTTTGAAAGATGCTTGCATAAAATATTGATGAAACATCCCGCCCATCCCTAAAATCACTATGGTTGGTCCTACCAATATCCCTTCAATTAGTTTTAGAATTTGCAACTCTATCTTTCCTTTAGGATCCTTTATATCGCAAGTCAGGTTATAAGATTGATAATATTTATTGAATATTTCCTCAAGTTTTTTGAAGGGTTCAATATCAAATTTACGAGGGTGAAATTGCTCGGAAAATTGTATTAAATCAACAACGTCTTTAAACAAAGCTGCTAAGGTAAATGCCATCTCACTTTTGTCATTTATGGAAATATAAACATCCTCTTCTTCTAACTTATATTCCAGCCATCCTTGAGATGCAAGTACACGCAGGGCAACATTCAGATATCCTTCATTTGATTTATATCGATGAGCAAGTTCATTAAGACTTGTAGATTTGATTTCTAATAGATAGGAAAGAATATCATGCTTGTGTAAACAATATGCTACAGGGGCGGTAGCAATTCCATCCAAATGTCTAAACAGCTCTGACCGCCAAATTTTAGTGTTCATGAAATAGATATGGTTTAATGCCAAAGGTAAGTGAAATAAAGAAAGGAGGAAGTTCAGAAGTCAATGATTTTGTAAACGACATCTGTTATTAAAGAAATATTCCTATCTTTCTACCCCAATCAATATCTAGCAGCTTTTCATTCATTTACAATTAAGTAACTGCTATTTATTCCAAGCTAATCAATATCATCCATCCAAGGAATATTCTGACCTTGTTTAAAGCAAGTCGAACAGAATCGATTGTAACCATTTGGAAGAATTTCAAGAAACTTTTGTTGGGTGAAAGCATGAATTATGGAACCAGTATTCGATATCATGTTGAACATGCCTGTATCATAGCGAATAAGAATTTACTTCTCAGAGGATGGAGTTATTCTAAACATTCCTATACAAGAACATTGATTAGTAACCTTGGTTTTTTTCTTGATAAGATTCCATCCATGTTGCCTCGTCCTGATATGATGGAGAGCAATAATTTGATCAGTCATGAAAAAATTGGGTTCATGTATTTTGGCCCGATCAGTCATGCGTATGATAAGTACCTTAATATTGAATTGGTTTCAGAATTGGAAGTTGTTGAGTTAAATATCAAGTTGAAGCATTACGATAGCATTCAAGCATTTAAAGTTGCTTTTAAGGAGCAAGATTTAGGCTGGTTGAAGGAGTAGGAAGTGTGAAGTAGGAATCTTGAGGCTTGTTTTTTAAAGTAATGTTTTCTAAATATACTTTTATCCACTGAATCCTTGTTCATTGCCCTTCTTGGATGCATGGTCTATCTTGAATCCCCTAAAACAGTGATTTTGCATTATGGACTAATAAGGTGTTTTATACTGTGTCCTTCTTATTGACATTTGAGGTATTCTTTAATTAAAACCTTAATTATGAAACACATTAGATATTTGGTGTTAATTTTTCTTTGTTTTGGCATATGTTCGAATGGTTTTGCTCAAAGTGAAGCTGAAGTTAATATTGATAACATTTTATTTCCTAGAATTACTACTGTTGAAAGAGATGCCATTGCGGCACAAAAGGGGATGGTTATTTTTAATAGTACAACCAATGAGTTAGAATATCATGATGGCACTGTTTGGGGGTCATTAGGAACTGGGTCATTGGATATTATTGAAGACCCTACAGATGCAGATACATATGTTAGGGCATTTGAGTTTGGGGATGCTGATTACATTGCTATAAAAGTGGAAGGTTCTTCAGGAACTGCCAGATTCAAAAATGGTCCAAATGGAGATATCCGACTAGAGCTTGCAAATGGATCAAATGCAAATATTAATATAGGGGAGTTTGCTGGAGATGATATGACAGGAATAAATAATATTGCCATTGGAAGATCAGCGGGCGGAAGTACAACCACAGGTTCAGATAATATTTTTATTGGCAAATCAGCTGGATTTTTAAATGTAGAAGGAATTCAAAACACTTTTATAGGCAGACGATCTGGGTATAGAAATCTTAGTAGTGATAACACTTTTTTGGGATATAGAGCAGGAACGGATTCTGATGATTCAGAGAAAAGTGTGTTTGTTGGATCATTAGCCGGGGAATCTTCTGAGGCTGATTTTAATGTTGCTATTGGATATGAAGCTGGAAAAGTATGTCAGGCGGATGCGATATCCAATACGATGGTTGGATTTACGAGTGGAAAGGCAAATACTACTGGATCTCAGAATAGTTTTTTTGGTCAATCATCTGGTGAAAGTAATACCACTGGGATCAATAATACTTTCTTGGGGTCTAGAGCTGGCGAGTCAAATACTGATGATAACAATAATACCTTTATTGGCTATCGTGCAGGAAGTAACACCAATGGCCTAAGCTCAGGATCTAATACTTTTATTGGTGCGGAAGCTGGACGAGAAAGTGATGGAACTGATAATGTGTATATTGGTGCTGGTGCTGGTCAAAATAATACTTCTGGAATAAGGAATGTATATATCGGAGAAGGTACTGGTGGGTTCTCAAATATAGGCAATGATAATGTATACATTGGTTATGAGGTAGGTCGCACAGCAGTAGAAAGTGATCGATTAAGAATAGGAAATACTGAAAATGATATTCTTCTTTTTGGTGAGTTTGACAATAAGCAATTGGGAGTGAATAATACTAATCCTCAAGCGACTTTGCAAGTAGATGGAGTAACTGGAGATGATCCGTTGAGGGTACGTACTGGAACATCTACACAGTTTATGGTGCATGATGATGGAACGATTAGTGTTGGGACTTCTG
>JAHDIE010000081.1 GCA_020630955.1 Saprospiraceae bacterium
TTATCCAATCCCATATTCATCCTTTAAGAACTGAATGGCTGTTTCTAAAACTTCGTCAATTCCATTCTGTACATCTTCCAATTTATTGATTACTTCAATATCTGGAATGTTACCTATACCATCAATTGCTGACCCATCTGGTAATTGATACCATTGTGTGGAGTAGATTGTTTCTATACCATTTGGGAAAAAGCGATGTAAACTGGTATTTGAAAAATCTCCAGCAGTGATATCTCCAATTTGTGTAACATGAGAAAATGCTTTCATGTTCAATGTAAAATCTTCAGCTGCACTAATAGATGCTCGATTGGTTAATAAGATGACAGGTTTGGTCCATTGTTGGTCTCCTATCACTTCCGTAAAAAACTTAATGGGTTCACTAAAATCATTTTCTCCAGGACCTATTTTGTTTTTCACAGTATGTATAAAGTGTTCACCATCGCTAAATCGGCCTGCAATTCTTCTAGAAGTTATCCCGTCCCCTCCTCGATTGGACCGAAGATCGATGATGATTGCTTCTTCATTATTGAATGCAGTTAATGCTTCTGCAAACATATCATCGTGATAGGATTCTACTCCTTTCCAATAAATGTAACCTATAGGTTTGTCTTTAATCATGGATTGCACAAATAAATTTGCTTCATCTCTTACTTGGACTTCTTTAAGGTAGGACTCCTCCACCAATTTACGATCCATTATTTCCTTAGCTTCTTCGTTTTTTTCAAACCCCGAAATAAATAATTTACCAGTTCTACGCTCAAAAATTGAAACGTGGCTATCATCCAAATAATCTACCATTTCACTAAAAATATCAAACAACTGATCCATACTGGTGGTACTATTTACCAATGGTCTATAAACTTGGTAGATACTATCCCAATTACTTCCTCTAGCATGAAACAAACCATATCTTTCATTGTATTCATTCCAAAATAGTTCAAAATTATTTTGTGGAGTATTTTCTGGATCTTCACCTATCAATGTGCGCTCACAAGAATAGAAAGCCCCTATCATTAAAAGCAGAAATAAAAGTTGCACTAAATTTTTCATAATCTAAAATTTGTAGCTGAGACCAGCAGAAATTTGATGGTTAAATTGTTTCATACTTGGTGCTTGTTGATAACGAAATACATATTCGAGATGAGTTGTACATCGATCATTGATATGAAATTCGTGTTCAACATGAAGATGAGAATAAAAAAATGAATTTACAGTCACCCATTCGCCATTGGTGATCAACCGGATTGGATGATCTAGATTTTCTTGTAATTCATCATCATAACCTGAATAAGGTGGTCTTACTAGAAGAGAAATCAAAGGAACAGAAAGACCCATTTTTAAGTGGTTTCTTTTATTGATTTTCCAATCAAATCTTGAATTGAATCCTAAACTATGTGCAATCGTAAATGTAAAAGCTTCGAATACATTATTAAACTCAGTAAAACTGATAACTGAAGAGTATCCCGCTCCAACAAAAAGACTTACATTATCGTATTCCTTCAGTTTTCTCAACCAGGCTAATTCAATACCTCCATCAATATAGCTTGTACTTAAGGAATCTGATGCTGTTGTACTACCAACTCCTCCAAGATAGTCTAAGCCAACTAAAAAAAGATTCTGTCCATTCCTGCTATATTTTTCATATTCTACACCAAAATAAGCTCCTGCTTTTTTATAAATCAATGGAGAAAAATTAAAGTCTCTAAATGCTCCATTGTTAAAACCAGCTTTAATTGTAACATTGGAAAATGAAGTATGAGATTCTGGTTCTGAATCCTGGCCTAGTAAACATTGTGTTAATAAAACCAGAATTATCATTAAAGGCCCTCTTAGCATACTTTACTGATTAGTGCGTTGTTCTCTTGAATATTATACTGTTCTCACAAAGATGAATTGCATAATTTATTTTAGCCCAAGGTATATAATTTATTAACACTAAAATTTACAATTTTAGCTCCTATTTTAACAATTAGATTAAATCGATATAATCATAGACTAAAAGAGGATTTAATCCAAGAATATTTTAATAGACTATTATATAATAATTCCCAAAAGACATTTACGGAAGTAAAAAAGAGCGGATCGCTATGAAGCAACCCGCTCTAATCAACTTCTCAAAATTTATAGAATAAATATTGAGAAATTGAAATATTAATATTTTGAGATTATACTAGGGTTTCAGCATTTCATTATTCTTGGCCTGCGTTATTAGAATTCGAAGTTTGAGTCGAAGATGCCAACATCGTTTTTATTGTTGCCATTTCTGCTTTCAAATAAGCCAATTCATCCTTCTGTGAATTAATAATTTCTTGTTGTTCTTGGATTGCTTTTGTTAATACAGGAATCAATTCTACATAATTTACACTTTTGCATTCAAAACTATTTCCATCTGTATCAGTTACTACAGCACCTGTAGATACCAATGCTGGAAAATGCATTTCTAATTCTTGAGCGATGAAACCCATTTTTTGTCTTTCAGGTAATTCCATGCTCGGAAACTCATTTACTTTAAAATCATAGCTGACTGGATTTAAAGCATCTATTGTACTTAATGCATTATCTAAAGTCTGGATATTCTTTTTTAATCTTTTGTCAGAAGCTGCTGTCAACTCACCGGTGATATCTGTATCTCCAATTACTTGTAAATCAAAAGCAGGCGTAGATGTCCCAATTCCAAAATTACCAAACTCGTCAAGAGACATAGATACTACATCTGAAACCAAAAATTGAATTCCCGTTTCGCCATCAAGAGTAACTTTGCCTAAATTTGATTCTATAAATGTTGTTCCTAACTGGTTGCTCCCTATAAACCCAGCATTGGGTCCAGTTGGATCACTATTGGCAGCAGTATGCCATTGGATATAAGAATTATCTCCCACCATCTTTATTTCTTGACCACCAGAAGTCAACAATGCAGTATTTGTGGGAGGAACCGTGCTATCTCCTATGGTTATAGGTCTAGCAAATCGATTGGATAATCCGTCAAAACCCCAACTAAACTTTTCACCATCATACCATACCGCTTCATCACCGTCTAATCGTATTGCCACATTCCCTCCAGTGATATCTAGAACTCCTCCTATTTCTGTATTTCCATTATCAGCATCGACATTGAAAACTGAATTTCCTGTCAAACCATCTGGACTGAAATGTAGTTTGTTCGTTCCCAAATTATAGTGCAAAAATGCTTCTGATACTTGGCCAGCACCAGAATTATTCGAAAATTCCAAACCAAGAATAGAATTTGAATTATTGGTTCCGGTTAGTTCTAGCCATGCATTATTGCCTTCGATTTCTGGACCGCCAGAACCTCCTTGGATATGTGTTTGAGACCCAGCATTATCCCATTGTGCGAATGATTTTTGAATGCAGAACAGCATCAGGATCGCTAAAAATGTGAAGATAGGATTTGAAGTTATTTTTTTGTCTATTACATTAGACTCGCTTTTTTTTAAGGTTATCATAATTTTATTTTTTCTATTAAAGAAGTTAAGCTTAATTCGATATTAAATTTTGGAAGTTGTTTTTAGAATTGACCAGTAATAGTTTTATTCAAAAGACATGATTTGAAATCACACAGAAGCCCTTTTAAAAATTAAGCAACTTTACATCCAGTATTTTTCTATAGAATGGAAAAACGAATGGCGAGCATTAGAGTCTTATTTACCACTCTACAGATAGCATGTCAAAATTTGAGAAGTTTTTTCATAGCAATGATTTTGAGGTTGATAATTACTCAAATATCATCCATTCATTATGCACCTTTGCTATCCTTTAGGATAGTTTTGTATCGCTTAAAGAAATGTTTATCCTTTTTTTGTTAAAAACAATAGGATGTTTACCATCATACCTTGATCAAATTATGAATGAAAGCATAATTTACATTGATCAGATAAATTCATTTAGAATTTTTGAAACAAGTTCTGTTTTACCTGAAACATCAAATTTTCTGTAAAGATTTTTCTGATGAAACTTTACCGTATTTATGGAAATATATTCAATCTCAGCAATTTGATTGGAGCCTAAGCCTTTCATTATTTTTAATAAAACGTCCATCTCCTTCTTTGTAATTATTTCATTAGCAATAGATTGGAGAGAAGCTTCCGAAATCGTTTTACTCGAGGAATTGGAGTTAAAACTAAATAAGGCAATCTTAATGGCAGATTTCAAATTTCTTTCCTCAAATGGCTTGACTACATAAGCATAAGGCAGGGTTTTTTCTGCCCGTGCTAAGGTATTATCATCTGAATATGAGGTTAAAAATATCACCGGTATGTTATACTTCTCTTGAACAACCTCAGCGACCTCAACTCCATCTTTATGACCTTCAATATTGATATCCATCAAAATCAAATCAGGTTGTCTATTGTAAATCATATCTAGGGCAGTCTCACTATCATGCGCAACACCTATCACGTTATAATTATTTCTTCTCAGTATTCCTTTGATATCCATCGCAATCAAAGGCTCATCTTCAACTATAAGTATTTTTGCTTGAAGTGAAGCTTCCACTATGCTACTTTTTTGTAGTTATTAATTTTCAATGAAACCTTGGTCCCGTTTTCTCCACTTATTTCCAGGTCCGCTTTGAGTTTGTGTTTAAATGCTTCGATCAGCTCAAAACCAAAACTTTGATTTGAACTAAGCTTTGTTACATCTTCAATACCCACCCCGTCATCTTGCACAGCTACTACCAATTGGTCTTGCTCTTCCTTAATGGTTAATTTCACTTCTCCTTTTCGTTCATCAGGAAAAGCGTATTTGAGAGAATTGGTCAATAATTCATTAATCACCAAACCTAAGGGGATGATGGTATCAATATCTAAATCGATTTCATCAATATCTGTAACCAAAGAAATTCGATTTGGAGCTATGTTATAAGAATCAAATAAATTTTGAAATAATTTGAGCATGTAATCTTTGACATGAACTCCAGCAAGGTTGTCTTTTTGATATAAGTTTTGATGGATCAAAGACATTGATTTTACTCTATTCCGACCTTCTTGAATGGCTGCATTGACATTGGGGTCATCAACGTATTGTCCTTGTAAAGAAAGTAAAGATGAAATGATTTGTAGGTTATTTTTGACACGATGATGGATTTCCTTAAGCAAAAGTTCTTTCTCGTTTAAAGATTGGGAAATGAGCTTGTTTTGTTTTTCAATTTGCCTTTTCTGAGAAAAAATTCTAAACATTAGGTAGGACAAGCAGAATAAGATTAATCCACCGACAACCAAAAAAGTTCTTTGTCTACTGATCCGAGTTTGATTTTTGTGATCATTAAATTCTAATTTGGCAATTTCAAGTTCGTTTTCTTTCTTATTAAACTTTGATTCCATCTCACTCATGGCAATACTTTGAGAAAGAGTATAAAGTGAATCACGAATGGACTGATAGGCTTTAAAATGTTCCAATGCAAGTTCAGGTTTTGCTATCTTTTCATAATATCTTGCTTGTAACCGCTCTAATTTTTGAATCTGATAAATACTCTTGCTATAGTTTGGGTTTTGTTTTACTTTTTCAATATATTTTTTGGCCTCTGAATAAGTTTTATTGATCAAACTTAACTCTAGATTGATTAGATCAAATCTTAAATTCAAATTATCATCATCTAGCTCTGGAGCCAATTGTGAAAATTCTTTTAGATAAGATGGACATTTGGCATGTTGATTCATTGCTAGATAACAATTACAATTACCGAGTAAAGCTTCTGCATATGAATATTTCGTTTTTGTTTCACTAAGAATAACCATCACTTCTTGGTAATCGACCAAGGCCCTCTCGAAGTTTTCTTCTTTATCGTAGATGTAAGCACGTTGCAGTAAGGAATAAGCCAAATTGTTAATCGTCTTATGTTCCTTGGCCATTTCTATTGATTCATTGATATATTCCTTTGCCTTTGGAATATTTTTAATGTCAAGAAATAGCTCTGAAATTGTCCGATAAAAGGTGATTTTTTTGAAATCATCTATGCCCGGCCTTAACCATTTTGTAGCTTCAATTGAAATATCCAATGCCTCTTGTGTTTTCCCTTGTTTACTTTTAATGGTCCCCAAACCGGAATAGCTAAATGGCAAACTAGAAGAATCACTATTCATTTTATCGATGGCAATTGCTTTGTTAATATAAAATTCCGCAGAATCCAGTTCCATTCTCACCATCTTGGCGTTAGAAAGAATGGTAAATGCATCTGAACTATCCCTAAAGTTTAATTCTTTTGCATTCAAAATCATATGAGCATAAATTTCTGTGGAGTCCGTTTTGCCCCTAAAATTCTTTATGACCATGATCGAATTGAGTGCATCCTTGTATATTTTGTGCCAGCCAGCTTCCTTGGATAAGCTTGCCATTTGATAATATTTCTCCATGGCCATATCGGTCTTATATTGATGCATATAAGATTTGGCGACATATTCCAAAGTAGCAACTGCCTCCTTTTGCATACCATCGTTTAGATAATCCTGATACGCATTTTCGTAAGCCCCTAGCGCTTTTTGATAATCTCCTTGTTTGAAAAATTCGTGGCCTTTTTCCATCTTTTGCTCTGCCTGCGATAAAGCAATATTGCAGCAAAAACAAAGCAATAATATGCTAAGACCAATAGACTTGAGAAGTTGAATTGTCATATTTGAGGTTATTGGAGTATTCTTAAAGATATAAATAAATACTTGAATTTCTAACGCGCAAAGAAATTCGATTTTTTTGGTTGCTAAGAATTTTTCCTATTGCAAAAAGAACATTATTGCATTAGACCAAAACCTAAAAATTGTCTCAGATTATAATTCTTAGGTAAGATTTAGTATCTGCCTATAATGCTTCGTTCAAAGGGCCGGCATTTCCTATTGAAATTTCTGACAATTTTACTTTGCCACGATCATCAGAGAGAATGATATCACCATATTGCTGATAATTTTTCCAAGGCATAATGAAACGTGGTTTTTCATCCGAGGCATTTGCAAAATATGCCCATTGATTGACCAAATTTGTTTCTTTATCAACATATACCCAATATTTGTTGTCAGGTGTTTTGCCCACCTTGTTAAATTTTAATTCTAGGATATCGGCTTGAATTGTGTCTGAATTTTCTTCCCCCAAATATTTTAATGTGACTCCACTATCTTTTAGCTTAAACGGCATCACCAACCAATAAGAATCGTTAATCCACATATTTTTTCCCTGTTGAAGGTACTTGCTCAATGAGTCAACGTTGGTCATAAGCTCTCCCTCCTTCCAGACCTGTCCTTTCATATCATGGATATTCATTTTAAGTTTAAAATCTTCTCGTTGTGATTCGATTCGAATATCTCCTGTCTCTTTGTCCCACCAATGTTTTCTATTACCAAAGAAGTTCCAACTCAGGAATCGAGTTTCATCATAGGCTTTTCTACCTCCCATGGCCTCCATAACTTGGTCTGCGATTTCGATGGCTTTCTCATCTGAGTTTTTCTCATCAAATCCTTCAGCGGCAGGATTTATTTCTGATACTGGATTCTGAAGGTTTGTTGATTTTTGCTCGCAGGCAAATAGGTTGACGAGGATAAAAAA
>JAHDIE010000033.1:0-8498 GCA_020630955.1 Saprospiraceae bacterium
AGCAACGGAGGAGCAAACAGTACAGACATTTGTAATTCTTCAGCAATTGTCTGGTCTAACGATTATGTTCCAGGAACTGAGAACAATGGATGTGGCGCTACAGGTTCAATTTTAGTAACTTTTACCGCCACGGATGAATGTGGATTGTCAGAAACGACTTCTGCAACAATAACAATAGAAGATACAACACCACCGACTATTACCGTTCAATCAATAGATGAGACGGTAGAATGTGATGGCGCAGGTAACTTAGCAGAATTGAATGCATGGTTGGCAGCAAATGGAGGGGCAGACGCAACAGACGAATGTAGTACTGTTACATGGATGAATGACTTTACAAGTTTGTCAGATGATTGTGGAGAGACAGGTAGTGCAACTGTGATTTTTACGGCAACAGATGGTTGTGGTAACGAGACGACAAGCTCTGCTGTATTTACCATTGTAGATACTACAAATCCTGTAATTGATATTCAACCTACAAATCTAGATTTAGAATGTAGTGAAGCAGATCAGGATGGATTAATTCAAGCTTGGTTAACTTCGAACGGTGGGGCGAATAGTACAGATATTTGTAATGGTGTAATTTCATGGACTAATGATTACTCACCTGCAACACTTTCGAACGATTGTGGTAATACTGGATCTGGAACTGTTGTCTTTACGGCCACCGATGAATGTGGATTGTTTACCACTGCAACTGCTGTTATAACAATTGTTGATACTTCAAACCCTACAATTAACATTGAAGCATCTGATTTAATTATTGATTGTGATGGAGCAGGGAATGTGGCAGAAATCGATGCTTGGTTGAATGCATTTGGAGGAGCGGTTGCAGATGACGGCTGTGATGTGGCATCTTTGACATGGGATAATGATTTTATTAATACATTCAGTGAATGTGCAGATCAAGAAGAAATTGATGTCACATTTACAGTGACAGATGATTGTGGTAACACAGCAGAAACCACAGCAACAATCTTTAAAATTGATGATGTGGCACCTTTCTGTACTCCACAGTCTGATGCTGGAGAAGATCAAGTTGTATGTTTAGGAGGGGAAGTGACTATTCAAGCAACAGCAACAGAAGGTGCACCTCCATATACCTATACTTGGGATAATGGCCTAGGAGATGGTCAAAGCCATACCTTCAATGTATTTGTCCCAGCCAATTATATTGTAACTGTTACTGATTCAAATGGTTGTTCTTCAACTGATGATGTGGTAGTGGTTGTAGATACAGATTATAATCCAATTGCCGATGCCGGAGCAGATTTCGTTACTTGTCCAGGTGTCGACATACAGATAGGAGGAAACCCTACAGGTACTCCACCAGTAGCAGATGGATCTGCAATTATGTCTTATGAATGGACTCCAGCAGCAGGATTAGATGATTCAACTGTTTCTAACCCAATTGCTAATATTGATGTTACGACAGAATATCAAGTAGTAATCACAACTGAATCCGGATGTACGGATACAGCAATGGTGGAGGTGGTAGTTGTACCATGTGGAAGAATTGGAGATTATGTGTGGGAGGACTTAGATGGTGATGGAATTCAAGATACAAATGAACCTGCCTTTGCGGGTGCTGATGTTAAATTACTAGACGCAAATGGGGTAGTTTTGGAAACCCAAACAACTGGAGCCGACGGTTTGTATTTGTTTGAAGATTTGATGGCTGACACTTATCAAGTTCAGATCATGTTACCATTGTTTTATGAATTCACGAAGCAAGATGAAGGATCTGATGATGGTTTGGATAGTGATTTTAATGCATCAACAATGTCTAGTCCAATGATAACATTGGCGGCAGGAGAAGAAAACTTGACCATTGATGCAGGTGTTTATCTACCAGCTTCTTTAGGAAATCAAGTTTGGATTGATGAACCAGGAGGAGTTCCGAATGTGTATGATGCTGGTGATTCTCCGATTGAGAACGTTACCGTAAATCTGTACGATGCAGTTACAAACACTTTGGTGGAAACTCAATTAACTGATGCTTTAGGAAATTATTTGTTTACTGATTTGGCACCAGGTGTTTATTATGTTGAATTCATAGAACCTACAGATTATGATTTCGTAGAAGTCGATTTCGGAGGAGATGATACAACAGATAGTGATGCTGATGTAAATACAGGAATTACAGGAAATTATACGCTTGAGTCCGGTGAAGAAAACTTAACTGTAGATGCTGGATTGTTCACTCCTGTAGATATTGAGCTGGTAAAATCTGTTGATAATTCTACACCATATGTAGGAGAAATCATCACATTTACGCTCGACGTTAGTAATGTGAGTAATTGGGATGCAACCAATGTAGAAATTACGGATTATGTGCCAAATGGATATACTAACATAACTGCAATCAATAACGGTGGGTCTTTAATAGGAACGAATGTCGTATGGGGAGGCCTAACCATCCCAGCAAATGGTTCAGTTACACTAACATTTGATGCAGAAGTATTGCCACTTGGTGACTACTTTAATACGGCCGAAGTTACAGCACAAGATCAATTGGATATTGATAGTACTCCGAACAATGATGATGGAGATCAATCGGAAGATGATGAAGACAACGAAGATGTACAACCAATTCAATTGGCAGATGTAAGTTTGATTAAGGCTGTTGATAACAGTACTCCTTATGTCAACTCATTTGTAACTTACACTATAACAATAACGAACGATGGGCCTAATGATGCAACAGGAATTGAAGTAACGGATTATGTTCCAACAGGATTAACCAATGTTACAAGTATTAGTAATGGTGGAACGCTAATAGGAACAAATATCGTTTGGAGTGGAATAGATCTTCTGGTTGGAGAAAGTACTGATGTAACTTTTGAAGCGCAAGTTCTTGCATCAGGAGACTTCTTGAATATAACTGAAGTTACTGATGCAGATATTGAAGACAACGATAGTACTCCGAACAATGATGATGGAGATCAATCTGAAGATGATGAAGACAATGAGTTAATTGAACCAATCCAACTGGCTAGTTTGGGTAATTATGTATGGTTGGATGAAAACGGTGATGGAATTCAAGGTGTTTCAGAAATGCCGCTAGAAGGTGTAGTAGTTAATTTACTAGATGCTTCGGGTGCAGTGATAGAAACAACAACAACTGATATTACTGGATTTTATGAGTTTGTTGATTTGATTCCAGATACTTATTCAGTAGAATTTACAAAGCCAGGCTTTTTGTATGAATATACAATTGTTGATGCTGGCGGTGATGATACTTTGGACAGTGATGTAAATCCATCTACAGGAGTAACTCAGCAAGTTACGCTTGCACCTGGTGAAGATAACCCAACTTTAGATGCAGGATTTTATTTGCCGGCGACATTAGGAAATCAGGTATGGGTTGATATCCACGGAGGAAGTACTCATTTGTATGATGCTGGTGATGATCCTTACGCGGGCATGACAGTAAACTTGTATAATGCAAATACAAATGAATTAGTTGAGACTCAATTGACAGATAACTTAGGAAATTATTTATTCTTAGGCTTAGCACCAAATGATTATTATGTAGAATTTATTTTACCTGCAGGGTATGAGTTTGTAACGCAAGATGCTGGAGATGATATAGAAGATAGTGATGCTGATGTAAATACGGGAATTTCACCAGTAGTAACATTAGCTTCTGGAGAAGAGAATTTGACAATCGATGCTGGTCTTAGAACTCCTGTAGATGTTGAGCTGGTCAAGAATGTTGACAATGCAACACCTTATGTAGGAGATGTGGTAATATTTACCTTGAGTGTTAGTAACTTATTGACTTTTGACGCAACAGGTGTGGATATTACAGATTATGTACCAAATGGATATACCAATATTGCAAATATTAGTGATGGAGGAATATATAATGGTACAAACATTCTTTGGAGTGATTTAACTGTGCCGGCAACAGGATCTATTACTTTAACTTTTGAAGCTGAAGTCCTTCCTTTAGGTGATTACTTTAATATCGCGGAAGTGACTGCTCAAAATGAAGATGATGTGGATAGCACACCAAACAATGATGATGGAGATCAATCAGAAGATGACGAAGATAATGCCGATGTTCAACCTATTCAGTTAGCAGATGTAAGTTTGGTGAAAACGGTGGATAACAGTACTCCATATGTGAACTCGATGGTAACTTATACCATCACAATCACAAATGATGGACCCAATGATGCAACAGGAATTGAAGTAACGGATTATGTTCCAACAGGATTAACCAATGTTACAAATATTAGTGACGGAGGGGTGCTAGTAGGAACAAATGTTGTGTGGATAGGAATCGATTTGTTGGTCGGAGAGAGTACAGATGTAACTTTTGAAGCACAAGTATTGGCTTCTGGTGACTTCTTAAATATTGCAGAAATTACGGATGCAGATATTGAAGACAACGATAGTACTCCAAACAATGATGATGGAGATCAATCAGAAGATGACGAGGACAATGAATTAATCGAACCGATTCAATTGTCAAGTTTAGGAAACTATGTTTGGTTGGATGAAGATGGGAACGGTATTCAAGATATGGGAGAAATGCCTTTGCAAGGAATTGAAGTGATTTTATTGGATGCTTCTGGGGTAGAGATCGAAACAACTACAACTGATAATTTAGGTTTTTACCAATTTGTTGATTTGATTCCAGCTAGCTACTCGGTTCAATTTACAAAACCTGGATTTTTATACGAATTTACACAGGTAGATGTCGGAGATGATACTATGGATAGTGATGTGAATCCTGCAACAGGAATAACACAGCAAGTAACACTTGCACCTGGTGAAGATAACCCAACATTAGATGCTGGTTTATATTTGCCAGCGACATTAGGAAATCAGGTTTGGGTTGATATCCATGGAGGAAATACACATTTGTATGATGCCGGAGATGAGCCGTACGCGGGGATGACTGTTAATTTGTATAACGCGAATACAAACGAACTTGTTGAGACACAAGAAACCGACAACTTGGGGAATTATTTATTCTTAGGCTTAGCGCCAAATGATTATTATGTAGAATTTATTTTACCTGCAGGATATGAGTTTGTTACGCAAGACGCTGGAGATGATATAGAAGATAGTGATGCTGATGTAAATACTGGAATTTCTCCAATAGTAACTTTAGCATCAGGAGAAGAAAATCTTACCATTGATGCAGGATTAAGAACTCCTGTAGATGTTGAATTAGTGAAAAGTGTTGATAATATTACACCTTATGTAGGAGATGTTGTGACATTTACATTGAGTGTAAGTAACCTTTTAACTTTTGATGCGACGGGTGTAGATGTTACCGATTATGTTCCAAATGGCTATACAAATATTACAGCTATCAGCAATGGAGGAACGTATGATGGCACAAATATTCTATGGTCAGATTTGACAATTCCAGCAGGTGGAAACATTAACTTGACATTTGACGCTGAAGTCTTGCCATTGGGTGATTACTTTAATATTGCAGAAGTTACAGCACAAAATGAAGATGATGTAGACAGTACTCCAAATAATGATGATGGAGATCAGTCTGAAGATGATGAAGACAATGTTGATGTTCAACCAATTCAATTAATAGACTTGAGTCTTGTGAAATCAGTTGATGATGACACACCTAATGTTGGTCAAATTGTAACATTTACCATAGAAGTTACAAACGATGGCTTTAACGATGCATCTGGAGTAGAAATAACAGATTATATTCCTACAGGATATGCTAACGCTTCAGGTATTAGCAACGGAGGAACAATCGCAGGTAATAACATTACTTGGAATGGTCTTTCATTAGCTGTGGGAGAAACACTCACTTTGAGTTTCGATGCTGAGGTATTAGCTTCAGGAGATTATTTGAATATTGCAGAAGTTACATTAGCAGACCAAGAAGACATTGACAGTACTCCAAATAATGATGACGGAGACCAATCAGAAGATGATGAAGATAATGCGGTAGTTATACCATGTGATGTTAGTATAACAGCAAGTATTGTGGATGTTCTTTGTTTTAGTGATGCTACAGGTGAAATTGATATTACAGTAACAAATGCTACGGCTCCTATTAGCTATACATGGTCAAATGGTGCAACTACAGAAGATATTACTGGATTAGTTGCTGGAGACTATACAATTGATATAGTTGATGCAAATGGATGTATTGCTCAAGAAGTATTTACTGTTGGTCAACCAATTGATGCTTTGCAGATTTCTGCCACTTCAGTTGAAACTTCTTGTGGTGCAGATAATGGAACGACAAGTGTTGTAGCCAATGGAGGCACTCCAGGTTACCTTTATGATTGGAGCAATGGAGGAACAACTCCTGATCAATTCGATCTAGCGCCTGGTGATTATACTGTAACAGTAACTGATGCTAACGGTTGTTCTGCTTCTCAAACTGTTAATGTCGCAATTAGTGAATCACCAACAGTTTCTACTTCTGTTAATAATACTTCTTGTGGAATTGACAATGGTGAAGCAACTGCAGTTGGTGCAGGAGGAATTCCAGGATATACTTATTTATGGAGTACAGGCGAGACAACAGATGTTGTCACTGGTTTGGCAGCTGGAACATATGATGTTACCGTTACGGATAGCAATGGATGTACTGGCGTCTCAAGTGCAACAATAGAAGATAGTGAATTGCCAACTTGTAGTATCGTTGGAATAGATACCACTTGTGGTGAAGATAATGGAGAGGCAACAGTTACTGGTGCTGGAGGAGTTGCTCCATATACATATGCGTGGAGTGATGGGCAAACTGGAGATAATGCAGTTGGCTTGGCACCTGGACTTTATACTGTTATTGTAACTGATGCAGAAGGGTGTTCGAATACTTGTGAAATCAATATTGATGCAAGTGAGTTGCCAGAGTGTACAATTGCAGGAATCGACACGACATGTGGAGAGGATAATGGTGAGGCGACGGTATCTGCAATTTTAGGAGTGGCTCCTTACACGTTTGCATGGAGCGATGGACAGACAGGAACCACCGCAACAGGATTAGCAGCAGGTTCTTATACTGTAATAGTAACAGATGCAGAAGGTTGTACCTCAGATTGTACAGTTGATATAGGGACTTCTGAACTTCCATCTTGTTCTATAGTTGGGACTGACACTTCGTGTGGAGAGGATAATGGAACTGCAACAGTTACTGGATCAGGTGGAGTTGCACCATATACATTTGCATGGAATGATGGACAGACTGGTGTAAATGCGATTAATCTTGCAGCTGGAGTCTACACAGTAGTAGTAACCGATGCTGAAGGATGTACCTCTGATTGTACAATAAATATCAATCCAAGTGAATTGCCATCATGTACTATTGTAGGAACAAATACCTCATGTGGAGATGATAACGGATCTGCAACTGTGACAGGGGCTGGCGGAGTAGCACCATATACATTTGTATGGAGCGATGGACAGACCGGAGCTACAGCAACAGCATTGGCTGCTGGAAATTATACTGTGGTAGTTACAGACTCTGAAGGGTGTACTTCTGATTGTGCAGTAGTCATAGATTCAAGTGAATTACCATCATGTACGATCGTTGGAACAGATACTTCATGTGGAGATGATAATGGAACAGCAACTGTGACAGGAGCTGGTGGAGTTGCCCCATATACATTCGCATGGAGTGATGGGCAGATCGGAGCTACAGCAACAGCATTGGCTGCTGGAAATTATACTGTGGTAGTTACAGACTCTGAAGGGTGTACTTCTGATTGTGCAGTAGTCATAGATTCAAGTGAATTACCATCATGTACGATCGTTGGAACAGATACTTCATGTGGAGATGATAATGGAACAGCAACTGTGACAGGAGCTGGTGGAGTTGCCCCATATACATTCTCATGGAGTGATGGACAGATCGGAGCTACCGCCACAGCATTGGCAGCAGGAAATTATACAGTAGTAGTTACAGATTCTGAAGGATGTACTTCTGATTGTACGGTAGTCATTGATTCAAGTGAATTACCATCATGTACGATCGTAGGAACAGATACTTCATGCGGTGATGACAATGGAACAGCAACTGTGACAGGGGCTGGCGGAGTAGCACCATATACATTTGCATGGAGCAATGGACAGACTGGAGTAACAGCAACTGGATTGGCAGCAGGAACTTATACAGTGGTAGTAACAGATTCAGAAGGATGTACTTCTGATTGCACTGTGACGATAGATTCTAGTGAGTTGCCTTCATGTACAATTGTTGGAACAGATACAGCATGCGGAGATGATAACGGCGAAGCAACTGTTACAGGGGCTGGTGGAGTAGCACCATATACTTTTACATGGAGCGATGGACAGACGGGAGTAACAGCAACTGGATTGGCAGCAGGAACTTACACAGTGGTAGTTACAGATTCAGAAGGCTGTACTTCTGATTGCGCTGTGACGATAGATTCTAGTGAGTTGCCTTCATGTACAATTGTTGGAACAGATACAGCATGCGGAGATGATAACGGCGAAGCAACTGTTACAGGGGCTGGTGGAGTAGCACCATATAC
>JAHDIE010000033.1:8598-30777 GCA_020630955.1 Saprospiraceae bacterium
GAGATGATAACGGCGAAGCAACTGTTACAGGGGCTGGTGGAGTAGCACCATATACATTTGCTTGGAGCGATGGACAGACGGGAGTAACAGCAACTGGATTGGCAGCAGGAATATACACAGTGGTAGTAACAGATTCGGAAGGATGTACTTCTGATTGTACGGTAACCATAGATTCTAGTGAGTTGCCGTCATGTACAATTGTTGGAACAGATACATCCTGTGGAAATGATAATGGAACTGCAACAGTAACTGGATCTGGTGGAGTAGCACCATATACATTTGCTTGGAGCGATGGACAGACGGGAGTAACAGCAACTGGATTGGCAGCAGGAACATACACAGTGGTAGTAACAGATTCAGAAGGATGTACTTCTGATTGTACGGTAATCATAGATTCAAGTGAATTGCCATCATGTACGATCGTTGGAACAGATACTTCATGTGGCGATGACAATGGAACTGCAACTGTGACTGGGGCTGGCGGAGTAGCACCATATACATTTGTATGGAGTGATGGGCAGACTGGAGCAGCAGCCACAGCATTAGCGGCTGGAGATTATACTGTGGTTGTTACAGATGCTGAAGGTTGTTCTTCAACTTGTGCTGTGACTATTTCTAATAGTGAGTTGCCAAATTGTAGTGTAGTTGGAACACCAGCTTCTTGTGAATCAACTGATGGAACAGCTACTGCAACTGGATCAGGAGGAGTAGCACCATATACTTTCGATTGGAGTCATGGTGATTCAGGTGATAGTGTTACAGGTTTAGCCGCGGGAGATTACCAAGTTACAGTGACAGATGCTGAAGGATGTTCTTCAACTTGTTCTGTAACAATTGGTCAGATAACATGTTTGGTGGATATAGAACTTATCAAAGATGTAGATAATGTAACTCCAGTGGTAGGAACTTCTGTTGTATTTACAATTAGAGTTGCAAATCTTGGACCTGATGATGCAACAAATATTTCAGTAGCGGATTATGTTCCGACTGGTTATTCTAATGTAACCAATGTCAGTGATGGAGGTACATTAAGCGGCACTACTATAACTTGGACTGGATTTGATTTGGCTAATGGCACAAGTATTAACTTTAGTTATGAAGCAACTGTCGAAGCATCTGGAGATTATATGAACATTGCGGAAGTTACTTCTACAGATCAACAGGATTCAGATAGTACTCCTGGTAACGATGATGGCGATCAGTCTGAGGATGAAGAAGATAATGCCGAGATTTCTCCAATTGCATTGGCGAGTTTAGGGAATTATGTCTTTGAAGATACCAACTATAATGGATTGCAAGATGTCGATGAACCAGCGGTTAGTGGTGTTAGTGTTAAGTTATTGAATGGATCCGGTGTTGAAATTGATATGATGACAACAGATGCAAATGGACAATATTTATTTACCGATTTAGTTCCAGGAGATTATAGCATAATGGTTATGCCTCCATTCTTGTATAAATTTACTTTACAAAACAATGGAGATGATAGCTTAGATAGTGATATTGATCCAAATACAATGATGTCTGATGTCGTGACTTTGAGTGGTGGTGAAAATTACCTTGACTTAGATGCAGGAATTTATAGGCCAGTTACTTTAGGTAACCAAGTATGGATAGATTTAGTAGGCGGAAGAATGGATCTATATGATGCCGGTGATGAGCCATTACCAGGTGTTACAGTAAATGTTTATGATGCAGAAGATAATTCATTAGCAGGAACAAAAGTTACAGATGCATTAGGTAATTATTTATTTACTAATTTGCCTCCTGCAACTTATTATGTAGAATTTATTTTGCCTCAAGGATATGATTTTGTAATTCAAGATTTCGGAGATGAAGATATGGAGGATAGTGATGCTGATATCAACACAGGAATTACAGATCCATTTACTCTTAATTCTGGAGAAGTGAATCTGACCATCGATGCAGGAACAACTTCACCAATAGATCTAGAATTAGTGAAAACAGTGGATAATGTGAACCCAATTGTTGGAACAGATGTAACCTTCACCATTGAATTATCAAATAGTGGAATATTTGATGGAACTGGAGTAAATGTCATTGACTATTTACCAAATGGATTTAGCAATCCAACGAACATTAGTGACAATGGTCAGGTTAATGGAACTCAAATTGAATGGGTTAACTTAACAGTACCTGCTGGTGGATCAATATTCTTGACCTTCGATGCAACAGTTGAATTAAACGGAGTGTATTTCAACGTAGCTGAAATAACAGAAGCAAATCAAGTTGACATTGATAGTACACCTGGAAATGATGATGGAGATCAATCTGAAGATGATGAAGACAATGTTTTGGTCGAGCCACTTTCAGATACAGATATAGATTTAACAAAGGTTGTCAACGACGCAACTCCAAATACTGGAGATGTGGTAACCTTTACGATAACTATAAGCAATACTGGCTTAATAGATGCGACAGGAGTTGAAATCACTGATTATCTTCCAAATGGATATTCTAACGTAAGTGGAATAAGTAATGGAGGATCTTTGATTGGTTCAAATATTGTATGGTCAGACCTTACGGTAAATATTGGTCAGGTAATTCAGTTGACTTTTGATGCTGAAGTAAATGCAACAGGAGATTATTACAACATCGCAGAAGTTACAGCAAATGACTACCCTGATACAGATAGTACTCCAAATAATGATGATGGAGACCAATCAGAAGATGATGAAGATCAAGCATTTGTAAATCCATGTGATGTAAGTATTACTGGAGTGATTACAGATGTGCTGTGTCTTGGAGATCTTGGAGGAGCTATAGATGTAACAGTTTCAAATGCAGTTGATCCAATCAACTTTACTTGGTCAACAGGAGAAACGACAGAAGACATTTCAGGAATTGGAGCAGGAACATATATTGTTGATATTATAGATGGAAATGGTTGTGTAAGTTCTGAAACTTTCATTATTGCAGAACCAGCAACATCGATGGCTTGTAGTCTTGAATCTACAGATTCAACTTGTGGCAATGCCAATGGAACAGCAACTGTTACTGCAACAGGAGGTGTTGGGACATACACTTACTTATGGAGTACAGGCGATAATACGGATAGTGTAACAGGACTTATTGCGGGCGATTATTCAGTAACGGTAACCGACGCAAACTCATGTCAAACAATTTGTTCTGTTACAGTTTCTTCTAGTGACAATCCTACCAGCACCATTTCTTCAACAGATAGCACATGTGGTGATGCAAATGGTTCAGCAGTAGTGGTTGCGCAAGGAGGAACTCCTCCGTATACTTACACATGGAGCAATGGTGAGAATAGTGATACTGCAAGTAACTTAGCGGCTGGCACCTATTCTGTAACGGTGAGTGATGCCTTGGGCTGTCAGACTTCATCTACTGTTGATGTATCAACAAGTACAATTCCAGTATGTTCAATTACTGGTACCGATTCTACTTGTGGTGAAAGCAATGGGTCGGCACAAGTTACTGCTACTGGTGGAGTTGGAACGTATACTTACTTATGGAGCAATGGTGGAACCACAGATAATGTGACAAATCTTGCTGCAGGTACTTACAATGTAACAGTTACTGATTCAAACGGATGTATTACTACTTGTGATATTACCATTGGGTCAAGTGATAATCCAACATGCACTGTTCAAGGAGTGGATACTTCTTGTGGTGCATCAAATGGATCAGCTGAGGTGACTGCAATAGGTGGTGTTGGACCTTATACTTACCAGTGGAGCAATGGTGCATCAGGGAATACTATTTCTAATTTGACAGAAGGAGATTATGCAGTAACCGTTATTGACGCAATAGGGTGTTCTACTAGTTGTGCTGTAACCATCAATACAAGTTCAAATCCAACAGCAAGTATTTCAGGAACTGATAGTTCTTGTGGATTTGCAAATGGATCTGCAACGGTTGTTGTTCAAGATGGAGTTGCGCCTTATTTATATGCATGGAGCAACGGAGGAAATGGAAATACTGTAAGTAATTTAACTGCAGGAAGCTATTCTGTCACAGTTACAGATGCAGCTGGATGTCAATCAGTTTCTTCAGTTGATATTGCCAATAGTTCTTCACCTACTTGTACAATTTTAGGTACAGATACTTCTTGTGGCGAAACTAATGGTAGCGCTCAAGTTACGGCAACTGGAGGAACAGGTTCTTATTCATACCAGTGGAGTAATGGTGAAACAGGAGATGTCTTGACTGGATTGGTTGCAGGAACTTATTCTGTTACTGTTTCTGATGCAGATGGTTGTACAACAACTTGTTCTGTAGATATCACTTCAAGTGAAAATCCGACATGTAGCGTTCAAGGTGTTGATACTACTTGTGGTAGTGCCAATGGTTCAGCTGAAGTTACACCATCTGGTGGAGTAGGACCTTATACTTATCAATGGAGTAATGGCGCAGTAGCAAATGCCATCAGTGGATTGACTTCTGGAGACTATGATGTTACTGTTTTTGACGCAACGGGATGTTCGACAACTTGTACAGTAACTATTGGAACTAGTGCAAATCCAAGTACTTCTATCTCAGGAACTGATAGTTCTTGTGGATTTAATAATGGATCTGCTACGGTTGTAGTTCAGGATGGTCTAGCGCCTTATACATATGTATGGAGTAATGGAGATAATGGAAATACCATAAATAATCTAGCAGCAGGTTCATATACAGTTACTGTGTCAGATGCTGCAGGTTGTCAATCGACTTCAAGTGTTGATATTGCAAACAGTGCATCACCTAGTTGTACGATTGTTGGAACAGATACTTCTTGTGGTGAAACGAATGGATCTGCACAAGTAACTGCAACTGGAGGCTCTGGGAATTACACCTATCTATGGAGTAATGGAGCTACAACAGATGTAGTTACTGGATTAGAAGCAGGGTCATATACAGTGACAGTTTCGGATTCAGAAGGATGCTCTACGACTTGTACAGTGAATATTGTAGGAAGTGCAAACTTAACATGTTCAATTAGTGGAGCGGATACATCATGCGGAGCAAATAATGGTTCTGCACAAGTAGCAACAGAAGGAGGAGTTGGTCCATTTACATATCAATGGAGTAATGGAAATTCAGCTGAATTGGTTACAGGATTGACGCCTGGTGATTATAGTGTTGTAGTTACAGATGCTAATGGATGTTCAAGTTCTTGTTCTGTAACCATTGGTACCAGTTCGAATCCAACGAGCACATTGTCAAGCACCAATAGTACTTGTGGAACAGCGAATGGTACTGCGACAGTAATTGCGGATAATGGAACTGAGCCATATGCTTACTTGTGGAGTAATGGCGCAACAACAGAAACAACAACTGGTTTGGCGCAAGGAACCTATTCTGTGACGATCACAGATGAAATGGGTTGTCAAACTGTTAATAGTATAGATATAGTAACCAGCTTGAATCCTACTTGTACAACAAGTTCTACTATAACAACTTGTGGTGATGCTAATGGTACTGCAGAAGTTACGGCGTCTGGAGGAGTTGGTCCATATACTTACGCATGGAGCAATGGTGGTTCTGCTAATGCAATCAGTGGATTAGCAGCAGGAACATATTCGGTTACCGTAACGGATGTAAATGGTTGTATTACTACTTGTGATGTAATCGTTGGTGAAAGTGATATTCCTACTTGCACGGCAACTTCAGTCAATACTACTTGTGGTGAACCGAATGGTTCAGCGACAATAATTGCCAATGGAGGTGTAGCACCATATACTTATCTTTGGAGCAATGGAGCGACTGCATCTACAACTTCAGGGTTGGCACCTGGCACCTATAGTGTGACAGTGACAGATCTGAATGGATGTAGCTCAGAATGTCAGGCAGAAGTTAATACAAGTAATGCACCAACAGTTAGCTTGACGGGAACTGATACTACTTGTGGTGATGCTAATGGTTCTGCAACTGCAACAATAGTTGGAGGAACTGAACCTTTTGTATACTCTTGGAGCAATGGAGCTACAACAGATACTGCAAGTGGTTTGGATGCCACTAACTATAGTGTAACAGTGACTGATGCAGTTGGATGTTCAGTGGTAGGGGATATTACAATCACTTCGAGCACAAACCCAACATGCACAGTAACAGGAACAGATACCGCATGTGGAGCTGCAACTGGAACCGCAACTGTAGTTGGCGAAGGAGGCACTGCGCCTTATTCAATTGTTTGGTCAAATGGAGAGAGTACGGAAACAATCTCAGGACTTACCGCTGGCAACTATACAGCAACATTGACTGACGCAAATGGTTGTATCACCTCATGTGAGGTAACTATAGCCAATAGCACTGGACCACAATGTTCAGTTGAGCCAACTGATGCATCATGTGGTGAAGACAATGGATCTGCTATAGTAACTGTTGTAGGAGGTCAAACTCCTTATTTATATGAATGGAGTAACAATGATATTGGTCAAATTGCCAATGGACTTGCGGCTGGGGAATATACAGTTACTGTGACCGATGCTAACGGATGTACAAATACTTGCAATGTAACCATTGGATTTTCTAATTCACCATCTTGTTCTGCCACTTCAAGTACCACTACTTGTGGTCTAGACAATGGATCAGCAGCAGTGAGTGCTTCTGGAGGTCAAGCTCCTTATACTTATGAATGGGCTAATGGTGCAACCACAGATATTATCACCAATGTTGCCGCAGGTATGTATATGGTGACAGTGACAGATGCTCAAGGTTGTACCAGCTTGTGTATGGCGGATGTTGGTGATAGTCAGGCTATTTCAGTCAGTACAAACAGCATTAACGCTGGATGTGGGGTAATGAATGGTTCAGCTACCGCAAACGTTACTGGAGGAATTGCTCCGTATGATTACGCTTGGAGCAATGGAACTAGTAGTCAAACTGCAAACAACTTATCGATTGGAAATCATACTGTCACAGTAACAGATGCGATGGGTTGCATCGCAACTACGAACGTTGAAATTGTTGAAGATCCTTGTATCATAGATTTAGCATTAACAAAAATTGTTGATAATCCAACTCAATTTGTCAATGGTAAGGTGGTATTTACGATAAGTGTGAGTAATAGTGGTCCTAATGATGCAACTGGTGTTGAAATCTCTGATTATCTGCCTGATGGATATACCAATCCAACGAATATAAGCAATGGTGGTACAGTTCAAGGAGGAAATACAATTGTCTGGTCAAATATGAGTTTAGCAAACGGAGCATTGATAAACCTAAGTTTTGAGGCAACAGTTACAGATATAAATGATTACAACAACATTGCTGAAGTTACTGCAGCGGATCAAGTAGATTCTGATAGTTCGCCAGCAAATGACAATGGAGACCAATCTGAAGATGACGAAGACAATGCGGAAATAAATCCTACACCGCTTTCAAGCTTAGGTAATCTTGTATGGGATGATCTTGACGGAGATGGTATTCAAGACAATTTAGAACCTGGAATTCCAAATGTGACAGTAAATCTATTAAATGCTGCTGGAGTTGTTATTGAAACAACCCAAACAGGAACAAATGGGTATTATCTATTTGATCAATTGTTTGCAGGAGAGTATTATGTACAAGTAGAGGTGCCAGTATTAAGATTTGTATCTCCTTCATATATGGGTTCTATGTATGAAATGGATAGTAATATTGATGGGAATGGTAGATCAGGACTTATTACACTAGCAGTCGATGAACATAATCTTGATATAGATGCTGGATTATTTATACCTTCTAGAATTGGAAATCAAGTTTGGTTGGATATTCCGGGAGGGAAACTTAATGAGTTCGACGCTGGAGATAAAGGATTAGAAGGAATTACCGTCAACCTTTGGGATATGGATTCTAATGTATTGCAACAAACAACAACAACTGATGTTAATGGTACCTATTTATTCGAGGTTCCAGCAGGAACTTATTCAGTCGAGTTTATTGGGCCAGGAAATTATTCACTGATTGTTCCTAATGCCGTTAATGATGATATGATTGATAGTGATCCAGATCCTATCACGAGATATACGCCAACTTTTGTAATCGAACCAGGAGAGGTAAATCTTACCATAGATGCAGGTTATGGAATTACAGTTCCTGTAGAATGGGTTGATTTCTGGGGTGAGCACAAAACGGACTTTAATTTCTTAGAGTGGAAAGTTGCAAATGAATTGAATGTAAGCCATTATGAAGTAGAAAGAAGTTTCAATAATACCTTGAACTTTGAAAAGATTGGAAGCATAGGATCGCAAGGTGACAGTCATGAAATTCAGATCTATGATTATGATGATTACGATATCGAACAAGCAGGAGAGTATTACTATAGAATTACCCAAGTAGATATTGATGGATATTTTAGTGTCTCAGAAGTAATATTGATTGAAGTGGGTGAGAGCGCAAAAGACATCAGAGATGTCGAAGTGTATCCTAATCCACTTACACCAGGTGATGTACTTAATGTGGATGTTAAAACTAATGCAAACCATGAATTGACAGGAGAAATCTACGATATGAAAGGTGCATTGGTGAAAACCATTGAGCCACAAATCACACCTCCAGGTGTAACGAACTTACAGATCGATGTCAATGACTTTGCAGCAGGTGCTTATATCGTAAGAGTTAAATTGAGCGATAAGGTATTTGTTGAGAAAGTTACGAAGGTAGAATAATGAAGATAAACTGTTAATCAAGAGGGTACGACTTTACTCAGTCGTGCCCTTTTTTATTTGGACTGCCCGATTAAATTGTTAAATTTTTAGATAAGTCTAAAAAATTATTTAAGTTCGTATCTTAATTGATTTGTTATGTCTTCAAATATCCTTAATCCTTTTTATTGCTGTCTATTGTTGGTAGGTTTATTTTGTTCATGTTCCATATCCCTTTATGGACAAAGCATAGTTACAGATAGGCCAGATCAAACAGAAAGCTCATCCACTGTCCCAAAAGGAAGTTTTCAAATAGAAAGTGGTATACACATCACCATCAATGAACAATCCTCATTGGCAGAAAGGCAAATTTTGTTGCCCACCAATTTGTTTAGGATTGGAATTTCTAATTCTGTAGAATTAAGAGTAGTCAACCAATTAGAAATTTACCAAAGTCATTTTTCTGAAAGGAATATTGTTGGAATGAGCGACCTTCAATTGGGAGCTAAATTTTTCCTATTGGAAAATGAACAAAAGGCAACCCAAATTGCCTTCTTGGCTCATATTGTAATACCATCTGGCACAAGCCATTTTAAAGGAGATAACTTTAGATCTATTAATAAGCTTGCAGTATCACATCAAGTAAATGACAATTTTGGAATTGCTTATAATTTGGGCTACAATTTTATTGAAAAAGAGAAAGGAGACTTTACCTATACTTTGGCATTCGGTTTTGGGTTGACAGATCGTGTTAGTGTCTATATTGAACCTTATGGAGAATTTGTAAACCTAGATGAACATATTTCAAGCTTTGATACTGGCTTTACCTATTTACTGAAAGATAATGTTCAACTTGATTTTTCATTTGGAATGGGATTGAATCATGATATGAATTATATGGCCATTGGTTCAAGCTGGAACTTTAATAAAAAATGACCCAATATCAATAATTTTTTGGTTGGTTTAATTTTACCCACCCTACGACAGGCAACAGAAACACTACACAAATCATTTATTGTGTAAAGTATTTAGCAATTAATTAAGAACTATAATTTCATTAATCATTCGGTCTTATATTTGATTACTTACATATTTTGTAGGAATAACATCAACACTCTATTGGAAGAAATGAAATCCAAATAGAGATGAAAATCCTTAAAAATCTTATCCAAGTTTATTTTATTATAATTGTAAATGTTAACCTGTTTGCCAGCCCAAGTATTATATCTGATGGTCAACTTCTAGAAATTAACGAAGCTACGATCTGTCATAATGCTGCGGTGCAATTGGTTGCTCCAAATAATCAATCATCATTGGGTTATGTTTGGATGAAAAATGGTTTTGAAATTGGAAGAGGCTTGACCTATACTATTGATGGGTTTAATGCCTACGACCAAGGGGAATATAAGGCTATAAGTCTTTGTGGTAAGCCCAATTGTGAAGATGTTGTTTATAAATTAAATTTTCTAGACCTAGGAAAGGATTTACACTCTAGCCAATCCTTAACCATTATGTTTGATTTGCCTCAAGGTCCTAATTATGAATGGTCGACAGGAATTCGCTCTAATAACTTTACAGCAACATTTGAAGAATCTACTTCCGTAAATGTTTCACTGGTCACCGAGTTTGGTTGTTTGATCGAAGATGAAATTTTTATTACGATTGGAGAAAGAGGGTTTGCAGATGCAAATGAAATACCCAAAGAAAATAAAAGATTCGAATATCCATTTGTAAATCTATTTTTGGAGCCGAAACAATTAATAAATTGTTAGACGAGAAGAAATAATAGCTTGGTGTTTTCAAGTATTGTAATAAAACCTGAATATGCAACAAAAAAAACGAACTCTAAAAAAATAGAATTCGTTTGGGATAAACTTTCTCGTTTAGGGTTCTCTATTGACTGTTAGAGAATTTATAGCTGTTTGATTAAATCAAACAGCTTTTTTTTTATCGCTTTGAAACGATTACTGGAATTCGTACTAGTTTAGTTTCATTAGAAACTTGAGCTGCTTCAATCCATTCTTTCAGAATCTTATGAGCTCCTCTCATTAATCTTTCGATTTTATTATCTACTCTTGCTGGTAACATGGTTTATTAAATTTGTAATTATCGTTTGTACATTTAAGACAACAAAAGCACTACATACCCCTACTTTAGGATCTACATCTTTAAGCATTAGGCCTAATAGTGTTAAAACTGTCGGGTTGTAGCCAATTATTGATAAGATATCACATTTCTGAGTCAATTTGTTTTCTTCAAATGCGCTCGATAATAAGCGAAAGTTAATGGAGATTTTTTATGTTGAATATTTACAAAAAAAAATTGTTCAAACTAAGGATAAGTCTTCTTGTTGTTCCATTTAAAGAATGAATTGTAAGGTGAATCATATCCAACAAAGGTTATTTATTCCTACTAAATTTTGTTAAATTAGCACTGATGACATTTTGATTTAATCTGTCATCCAAATTATTTTAGAAACTAACAACTTTCAAAATGAAAAAAATTTTTCTTCTGGCCCTTTTGGCCCTTCCTGTTTATTTGACAGCTCAAATCAATGAATCAGAACTAACTACAGATGGAATTGTTTTTCCAAGAATGACTACTAGTCAAAGAAATGTTTTGAATGCCATTCCAGGTCAGTGTATTTATAATACTGATAGTGAAATTCTTGAATGTTATACTGGCAATAATTGGACTTTTCCTCATTTTTCAGCAAGGCTTGGCGTGGAATATATTCTACCAAATTTTACAGAAACAACCATTGAAACTTTTATTGAGGATTTAGATCCCACGAATGCTTTTGATAACACCACTGGAGTATTTACAGCTCCAGTTAATGGTTTGTATCATTTTGACCTCAAAATGAGTTTTTCAAAAGATAACGAAGACTTTGATTTTATTCCTGTCATTATCAGATTAAAAGTGAATGGAAATGTGATAAAAGCTCATGGACAGATTGTTGACCGAATTACTGTTCGAAGTAATTATGGTCAAGATATTTCTTATAGTACCAATGTCGAATTGGAAGCTGATGATGAGCTTACGGTTACTGTAAATGCTATTTCTGGTAGTCCGACTGGTAATATTAAAATTAGTTACAATAATGGTTCGGGGGACTCAAGTTTTTCAGGATATTTGATAAAGTAAATATGACAATAGACTTTTGTGCAATATCACAACAGAAGGAATTAGATTGTTATATGATGTGATCCCCTAAATTGAACTATTTGGTGATAGAATAAAAACTATATTGAAAATCGTTTTTATTAAGTAGAGTAATCCAGATCTTAAGGAGAGCAAATAAAAGAGATTTTCAATATTAATCAAAAGCATAATTGTATGATCTCAGAATGATGATTCAGGGACCACCAATTATGCTTTTTCTCTTATATTGCTTCGTTACTTAAAGCCATTGAGTTTAGTGTTTTTCAAGGATTGCTTTGAGAAGACTTCGAAAACAAAATTTTGAACAGGGTAAAATTATCTTTGCAGCTATGAAGGAAATAAGAATAAGAGGCCATAGAATTTTTTTTAAGGATCTAAATCAAAATCAATCGGAAATAATATTATTGATTCATGGACACCCCTTTGATAATACTATGTGGAAATATCAATGCGAGGTGCTCAAAGATTTTAGGTTGATACTTCCAGATCTGAGAGGTTATGGGAGTTCGGATTATGATTTCCATAAAATTTTTATAGAAGAACAAGCCCTCGATTTAGCTATTTTATTAGATGAATTAAAAATTGAGAAAGTTCATTTAATGGGACTTTCTATGGGTGGCCAGATCATTGTTGAATTTCATAGACTTTTCCCTGCGAGAGTTAATTCTATGATTATTTGTGCAAGCCTTCCAAATGCGGAATCAGAAACTAGCTATAGAAATAGATTAGAATTAGCAGAATTAATAGAAAATATAGGAATGCTTGAATACACCAAAAATGATATTCAAAAGTATATCAATTTGGAAAAAATTGATACTGATTCGGCGGTGTATAAGCACCTATTCAAAATGATGACCAGCACCACTAAGGAAGGCGCTGTAGCATCCCACAAAGGAAGGGCAGAAAGAAGAGATAACTTTAGACACTTAAAAAATATCACGATACCTACACTGGTCATCGCTGGAGAAAAAGATTATTTTTTTAATGTCAATGATGTAGAAAAAGTTGCTAACTTAATACCCAACGCTCATTTTAAAGTAATAAAGGATTCTGGTCATCTACCAAATATGGAAATGCCAGATGAATTTAATAAAGCCATTATAGACTTTTATTGTAAATAAGATATTTACGTAAGTGAAATAAATTGAGAATACTTAAGCTATGAATAAGTTTTTCATAATTCTTCTATTAATAACAATTTGTTCTTGTAACGAATTCAAAAAACAGGCAACACCTAATATTATTCTTTTTCTTGTAGATGATCTGGGTTGGCAAGATACCTCACTTCCATTCCATCATGAGACTACGGCGTACAATAGACTATATCATACGCCCAATATGGAAAAATTGGCAAGGCAAGGGATGAAGTTTACGCAAGCGTATGCTTCATGTGTATGCTCTCCGAGTAGGATTAGTCTTATGACTGGAATGAATGCAGCAAGACATCGTGTTACCAATTGGACCTTAAAAAAAGACATCAAAACTGATGGTTTGGACAGTATACTTCAAACTCCGGACTGGAACTATAATGGGCTAAATATTGAAGAGGGAATAAATAACACTGCGGTTGCCACAACGCTTCCACAGTTATTAAAACAAAAAAACTATACGACAATCCATATCGGTAAGGCGCATTTTGCGGCGATTGATACACCCTGTGCTGATCCAACAAATTGTGGATTTGATATTAATGTTGCTGGGCATGCTGCTGGTGCCCCAGGAAGTTATTTTGGTCTCGACAACTTTGGGAACAATGCAGATGGTACAGCTAAAGGGAATTGGTCAGTGCCCGGATTGGAAAAATATCACGGAACAGAATTAAATCTTACAGAAGTTCTTACACTAGAAGCAAAAAATATACTTGATACGGCAATAACTAAGGCAAAACCATTCTTTTTGTATATGTCTCATTATGCTGTGCATACACCCATTCAGAAAGATTCTCGATTTTTTGAAAAGTATATTGCTCAAGGCTTAGATAGCATCGAAGCCAAATATGCATCTATGGTGGAAGGAATGGATAAAAGTCTTGGGGATTTAATGATTTATTTGGATGAGAAAAATCTGACAGAAAATACAGTCGTTATGTTTATGTCAGATAATGGCGGTCTTAGTGCTGTGGCTAGGGGAGGGGAAAGGCATATTCATAACGCACCCTTATCAAGTGGCAAAGGTTCAGCCTATGAAGGAGGTGTCCGCGAACCGATGATCGTCAAATGGCCTGAGAAAATAAAGATAAATTCAATTTGTAATCAGAATATAATCATCGAAGATTTTTTTCCTACCATCTTGGAACTAGCTGGAATTAATAGATATTCAACAATTCAAAAAATTGATGGGAAGAGTTTTTATCATTTATTGACTGAAAAGAATGAGTTTGAATTTCAAGATCCAATTATTTGGCATTATCCCAATATTTGGGGCCCTATTGGAAAAGGGATCGGAGCCTACAGCGCCATTAAAAAAGGAAAATGGAAATTGATTTATTTTCATAAAAATGCAAAGATTGAATTGTACAATCTCGAAAAAGATATTTCTGAAAAAGAAAATGTAGCAAAAATTGAATCAGAAAAAGTGTTGGAACTTAGTAAAATATTATCCAATTATTTGAGAGAAGTCAAGGCACAAATGCCTATTTATAAGAATTCAAAAGTACAAGTTCCTTGGCCTGATGAAACCATATAATTCAGAATATCGCAAATTCAAAAATATTGAAAAAGTTAGGTAAATTATTTTTCTTGCTGATCGGCATAGCTTTAACCCTGTTGGGTCTTTTGCAGTTCCCGAATTTATTTATTAATAAAAGCTTTGATTATAAGTCATTTGAACTATACTCAAATGGACACGTAGAATTGGATGATGATGTCAAAAAGGTTTTGGATTCTGTAATTGTTAATTTAAAACAAAGTCAATTTTATCAACCAAAACAGAAATTCGAACTTTACTTTGTCAAAGGTACTTTGTATGATAGATTGACTAAATTATTTGGTGTAAATAATATAGCTTCTTCCAAATACAACAAACATATCTATTTTGGGAATCCTGATTTTGTTCAAAGTAAGTTAATCAAAGGAGAAAGCAAATTTGAATGGGTAAATTTGGTGCAGATCATTAGCCATGAAGCTGTCCATAGTCAAATGTATACAGATTATTCACGACTTGGTTTTATGAAGATTCCTGCTTGGATAAATGAAGGTTATTGTGAGTATATTTCTCATTTCCATAAAAAGAATTCACCCAATTATAATCTTAATCTTCTTCGTTCAAAACTACAAGAAACTGAGGATGATTGGGTGAAATCTGAATTTGGGTCGATGACCCCAACCATTTATTTGCGAGATAGATTGATCATGGAATATCTTTTGGATGTTGAAAATAAAAATATCCTAAAGATTATTGAAAATGAAAATCTTGATCCCGAGAAGATCCTATCCCAAATGAAGATAAAACTTAATGGATTGGATAAGTTACAAGTAGACCAAGATGTTCGGATATCCAAAGAGCTTTTAGATTTAGAATTAGCATATCAAGATATGCTCCTTCCCATTATATCCCTTAAGGAAGACCAAACCAAAATGTATTGGTTTATCGTGTCTTGGTTAAAAACTTCTTATAGTACACCAGATTGGACGGGTTATTATTCAGAAGAATGGAAAGAAAAAACAAAAAAGAAAGGGATTGATTGTAGTGGCTTTGCACGAGTGATGATGGATCAGGTTTTTCAAAAAGAAATTTCTGGCAGTTCTCAAGGTATTTTAAATCAACAATGTATTCGTATTGAAAGAAATTCGCTGAAGATGGGAGATTTGGTATTTTTTAGAGCTCCATATTCCAACAATGATAAAATTGTGCATGTTGGCGTATACTTGCAAAATGGATATTTTGTACATGCGACTTCAAAAAAATCTGCTAGCAAAGGATTGGGACTTTCTGTTAATTCTTTGCAAGAAAAACATTGGTCTGAAGATTTTGTTGCTGGAGGAAGAGTAAAAGAATAAGTTGTCGCGGCCTCTTAAGGGTTTTTCTTGCTCGTTGAAATAGAAGAAAGTCCATTATTGATCATAATGCATGGTAAGTTTACTTAAACTGATTTCATTCATCAAGTTGTTTCATGATAGCAAAGCATAGATCATCTATATATCTCGCTTTAGGGTTCTTGGTTGCACCTACATTGCTGAGAATGACCACGGCTGTTTTATTGTTTAAATTGATGCTCATAGATGATTTGTAACCTCCAGTACCACCATTGTGCCACAAAATAGGCTCATTTGTTTTTCCATTGACAATATGCCACCCAAGGGCTACTTCAAAGGTGTCATTGATTTTTTTCGTTGATTGTCTCATTGGCTTGAGTTGCTTCTCTAAGGCTGTAAAATTCCACTGAAGATAAATAGCAAGATCTTCGACAGTGGATAATATGGCCCCAGCTCCTTCAATCGATCCAAGATCCCAATTTTCTGTTGGCTTTCCTTTCCAGTTGTATGCCTGAACTATTTGCTCTTCAAATCCATTTCTTATTGAGCTTGACATAGTCATACCTAATGGTGAGAATATTTCTTCTTGTAATAACTGTTCGTATGATTTTTTTCTTTGTTGGCAAATACTATTGGCTAGAACCGCCATTCCGATATTAGAATAATTGTATTTTTCTCCAGGTAAAGAATTAATTTTTACTTCCGTTTTTAAGAAATGCTTTAGTTTCTCTTCGTCCCATTTTTGATATGGGTTAGATCTTTTAGTTGTAAAAATACTTGCATTTAAATTGTTGGGAAGTCCAGAACTATGGTTAGCCAATTGCTTGAATGTAATATTTGGATTTCCTTTGATTGTGTAGTCATTGAATTTTGTGATGGAATGATCAATACTTGGAATCAAATCATCTTCTATTGCATTAAGCAAGAGGTTTGTGGTGAAAATTTTTGTAATAGAACCAATTTCGAAAACACTTCTCATGTTTTTGGAATTGCTCAGCTGGTTATTTTGGCGCTGTATCCCGTAGTATTTAGTCTCATTATTTTTTATTACTGCAACAGCAATTTCCGATCCATTGGTTAATTTGGATATTGTATTAATGATTTCATCAAATGCTTGGTCATTGGTTTCGATTTGTTTTTTTTCTATGGCAATAGTTGGAGCAACAATCTTTTTATTCGTGCTACATGAAATTAAAAATGAGAAGAGAAGTACTGAGAGATATTTCATTTTGATAAATTAATTTATGAGGACATTGATGGCTCAATTGAAAGCGTATTATGAACTATATCCCTATAACTTTTGGGATTGGATTTTGTTACATAAAGTTTTATAAATCTTTTTCTATCTATCGCGGCCCATTTACGGAAGTGAATAAAAAAGCCAAAATAGCTTCATGTCATTTATTATATTATATATAGGAATTCTATATTTGTGCAAACCTAGAAATAGATGATTCAAGCTGAAACAAAACCTGCTGTCCTAATTCTCGAGGATGGCACTGTCTATCAAGGAGTTGCGGCCGGAAAAGTAGGTACGACTACCGGTGAAATCTGCTTCAATACTGGCATGACAGGATATCAAGAAATCTTTACAGACCCTTCTTATTTTGGGCAAGTGATGGTTACCACGAATGCACACATTGGAAATTATGGAACCGCCGATAGCGATACCGAATCCAATAGAATGCAGATTGCAGGGCTGGTTTGTAAAAATTTTACCACCAAATTTTCAAGACAAATGGCTGATCAAGATATTCAGGCCTATTTTGAAAAGAATAATATGGTGGTCATTCATCAAGTGGATACTAGAGCTTTGGTTCAACATATAAGAGACAAGGGAGCCATGAATTGTATCATCTCTTCTGAAAATTTGGATGTCGATGATCTGAAAAACAAATTGAAGGATGTTCCATCGATGGATGGACTTGAATTGGCTTCGCATGTGTCGACAAACGAACCTTATGAATATGGAAATCCACACGCAAGCATCCGAATTGCAGCTTTGGATTTCGGAATTAAAGAAAATATCTTAAGATGCTTTAAAGAGCGAGATTGCTTTGTGAAAGTTTTTCCGGCTAAGACAAGTTTTCATGATTTGAAGCAATTCAAACCAGATGGATATTTTCTTTCCAATGGACCAGGCGATCCCGGCGCAATGGATTATGCAGTCGATACCATTAAAGAAATATTAGAAGTCAATGCGCCTATATTTGGAATCTGTCTTGGGCATCAATTGTTGGCAAGAAGCGTAGATATCAGTACTTACAAAATGCACAATGGTCATCGTGGAATTAATCACCCTGTAAAAAATCTACTAACTAACCGATCTGAAATCACCAGCCAAAATCACGGTTTTGGAGTAGACGCTAAGGCAATAGAGAGCAAGTCTGATGTTGTCCAAATAACTCATGTCAATCTCAATGACCAAACCATAGAAGGAATCAAAATAAAAGGAAAACCTGCGATGTCGGTGCAGTATCACCCAGAATCATCTCCTGGTCCTCACGATTCAAGATATTTATTTGACGATTTTGTCAACATGATTAAGCAAAGTAAAAATTAATGAGCATCATTACTGAAATATTTTCAAGAGAAATTCTTGATTCACGAGGAAATCCAACCATCGAAGTTGAAGTGGTTACCTCCAATGGATATTCTGGATTAGCAGCAGTCCCTTCTGGAGCATCAACAGGTAAATATGAAGCGGTAGAGCTGAGAGATGGTGATAAATCTAGATACTTGGGGAAAGGAGTTTTGAATGCCTGCGCAAATGTTGAAGATGTAATCAGAGAACACCTTATCGGCGAATTGGTTTTTGATCAGATCAGTATCGATAATCTGATGATGGAGTTGGATGGTACTTCCAATAAAGCAAAATTAGGCGCCAATGCAATTCTTGCTGTATCTCTAGCTGTTGCTAAAGCAGCGGCAGAAGAGTCAGGCCAACCCTTGTATCGATATGTAGGTGGAGTCAACGCGCACATGCTTCCTGTTCCAATGATGAATATTCTAAATGGTGGATCTCATGCTGATAACAGTATCGATTTTCAAGAATTTATGATTATGCCTATTGGTGCAGAAACTTTCAGAGAAGGACTGAGAATGGGAGTTGAGACTTTCCATGCATTAAAGGCGGTATTGAAGAAAAATAATTACTCGACAAACGTAGGTGACGAAGGAGGTTTTGCTCCAAATATCAAATCCAACAAAGAGGCCATTGATATTGTAATGGAAGCAATCGAAAAGGCGGGCTATCGACCAGGTGAAGATATGATGATTGCTATGGATGCCGCTGCTTCTGAATTTTATAACAGCGAAGAAAAAGTATATCACTTTGCTTCTTCAACAGGTGATAAATTGACATCCGAGCAGATGGTGGACTATTGGGCTGATTGGGTCAATAATTATCCAATTGCTTCAATTGAGGATGGATTGGATGAAGACGATTGGGGAGCATGGAGTATGTTGACTGCTAAGTTGGGGGACAAGTGTCAGTTGGTAGGAGATGATCTCTTCGTGACCAATACTGAAAGATTGGAAAGAGGAATCAAAGAACAGTCTGCCAATAGTATATTGATCAAAGTGAATCAAATCGGAAGTCTTTCTGAGACGATAGATGCTGTTCAGATGGCGCATAGAAATGGCTTTACTTCAGTAATGAGTCATCGTTCGGGAGAGACCGAAGATACCACCATTGCAGATCTTGCAGTAGCCCTTAACACTGGACAAATCAAAACGGGCTCGGCATCTCGATCAGATAGGATTGCCAAGTATAATCAGTTGTTGAGAATAGAAGAAGAATTGGCCGATCAGGCTTATTATCCAGGAAAGAATCTTTTTGCTTCATAGAGCACTAAGAACATAAAAAACAATAGAGGGGAAGGCCGTAAGGTGTTCCCCTCTTTCTTTCTGTCCTTTAATTTTCTTATTATGTGTAGAATTGAGCACTGACCCAATGACAAAACAATCGGTTTCAAATATTTGGCAATTTCTATGCATACTCGGCTTCCTTTTATGTACAATCATTGCTTACTATGTACCTAATGCAAATCTAGATTTGGTAGCATTAGAGGATGGAATATTTTCTGAGGCAAGCTTTGAAGGGATTGATATAAAGGCTAGGAAGAATTTAATTTGGAAATTGTTTTTCATAGGTTCATTGCTATCCTTGGTTTTATACAAATGCTATGAATGGTTAATTCCTCATGAAGGTTGGAGGATTTTCTTGTCCGGTCTTTCAAAGTTATGTTTTGTTGGCATTACTTTCTACTGGGTTGAAGTGATGGGTATTCCTATGCGGCATAGTTTGAATCTGCTTTATGCTGCATTCGTTATTTTTTCTGTCTATACTTATTTTACGAGAAAGCAGCAATCAAAATTATTCAAGTTTGAAGTTGATTTTGAGGTTTTTTTGCTTCTATCAATTGCCTTTTCCTTTCTTTTTGTGGTTGCGATTCCAAAAGCAGATTTTCTTTCCCAAAATGTACTTTACTCAGCAGGGCTTTTAGTAATATATTTTTATTTGTTATCCATATTGCGGGCTAAATTTGGCAAAATATTTCTTAGTCTTCAGTATGTTTTTTACACCTTGCCTTTAGGTTACTTTCTTGGTCTCGAGTTGCTTGTCAGTCATAGCACTGAAGCAGGTCTTCGCGGTCCACTGATCATTGCCTTGTTTGTTTTGGGAATCATAGCTGCATTGCTTTATTTTGCGATAAAAGGAAAAAACACTGCCTTGAAAATCTTGGCAGGCTTGGTCATTGTTTCTGGGTTTTCAATTTTGGCATTTTATGAGTTTGCCATCAATAATCCACAGGATCATTTTGAAATGGCAAATCGAGCTAACGCAATGATGCGGTTTTTTCAGTTTGGTGAATTACCATTTATTGATTATCTGAGTTCTCATAATTTGTTTGATCACCTATGGCCTTTTTTATACACTTTTGTAAATGGTTACGAAGATAATGTATCTTATTTGAGTTATGGATTTGCTCGGCATACTGTTACTGCTACAGCTTCTTTTCTCTTTTTATTTTATCTGTTTCGCAATTGGGTGATTGCGGCATTGTTTGTGATACTCTATCCATTCAATCGTGCCTTGTTTCCTATGGCTATGGCATTGCTTATGCCGATATTATTATCAAGAGGTATTGACCGGTATGAGCATAGGAGATTAGTGTGGATTCCGATCTTGAGTATCTTTTTAGTCATCTGGAAGATGGATGTTGGTTTTGGTAATTTGGTTGCATGTCTTATCACATTAGTAATATATTTTTACCATGATTTTAATAGGCAGAAGATTTTATTATTTTGTAAAAGTGCATTATTACCTGTACTTGTTGTTCTTTTGACTTTTATTATCTTCGGAGCACTGAGGGGTTTTCCTGTTTTATTTGATAGACTTTTTCAAGCGATAGGATATTTTTCGGCTGATCAGGCCCACGGTTTATCACAATTGACAATGAGAGGGATGGATCGAGTATTTATGTTTCATTACTTTGTTTTTCCATTGATGGCATTTTTAATTTTAGTCTACCTTTCGGTAAATTTTAAACGCTTGCTTGGACTAGATCAGCGAATATTGATAGCTCTTATTTATTTGATCGTTTTTTATTTTGCAAATTTTCAACGTGGATTGGTTCGTCACTCATTTATGTCTGGATCTGATGCATTTTTGTCCTCTTATATTTATCTGATCTTAGGATTGTTTCCATGCCTGTTTGTTCAAAAAAAGTATCGCTTTGGTGTGTTTGTCATTGTTGGAATGTTGATGATTCACAATTTTAGATTTGCGGAAGCGAAAGGTTTGCATTCCTATTACGAACGAACAGCAAATATGGTAAGTAAAACTCCAGCTTATCAAATTCGAAATACCCAATATACAGAAGGGCGAATGGTGGCCATGTCAAAACCATTTTCTAACATTTCAAAGTTTATGGATGAAAATTTTGATCAAGAGGCAAGCTTTATAGAATTTACAAGTACACCAATGTTGTATTTTTATACACAACGAAATGTACCATCCTATTTCAATCAATATTTGCAGAATACCGTAACTAGAAATTTGCAAAAAAGAAACATTGAAGCACTTGAGAACTTAGATCTACCAATGGTTATTTATAGAAATGAAAAAATAGAGTGGGGTGATGCTACCGATGGTGTTCCCAATACCTTGCGCTACCTTGAACACAGTCATTTTATTTTTGAGAATTATCAACCCCATGATATTATTGATGGGAAACACATCTGGGTTTCTAAAGATTTAGGAATAACCCAAAAGTCCTATCTACAAGATAGAATAGCTGCTTATCAGCTTAATCTCCTTCCTAATTATTCCGATCCTCTGATGGTTCGTAGAACTGAAACAAAACTTCAAAAAACGTCAGAAGGCTTTCAATATAAGCCCAACATTTCAAATTGGAAACATCATTATTTAGAAGTCCAAG
>JAHDIE010000033.1:30877-37503 GCA_020630955.1 Saprospiraceae bacterium
GCTTGGGTGTAAAAGAGCCATACTTGGTCATTAATCCAAATGCCTCTGATCTACGTTTGGAAAGAAGATGGCCTGCTAATTATTTTGTTGCCTTGGTTGAGGAGTTGTCATTAAAGAAACCTTCCCATCAATTGGTTTTTATTGGAGCTGCTTCTGAGGCAGAGTACACAAAAAGTATAACTGATAGCTGTGTTCATTCTAACTTATTAAACCTCACTGGAAAAACAAATTTACAAGAACTGATCGCATTAATAAAAAATGCAGAGCTGATGATCAGCAATGATACAGGCCCTTTGCATATTGCCTTTGCATGTCGCACAAAAGCAATTGGCCTTTTTGGACCCATCTCACCAACTCAATTTGTCATTCCTCCAGAATCTGTTGCCATCTACCAAAATGTTTACTGCAGTCCCTGTGTCCATGAATTTGATCGTGCACCTTGTCAAGGAAACAATGTCTGTATGCAAAATATTTTGGTAGCAGAGGTAATTCAGGCTGTGGATAAAATAAGTGAAAAAAAATATATTCAGCTTAATCATTCAGATATTAAATATCTTTCCAATGGGCATGTACTTGGAATAATCAAACGTACAGACCCCTAAATCAATCAACCTTACTAGCAATCAAAACTTTGCCGATCTAACCATCTAAACCTAAGCCTATCTAACCCTCAATCGATGTACCTCAAGTGATGCACTGCCTCATCAAATTTTTCTAGGCTAAATTGTCAAAATTTTAAAACAATTGAAATTATATCCTATTTATAATACAATTTTACTTCTTGATCATATATTGAAAATCAACGCTCAATTTTTTAATCATGTTTAGGTCTGAATCATATACCATAATAGAGTTGTTGTGCTCGCGATGTAAGAAATAACGTTCTGTGGCTTTATCAAAAAATCCATTGTTGTAACCATAGGTTGAGTCTACTCTAATGGTGTTAAATTCAGAATCGTTTAAATTTTTCTTTACTAAATATAATTCGTTTCTAATACTGTCGAAAGTGCCAATGAAGTCTGGATCTTCAGGAAAATGTCTTTGGTATAAGGCAAAGCCAATAATATAACTTTCTTCTTGGTGGACACCAGGTGAAAAAATGAGACGCCAATCATCTAATGAATCAGAATTGTCAAACTCAACGAATTCATTGGTTTCAAGGTCAAAGAAAGTTGTAATATTGCATCCAAATGTATAGTATAAATTGTTTTCTGAATCAAAACCTGCATGTGCGATTCCACATGAATTTGATTCGAGTTCAAAAGAGTTTATTTCTCCATCTTCCAAATTTTGTACGAAAATAGTATTGTTTGAAATTGAAATTATCTTTTTGCTCTTCCTGGAATAAAAAAATGATTGTGTAAATGGATACTCAATGCTTAAAGAATCAACAAGCTTACCAGAAGTATAATCAAAAGTCATTACGAAATTTTTATCATTTGTAAGGTCAACTGCTTTTGTAATGATTTGATTGTTATCGATATCGATAAACATATTTGAATGCGTAAAGATTGTAGCATTTATCCAAAAATCATCAGGCGCTATTATTTGACCAATATTTCTTGAATCCAAGGTGTTGAAATCATAGACTAAGATTTCTCCTGTATAGCCATCATAGACAATGATGTCTTCTTTATTTATTTCATTTCTTGAGTTGTTCGTTGGTTCATCTTTTTTGCAATGAATCAATAGTAAACAGACTAAGAGCGTGATAAGAATTCTAGGTAGTGGCATATTCTATTTTATGATTATTTAAAGATTACCATTTTGCTATAATTTACAAAATTTATTTACTTAGAACAAATGTGAATTTAATTTCTATTAGTTTCAAAACCTCAAAACCTCAAAACCTCAAAACCTCAAAACCTCAAAACCTCAAAACCTCAAAACCCTCTGCCCATCCCTCATATCATCAACTCCCCTTTAAGCACAATCCTAGCATTACTCTTAATGGTCATCTTTGAATCATTGATCAGTTCCACTTCCATATAGCCAGTCCTTGGTGAACATTGGAATGAACGCATCTTTTTTTTGTTAAGTTTATCACCCCAATATTTTGTAAGAAAAGTATGGGTCCCACCAGTCGCAGGATCTTCATTGGTCCCACTCCAGGGCCAGAAATATCTTGATTCAAAATCATAGGATGAATCACCAGATGAAGCTGTGACCAACACACCGTTGATTGAATCATGAGATTTTTTTAAATGCTCATAATTTGGATTGAGTTTTCTAAGTATTTCATGGTCTTCAATTTCCAGCAAGAGTATTTTTGTTTCACGATTAAAAACACTTTCCTTTACGGATTCGATGCCTAGTGCCTCTAGTAATTCCAAGGGTGTATCTTGAGGGTATGTGTTGTAAATGGGGAATTCCATGACAATTTCATTGTCTTGCTTTTGAGTTTTTATATGAAGCTTATTGATGTTAATGAAATTTATTTCTTTGATAGTTTTATCTTTTTCGAAGATGACTTTTGATGAAGCCATGGTGGCATGACCACAAAGTGGTATTTCCATCTTTGGAGAAAAGTAACGAATTGAATATTTGTTGTCTTCTTTTTGTTGTAGTAGGAAAGCTGTTTCTGACAGTCCTAGCTCCATAGCGATAGTCTGCATTTCTTGAGAGGTCAAAGCTTCGTCCAAAAAACATACTCCTGCTGGATTTCCTTTAAATGCCTCTTCAGTGAAGGCATCCACAATGTAGGTTTCAATTCTTCTCAATCTAGGTTACATTTGGTTCGTTAATGCCGGTTATAATTTTAGTTCGAAGAAGCAAACTTCTCCTTGCTTATAATGATCTGGAAGGCCTTCAGTATTGTTTAGTTTTTTGCTGCCTAAAAACTTAAATCCCATTTTCCCATAATGAGAAATCAGTCCTTGGTTTAAACCAACCGTATCCATTCTGATAAATTTTTTATTATTGGAAACGGCAAATATTTTGGCCCATTCAACAAGATGATTGACAAGTTTTTTTCCACGGAATGCAGGATTGCTTGCAATTCTATGAATATATACGGCTGGGTCATCATTTTTCTCTCCCCAAATCTGCTCATCACTAAATGTAGTTGCCCATATACAAGCTATTTCATGATCAATATTCAGCTTCCATTGCATATTTGCCATGATTTCTTCTTCGATCATTGCTTCCTCAAATATTGGCCAAGCAACCTGATTTTTTGATATCATATATTCGGTGGCTTGGGAATACATCTTTATAATCGTGGGAAGATCTTGGATTGTACTATTGTTAATGATCATTGGTGGTTAAATTTTATCTTCTTTGAAGGAATGGCTGTTTTTATTCAATATCATATCACCTATCCTCTCTTTTTAAACGTTTGGGTTCAATTATAATCTGCTATAATTCTAAATTTATAATAAGTTTCTCAATCAGTTCAATAAAACCTTGTTTAGTTATAAGCTTGTTTATTTTCATTGGATGCTTTTCCGAAATTTTTAAATTTATTCATGCTTTTAAAACCGAAACGAAATTTTCTAATGAATAATCTCCTTGGTATCTAATATTCTTCGATGGTAGTTAATTTGTCCTAAGTGATAGTTTAGATGCGAATGAAGATGTACTATTGTATAAATCATTCCGGTTTCTTCATCCCATATTTTAATGGGAAAATTAATTTCAAAATCAGATTCTGATAACATGCTAAACCCTATATTTACAATATCCATGGTTTCGTCAATCTGAAGTAATAACTTTTCTCTTTCAATAAATTTTTCTGAAAACTCTAAATCTCTTTGACGTATGTAATCCAAATTTGCTAGGCCATTTCCGATATAGGTTTTTAGATTGCCAATTAGATGTAGGCAAAGATTTCCTCCTGAATTGCTGATTGAGTTCTCAGTTTTCCATAATTTTTCATCACTTTCGTAAAGTTCAATTTCTTTTTTAAGTTTCCTTAAATCTCTTTGGTATAACTGATTGATTGATTCTATAATCATATTTATTATTTGTTGAGCATTGTTTTTACTTATTTGTGGCAAAGTGAATAGCCTCAGAATCCCAATCAGCGGCCTCTTTAATGGCATTTATCACTTGGTTAGGTGTATCCACAAACTTCCAAATATCCAGATGTTTTTCATGCATAAATTTTTCTGACACACACCTTTCTAGCATTTCTTTTAAAGGGTTAAAAAATCCATTTGTATTTAAGATGATAATTGGTTTTGTAAATAGGCCCAAACGTTTTAAAGTTATAGCTTCTAATAATTCTTCCAACGTTCCACTTCCTCCTGGCAGGGTAACCAATCCATCTATACCTTCTAAGAACTTTGATTTCCTTTCATGCATTGTTTCAGTAAATTCAAAATCTATTACTTTTTTATGTGCCCATTCAATTTCATTCATGAATTTTGGCATGATGCCTTTTATTTTTCCACCTTGTGCCAATATTGTATCTGCCAATATTCCCATTAAACCCGTCGCTCCACCCCCATAGATAACTTCAATATTATCGTCAACTAGCAACTTTGCCAAGCTTTCTGTAGCTTCAAAATAGGACTTATTAATTTTTGCACTAGAGGCACAGTAAACACATATCTTCATTATTAGCTTTGTATTTAGTGTATTGATTACAATCTCTCCGAGTTTGTAAAACTAAATTAAACATTTTCTTTTTTCAGCGCTTAGACTCTTAAGCAATAGTGCAAAAAACAATAATGATTTGCTGTCTTGTTCCTACTTTGATAGTATTGAGTTTAGCTTGTTATGATTTCATCTTTCATGTGTGTGCTAAGTCGTTTTGACATAATAGTGCAAAGAGATTTATTTTCGGTTGGAAGCTCATCCGAGGGCTCAATGCCGTAAACCAATTTTGGAAAATTTAATTCCCTTTGAATTTCCCATATTTGCTCATGATCTTTTGGTGGGAACATTTGCATGGGATTTCCGACAGCGATCCAGCCAATGGGTAGAATTTCATTCTTAGGTATGATTGTTTTTAAATGCACAATGCCATTGATTCGAATTTCAGCACCATCCATTACCTTGGCACCGTGAAATATAGAAGCACCTGTTGCAATGAAAACATCGTTTCCAATGGTGCAACTTGCAAGGTGTGCATTGGGACCGATCAAACAGTTGTTGCCTATGTTTACATTACCTGCTTGTGGAGCTCTGATTACGGCGTTTTGCAATACAATGCAGTTTTCACCAATGGTGATTGGATTTGATTCAGCAATTATCTGTGCACCAAACATTATTCGTGAGTTTTTGCCAATTGTAACATCACCACAAAGTGTAGCATTTGGTGCAACGTACGCTTCTTTGCTAATTCTTGGAGTCTTATTTTGGTGTTTTATTATCATGGTAGTTTTTTGTGCTTAAAATTATTTTATTCAACAACAGGATAAAACCTTTAATCAGATAGCTTTACCAAATGCTTGAATCAAATCCAATGTTTCCTATAAATTTTGTTCAAAGTGAAAACCCAAAACCTTAAATCCTTGATTGAAATAAAATTTATGTGACCTAGAATTTTGTACATATGTATTTAGGCTAATACTTTCGTATTCTGTTTTGAGTGACCATTGTTTGATGGCGTCAATGAAGTATTTACCATATCCTTTAGATTGAATTTTAGCGTCAATAATTACATTGTCTAATTCTAGTTGTTTCCCACAGTAGATTCGAAATGTTGTCCATCCGCTTGAGATACCAATCAATTCATTGTGAGCAAAAAGCCCAAAACATTTATAATTAGGTATTTGTGACATGGATTCCAAGAGTGTTGAGATTTTTTCTATTTCTTTTGTTGGGTTGAGTTGGCTTAATAATTCTATTACTCTTTCCTTATAATCTAGAGGTCTAATAAGTTTAAAATCTAAATTTGACATATTTATATATAGCTATTTATAGATGTGTTTGGTGAAAAAAATTATTTTAGAAGAAAACGACTATAGGTTTTTATTAATTTTTCATTTCTTTTCAGGTAAGACCATTTGCCATGTCTTGTTGAAATAAGAAGTCCACATTTTTCCATGTTTGTTAGATAAGTGGATATTGTCGATTGTGATAGCCCTGCTTTTTCTTGAATATATGTCACGCAAACACCGTCATTAAAGTGCTTGATGCTTTCATGTGGGGGGAAGTTTTGCTTAGGATGTTTAAGCCATTCCAATATTTTTACCCTTGTCTGATTCGATAAACATTTCCCAATTTCGGTGGCCAATTTTAAATCCATCCTTAAATGTATCTATAATTCTCGATATGTAAAAATGATTATTAAAATAAATTATCCTAATAAGTTGATTGTAGCCATGTTAATAAATGATAATCTCAATAATTTTAATGACTTCATTTATTCTACAATCTAAAAAATTTAAAATATTTAATTTTATTAAATACTATGATGCCTGTAGCATTTTTTTTGCAAATGCTTTGTAGATATTTCGAGCTTCTAAAACGATATCTTTCTTGTCCCTTTTTTCTTTATTATAAACATTCATTTGCTGATTATATTCTCTAATATATTGGTCACTCCAAATAACAATTTCCATAATCATGGGAGCTAGATCAATTCCTTTTTCAGTAAGCAAGTATATATTTTCTTTTTTATTGTTTGGTAATTTCCTCTTGGTAACAATATTTAATTTTTCTAATTTCTTTAATCT
>JAHDIE010000033.1:37603-39994 GCA_020630955.1 Saprospiraceae bacterium
GCAGGACATTACGCCACGGCCTTAGTTGCTTATCAAAAGTACCCAAAAGGAACCTTGATGTACTTCTTAGTCGCCTCCCAATTACAAGATTTTTTATGGTTTGCCTTTCATTATTTAGGCTTGGAACGAACAACACCAAATGATGTTTTTGATACTACGGTAAATAATATGGTTGTAAATATGCTTTATAGCCATGATATGGTTCCATTGTTGGCATGGTTACTTATTATTTTCTTGATTGGCAAACTAATATTTAAAGAAAATAAAATTGGCTTAATGGGCTCAGCATTGGTTCTTGGTCACTTTGTTTTAGATTTCTTTTCTGGCCATCCCCATCATATTTTTGGGTTAGAATCTACAGCGATTGGTTTGGGGAATTATGCCACCAATGTCTATCAAGCAATTGCTATCGAAGCCATAGCCACCGTAGGAATTCTTTGGTATTTCTTTCAGCAAGAAAATAAAAAAGGTGTTCAACGAAGTTTTAAGAACAAAGCCTTTATTATTGGATTGTTTGTTTTTGGGATTGCTTTCATGTTATCGATTGCCACTACATCTTTTAGGGAATTATTAGGTATTCCAGAATTTGATTTAGGATTCAATACCAGCGTTCCAACGCTTATTTTAACATACCTGTCTATGATTATCTACCTCAATCATTTTGTTCCAAAATTTTCTATAGATAAAAAATAGAATTGGTTATCCTTTCATGTTAATTTTGGGAAATGGTCCTTTGATTTTAAGAATCATATCCAGCAGACTTATTAATTCAAACTTTAGGAATTTATTCCACATTCAAATTTTGGCGCTCAACGATAAAATCAAAAGATAGATCCGACAAACTCTTTCCGTCAACCGTCGCACTCCAAGCTCCATGTCCCGCGCCTTCTAATGGAACAAGTTGGTTGTAAATCCCTAATTCATCATAGATTTCCTTTAGCTCTGTTGCTTCGCTAAAGGTTGTTGTTGGATTGATATCTTCAGTACCGTGAGCCAAAAACAATTCGGGATCATTATTGTCATATCGATTAAGTCCATAAATTGCTTCAAACAATTCCAATTTTACATTAGATCCCCAAAAATAAATCATGCTTTTAATATTGTAGGATTCATCAAGATTTGTTGTGGACAATGTTGGGTCATCGACTGTAGAGATTTCGTCTTTGAAGTCTTCTTGATTCGAAATGCCGAGTGCTACGGTTGATACCGCCCCTGCTGAAGCTCCACCTACAGTTATAAAATCAGTGTTGATGTGATAATCTTCAGCGTTTGCCACTATCCAACGAAGGGCCGCTTTGGTGTCTCTTTGTGCAGCGTACATAGCAATACTAGTTTGAATTTCATCAGGACTAGATGCATTCAACAGACTGAAGTCAATCCATTCTTGAGGAGCAATTCCATTATAAAACATTGCAACCTCTTCGGGGGTCATTCCAGAAATAGTTCCTAAATCCGAAACAGTTCTATAATCAACTGAAATGAAGACCCATCCTCTTGAGGCAAAGTAATTGGCCATATTTATAATCTCAGGCTTTGATTTTGTGCCCCCTTGAAAGCCCCCACCATGGATAAACAAATAGACTGGTCTATTTTTTGAATTGTTGTCAGGTATATAAATATCGAGTAATTGGGGAGTTGCTTCAGCGGTGGTACTCGTACCGTTATAACTTAGTCCATTAGCATAAGTTACATCTTCTTCTTTTAATACACTATATATCGTCTCATTTTTAACAATAGGCATATCATTGGTTGGGATAGTCGGTTCTTCATCTCTGCAGGCTGGTAATAAAAAGACTATGAAAATCAGAAGATAGCTTAGTTTGTGATTTTGAATGGATTTGAATGTATTCATATTTTCTTCAAATTATTAATATATGACTATGCCAATTTTTATTTTTAAATCTTAGCTCTTAAAAAGAGTGCAATATAATGATTAAGTTATTTTCTATGGCAATCATAATCCATATAACAGAACTGAAATTTGTAGTCCGTCCTGATATGTTTGATAACTTCAGCATCAAGCAATGGTGAAAAGTCAAATTCATCTAATTTAATATTCCAAATATCTTGTCCATTAATGCAAAAAATAAAAGACCTTAAGAATTAGGTACACCATTCACTACTTTATTTACCATGTCATAAAATAATCCAAGTAATAATTTAGTTAAATGCTAAAATGAAAATGAGGCTTTATGGTATAATAATATTTCTTTTGTTTTTTGCATCTTCGATGATAAGCCAAGATTGTTTTTCTGCTAAGATATTTGATGTTAAAGTTGAACAATCTTGCCTTGGTAATGAGGTTAGTCGAAAATTGGTGATTGATCATTTCAAAGATCATCCAATTTCCATTAAATATCTTGGTTCAACTTTAGAATCTCTTCGTTTCAT
>JAHDIE010000034.1 GCA_020630955.1 Saprospiraceae bacterium
ATGTCAATGAATGAAAATCCAACAAAGGATTATTACATTGTAGTTTCCTTGAGGACATCTGGATGGCAATACAATCAAATTGGTTCGAAACTAATCCAAACTGTTCCATATGCTATGGTTGCAAATAGTATTGGAGGAATAGGTGAGAGAGGAGATCCAGGAGAAGATGGTTTAATAACTGGTCCTGTTGGCCCAGAAGGCCCTTCTGGAGCTGCAGGTCCAAATGGTGCAACCGGTCTAAGTGGACCAACAGGTGACCAAGGAATAAATGGATTTCCGGTATTGATTATGAGGTCAACACCGCCAACTTCTTTGAATGAAAAATTTTATGTTGATGATGGTACAAATACAGAAGATGGGAAGCCGCATCTAAGATATAGATCAAACGGAAATTGGATTGACTTAAAATAATGACTATGAAAAAATTATATTTATTAGCCTTACTATTTATTTCAAGTTTGGCGTTATGTCAGACTGGTAATACTTTTAGTTATCAGGGATTATTGTTAGATGCAAATGGGAATGGTGTGGAAAATAGTATTGCTCAATTTGTCATTAGTATTTCACAAGACGTCAATGGTGCAAGTTTATATTATCAAGAGACTCAGATTGTGTCCACTGACAACAATGGTGTTTTTGATTTTGTGATTGGTGAAGGTGATGCTATATTGGGAGATATGGATAATGTGGATTGGTTAAGCTCTATACCATTTATAGGAGTTCAATATGATTTGATGAATGGGTCGGGGGTACAAGACTTAGGTTACAATCAATTTCAATCTGTTCCATTTTGTTTCCGTTCTCAATATATTGTTTGTCAAAAAGGATTTGATGGTGAGCCTGGAATTCCAGGGCCTCAAGGACCTGAAGGTCCTCCTGGTCCAGCGGGTCCAATAGGTGCAACTGGTGCAACGGGTCCAGCGGGGCCTCAAGGTCCACCAGGATTTCCAATTACTGAAATGCTGAACGAGGCACCAAGTAATTCTGTTGCAGGTACAATTTATTTAGATGACGGAACCAATACTGAGGATGGATTGCCAAGTTTGCGATATTTTGATGGCAATATTTGGATTGATTTATAAATTCTTAAAATAAATATTCAATTTTTTAGAAATTAAGAAGAATTGACTTTTTGCTTCTTCTTAATAATTTAAATTCTGGATTGTAAATGATTCTAATGATTTTGTTCCAAGGTTCTTTGTAGTAGATACAAGTCTGGAGGCCAAGTACTTTAGCTATATTAAACTTTATAAATCAATGTCACCAATATTCATATTAATGTTGACACCAAACGAAAGGTATTGTCGATTTTGTAAAAACTCTGAGTTTGAAGCATTATAACTGAATCCGTATTGAGCTTGAGCCCTAACTTTTTCAGTTCCAAATCTTGCAGTCAAGGCGGGTTCAATTAGAAAGTTAGATCTATTATCTTTTAAGTAATCGATTTGATCTACACCATTAAAAGATAGCATACCTTTGATGTTTGCATAATTCAGACTAGAAATTCTTGTAGAAAGTCCGATAGAAAACCGATCAAATAACATTGATACACTTGGTTGTAATCCAACACGAAAGGCATTGGATCGTATTTCCGGGTTTACATTTATGCTGTCCATTCTGCTTGGAAAGTGGTTTTCAACTTTTCCAATTCCTGCCAATGCATAGGCTTCAAAAACATAATTTTCTCCAAAAGGTTTAAAAAATCCTGGAGCAACTTCGAAAAGGTAACCAGATCCACCATCTCCATTTTCTTGATCTCTAGGAGCAAACCGACTAAAATTTGCAGATGCGGCAAACTGATCAGTTAACGCATACGCAGCTTGTAGTTCAAATTGATTACCATCTCCATTCAAGCTTAAGTTTACATCTCCTTTTTCTGTAAACATTGTAATTTGCTGCGTATTTGGAATGTAATATTTTGGTTGGCAAGAGAATAAAATGAGAGAAAATAAGAATGCTGATATCTTAATGAATTTCATATTTATTGATTATTGATGGTATATTATTGTTGAAATATACAGATACCAATGATAATTTCAGAATTTTTTTAGAACAATAACTGCGGTCTTATTTTATCGTTTAGTTGGTAATCCATATTGATTGGTCTATAAATTTTATTTGTTAGATAATTGAAAAGCTATATTCGTTTGAAGTATTAAATAAATGAAAAAATATTTATTTGTTGGTGTTTTATTCATCCTTTCCTGTAAGGAGTATGCGACTATTGAAATTCTAGGAGATGATTATGAGACTACTTTTGTTGGCTTGATGAAAGAGGCAATGGATAATAGTCACAACAATACCAATGGTATTTTGGTCAGCGTAAAATGTGATAATAAAGCGTTGAACTGGGAAGGAGCATTAGGTTTTGATTCAAGGGATCAAACAAATCAATTAGCGCTTGATCAACCATTTCGAATTGCAAGTATTACGAAGACATTTGTGGCGGTAGCCATTCTTAGATTGCATGAGTTGGATAGCATTTCCATAAATGACCCCCTCTCTAAATGGATTTCGGATAAACATCAAGAAATTCTTGGTAGTGAATATGACTTAAATAATATGACTATTCTTCATTGTTTGAATCATACCAGTGGATTGTATGATTATGCAATGGGCGGAAGTCCTTATGCTAAGTTTATCAAGGAAAATCCTAAAAGACGATGGACACGTACTGAGCAACTGAAATTTGCAATAGAGCATGGTGAAAAAATTGGTTATCCTGGAGAAAGGTATGCTTATAGTGATACGGGTTATATTTTACTGGGCGAGATTATTGAGCATTTTTACAATGGAGATCTTGGGAAAGGTATCAGAGAATTAATTGGTTTTGAAAAGTTAGAAATTAAAAATACTTGGTTGGAAAGCCTAGAACCTAGAAGGTCTACACTCAATCCGGTGCATAGGTATTTTCAAGGTTTGGATGCAACAGAATTTGATCCCAGCATTGATTTATATGGAGGTGGAGGATTGATGTCAACCATTGGTGATCTAAATATATTCATGAATGCTTTGTTTAATAATAAAATATTTGAAGATTCCGCAACTTTAGAATTAATGTTAAGCAAGCCAAATTATGACGCAAATTATGATACATTTTCCGATAGGAGATATAAGGACTATCGACAAGGGTTATGGAAAGTTACCATAAATAACCAAGATGTTTTCATGCATTCTGGATTGTGGGGAACGCATATCCTGCACCAATTGGATAGCAATACTACAGTGGTAGTTAATTTCACCAACGGGGGCTCTGATCGTTTGATTAAAAAATTATTTATGGCTTTAAACGGATATAAAAATTAAATTAATTTGTCAATAATTCAGTTAGAAAATATAAGCTTTGCATATACACCCAAAGAGGTGGTTCTTTCGGATGTTAGTATTAACGTTCCGAAAGGAAGTATTTATGGCTTTTTAGGTGTAAATGGAGCTGGGAAAAGTACAACTCTTCGACTTATTTTAGGTCTGATGAAAGCTAAAAAAGGCCAGGTATCTGTATTTGGAGAAGATATCAATAAGACCTATCCAAAATATTTATCTAAGGTTGGCTCTTTGATTGAATCTGCTTCGTTGTATGAGCATTTATCTGCCTATGATAATTTGAAGATTGCATCTAAATATTTTAATGTTCCAAATTCTGATATTATTAAAATCCTTGAAACGGTAAAACTGGAACATACAGGAAAAAAGAAGACGAAGGATTTTTCTACAGGTATGAAACAAAGATTGGGTTTGGCTTTGTCTCTTCTGCATGATCCTGAAATATTAATTTTGGATGAACCCACCAATGGTTTGGATCCAAATGGTATCATTGAATTAAGGAATATCCTCAAACAGTTAAGTGATGATGGCAAAACAATAATGCTTTCAAGTCACATCTTAGCTGAAGTAGAAAAAATTGTCGATCAGTTAGGAATCATCAACAATGGTCAAATTGTGTTTGAGGGAAGTCTGCAGAAATTGCAAGATCTAAAAAAGAAAAATATAGAAGTTCATTTTCGTGTTTCAGATAGTACAATGGCAATGAAGCATCTTTCCACCTTAAGAAATCAGAAGCTTAATGAATTCAAATTTTCAATAAAATTGGATTCGAGTGAAGAGCTACCAGTTATTATCAAGCGTTTGGTTGAGAAGGGTATTGATATTTATGAAGTAATACCTCAAAGTAGTGATTTAGAAAAAATGTTTTTAAACATTACCAAATCATGATGAGTTTTATAAGATCTATATCAGCTGAGTTGATAAAATTAAAGTATGCGCCAATCATATGGTTGTGTCTTTTTGTAGTTGTGATTGTAACGGTGATTGTTTTTACAGCAAGTTATATGGATCAAGCAAATATTGTTCAACTGGGTAGGAATCCATGGATTAGACATTCAACTGCTGGCTCTGCAATTTTTGGGGTATTCATGTTGGTTCCATTTGCTGTAATGTTGATTAGTACGGTTGTATTTATTGAAAATCATTCAAAAGGATGGAAGTATACCTATAGTACTCCTCGAACTCGGACTCATGTTTTTTATGCCAAATTAATTGCAATATTTATTGTTCTTTTGGCTGTAGCCATTATTATTTTTGGATTGAATATTCTTACCGCATTTATATTGGAATTTTTATTACCTGAAATTGAGTTTAGGTATAATTCGATGAATTTAAATGTTGTGCTTGGGATGTACCTTCACTTATTTGTTTCTCTTTTAGGCGTCATTGGAATTCAATATTTCCTAAGTCTTCGCTTTAAAGGATTTTTGGTTCCAATGAGTTTTGGGATTATTGCATTTATTGTAGGTGTGATCGTTGGCTCACTCAACAAACCCTTTGCCTTGTATTATCCTTATTCTTATCCTAATATTGTGAAGGATCACCACATGTTTCTAATTGATAAGATTGGCATTGAGCAATATGGATTTTTTAATAATGTAGAGATCAATAGTATCATTGTATTTATGGTCTTTATTGCTCTTGCAAATTTTCTTGAGCTGAGGAAAAGAATCTAATTTTTCAGGGTGCAAATGATATTAAGTTTCAAAGCGATTGACGTTTAGTAGAAATATATAAACGCTTACGCAAATTGATTAATCAAATATTGAAAACTCAGGCGAGGTTGATATCTATGATGTACTTTTAAGTAAAATTAGATATCATGAAACGAATTCCAATCCTTTTCATTATTTCAGTATTTATTCTTGTCGGCTGCAAAAATAAAAATGGACATATACCCACTGTAACTGATAGAACAACTGTCAGTGAATATTCTCCTATTGTTTTATCAGTGAAGGAAGAATTTTTTGTAAGGTTTTCAAAAAAATATATTTCAGAATCTGAAGTGAATTCAGAAGTTTCAAGTGATTTATTTACAGTAGAACCTTCAGTAGATGGTAAAGCTATTTGGGAGGATCGAAGAACCATTGTCTTTAAACCTAGTAAACAATGGGACTATAATACGAATTATAAGGTATTTGTGGACACTGATAAAATGTTTGGGTCTGGAAAAAGAAGTATGATTACTTTTAAAACGAGCCCATTACAAGCCAGTGTTTATGCAAGTCCAATGCAGATAAAAAGAATTTCAGGAAAAAGAAATATTGTGATTGAAGGCATGGTGACTATGACTGATTATGCAAATAATGAATTGGTGGAATCACTTGTTGATGTATTCCAAAAAGGGAATAATGATCTCAAAATTGAATGGCAACATCAAGCATCTAACTTTATACATAGCTTTATAATCAGTAATGTGATGAGATTTGATTTGGATTCTGTAGTAGAAATAAAAACAAAGGCTAATAAACCCGTTTTTAAGATTAATGAGAAATTTTTTGTTGATATTCCAAGCAAGGAAAAATTTAATTTTATTGGAGTTTCAACACCCAAAGACGGAGAGAAATATTTTGAATTATCCTTTTCGGATCCAGTAGATAGAAATCAAAATTTGGATGGCCTTATTCGTATAAAAGACTCCAGTTCTTCTTTAAAGTTTGATATTAAACAGAATATAATAAAAGTTTACCCAAGCCCATTTCCATTAAAAAATGTAACTATTTCTATCTCAAGTAATGTGCAATCTTCAGCATCTAAAAAACTTGATAAAGAGATCAATACAAATTTAGAAGTTGTACCTATAAAGCCGGAACTTCGTTTTGTAAGTTCCGGAAATATATTACCCCATGCAAAATCAGCAGTCATTGCTTTTGAAGCAAGGGCATTAAATATGGTCGATATTGAAATTTTTAAGATTTATGAAAATAATGTTCAGGAGTATTTTCAAAATTTCACCTTAAAGGGATCAGGAAGCTACAGAACGGTTGGCGAAGTTGTGCACACTGAACAACTGATTTTAAATCCAGTCGAGTCTATTGGAACAGAGGAAGGTTGGTCGAGATATGCTATTGATCTTGATTATTTTTCTTCCGCAGACCCTGCATCAATCTATGAAGTCCGGTTAGGATTTAAAAAAGAATATAGTAGCTATGATTCATGTCAAAATGAAATTGATGAGAGTTTAATATCTTATGACCTAGATGCGGATATGTTTTCTAGGTATTACAACTACCCAGGTATTTCTTGGGAGCATTATAGCGACCCTTGTTATCCAGCTTACTATGGATCTACAAATTTTAAAAGAAAAAATGTATTGGTGTCAAATCTTGGCTTGGTGGCAAAAGCAACTGATGGTAAAGGAATAAACATTTACGCAAGTGATCTTAGAAATGCCCAATCACTTTCAGGTGTTACCATTAATTTTTATACGCAATCTAAGCAGTTAATAACTAGCTTATTAACCGATAAGAATGGAATGGCATACCTGGAAGATGGAGATGATGTGTTTTTTGTGACTGGAAGAAATGATCGCGAATATGCTTATCTGACCATCATGAATAATAGAAAATTAGAAACAAGTCAATTTGATGTCACTGGTGTAAATTATGAAAAAGGAATTAATGGTTTTATGTATGGTGAACGAGGTGTTTGGAGACCAGGAGATACCATATTCCTATCTCTTATGGTTGAAGATAGAGAAGCCATTCTCCCCAATGATCATCCAGTTAAATTAAATGTTTATAATGCAAGAGGAGTATTGCATAAAAGTATAACCAAATTGGATAATGTGGATGGCTTGTATGTTTTTCCAATTGAAACATCGCAAATGGATCCTACTGGAAATTGGCGTGCCGAAGCTAAGGTGGGAAATCATGTATTTAGAAAGCAACTTAAGGTAGAAACAGTAAAACCAAATCGCTTAAAAATAATGCTTGATCGAGCCAATGATAGTTTGTATAATGTGGCTACCGAAAAAATAAAAATTGAATCAAAATGGCTGCATGGTACACCTTCTTCAGGTCTTAAGGCAAAAGTTGAAGCAAATTATATATCTGTTGAACCAAAATTTGAAAAATTTCCGGAGTTTACTTTTAATGACCCTGCGAGAAAAATCAATACAAACAATCAAGTTGTGTATGAAGGCAAGTTGGATGAAAATGGCATAGGAGCTTTTTACTTTAAGTTGACTAAAAATGAAAACTTTCCGGGCAATATTAAAGTCAATCTAAATACACGGGTATTTGAGAAAAGTGGAAATTTTAGTGATTATTTTTCAAGTAATGTGATTTTTCCATATAAGAGTTATGCTGGAGTAAAATTACCAAAATCTCGCTGGGGGAGAAATTACATTTCTTCTCAGACAGGGACAAAGTTAAATTTTGTCAGTATTGGTGGAAATGGTAAGCCAAATGCAAATCGAAAATTGAAAGTTGGAATCTATGAAAGTAGATGGTCTTGGTGGTACAACAGATCTGATAGGAATATCTATAAATACAATTCGGACAATCATTTTGGTGCTATTGACACATTTACTGTGGTTACAAATTCAAAAGGGGAAGCAATTTATGATTCGAATTTTGGAGACAGTTATGGTAACTATATGATTAGAGTCTGTGATGAGTTAAGCGGTCATTGCAGCGGAGAGTTTTTTTACACTGGAAGGTGGGGAGCAAGTGTAGAAGAAGAGAATTCAATGACTAAATTGAATATTAAAAAGAACGCTACAAAATATGAAGTTGGCGATGAGGTTACAGTAAACTTTCCAAGCAGTGAAAACTCTAATATTCTTGTCACCATTGAATCTGTCAATGGAGTCTTAAGTTCTGAATGGATACCAAGTCAAGGAATGCAGACTGAATATAAATTCAGAGCTACTGAAGAGATGTTGCCTAATATTTATGTAAATGTAAATATGATCCAAACATGGGAAAGATCAAATGATCTACCTATTAGAATGTATGGAATATTGCCAATTAAAATTAATGATCCTAGTACGGAGTTAAATCCTGTTATTAATTGTGATGATGTATTTTCACCTAATTCAAAAGTTGAAGTTATGGTATCTGAGAAAGATGGAAAGGGAATGGCCTACACGATTGCAATGGTGGACGAAGGACTTTTGGATCTAACAAATTTTAGAATACCTAAACCCCATAAACATTTTTATGCAAAACAAGCCTTAAATGTTCGAACATGGGACATGTTTGATGATGTTATGAATAAGAATGGTGGGGATATTGAAAAAATTATATCGATTGGTGGAGATGGAGAAAGCTTAGAAGAAGCAAGCAAAGCGAACGTGAATAGATTTGTTCCAGTTGTGTATTTTGACGGACCATTCAATCTTGAAAAGGGAGAAACAAAAACTCATCAGATTGAAATTCCTAATTACATGGGATCTGTAAAATTGATGGTGGTCTCCAAGCATAAAAATGCCTATGGAAGTACAGAAAAGGTGATTGCAGTCAAAGATGAATTAATGTTGATGACCACTTATCCTAGAGTTTTGACTTTAGGTGATCAATTTAGTATCCCCATCAATACATTTTGGACTGAAAATAGACCAATGGATGTTTCTTTGCGGATGGAAACAAACGACAAAGTAAAGGCAACGAGGTCTACGTCTATTGAAAAGTTTGACAACCAAGGAGACAAAATTTCTAATATGTTTGCGACAGTAGGGGATTCTGAAGGTGTTGCCGAATTTAGAATATATGGAGAAGCTGGAAAGTTTGATAGCTATGATGAGGTTGAAATTGAAGTTCGAAATCCCAACCCACTGGAGACAAGAATAAAAGATTACGCATTAACTGGAGGAGAGAGTTTGTCTGATGTTGTGAATAGGTTTGGTGTTCTTGGAAATCAATCGGCAACTTTGGAAATAAGTAGAATGCCGTCATTAAATCTTGAAAAAAGATTGAATTATTTGATACGGTATCCTTATGGATGTTTGGAGCAAACCGTTTCTTCTGCTTTTCCGCAATTGTATATAGCTGACTTAACTGAATTGTCAGACTTAAAAGAAAAGGAACTAACTCGAAATATTGCTGCAGCAATTTCAAAGTTAAAATCATTTCAAAGATCAGGTCGATTTAATTACTGGCGAGGAGGGAATTATTACCATAATTGGAGTGATGTATATGCAGCTCACTTTTTGTTTGAGGCAGAGCAAAAAGGATTTTTTGTAGGATCTAATGTTTTGAAGAGCTGGCTATCACATCACCAGGAGATTGCTAATCAATTTGATAGTAGTAATTCGAGTCTTTGGTCTCACGATGTTCAAGCTTATAGATTGTATGTGTTAGCGAAAATGGGACAAGCAAATACTGGTGCCATGAATAGACTCAGAGGATCCAAGAAGTTAAATAGTAGAGCAAGATATCTGCTTGCTGCTGCCTATGGAGTGATTGGTCAAGCATCTGTAGGTGAACGAGTTTTGGTTGCTGATGAGAATGAATTTAGTAATGACGATTACGATTATTATAGCTTTTCCTCAGTAATAAGAGACCAAGCTATTGCGGCTCTTGCCATCTCAGAAATGGGCGATAATGGAAACGCCTTAAAGTTTGTTCAAAGTATTGCTGAAAAACTTAGAAGTTCTAATTGGTATAGCACTCATTCTATTGCATTTGGACTAATGGCAGTTGCTAAGATAACTGAGAATGGAGAATCTGAAATAATCGATTATTCTATTAGTGTTAATGGAGGAGCCGAAAGACATATTCAGTCCGAGAAAGTTTTGAATCTTTATGATTTAAAATTGGTGGAACAATCAAGTTTTAATCTTACTAACCATGGGAAAAATGTCATTTACGTAAGTGTTAATAATAGTGGAAAAGAGAAACCATCAATAATTGCTGCTAGGAATGATAATCTAAAGATAGAGGTCGAATATTACGATGAATCAGGAAATGAAATTGAATACAAAATGCTAAAACAAGGAACTGATTTCGTGGCAAGGGTAACAGTAAGAAACCCAGGAACAGCAGATTCTCAAATTGACGATCTTGCTTTGTCTCAAGTTTTCCCTGCGGGCTGGGAAATCAGAACTGGAGGTTTGTCCAATAGTAGTCGAGTAGAAAATTATCAATATCAAGAAGTTAGGGATGATCGGGTCAATACATTTTTTAAATTAAATACAAGAAAGAAGAAGGTTTTTGAAGTGAAGTTAAGTGCAACTTATGTTGGTGATTACTATATGCCGCCTGTTACTTGTGAGTCCATGTACAACAATAGAATTTATGCTAGTACTGGAAGTAATCGTGTAAAAGTTATTGAATAAAATGAAGAAGGTAATCAAAATATTTATTCTTGTTAATGTCTTATTATCTGTTGTTTGTTACAATCTAATAGATATAGAAAATGCATTTGAGGTCTCTGAGAGCTTTGTAATGTTTGACAAAAAGGGAAGACTTCTTGGAGCTCAAATCGCCAAAGATGATCAGTGGAGATTTCCCTTGATAGATAGTATACCCGAAAAATATAAAGTGGCTTTAATAGCATTTGAGGATAAAAGATTTTATCAACATGTAGGAGTCGATCCTCGCTCGATAATTAGAGCGTTCAAGTCCAATATGAAGGCAAGAAAGGTGGTTAGTGGTGCAAGTACATTAACTATGCAATTGATGAGACTTTCAAGAGGGAAGAGACCTAGAAATGTTAAACAAAAAATTATTGAGAGTTATTTGGCGGTGTTGTATTCCCTAAAATACGACAAAGAGACAATTTTAAAATATTATGCAAGCCATGCTCCTTTTGGTGGAAATGTAATAGGATTAGAAACGGCAGCATGGCGTTATTTTGGAAGGCAAGTTTCAGACTTATCTTGGGCAGAAGCTGCAACTTTAGCTGTTTTGCCAAATAGCCCGGCATTGATACATCCAAGTAAAAATCGCAATTCCTTAAAACAGAAAAGAGACAAACTTCTGAAAAGCTTATATGAGTTTCAGTCCATTGATTCCATGGAATATGTATTGGCAATTGAAGAAAAGCTACCTGAAGCACCTAAAGATTTGCCTAGTTTGGCAGGTCATTATTTGCAACGTTGTAAAGCTGAAAATAATGGAGTATTCAAAAAATCAAGTAGTATAGATTTTCAAATTCAAAAGAATGTCTTGGAGATTTTAAAAATGCACGAAGCTTACAATGCAAGTAAAGGAATTAATAATGCGAGCGTTATTATTATGGAAAACCAAACAGGTAACATATTATCTTATGTTGGGAATACCAATGGTGATCGTGAGTCCAAATTTAACGATATGGTAATGACACCAAGAAGTACTGGGTCAATATTAAAACCATTGTTGTATGCCTGTTCAATGGAAGACGGCTTGGTATCTCCCAAACAATTATTAAGCGATGTTCCAATTCAACTGGATGGTTTTCAACCAAAAAATTATGACAAAAACTTTATGGGTCTTGTACCAGCGAATGAAGCCTTAAGCAAATCTTTAAATATTCCATTTGTATTGATGTTAAGAGAATATGGGACTTCTCGATTTATTTCTAGGCTCCATGATTTTGGTTTTTCAACGATTAATAAAAATGCAGATCATTATGGATTATCATTGATACTTGGAGGTGGAGAAGTTAGATTAGATGAATTGACAAGTTGTTATTCAAGCTTGGCTAAACAATTGGTTAATCAAGATCATAAAATATTGAATCCAGCTACAATCTATCATATGTTTGATGCCATGACTGAATTAAAGCGTCCAAATAATGAAATTTATTGGGAGCGATTTAGTTCTTCAATAAAAATTGCTTGGAAAACAGGGACCTCCTATGGTAATCGTGATGCTTGGGCAATTGGTGTATGTCCAGAGTATACCATAGGAGTTTGGGTTGGTAATTCTGATGGAGAATCAAATTCAGAAATAATTGGATCTACTTTGGCTGGGCCTTTGCTTTTTGATATAGTATACAGTTTAGATGGAATTAGTGAATTTAAAGCTCCTTCACATGATTTATTAAACGTACAAACTTGTAAAAGAAGTGGATTTAAGGCTGGTTTAGCTTGTTTGGATCGAGAATATCAATCATGGTCACCTTCTCTTTCAGAAACAAGACTTTGCCCATTTCATAAAACTGTATTTATTGATAGTAGTCGAAATTACCTTGTAAATAGAGATTGTATTGAGAACATTATAGATACCAGTTGGTTTGTTGTTCCACCAAAAGAAGCATATTTTTTACGGAAGTACGATCCTTCATATAGTCCTTTACCAGGACACCATCCCTCATGTAAACAGGTCGGTGACAATAAATTTGTAGATATTATATATCCTCAGGAGAAATCAAGCTTTGCCATACCAAATAATTTAAAACAAGAGAAGGAGAGAATTGTCTGTCAGGTTGCACATCAAAATATGGATGCTAAGATCTATTGGCACTTGGACAACGAATATGTAGGCATGACTGAGGAATTTCATAAAATATCTATTGAATCAGGAATTGGGGTACATCGTTTATACGTAATTGATGATCAAGGACGTTATGATGAGACTTTCTTTGAGATAATTAAATAGGTACCATTATGATTTGTTTAACGATATATTTACTCTCCAGATTGATAGTATTACTTAGAAGGAAGAAAACTCCTGATATTGAAGACCTTTTTTAATTACTTTGATAATTCGATAAATTAATCACACACAACTGATAAGTTAGTTGTTAAATTTTACTATTTAGCCCCAAAAAAATAATTCTTACACCCAAATTTCTGTCTTTTATATCTAGTTTAGGAGTGTCTGCATTAATTTGTAGATATAATAACCCCCCTATGAAAGCTTATATTATTGAAGATGATATTGGTCTCGCTATAAGTTATGAAATGCTTGTACAGGAATGCGGTATAAGTGATATTTCTGTCTTTAATAATTTTAATTCAGCGCTTAGAAAGCTAGAATCAGAATCTTCAGATATTATGGTTTTGAACTTGTCTTTAATTGAAGAAGATGATATTACTAACTTAAAAAGTAACGGCTGTGATGTAATCTTAACAAGCGATAAATCTAATATTTCGCAGGTTGACTTGGCTATGAAAATTGGAGCTGCGGGACTATTCATTAGGCCATTTGATTTTAATGCCTTAAAATTTCAAATAAAATCTTTAGAAAAGCGAAGAAAGCAAATTGAACAAGAGTCATTTTGTTTTGTAAAATCACGGAATAATTATATCCGTATACCTTATAAAGATATATCAATGTTGGAGACGGAAGGGAATTATACTAGTATTTTCACAACCAATGGGAAATATGTTTTAAAAAGGTCACTGAAAAATGTAAGCAATGATTTGCCTAAGGATATTTTTACACGTGTGCACAGAAATTTTGTAATAAATCATAAAATGATAAAGCATTTGGATTTGAAGAAAAATCAAATTCAATTAACAGATGACAAGCTCGTTCAAATAGGGGGTAAGTATAGAAATATTATTAAAGAGACAATTGGTACAAAATTCAAAGTCGTATAACTTGCAACTATTAAATTTTAGGAATAACTTGGAAATTGTCATTCTTGATCAAAGGAATGTATAAGATATATAGCTGTCCACGCCTAAGAGCTGATTATAAAATAAACTTGTTTCGGAGACCAAGTTTTTTAAAATAATTCGTTTTAGTGGACAGTTTTTTAGAAATAATTGAGTTTTCTAAAGGGCTTTCCACTTGGAGGGCTTTTTTATTTTATACTATGAAGTTGTAAACAGAATTATGAAGATGTCAAGGCTTTGTCATAGCTTCCTGTTCCCAAAGCATTTAGTAATTTAAAATGACTTAATACAGCTGCAAAAAAGGTTTCATGTTGATAGTAAGGAATGTTGAATTCTTCAGCTGTTTCTTTAACAATCGAGGAAAGTTTTCGATAATGTATATGGCAAATATTTGGGAATAAATGATGCTCAATTTGAAAATTAAGACCACCGATTAACCAAGAAAAAACCCTACTATTGTGGGCAAAGTTAGAGGTTGTTAGTAATTGGTGTATTGCCCAGTTATTTTCAACTGAAATATCCTTATCCGGCATAAAAAAGTCTGTTTCCTCAATGACATGAGCAGGTTGAAATATTAGTGCAAGTATAAGGCCACTTATCATGTGCATGATTAAAAATCCAATTAGTATTTGCCACCATGAAAACGGTAATACGATCATTGGTAAAATCAAGGTTACAATTAGGTATATTGTTTTGACAACAATGATCTGAATGAGTGCTTGATTAAATGTCAGACCTTGACCTTCTAATAAATTTTTATTACGATATCTAAATAATTGTTGAAAGTCTTTCGCTGTAAACCAATAAATTGTCATAATGGCATAAAGAAGCGGAGCATAGAATACTTGATATTTAAAAATGGGTTTTCTTTCTTGGGTAGGTGAAAATCGAATTACACCTTTTTCAATGTCCTCATCAAAACCATGGATATTGGTAAATGAATGGTGAAGAACATTATGTTGAATCTTCCAATTAACATCATATCCACCAATAAACGTAATTATAAATCCAAGAATCTTGTTGACTTTTTTACTTTTTGAATAAGAACCATGATTAGCATCATGCATAATTGATAATCCTATACCTGACATTCCAAAGCCCATCAGAATCCAAAAGGCAAACATCCACCAAATATTTATTGCAAATCCAGTTAACATTAATCCTAGTGGTAGGAAATAAGAAAAAAGCATGAAAACAGTTTTGATTTTCATGTTGAAATTGGCGTGTCTTGAAATGTTGTTATCTACAAAATGATTGTTTACTCTCTTTCTCAGTGTTTTGTAAAATTCAGGTCTGTCTTTTTTATTGAATTTTACAATTACTGGCTTTTCTGCAACTTGATTCATGTAAGCATTCGTTTTGGTCAACCTAAGATAACTTAATTAATAAGAGGCATCCATATATTTATGGAAATAAGATGGAATGCTTTATTAAAATGTGTAAATACCTCATTTCTAATGTCGAAAGTGCAATGAATGGTTAAATATTCTGGTTTTTGAATTATGTTAAAATTTCCTCTATTTTACCAGCAACTTCTAAACCTGCATTTTTTCCGAGGTCTTGTAAGATAATTTCTCCTGTTTTCTTACTCCTAAGAATTATCTTTATTTCCGCTTCCATGCTTTCCTCAATACGACCATCCATAAATCCCATGATGGGAGCGGCAAGTTCTGTACTTTCATTCCTTAAGGCATGTATTTCTAAATGATATTTTGGGTTCTCCAGTTTTATGAACACATTTTCCTTATCAACTTTACAACTTTGGAGTTTGGAAAAATTGTAAGTCGTAAATTGAATGATTTGATCTCTTAAATATATGCCTGCAATAAATCCAATAAAATAACTTCCTAGCCAAGGTATCTTTGCAACAGAAGATTTAATGGAAATATTATTGCATGAAAAATGATTGGATTGCATCCAGATATATGCACTTGGAAAGGATCTTCCCCAATCTTTTTCCATATAACCTTTTCCACCACTGAAGTCAATCTCCTTATTCTCATAGATTATCTTACCTTTTATTGCATGGTCCATACTTAATATTCCATGGTAGCATTGCATAAAAGGAACAAATGTAAAGGGTCCCATAATATTTGGAGAAAGTATAGTACTAGGCCATGGGACTTGATTTTCAAATTTTAAATCAGCTTTGAAAAATGGAAGATCGACTTTCATGCTATCTTGAGCAAAAAAACTCTTACCAAGTTTTACTTTAAAAATTCCTGGCTGAGGAATAAAGTCATTTGCACTAAATCTATGGTAAGTTGAAGTTCTTTTTTTGCCATCTAAGACTTGAATAAAAGCATGTTTATTTTTATCACCCATAGCTATTCCGGGGATGATTGCAAAAGCATGTTTTTCATCCTTTGATACAACTTTGTAATACCAACCTTCGAAATAATTTTTCGTCTTATTCCATCCATGATATTGTTCAGCATTGAAAAGTGCTTTTATTCTTTTTGTCAATTTTTAGGATTTTCTTCTTGATTCATTCAAATCAATTAATTTATAATATTTGTAATATAATTATTTCAATGAAATCACTAAGAACAGAGATCTTATAAAAGTTTATTACATTCACAAAATGAATAAAAGGTTAGTCTATATATTTGTATTTCTATTCATACTATTGCTTACTCAGCTAAACAAGTATATTACATTTGGTAGTGATCCATGCTTCTTGGGCTTGCCTTTTTGGGTTTGGTATTTTGTCTTAGTGCAGATTTGCTTTATCGTTGTATTATATTTTTTCAGTAAGTCATTTTTTAAAAATGAAGAAGAATGATTTATGCGATTCTGATCATTTATATTGGATTTACGTTTTGGGGTTCATTAATTGGTTCTGACAATAAAGAAGCAACTCCTGAGAGTTATTTTTTAGCTAACAGAAGTTTGACGACTTTAAGTTTGTTCTTTACAATACTGGCTACAAATTTCAGTGCTTTTTATTTTTTAGGTTTTGCTGGTGAAGGGTATAAGATAGGCTATGCTCATTATATTATTATGTCATTTGGGACCGGATTGGCAGGATTGTCTATTTTAATATTAGGCACTAAAATTTGGAGCTTAGGGAAAGAAAATGGTTACATAACACCTTCTGAATTAATTTTTGGCCAAACCAAAAGCAGGAGCTTGTCGACACTTTTTTCTTTGGTGATGATAATTTTTACCTTGCCATATTTAGCATTACAAATTGTTGGGGGAGGTTATATTTTAGAAAATTTGACTGGTGGAAATATTAGCTATCAACTGGCAATTGTTTTATTGACTTTATTCACAATCGTATATGTAATCATAGGTGGGATGAAGTCTGTTGCAAGAACAGATTTGAAGCAAGGATTGATTATGATTATTTTTATGATACTAGCTGTTTTATTAGTCGCTAAGGATCTTGGCGGAATTTCAAAAGCAAATAAATTAGCTGCTAATATAGTACCTGCATTGTTTTCAGAATCAGGTGTAGGTGATCATTATACTCCACAAAAGTGGTTTAGCTTTATTGTATTTTGGTTTTTTTGCATCCCTATGTTTCCTCAATTGTTTATGCGGTTTTACATTGCAAAAGATTTGAGTCACTTAAAGAAATCTGCAATATTGTATGCTTTTATCCCCATTGTGATATCAATACTTCCGGTGATGATCGGAGTTTGGGGGCATATTAGTTTTCCAGATTTAACAGGAAAAGAGCCTGATCAAATATTGCCAATGATGTTATTGGAGCATACTTCGGATTGGTTTTCAGCAATTGTAATGACAGGAGCAATTGCAGCATTTATGTCTACATTGGACTCTCAATTGTTGGCTTTAAGTACGATGATTACTCGAGATTTCTATATTCCATTTAGTAAAAGATCAATTACTTTTAAGAGGGAGGTTTTTACCGGTCGTGTACTGGTTGCAGTTATTGCTGTCCTTGGTTTGTTGATTGCCTTAAATCCATTTGATACTATTTTTGATATGGGTAAGATGGCATTTTCAGGTTTGGCTATCTTATTTCCTACCGCATTGGCAGTTACAAGATTTAACTTGACCAAACCAAATTTCGCGATATCCTCTATTGTTGTTTCCTTGTTTTTACTTTTCGGGTTTTATTATAAATGGATACCAGCACATTGGACTTTTGGGTTTGAAAGTTTTATAATTTTGATTTTTGTAAGTTTTATCATTTGCTTTGTGGGTGTCCGGAGGGTTTAGATTTCACTTACCGTAAATGTCTTTCTGCTTTTTTATTTTTTTACTTACCGTAAATTTATTTTTCTATTCTATTTCTTTTCGAAAATTCCAAATAGTTCTGACCCCATTCTTGGCTTAATTGAATTATAGCAAGCTTCGAATACTTTAACCTTGAAGTATTTATTGAAGTAGGATAGGTACTCTTCTTTGTTTCCACCAAAAGGACGTTTTTGCATATCAGAAGTCATCGGAAAGTTAAACCAAAGACCAACAAGTTTGCCATTTTGTTTTAGAAGCTGATACATTTTTTTTGCATACAATTTTCGATTTTCCGGTGTTGGTGGAAAAGAACAAAAGAAGGTTTGTTCTAGTATTAAATCATATTCATTTTGATGCTCGAAAAAATTTTCTTGGATCAGATTTGTATCTGGAAATTCAACTATTCTTTTTTTTAATGCGACAAGAGGAGCTTCTGCAATGTCCAAAACGAAGACATTGTGAAAACCATTATTGAATAAATACTCTGCTTCATAAGCGTTTCCAGCTCCAGGAATCAAAATTTTAATTGACTTCTCTGTTAACTGATCTATGTAGTTTTTAATTGGCGTGGATGGATAACCGATATCCCAACCTGTTCTTTCTTCGGCATATCTCAATGACCAAAATTCCTCTTGTTCTTGGTTGTTTAATATATTATCCATTAGAAATAAGTTTTACAAACATAACAAAGAATGATTTATGTTTGTTTCGAACTTATTATTCCTTAATGATCTTATGTATTTTCCTTGCTAAATTTGGTAGCCAATTTCCTGCGCATGATGTAAGAATAACAACTCCATAATTTTTATTTGGAATAAAAGTATAGTCTGAACCAAAGCTATCCATTTCTCCTGTATGTCCAAATATTTCTGGTGTCCATTGGACCAAACCATACCCATAATAAATTTGATATTTTTCTGACTTTATTGTCAGATTGTTTGTAAGTACTAAAGCATGTTTTTTTGATCTTGGCAAATCTTGATATGCCTTTATTTGTTGTGCCATTATTTTTTGCAAGTCATTGGTAGAACTGTAAACGGCAGAGGGTGGACCTAATTTACCCATATTCCATTCTTCGGTTTTTATGGTCGGTTCATATTTTCTATAAGGAGTAACTACATTTTTTTGTTTATTATCTGGTAGTTCGAGATGTGTTGATTCTAAACCATAAGGTATTGCAATATATTTTTGCAGCAATTCTTCATAAGTTTTATTACTTGCTTTTTCAAATATAAATGCTGCTAAAGCAAATCCTAGGTTTGAATATTTATATTTCCCCTTTTTTGTTAATCTAATTTTTCTAAGTTCATTTTCGAAATCAATTTCTGAATAATTGTATTGGTAGGGATCTCCATCTTTTCTTCTGTAACCATATTTCCCATCGCCTGGCACCCCTGAATTGTGATGTAGTAAGTCTTGAATGGTTATGGAGTTTAATTTCTTAAAGGTCCTTTTATTCATCGGGTGATGTAAAAAATCAGTAATTGCTTGATCTGGTTGAATGACGCCCTCATTGATTAAATTGTTTGCAATAATTCCAATAAACATTTTACCCAATGATGCGATTTGAAAGAGACTATTTTCATCGACAATCCTCTTTTGACTTCTATCAAAATGGCCATAATTTAAAAAATAGGTTTGATCTTCGTTTGTTACAAAAGCAATGGAGATTGCTGGTATATTTTCCTTTGCAATGGTGGTTTTAATCTCATTGTCTATAAGTTCTAATTTTTGTTGGCTTAGAAAATTTTCTTGTGCATGGGAGGAAGGGAGAGAATGTAGAATGAACAATAAGACCCAAGACAATAGATTCTTGTTAATACTCATTTGACTAAACTTTTTATTAAAATTAAAGAAGAGTAAATCTATTGTTGTTCTTTATTTTGGTCCTGTAATAATTGCCTATTGTGGTCAATTCTATTGAAAATGGGGCGAATTAGGTGAAGATTTTACTAATGTTTTGCCTATACGTGTCTGATATGGGAATATTGGCCTTTGTAAGTTGTAAAGAGTTTTTGCTATCTAAGGATATAACATGTCTTTGGTTTATTAAAAAGGAGCGATGTGTTTGAATAAGTTCTGGTGCTTTTTCTTTCAAATGTTTGAGTGAACATCGAATCAATTTCACCTTTATTTCGTTTTTATCCAAAAAGTGAATTTCAACATAGTTATCCGAAGCTTTGGCAAATACCAAGTCAGAAAGCTTTATTTTTATTTTACTATACTTTCCTGTTCCTAATGTTACAAATTTGTCTTTTATGCTTTTTGATTTGATCAATGTCCATCTAATAGCGATTAGGATTGTTAATACTAAAGTAATAATAGGGAGGTATATTTGGAATAGGAATTTGTCAAATGCATATTCGCCTTGGATAATGTCAGACTTATAATAGGTGAATGTAAGTAGTAGAGCTAATATGAAAATATATAAGCTTAGTAAAACTTCTCCTTTTAAGTAATCTTTAGGCCATTTATTTTTTAATCTATCCTGTATTGGAAAAGAAGAGATATAACAAATACTAAATATTAAACCATAAAAAGGCATCATGGTTAATCTGTTTTTCATACTGACAGTTGCCGCATCAAAAGGACCTATAAGGATTAAAAAAATTGAAATCCATAAGCCTAAAAGTATAGCAATAATAATTTGATCTTTATTGTTTTGAGCAAATAGCTCTAGCTTTTTCATTTATGTAAGTATTTTGAATAATAGTGTATATTCGCAAAGTCTTCAATCAGTTTGAGCGAATTCCTTGAGCTTCATAATTTGTATTATTTCTGAACTGACCCAGTATATATCCCCTCCACTCGTATAAAACAGAAATTTCCCATCCTTTGTTACAAAAGGGCATAGCTCATGCTTCTCTGAATTGATTTCATTTCCCATATTTTTCGCTTTCGACCAGTTGCCATCTTTGTTTTTGAAGCTAATATATAAGTCACCTTCACCAAATCCAGATTTTTTAAAAGAACAAAAGATAAGATAAGATTCGTCAGGTGCAACGAATACATCTGCTTCATATCTTTTGGTATTTATTGAGTCGCTAATCTTAATAGGTGTTTGGAACGATTGATTAACAAATTGAGATTTATAAATATCAAGATCATGATTCCTATCGGGTTGATTTTCTTTATTTGATGCAAAGTACATGCTACCGTTTTTGGCAAATGAGATATAAAATTCATTGCCAACAGAATTTATCTTATCACCAATATTGATAGGATTTGACCAAGACTTTTTATTTCTTTCTGAGTACCAGATGTTGTAGTCACGAATACTGTCTTGTTCGTTTGTAGGTTGATCAGAAATGTAATATAATCTTTGTTCATCATTTGAAAGAAATGGATCATTATAACTGTATCCTTTCTTGGCGATTATTTGGAATGGCTTTTCCCAACCACCACTGGTCAATTGTGTATACATTATGCTAGAAATTCCAGAGGAATCAATGGCAAAGAAAAATTCATCTCCTTTTTCGTTAAAAACGGAACCAAATTCGAATGTAGAATCATTGCTAATAAAATTTGGAGCGAAAATTTTAGGTGAAAGATCTGGCTTGTTTTTATCAATGTAATTTAGGTTTTCTGTTTCTTGTTGAAAACAGTTGATCGTAATGAAAGTTATCGAAAATAGAAAAATTGTTTTTGTTATAATTTTCATTAATTGAAAATACGTATTTTTTTTAATTCACTTATTCAAGTATATTTTGGCTATCAGGAATAAATGGATAATGATTGTAAATTGATGTAATTTATAAATTACTCAAGTAAATATGGAAAATCGGATTAAATTCTTGTTGGTAATTGTTTTTGGAATTTTATTGATCCCATTCATAGCAATGCAACTTACTGATGATGTTGTTTGGTCCTTTGTAGATTTTTTAATCGCAGGCTTAATTATTTTTTCTTGCCTGTGGATTATTGATTTTATCTTAAGGAAACCTTATGCATTTGCTATGAGGTTTCTAATCATCTTCCTTATAGTAGTTATTTTCTTTATTAGCTGGATTGAACTTGCTGTCGGATTGTTTGACTAGAATTATTCACTTTTTTTTGTAAGACTATTTACAATCCTAATAATTTTTCCATTTACTTCATCAGTTAGGATATACAATTTACCTTCAGGGCTTTGTACTGCTTTTCTTGTTCTTTGCCGATCATTGATAAAGAGTTCCTCTACACTTTCAATTTGATTTTCATTTATAGAGATTCGCCAAAAATTTCCAGCTGACAAACCTGGTAAGATTATATTATTTTTCCATTGGGGAAATTCTTTTCCTGTATAGAAAGTTAATCCAGTAGGCGCAATGGTTTTATGCCAAAACCATTTTGGTGGTGTAAATATTCTATCTAGTTTTGGGGGAACATACCCTCCTCTATACTTTCCAGTACTTTGGATTGGCCAGCCATAATTAGCTCCCGCTTTTAATAAATTTAGTTCATCTCCTTGAATAGTTCCATGTTCTGAAAACCAAATTTGACCCGTTCTAGGATCTTTTGACATACCTTGTGAGGCACGAATTCCAATTGCATATAATCCCGGCACTGCTTCCAATCCAAAATCCGGATTATCTTTAGGTATACTTCCATCAGAATTTAAACGATAAATTTTTCCTCTAGAATCTTGATAATTTTGAGCAATCGGAAGCTCTGGTTCTAATGCATCTCCAAATAATCGTTCTCCAACTGTGATATATAATTTCTTATCATCACCAAATATCATTCCTCCACCAAAGTGAAATAATCCATCAGCATAGGGCAGGGCAAGTAATAATTGTTTTATTTGAGTAAGCTCATTATCAACCAATTTTGCTCTAATTACTTTCGTTGCATATTTTTTTTCTTTTTCAGAAACATATGAGATGTATATGTATTGATTATTGTTAAATTCTGGATCTATCAAAACTTCAAAAATTCCAGCATTGAACCTTCCTTTAAATCCATCACTATTTCTTGGATAAGTTCCTACTGGGTATTTTGCTTCCTCAATAATTAAACTATCTGCCAAATCTTCAGGAAATCCTTTGATGATGGTCTTTTTTTTATTTTCAAGATTAATTCTAAGTAAATTACCATCCTTCTCTGAAACAAGTACCTCAGATTCTGAAATAAAAGCCATACTCCAAGGTCGTTTAAGCTGATCTATGATCACCTCCTTAGTTGGTTTAGAAAAATGATATTCAATATTTTTTGTGTCGATTTGAGTGCCTTGACAAGCATAAAAAAACAGAAAAAATGCGGATAACTTAACTATCTGTTTACATGGAACCATATCATTAATTTTAGTAATTAATTTTAGCCTTTTTATCTGTTTTAGGAATTATAATTAAATCATACCCACGGTATAAGTCAAGAAAATCTTTTGTTAATGAATAGTTACCCCAATAAAAATCTTTATTAAATGACCTAAGATCTAAAAGAATCCATTTTTCTTCTTTTCCGAGGGAAATAATATCTTTTGTTGCTTTCGAAAAATAATTTTGCTCTTGTAAAACATCTGTTAATTTAAGTTCACTAAGATGAAATCTAGGAAGAACTTTTATACATAAGCTAGACTTTTCGTGATACTCCATTAGTTCCATGAGCATATTCCCAACACCATAAAAACCATTTGATGTTGTACCTTTAGACAAATGTCCTCTCCACATTTTTAAAAATAATTTGTCTTCATCAAAATTGAAATTTGTATTTGTTAATTGCTCTTTCAGTATGGATTTATTGCGTTTGTAATTGAGTTTATTTTTCTGATAGAAATCACGATTTCCATACATTTCCCAATAATCTATGCTAAATTTCAGTGATCTAATGGTTTCATTTCTCTGTGTAGTTGTGTTCATTGATGTTAGAAAAGAACTAAATTCATCTGATTGTTTAATTCCATTTATAAGGACTAAAAGATCATCATTTGTTTGCCCCTTCATTTTCGAATATAATTCCTCAAGCAAATTTCTTGATGCCGTAAATTCTTGTTTTGTTTTTTGCTGAATTTTCTTTGGAGCAGTATCATATAGGTGATCTAAAATCATAATATAGCTTGTCCAAGACTCAACACCTACTCCCCCAAAAGACCAGTTTTCAGCTCTCACTTTGGAATAAAGTTGACAAGTTCCTAAGTATTTTAAATCTGGAATAGGCATTAAATCAAGCTGTCCTGCTTTAAAATGATATTTTTGATTCAAGGATTTTATTTGCTTTATAGGATCCGTATTACCATCTGTAAATGAATTTATTAATTCAGCTGCCACTGGACCGGTTTCCATTATGATTGTGTTGTATTTGTTTTGATTCAAAATATCAAACAAGGCATGATCTAGTATGGATTCCATTTGGTTCCTAGAGTTGTTCGCTAACATTAAAAGATGTGAATTAGTGATAGCGTCTAACAATAAATTTGCCCCTTCTCCAATAAACTGCCCATCCTTTATATCAAATTCATAGCTATATTTTGTCAAATTCTTTAATTGGATAGAATCTTGACTTAGTAGCGCCGAACAAGCTATTGATAAAAGTAGAATGATTGTAAGGAGATAGTTTTTAATCATTTTCTATTTTTTTAGAGGTTGCAATTTTGTCTACTATGTACCATCTGTCTTTAATTTTCATTAAATTAAAGTAATCTGTATAGAGCCTGTCTTTGGTGTATATTTCACATTTTGCGGAAGCGATATTATCTGTAATATTAATAGAAACAATTCTACCTCCGGACTCTTCTCTTGGAGGTCTCGGGGAAAAGAAGCTGAGGTATTTTTCTCTAGAAAAAATGAGAACCTCATCGTCTTTGATGTTCTTTAATTGGCAGGTCTGATGCATAGCATAACCAATTTTGGTCGTATCGCCATTCATCCAACCTTCAAAATAGGTTTCAATGGTATTGGTTATTGATTTTTCAGCCTCCAAGTCATTTGTTTGGTAATCCTGTGCATTTAATTCTATCATCGAGATTGAGATTAGTAGGATTAATTGTATTACTATTTTCATTAATAATTTTTTTAGGATTAAAATAAATAGAGTGGCCGTAAAGGTTATATTACTCCACGGTAAATGTGTTTTATTTATTTGAGAACAGATAATTTATTAATGAAATCGCGGTTCTGGATTATAAATTAGAACTGTTTTAACTTGTTTCTTTTCTTACTGAAGCTTGAAATTGCGATGGAGTTTGTGCCATTACTTTTTTAAAAGTGGTAAAAAACGTTGATTTAGAACGGAATCCTACTTCATAACCAATTCCTTCTAAAGATAAATGATGGGAAGTCTTCAATAAATTACAAGCAGAATGAATTCTATATTCATTAATGAAAGATTTATAACTTTTTCCCAAATTATCATTAAGTAACTGTGAGAGATGATGTGAAGATACATTCAGTTGCATAGCCAAATCCTTAATTTTTAATTGAGGATTTTTGTACACTTTCTTTTTTGCCATTAATTCGTTCAAATTCGCAATTAAGAGGGTTGCTTCTTCTTGTGGAATTTTTTTGTTTGAATATTTTTTTAAACTAGCTTCGATATTAAACCATTGTTTGTTGAAATATCCAAATGCCAATAGATATAAGAAAAAACTGAAGACCAATGGACCTGTTATATAATAAGCCATAGAATTTCCAAAAATTGCTAAGAAGAATGCACTAGCTATTATTAAATTTCCAATGAAAATCACCAATAACCATTGTTCTAAAGCTGAAAGTTTGTCATTTAGGATATACTGCTTTTGAAGTTTGGGTAATAAAATATAACTTGACGCGCATAGGCCAATAAACCAAATTAGGTATATAGATTTAACAACATATAGATTCCAAAATTCAGGATAGTTGTGATACGGTCTTATTATACCAAGAATAATTGCTGATATTCCTAAAAAAATTAACAGGCCCTTTTCTTGTTTAGAGAGATAATTTGTCTGCTTTATTGCACTTTTAAGATAAAGGAAAAGAAGAGGCCCAATGAATAAACATGCCGACAAACCAATTTGAAGATAAATTTTTGGAAGATCTGGATTAAAATACAACAAGATTGATTTACCTATTCTTAAACTTAATGCCAATATTAATGCTCCTAATAAATATTTTGATAGGCTTTTTTGTTTACTAAATATTAATAGGTAAGAACTCAGTAGAAATCCATTAAAAACTCCCAATGTACTGAAGAAGAAAATTAGATCTTTCATAGATTATTCAAGCCCAACAATTGCATTGTTTTAAGCTAAATATTTACAATGAATTAACTTTTTAGAAATATTTCATTTAAAGATAATCTTTAAATTTTGATTGTCACTCAACAATCATTTCTTACATATTAATTTTTTAAATTGTTTCTTTTTATTCGAATCAATACAAACAATGTAAGTGCCTGATTTGAGAATGTTAATTTCTTTAGATTCATTAGGGGACAGTTGTTGGTGTATAATTTTTTCTCCTAGAAGGTTAAATATTGCAATTTCTATGTTATTTAAATCATTGTTTTTAATGGTAAATATTCCTTGGTTTGGATTAGGATATAAATCATAATTATAAGTATCATTTATATTTTTTGTGGAGGTAATTTGATTTTCTATCCATTCTTTGGCGGATTCAACGACATCATCTTTACCTTGAGCTACCATATCTGGGGTTAACCAAATATCTTCATCAACTTTAAACTCATTGTGCGTAAGGTAGTCAGTAGGGTCTTCCAACAGGTAGAATTCAGCTTCTGCAAATCTTCCAGACCAATCTGAATTAGTAAAGTTGATAGGACTTGGTGCATTAAAAGCTGTAGAAGTAGATTTTCCAAAAGTCCTGACATTTGGATGATACTTCATTCTTAGAGCAACCTGATCACCTGAGCTTATTGCCCCTGGTCCAGTTAGTAAGGCAATAGGTTTGTCATAGCTTTCATTTGGATTTCCAAAATTATATACAAATGATTGATTACCTGGGCATAGTAATAGATGATCTGTAGAATTGCATCTTGTGGCATAATCAATATAATTAACTTGTTCTGGGAATAATCTGTCTAAACCGGTATCGCTCAAAAACATATTTCCGCCATAATTTGTTCTAAAATCCATGATTAGTCCATCAGTATTATATTCATCCATTAAGGTATTTATTGCATTTGTAAATTCTTCTTCAGCATTCCAAAACCAACCGAGTGCATAAATATAACCGATATTGGTTCCATCGATGATTCCAAAACTAACCAGTTCTTGTGCATCAAATCTTGGCATCGAAACTCCAGGTATTTCTAATTGCTCAGTACAAAATATCGGAGTGTCAATATTTTCCATTGGAGTGAGGCTTAAGTTTTGTATCTCACCTGAATCGTATTTCTTAATATCGATCGTATCAAATAAATGCCAATTCAAGCCTGCAGCCATCATAAATGAGTGATGAAAGGATGAGGGAGAACTTCCCCACCAAAAACCTAATAGTGGCAATTGTGCTTCAAGCAAACGCTTATAGCAACTTTCCCAATCTTCGCCTTCATATCCCAAAACTATGTCTCCTACTTTTAACCCGAGAGGGTGATTTGGTATTACCTTATACACCAATAAGCTGCCATCATCCTGAGGTGTAAGGCCTGCTCCAAAATGATTATTATAACCCCATCCACCAACGAAATGAAATGGTACTCCTGGTACAATAGCCGTCTGTAAATGCACTGGTGCATAAGATAGACCTGTATGGGACTCCTGTAGACTTAATGTCATATGATCCATAATAGCTACAAATCTACCTCTACTTACGCCATTTTCGATTTCTGTTCTGTACATCTCACCCATCTCTTGCCAACGATCGTCAATATCTTGAAAGCAGGCAAAACTTTCATCTATTGTCTTGTAAAGTATGTCAAATTGAATAAGTTTTTGTCCAGTTGGAAGACCAGGCCCCCAGATGGAATCAATAATTGATGCCCAATCGGTTCCATTTTTAAATTTTGATTTTGGAATATTGGGTTTAAATGTTCTTTCAGATTCAAATTCTTTGACATAGTACGGAGCTTCCACCCATTCAAAATTTTGGCTGAATAATGTGTGGGAAGAAAGAAATAGAATTGTTAAAAGGCTGGAGGTTATTATTGCTTTCATATTTAATAAATTATTGTGGTTTGCCTAGGGTTAGACAGGAGTTAATAAGGTTCACCAACAAATTACATTTAGCCAAAATCAAATCCAAATGATGACTAATTTTAAAAAATAGAAAAATACCATTTATGTTATTCGTGACACAAAGGGTATTAATGATTTAGTTTCTTGAATCTAATCAATCAACAGTTTATTTTATTCAATACTACTTAATGACTCTTTGAATTCATAAATGCTCTTATTTAGTTGATCTAATAGATCTCCTGAAATTTCCCCATCTTTAAAATTGTCATAAAATGAGGGCAAGCTAAAAGACGCTGCAACACTTGCTCCTTGATATGGCAAAGAATGAACGAGTTGCTTTAAATTATTTGCACCACCTCCTTGGCCAGGAGAAGTACTCAACAATAATAAGGGTTTATTGTCAAATACTTTTTTTTCTCTTCTGCTTAACCAGTCAATAATATTTTTAAAAAATGCTGGTGTTGCTCCATTATGTTCTGGCGATGATATTACAAAACCATCGTACTCTTTTATTAATGAAATAAGATTTGAGATTTCTTTTGGAGTTTGATCTGGATCCAGGTCAATAGAATACATTGGCAATTTCCAACTACGAATATCTAAAACCAATACTTCGAGGTCTGACATTAAGGATGAAGTAAATTCAACCAATTGATAATTTATTGATTTAGAATGGTTACTACCCGCAAAAGCAAGAATTTTTTTAGTAGACATGTATTTATATTTTATAGTGTCAATTGTACAATCGGCGTACAACATTTATCTTGAATATTAAAATTCAATATATATTATAACAAAACATAAAGATTGATGTTTCGATTTGAATAATAAATAAGATCACTTAATAAAATCAGATGTTGCAATTTTAGAATGCGCGATTCAATTTGGTTTATTTTCTAATTTCTACACATTGAATTTGTATTTACAATGATTGACTTAAATTATTGAAACCTACTTTTATTCCGTTCTACTTATTTTCATATATTGTATACATATGAAAGAACAAATTGAATCAGTTTATAGTGACCCTGTTTTTCAGAAAACCTTGCAGAATCTTGCTGTAAAACTTGATTTATCGAAAGAGGAAACGAATAAAGTAGCAAATGATGCTCTGAATGAAATGTTTACTTTGCAGCACCCTGTATTACAAACATTTGGCGTTCAATTGGCAGAATTTATTGTTGATAGGGCCTATGAAAAAACAATAGATGTAAATATTTCTGAATTAAAGAATCTTACAAAATTAATGCGTAGGAATTCTGTGGCATTTGTAATGACACATAAGACCTATATAGACATGTTTGTTTTAGGTATTGCCTTAGCTCGCCATGGTCTTAAGATACCCTATATATTTGCTGGGGCAAATATGGCCTTTGCAGGATTGGGTCAATTGGGGAAAAGAGCTGGAGCGATTTTTATTAGAAGAAGCTTTAAGGATGATGAGATTTATAAAGCTACATTAAGGCATTTTATTTCACATTTAGTTCAAGCAAAAGAGCATTTTATGTGGGCTCTGGAAGGATCTCGGAGTCGAACAGGCAAACTTATTTGGCCTAAGATGGGTATCTTGAAATATATTCAAGAGGCAGAGCTTCATGCAAATGCAGAAGTCAAGTATATCCCAATTTCTATAGTTTATGATTTGATACCTGATGTAGAAGACATGACTTTGGAAGGAAGAGGTAAGGTTAAAAAAAGTGAAAGTCTAAGTTGGTTTTTGAATTATGTAAGAAAAATGGGGGATGATCATGGTAAAATTTCTTTAAGGATTGGTGATCCTGTTAATTATGATGAAATAGAAAAGTCTGTTGTGCCGACAGAAGAAAATTCCGACAAACCTTCAATTTCAAAATTTGCCTTTGAACTTGCATACAATATTAATCATATCACACCGGTAACAACAGTCAGTCTAATATGCACTGCTTTGTTAAGTAAATTTGCTCTTACTAAAAGAAGTACAGAATCAATTGTACTAGAGTTAATGGAGATTATAGAATCTCATCATCCTGATGCTCTTGTAGATAGAGGAAAGAACCTTTCGGAAAATATTCAACGTGCATTAAATCTTTTGATTGAAGCTAGGATAATCCAATTAATAGGAGAGGGAGTTGAGGCGAAGTATTCTATTGTTCCAGAAAACTTCCTTAAGGCAAATTACTATGCCAATATGGCTACTCATCATCTTTACCAACGTGCATTTATTGAATTAGCCTTGATGAAATTGATTCAAGATCAACCTAATAATGCAATGATTTGTTTCTGGGAAGAAATCATGGCAATTCGAGATCTTTTTAAATTAGAATTCTTTTATGCAAATAAAGCTGAGTTTACTGAACAAATTGAGCGACAGCTAAATTCAATGCACTTAAATTGGAGAGAAATTATTGAATCAAAACCTGAAAGTATTGATGAGCTGATTTCAGGTCAAAAAATATTTATTTCTCAGGTAATGCTTAAAACATTGCTTGAAGCATACAAGGTAGTAGGATATAGTTTGAAGAGTCTAGAAAGGGATCGCACATATTCTGAGAATCAATTAATGAGAACTTGTTTGTTTTATGGAGAAGAGCTGCACTGGAAGGGTAAAATTCAACGCTTAGAATCAGTCTCAAAACCATTTATCAACAATGGTATTAGATTGGCAAAGAATCGAAATTTAATTCCTTCCAAGGAAGATCCAAAGACTGATGCTATTGATGTTTGGTTGGAAGAATTGGACAATTATAGCTTTAGAATGGAACAACTTCTTGAGTTCTTTTCTATGGAAGATGTTTTTCGAATTGAAGCAAATGTAAAAGAATATGAGATTCCAGGATCAAGAACCAAGGACATTTCTAAAACAATTTTAGATGGTGAAGATGGACCTCATATCGCTGCATTTTTTGATTTAGATAGAACATTGATTTCTGGATTTTCTGCAAAGTTATTTATTCAGGAAAGAATCAAAAGTGGTAAAATGACTCCGAAAGAAATGGCAGCACAATTTTATGGAGCTCTTGTGTATGCAGTCGGAAATAAAAATTTTGCTGGCTTGGCTGCATTAAGCGCTAAAGGAGTCAAGGGTCTTCCTGAAAAGAATTTGATAGAGTTAGGCGAGGAGGTTTATTTGAAGCATCTTTCAAAAGCAATATATCCTCAATCAAGAGCTTTGGTTGAAGCGCATATGGCGAAAGGGCATACAGTAGCCATTGTTTCTGCAGCAACTCCATATCAAGTTGAGCCGGCAGCTAGAGACTTGGGAATTAATCATATTATGTGTACTCGGATGGAGGTTGAAAATGGAAAATTTACAGGAAAAATTGTAGATCCGGCTTGTTGGGGTGAAGGGAAAGCTATTCAGGGCCAAAAGTTTGCAAAAAAGAAAGGTATAGATTTAGAAAATAGTTATTTCTACACAGATAGTTTTGAAGATCTTCCATTATTAGAAATTGTAGGAAATCCCAAAGCGGTAAATCCTGATAAAGAATTAACTAGTATGGCCATGGAGAAAGAATGGAGTATCTACAGATTTAATGATCAAGGTAGACCAAATATCACCAATGTGTTCCGCACAGGAATGACCTTAAGTACAGTTGGGCCTGCAATATTGTCTGGTTTGACTAGCGGATTATTGTCACGGGATTGGAAACAAGGAACAAATTCCATGATGGCAATGGTAGGGGATTTGGGTACCTGGGCTGCTGGCATCAGGTTGGCGGTCAAAGGAGAAGAAAATATGTGGAAATCAAGACCAGCAGTTTTTATTTTTAATCATCAAAGTAATGTTGATCTCCTAATTCTTGCTAAATTATTGAGAAAGAATGCTGTTGGAATTGCAAAGAAGGAATTACAATACACTCCACTTGGACCAGTTTTCAAAGCTGCAGGTATGATTTTTATTGATCGTTCAAATAGAGAAAAGGCCATAGAGGCAATGAAACCTGCTGTTGACGCGCTAAAAAATGGGACCTCAATTGGCTTAGCACCAGAGGGTACTCGTAGTTATGATTATAGTTTGGGAAAATTTAAAAAAGGGGCATTTCATCTGGCTATGCAAGCTAAAGTACCAATAGTACCAATTGTGATAAAAAATGCACATGATGCAATGCCACGAGGATCAAGTGTAATTCGTCCAGCTGTCGTTGAAGTTGTTGTACTAAAACCAATCCCAACAAAGAAATGGAAATTGGAGGACTTGGATATCAATATTAAAAAGGTCCGAAATAAATTCCTTAAAGAGTTAGATCAATAAGAAAAGAATTTTGTTATTCGTAAGCTGGTAATTGGCTTAATATTGAAGCTAGTTTCATCCCAACTTCAGAATCACCTTCTAGTTTTAATCTCCCTTGAATAAATGCTAATTGAAGATTCAATTTCTTTTTAGCTATTTGGATGAGATGTTTTTCCTTAATGGAAACTGTTACATCTGCTTTTTTAGACACACCTTTCCGAACACTACCAGGAGCTTTTGTTAAATTCAATTGGTAATCATATTTAGATTCACCTTCAACATGAAATTGAAAAAGGCCAATAGGTTTTTTTAGAAACTTTGGATTCTTCTTAAGATAAGTTCTTACGAATTTAAAAAAATCTTCCGTTTCAGAGGTTTTGACCTTTGAGGTTTTTGCAGATGATTTTTTCTTTTTTGATTTTTTCTTTCCATTTTTTTCAAAGGCTAAGATATCCGCCTCTAATGCATTTGCCTCTTCAAGAATGTAGTCAGAAAATATGTCTAGATCAGGCATTGTTTTAATATCTGACGTAGGGCTAATTGTGATGTTGCCATTATAGCTTAATATGGTAATGATTAATCCCATGCCATCGATGATTGGGGCCATTCCCATAATGGAATGCATTTTATTGCCATGTAGATATATTGGTAATTGTGGTCCAGGTACATTAGTAATAACTACATTAAAAATTGGATTATGTAATTTCGATAAATTAAATCTTGAATACAATCGTGCCGCTTGGTTGGCTACACCAAAAGGAACTGCCTCTGCAATGTTGGATAGAGATTTGGCTCCAAGGGCACCTTGATATGTTTTGCCCTTTATGGTATTTTCATAAATGGTTTCAAGTCTTTCAATTCTATCTTCAATGTTTGTTGCTAATTGTACAAGCATGGCTGATAGATTGTTCCCTCCTTCAGCAGCACTTGCTTTTTTGGTTGAAATTGGTACCATTGCCACCAATGGTTTTTTTGGTAACTTCTTTTTTTCTTCAAGATATTTTCTGAGCGCTCCTGCACAAATACCTAATATTACATCGTTGAGCGTAGTGCCCATTATCTCTTTTAACTTTTTTACTCGGTCTAAAGAAAGAATGGTAGTGTTCCATTTTCTTTGAGATGAGATTATTCCGTTTAGGGGAGTTTTAGGCGCGCTGAATGGTGCAGTTGGCAAGTCAAGATGTTGTGCTCTTGTCATAAAACCTGCCTTAAGTGTTGACATTACTGTATCCTTGACCAGGTTTGGAAATTTCAGAGGTTTTTGTGCAAAGCTTAGTGTACTTTTTAATATTAATGCAAGTTCGTTGGGTAGCGGGGCTGGATTGAATTCTCTAGGTTCTTTTAATGGTGAAACATCAGGGCTTAAATCAAACATAATTCCAAGTAGACCAGCACCTCCAACTCCATCAATGGCTACATGATGAATCTTTGAAATGATTGCTACCGATCCGGGTTGAACTTGAGATAGTTTATCCAATCCCTCTACAAAAGTGATTGACCAAAGTGGTCTTGATTTGTCTAAAGGTTCGCTGAATATTTTTGAAGCAAGTCTTCTTAAGTTTTTCCAGCTTCCAGGTTTAGGAAGGGCGATATGATCAATATGCATATCCAAATTGAAGTCTGGGTCATCTACCCAATATGGATGATCAATACTAAATGGTACCTGAATTAGTCTTTGTCGAAGTTTAGGAATCTGGTGAATTCTCGAGCCAATTGTTTTTTTAAAAGATTCAAATTCTAATGAACCTTCAATAATGGCCATACCTCCAAGATGCATTGGGCTATTTGGTGTTTCTGCATATAAAAAAGTGGAATCCATTCCACTGATTGGTTTGATTCCTGAGGTTTCGAATTGATCAAATAATGTTTTCTTCAATTTATATCATGGTTTTTTCGGCATGTGCCTTTACAAAAATATCTTCTATAAGATTGCTTGTTACAAAATATTCCCAGTTTGATTTATCAAACAATAATCGGTTGGCAACTATTTGTAAAACGAATGGATTAACTCCTAAACCTAGATGGCTTCCTCTTACTTGAATGTTTTGATGCCATTGATCTTCTTCTTCTAAGCATAATTCCCATGGAACTACACCATCTTCTTTTGTAAAAATAGCGGTGGTAGGTACATTTGCTGGGAGTGGAATATCTTCGATGAGTTCTTGATCTACATCATCAGAAACTATCTTACTTTTTTTCAGTAACTCATACATCCATTTGGCATTATTGGCTTGATAAATACCTTTAAATGGAGATCCCATTACGATGATTTGCCTTACAATTTCAGGATTGTATTTGCCCAATTGTCTTGCATATATTCCTCCTAGGCTCCAACCAATAATGGTTATTGGTTCGCCATGCTTTTGGTATATTCGATTTACTTTTTGCGTAAGCATTTCGATATAATCGGTAAGTGCGAAATTCCTACCTTCTCCCCAACCATAAACTTTATATCCTAACTTGTGGATATAACTTCTAAGAGGGATGGTAGAGAAGTCAGAAGCCATAAAACCTGGTAGGATAAGCACAGGGTGTCCATCACCAGATTCTTTTTCGTCCAAATGATTAAAAATTCTATAAGGAACATAACAACCTAGCTCCATCATTGCCCGAATTCCTTCGGTTAGACCCAAGGCTAAAGATGGTCTTTTTATTTCTTCCGAATTATAATTCTCGGTCATTGAATTATTTTTTGTATTGAATCAATAGGTTGTAGACTTGACCATAATTATAGTCAATATTCTACAGTAGTCAAAATAAGAAAAAGCCAAAACTTCTTTTGAAGTTTTGGCCCGGAAGTAATTTTGTTATTTCTACTTTAATTGAACATTCTTTCACTGAAGTTTTTCTGTCCTTTGATCCATTGTTTCTTTAATGTTTCAAGTATTTTAAACGAAATATCAGTTTGAGTTTCAACTAACTTAAAACCACCTTTTATAGCTTTTTCTGCAACATTTTGCCATGCAACTGTTCTATCAAGGGTCTCATCAACTATCATTTCTGTTGTATCAAGAATGAAATTATTAACGTTTTTAGTGGAATCTTTGATGGTTTCAATATCAATTTTATTTGTTGATTTATTTGCCATTTTTTTCAATTTTCTGTTTATTTAATTTTTTGGATAAACCAATAGATGTCTATTTTTTGGTTGATTTTTTAGCTACTGATTTTCTAGAGCTAGCTTTCTTAGCAGTTGCTTTCGCAGATCTTTTAGTTCCATTGGTTACTGATTTAGGAGATCTTTTTGCGGTTGCTTTCTTTGTTGTTTTTTTAGCTGTAGATTTTGCTTTTGTTGCAGTTGCTTTAACAGTTTTGCTGGCTTTTTTAGCTTGAGCTTTTACTTTCTTTGTAACAGTCTTTCTTACGGGACTATTTTTAACTTCAGCTTTTAGTGTTGCAACATTTTTTTCTACTGTATCCTTGATATTCTTTGCAGATTTTGAAGCAGTCTTTTTTGTTTTATTGAAAGTTGTTTTCGTAGTAAGATTGATATCTTCTATACCATCCTCAATTCTATTTGATACTTTTTTAACAATCTTTTCTATTGTGTTGCTAGCTTTATTTACTTGTTTGGTAATTCCTAAAAGCTTTTGAAATCTTTTGCTGTTATTTTGAAGTTGTTCAATGGCTAATTCAGCTGTATCGAAAAACATATCAACTTGCTTTTCAATAATAGGTTCAGATTTTTTAATTGCCTTAACTGCTAATTTTTGGTATTTAGTACCGGTTGCAATGGTTTCATCTATCATATCTTCTGCAAAATCAACAACCATGATGTTAACATTTTTTACAGAATTTAATACTTGATTTCTTCTTTTCTTAACGTTTGTTTTGCTTGCTACTTTAGTTGCCATATTATGTAGTTAATTAAGTTTTTATTTAAAATGATAACACAAAGAAAAGAAGTGGAAGTTACAACTGAGTTACAATTTAAAAAAGAAGGCTAAAGTCAATAGAATAGGAGGTTTTACTTGGTTTTAATATTGTTGAATAAATCTATTGTAACCGGTAGCGGATCAATACCAAACTCTTTATTGAGTATATTTTTGCATTTTTCAAAGCATTTCAAAGCTTGAGGTCGATTTCCATTTAACATGTGTGCCATCATCTGTATTCGGTATGCCTCTTCCCAAGTTTGGTCAATATTTAAAGCTTCTTCTGTTAATCTGATTGTCTCTTTTGGCTGTTCGTTCAGCAAAAGCTCTGAAAGGCTTACAAAAGCATTTAAAGCTAACATTTGAAGATTTTCTCGTTCGCTTGAAGTCCAATCTTCATAAATTCTGTTGGGTAGAAAAACACCTTTATAAATATTGATTGCAGATTGAAATGAAAGTATTGCCAATTCTTTTTGTTCGCTATAGAGCTTATTTCCAATTTCAATAAAAGATTTAAAGACTTGACTATCCAACCATATATTTTCCATGTTTAGTTTGTAAGAGGAACCTTGTCTTTGTATATATTTTGTGTTACCTCTTTTATTGGTTTTTGGTTCAATTACTTTTTTGATTTCATGTAAGGCAACTTTAAAAGTTTGATCTGAACCTGCCTCTTCCCATAATCGATCTATAATCATTTCTTTGTGAAGGGCCATTCTATTTCTTGATATTATAAGGAATTGAAATAATTGGATGGCTTTATCTCTCCCCCAATTATCAGAAATTTCTTCACCATTTAAAATGAGCGTGAAGCTGCCTAGCGTAATGATTTCTAAATCTGCTTTTTGTCGAGCTTCTAATAAATTTTCAATATGTGTGTCATCAAATTTAATCAAGACTTACTTATCTTTCGATCTATATTATCAACCTTCTTTTGAAGCTTAGCTACTAAATCAGTTAATTGAGAAATTTGATGAGATAATTCTTGTATATCTGATTTTGAGGTAGGTTTATAAGACTCTAAATGTAGAAGGTTTGAGAGATCTTCTGCCTTTGAGGAAATTTGTTCTTGAATTTGTATTACTTGGGCTTTAGGATCTTTAATAGCTTCTGCTACCATTTTGGGATAGCTTTTAGCTAGTTTTTTCCATATGTCCATACTTTTATTAAGTATGCCTTCTTTCTCTTTTGGGCTTAAATCTTCTTTTATTGAAGATATGGTTAAATCAGATAATTTGTTCTGGATAAAACCAATTGCATCTTTGAGTTCGCTGAAATTTTTTTGATCATTGCCTTGGACATGTGTAATTTTTCCTCTCCATTGTACATCTGCTTTTCCAGTTTTATCCTTAAAGATCACTTGCGTAAAGCGTAATAAGAAAGATGCTGTTTGGTCATTTTTACTCATTTGGATTTATTTTTATCTAAAATAGAAATAAGTTGCAGTTTTATGGAATTGATCGGATGTAAATACAAGTACTAGATTCAGAAGAATTTAATTTAAATTGAAAGCTTTCCTAAATTGAAGGCTTTGGAGGCTTAAAAGATTCACTATCCTCAGCGTTGGTGGGTTAAAAATCTGCTATCTCTTACTTTTTCAAGTAAAAAAGTCGTTCCAAAAAGTGTGAACTATGTCCCTTTATAAGTGTGAATCATGTCCCTTAACTGTACCTGGTTATCGCTAACGGATTACGTGTATCCAGCGTATCCCGAAGGGTATGCTGTGATTACGGATGTTATGAGTCGGAATTTGATTTGAATAGTCTTTCATCTAGTTCTAACTTGGATTTTTTCTTTTTCTTTAAAAGGTTGAATTTATGGTGTTTTGGATTAATTAAGATGTTGAATTCTGTAGTGGTTATTATGGACGGAACTTTCAAAGCTAATGATCTACAGCCATTAATCCATTTATTGCTAGCTTCTTTAAACTGGTATTCTGCATCTTTCAATTTCCTTATTTTATTGAATTTTGAGATAGGGAAAGTTTGAATGAGGCTTGAATTAATTTCCAATTCCATTAACTCGAGATTTTGAGGAACAGTTAATCCATCAAAATGCACAAGAATTTCAAGTATAGCTAGTGAGATGTTTTCCGAGCAATAGAGTAGAGGTGTTCCTTTAAAATTCCATCTTCCTCCATAAAGCTTAGCTCCAGTTCCTGTTAGATCATCAATATAATCTGATGGAGAAATTCGATATAATTTCATTTTGATTAACTGTAAACTCCGTGTTCAATTCTTCCAATGATATCTTCAATCATTTCTATGCCAATTGATGTGTCCATAATTTCTAATGGCTTATTTTCATTTAAGACTTTATTTGAAGTCCGAATCCAAGCTTGGAATTTTTCTGTATCGAACAAATTATAACCTTTTTGAAATAGTTCAATGATTTGAATTAAGTGAGACGTAATTTCTTTGTTTAGGATATGATCAGGAGGGTATCTAAATAGTTGTCTTTGAGAGATTGGAAGAATTGAGCTTAATTCTTTGTCAGAAAGTAAGATGTACTTCTGAATTCGTTCAATGTACTTGGTTTTTATACCATTCCGAGCAATTGTTATCAAATCTGTTCTTTGACTTATTTTCTCTGATTTTAGAAGTGTTTGTAGTGTCATATGTTGTCATTTGACATAAATATAACGACATTTGACTGATTTTGCAAGTTTTGACATTTTCTGACTCATAACGGCGGCGG
>JAHDIE010000035.1 GCA_020630955.1 Saprospiraceae bacterium
TTCAAATTCTCGCTCTTCTTTGCTGCAAGAGCTAAATAGGATTAAACTGATAAAACAAAGTGGTAATAAATTTTTCATAAACATTGATTTATAATAAAGAATGGGATTGGAGCATCGGTTTTCAATTGTTTTAATATAGCAAAATGAACTCCTGAGTCACTAGGTTGTGCAAAATGGCTAACTCCTGCTAAAGTCTCTTCATGTATTGATCCTGGTAAAGACTGGTTATCAACTGGAACCAATCCGTCTGAAGGTTTGTCAGGGCCAAAATTAGGGACAGAAATATAAGTCGTTTCCCAGCATTCGTCATTGGTATTGCAAGTACCGTCCATTGCTAGAGGTTCTAATTCCACTGCATCTAATGAATTGCATGATACGGGATTTCCTTGCGCATCAATGCAATCACAATTCCATGCTTGTTGACTTTGTTGTGTCCAAGTGACATCACCGCCTGCTCCAATTAACTGATTCCATGCAGGTCCTGTTGTAATTAGCCAATTATATCCGTCTTGGAATTCTTTCGATGCTTTTCTTAATTTTGCTCTTAGTCCATTCTTGAACCCAAAGTTGAAAGTAAGATTTGATAAGACTTGAAGAATATCGGCGGTTGCGCCATAACCAATGGCTGTATAGTTGGCAGCTGTTGTCAAATTTACTCCAGTACCCATAATGTTATTAAAATCTGTATTTAAAAAGTTTGCATCCTCCAAAAGGCGATAAAGTGGATTTCCATTTACTGAGCAAGTAATTCCAATGGAAGGTAGACTTGAAGCCGGTAAATTGGCAATTCTTCCATCAATAACTAATTCCCCTACAGATTCTCCGTTTCCTAAAAATCTTGAGGCTTTTTCCAAGAGTGAATTGTAAAGATTTGAACAAATAGTATTTTCCAACATTCCAACTAGATCGGGATCAGGCTGTATTATAAATCTAATTTCTGCCAGTGAAATTAAAGGGTCTGTAATAACTTCTTCACAACCAGATATTACCCAATCCTCAAAGTTTCCATTAAGGTTAGAATTTGCAAGGAGTGCTCCATGATGTGCAGATCCAACCGTAATATAGCCACCAAAATAATCAGTCCCTAAATTATCCATATGTCTTAGATTTATTCCTCCGAAACTATGACCTATAGCAATGTCATTTGATGTTGCGTTATTGTGTTCCAATTGAACATTAAACGTTCCTGAATAAACATCAATTCCTTGATTTGAGGCCATTAATGATTGGGTTGTATTGATATTAGGACACTCTTCTCTTATGAAATCATCAAAAGCATCCCAGCTGTCTTGATCTCCGCCCAGTCCGTGGGCCAGATGAATGGTTTTATTTTGAGCAAAAGAAATAGTTGTAAATAATGATAGTAAAAATATAATATATTGTTTCATAATGATTGTGTTTTAAGTTGATTAAAGTGTTACGCGAAAATCGTTGAAGCTTATTTGTTCAACTGTGAATACTGGGTCCGAGCAAATCATATTTTCTTTATAGTCGTAATTGGCTATAAACTTTGGAATGATTGTACCATCAGGTTTACATTCATAAGTCAAGATTGTCTTGCTTATTAGATTACCTGAAGGATCAGTAGTTTGTGAACTAATCATTACGTGGTTTTTCATGTCATAAACTGTTGTGGTAGTATTTCCATCTTCGTCAACTTCGGTTATGGTCAAAGCATTTCCATTGATGGTTGTCGTTGCGCCATTGTTTTGTGCTTCTAAAATCATTACGTTCATTGCGCTATCTTTTTGTATTTCTGTATAGTAATAACTTTGCGCTATGGTTTGGAAAAATTTGACATCGTAATCAACTTGTACTGTGGTAGTAGATCCATCTGGTGCTGTTTGTGTTAGCACACCATCACATAATTTGGTTGTTGAATAGCTATTGCCTTTACCACCATTTCTATCTCTGGTATTTAATTTTTCTTGCATTTCAATACAAGGTCTTCCCGATTGATCAAATGTTGTTGACACTGTTGTTGTTGAACTAGGGACAGCAATCAATCGTACATCGATGGCGCATAAGTCCTCTAAAGTTCCTGTTGTTGGTTCAATAATTTGATCTGTTGTCATTTCGTAACTGATTGATAAGTTATTAATGCTCCTTTCGGAAACAAAATCATTTCCATCATCTAATAATGATCGATCTGATTCATCTGTGCAAGCAATCAAGGTGACCAAGAACGTGCCCAGAGTTAGGAATAAAAAGAATTTTAATTTCATTGTTAAGTTTTTAATTTTTAAAAAATATCAATTGATACTTTTAAATGAAAAAAAAACTTAATAGGTAAACAACTTTTTGTTTTGAACATTAAGATCACCTTATTCCTTAATTATTATCTCAAAGAAATAGCTTCCCAGTTCTTTTATTTTATAATAATGATAGAAATTGATTTTTTTATTTTACTTTTTGTAAATTATTTCAAACTAAAATATTGAAAATTGATAATAATGATGCTATGGTAATTTCACTAAACTTAATTGTAAACTTTACCAATACATCTTTGAATGTATCTTAATATTTAATTCTGAAGTTGGGTCTATAATGTGGAGTGGTTCATAAAAGTTTCTTCCTGAGCAGGTGACATGAATGAGGTACAAGCCTGGTGGAAGAAAATTGGATTCCAAATGATCGATGTATTGAAAATATTGATTTCTATAGACCACTTGCCCATCTGAGTTCTTTACTGTCAACTCTCCAATCAGGTCATTATTTATGGCAATCGAAATCATATATATAATTCAATCTTTTTGTTCTTATATACCTATGTGATAGAATTTTAGGCTGGGTAAACAACGAAAGCATGTTAATGCTAAAAAAAGAAGGAATTTTGTACTATTTTGGAAAAGGTCAGACTTTATTGCCGCATTGGGTGCAGAATTTGTATCCTTCTTCGTTAAGTTGGTTGCAAGAGCGGCATCGAACCTTTATTATGGTTGTTGCAAGACCTTCTTCAACAATTTTTTCAAAGTTCTTTTTTTCAAGGATTGCTGCAACTTGTTCTTCTTTATTATTTAGGATTGGTTTCTCTTCATCTTTTTGTTTTGATGATGTTAAGCTAATGAAGGTAAGCATCGATAAAACCGAGATAATAAATAGAATAATAAAAATTGTTGGGAATGATTTTCTATTTTGAATTTTAGGCCTAAAAGGATGTTCAAGGATCAATTGATTGGTCTTGCCCAATTCCTTTACGATTTGTTCCATTTTCTTTTTTTGCAACTCAATTTCTTCCTTGCTTAGAGCATTTGGATATTCTGTCTGGCAAGTACTCATTTGCGGAAGCATGAATAGAACAAAGAGAACCAATGCAGTAATGAAATTACGCAAGATCATGTTGCGAGGAATAATTATGCTGAAAATCGAAGTCATCATTAATAACAACTTTGTTGCAGGAAATAGAGTTCCCTTGAAATTCAGATTATTCTACGATATAAGCTTTTGCTGCTTGATATATTTCCTTGGTTTCAGGAGTGATCTCATGCACAAATACAATGATTTCCATATTTTCTGCAACCCATAATCCATCATCTTCATCAGGAATGGTGTAGCTGAATGAGGTATTAAAAAACTCATTGGCTGTGAGTTTATTGGTTAAGCCATCACCATCGAAAGCTGTTAACATGGTTCGAAGCATATGATTGTGTTCATAATCATCGATGATAACGCTTACATCTTTTTGGGCATCGATAATATGATTTTCAGTAAGCATCACTGATATTCGAATATCGCCTTCAAAATTAATGAGTGGCTCTATTTCAACTTCGATATTTAATTCTCTTGAACTTGTATTGTAATCAGTAGCAATTTCAAGACCCATGGTTTGATCTTTCGCCAACTCGTTTTCTACAAATTGACCCCATAGGTCTACACTTGAAATAGCAAATTCCGTTTGATCTTCTTGTTGTACTCTGTTAAAAGAAGCAGCCGGTTTTCCAAAAATTGGTTTCAAATAATCTTCCAGATCATTGGCAAGTTCAGACCTGAAATCATATCTGCTTTGAGGTAACGGTTCTGCAAGAAACTCTCCATGAATTGAAACGCCAATTACATTATCAGGATATTTTTCAATTAGTTCCTCCAATTTCAAAGTGCCTTGAGGGCAGTTTGGACAACTTACTCCAGTCAGTTCTTCAATGAGCATCACTTTTTCAGTGTCAGGTGGATCAAACTCAGGAATGGTAACCATCACTTCAGTACACCCAAAAAATAAAAATATTGCGAAAATTAATAGAAATCTTGTCATGATTTAAAAAGTTGAGTTGATTGAAAATTTTACCCCGCTAAATGCAGGTTCTAATCTACAGATACCACCTGTACAAACGATTCCTTCTACCTGTTTGACATAGGAAAGTCCGTATCGATTGTTTTTATTTTTATAAAAGACATCAAACCTAGGATAATGTAAGGCGAGTTTTTCTCCACTGTCATCAGATGGAGAATTTTTACCTGGAGTGACATTGAACATATCTGATGCTACAAAAGACCAATGAGGTGCGATGTTGTATTCTAGGAGACCAAAAATCCAATCGCCATAATCTTGCTTTTTGCCAGCTTTTTCATCGTCGCCAATCAGCATATATTGTCCTTCAAATCTGATGGATTTTTTTCTATCAATTTTATAAAGAACATCAAAATATGGAACTATGGTGTTGACCAATGGCACTTCAGGTTTTACCTCATATATTTCTTGATTATAGGTTTGGAATTGGATTCCTGAAGTTATTCTCCAAAGTCTTTTGATCTTATAAATGGTTTCCAAATATAATTCTCTGTACAATAATAAATCTGTACTTAAGTCAGTGATGTTGGAGAAATTAATATTTACATTTAAGTTTTTCTTTACCCTGTATTTGATATCCAATTGAAATGCTAGTTCGCTTAAGTCTTGGGTAGCAGGGGAGTATCTGGCCGTTAGACGATATGTGTTGAGTCTATTCATGGGCGGCAAGAAATTTACTTGGCCAAAATTTCTTGTTAGGGTTGGATCTACTCTAAAGTTGAAATTTTCAGTTCTTTTGGCTTCTGCAGTAATTCCTAATTTATTTTTTGCAAAGCCAAAACTTGTGTAGATCATGGAGCCAGGAGCTCTTCTATATTTTCCGATACGGATTGCCCCATTGCTTAATTCTAGTTCCGCCATGGGATCATTAAAGACATCTGGACTTTTGTAGGCACCTTCTATATACCAGGAAAAGTTTTTATAAGTTAAGGTGTTATAAATAGAGGCTAGATATACATTGTAGGTTGGTTTAAATCTTTCTTCCACAATGTAGTCTTTGACGATTCCTATTACCTTGTTCATGGTAACGTCATCAAGTGTTCTATTAACAAAGCCAATACCTGGAGCAATATTAATTGGGTTTTCCTCTCCAAAAGATTTGAAGCCTTCAATTTTTGCTCCCTTGACAATTGAGGTAAAGGTGCTAAATAGATTTCTTTGTCTTCCAGTGAATGCGGTGGCTTGCCATTCTTCTCCTAATTTATATGTGATTTGCGCACCCACCAAGGCGTTGTCTATTAGTTGTGGCCTTTGTTCGTAGGCCCTAAATATTGAACCAGAACCGATTTGATTGTAAATATAACCTACTGTAACCCCTAGTTTCTCCATTTGTTTGGAAATGTACCATCTTCCAATGCCTTGATCAGAGTATGAGTTATTTGGATCTAAGAGGTTTGAATTGTTGAACAGATCAAATCTGATCCCTGCTGAGTACCCATTAATTCTGTACCCAAGGTTAAGCCAAGCTTCTGCACCATACAATTGTCTATCATATTGAGGAATGTTAGCAGCACCAATAAGGGAGTCTCTTATGAAAAAATTGGCGTTACTTTGAAAACCTCCTGAGAAGATCCCCTTTTCTTGTCCAAAGCAAGAAGTAGTGAACAGGACAGAAAATATAATAAAACAGGCAATTCGTTGGTTCATTATCAAAATAAAAATTAACATTTGTGTCATCGATCGGTTAAACTATGGTTAAACAAGCCGATGAAACGTGAATAGGGTTAAAAAATGACCTAATTTGTTTATAAATTAAAAGTACATAATTTAACATGAAAGTATTAAATCTCTTGCTGTTGAGTGTTGTTTTTACTCTCTCTTCTGCATTCACCCCGACAGAAAATAAACTTCCCGCATTGAAATTTAAAACATTGGACGGACAAAGCGTTGATGTTTATGATTATTTAGAGGATGGAAAATTGACAGTCATTAGTTTTTGGGCAACTTGGTGTACGCCTTGCAAAGCGGAATTGGATGCTTTGACAGAATTTTATGCAGATTGGCAAGAAGACTACAATGTGGAGTTATTGGCGGTTACAATCGATAATGCAAGAGGTCTTTCTAAAGTTCCTGCTGAAGTCACAACAAAAGGATGGGAGTTTACTGTTCTTTCTGATGTTAACTCAGAATCACTTACTGCTCTTGAATTTCAAACGATTCCACAGACCTTTGTGGTTGATGGACAAGGAAATATTGTATATGCTCACAATGGTTATACTGCTGGTGATGAGTATGAATTGGATGAAAAGCTAGCAGCCCTTTCAGCAAAGTAAAAAGGTATTAAATATAATAGAAGCCTCAAAGCGGAAAAGCTTTGGGGCTTTTTGTTTTAAGGAGTGATTCCTTTTTGAATCTAATAGCATCCGTATTCCTCAGATGGTATATAATGTTTTATGTTGATAGGATCTAATTTTTGCTCGTCTTTAAACTTTGGTGGATTTCCAACCATTTATTTATTATGAGCGTTATTACATCAAACAACGAATAAATGAATAAAATTATATTGTTTTTATTGGTGAGTCTGCTGGTGGGGTGTACCTCTCCAGATGATATCGCACAGATTGAATTTGAGGGCATGAAGCCTGTATATGTGACTGAGGAAGAGAATAGGGTAGCAATTACTGAAGCTCGTTCCTTTGAGAGATTGGGGAAGATTGTTTATGCTGCTCCATATCTTTTAATAAATGAAAGGTTTAAAGGAATTCATGTGGTAGATAATTCTGATCCATCAAATCCAATGAAGTTGAATTTTATCCAAATTCCTGGAAATACTGATTTTACGGTGAGGCAAGGATACATTTATGCCAATCATGGAAGTGATTTTAAAGTTTTTCAACTCGCCTTTGGTCTTGAGACTTCATTGGCAGATGAGTTGTCAATTCAAGAAACCTATGTCATTGAACAATTTTTTACTTCTGGGCAAAACAATACTATACAAGGATTGGTGCCACCTAATTACAGTGGTTTCTTTGAATGTGTGGACCCCGACAAAGGAATTGTGGTCAATTGGGAAGAAACTATATTAATAGACCCTGAATGTCAGATATAATGAAAAAGATACTATTTGTAATACTAACGGTAACAATATTTGCTTCTTGTGCCAACGATAATGGAATAGCTGGAGAAACTTTAGGGAGTGGAGAGGTTCTTTCAGGATCTTATGCTAATATGCTAACCTTGGGGAATTTTTTATATGTCCTAGGAGATGGAGCATTGAAAACATTCACTTTAGATGACCCAGCAAAACCTGGTTTGATTAATGATCAATCAATCAATTTTGAAATTGAATCATTGTTTATTAGTGGAGATAATATTTTTGTTGGATCTCAGCAAGCCATGTACATATACACCATTGACGACGATGGAATTCCTATGTTTAGGAGTGAGACAAGTTATAATGATTTGGGTCCTGAGAGTTGTTTTAGTGATCCAATTTCTGCCAATTCTAAGTATGCGTATTCTACTTTGGCCAATAATTCTAATACTTTTAATGAGGCAGACGGTTGTTGGAGGCCAGCCTTGCAGGATCAAATGCGTGTATATGATATTGAAGATTTAGATAATCCGGTGCATGTTAATACTATCTTTATGCAGGAACCAAAAGGAATAGCTATGGATGGAGATGTTTTATTTGTATGTGAAGCAAATGACGGATTGACTATTTTTGATATTGCAGATGGGGATATGCCAGAGGAGCTGTATCATTTTCCAAACTTCAAAGCTTACGATGTGATTCCAACAAACGGATTGTGTATGATTGTTGGACAAGATACCTTACATCAATTTGACTATTCTGATCTATCAAACGTATTTAAAATTGGGGAATTTGAATTACGTGACTAAGAGAGTAATTATTTCGTTTCTCATTTTTGTAAGTTTAAAAGGTTTTTCACAAGTAGAAAGTGAAAAGCCTTTTCGTGCAAAACATTATGTGTACCACAATTCAGGAGCAATCCTTAATTTGCCATCGGGATTTCAATTGGGATATGAGAGGCGGATTGCTCCGAAATTATATTTTGATATTGAAGGAGGCGTGCTTTTGTTTAATGAAAATATTAGAATCCTTGATTTTAATGCGACTGACAAGAAGGGAGTACGTTTTCAGACAGGTGGTAAAGTATTTTTAACGGATTATTTTTTTATAGGTCCCCAATTTTTATTCAAAAGAGTTTCATTGAATGAACTTGAGTGGGTGTGGAGATTTAATAATGCTTTTAGGCAAAGGTTTGATATTCACAAAATACGGAAGACCTTCGCTGCTGCAACTGAGGTTGGTTGGCATTTTCCATTTGAGGAAAGTCCAATTTCGTTGGAGCTTTGTTATGCATTGGGAGTACAACGGTATATGGTGGAGTTTAGAGAATTACCTGATGATGTTGAATTTATATTTAATCAAGGAATTAGGACCCCCGGTGTTTCTACCTTGCCCTTTTTTAATTTCAGAATTAAATTGAAGTACGATCTAGAATATAAATGGAATTGAATGATGCGCTAATAATAGTATTTTTCAAATGGGTGAATATTTTGAATCGATCTTGAAATACAATTAACAAGTTTTATTGTTGCAGAATCTATTTTCAGATTTTTTTTTGCCAATTTATTAAGAATGATTTTCTAATTGGTTTACTTTGAGTAAAAATAAAATTATGCAAAAGTTACTTTCTGTGTTAATTGGACTTTTATTCATAAGTCAAGCAATTGGGCAAAGCGACAAAAATACCAATAGTATATACCTTGGATATCCAGCTGCAATTTTTGATGCACCTGATTTTGGTATTTATCTTGCTTATGATAAAGAATGGGTGAAAAGAGATAGAATCTCTCTAGAGGCAAGTGCAGCATATTCGTATTTAAAATTTGATAGAGACTCTAATAATTTCGCTCATGATGGCGGTAGCACCAATACTATAATTTTAGTCGGAGGACCAAGATTATATTTCAATAAGTCTGACAAAAGTACTCGTGTATTTATCAATCTGCTGGTTGGGCCTGGATTGGTGATGGATAGCGAATATCGGAATGATGGAGTTTCTGCGGAGGAGTACCTAAGCGAACAAACTATGTTTAGGCTTGGCTTTTCAAGTGGTGCTTATATTCAGATTAAAAATAAATTTATTTTTGGGTTGGCATTGGAAACATATGGTGCTATGGTATATAAACTGGGATATAGATTTTAATAGATCAAGACCATTGGGAATTTAATATCTATCCTCTGGGCACTCTATTCCGCATTTGCTAGATTAATTACATATCAGTATTTAGCAATAAATTACGATTGGTATAATGTATAAGTAATTAAATTATAATTATTTAGAACATATTTTTATTTCATTTTAAAATAAGTCCTAGTATTTGACCTCACAATTCTGTTGTCTTTTTCATTTTGATCTTAAGTTTATTCAATAAGATTTCACCCCACTTTACATTGGAATTCTCTATAGAGTGGAAATGAGATCATTTTGATTAATTCCAAAAGAAATTAAACTTCTAAAAATTACGGTTTTAGGCTTGGTCTGTGTTTTGACCCTAGCCAATTCACTTTCAGCTCAGATATTGGATCTTGAAGTTACAGATCAGGGTGTTTTATTACCCAGACTTACAACTAGAGGAAGCCAAAAAGTATTTGAAGGATTCTAAATTTACAATTTCAGAAGTGTCCTACAAAATTGGCTTCCGTGATCCTAGCTATTTTGCATGCATGTTCCAGAAAGAATTTGGGAAATCTCCAAGAGATTATAGAGGATCTCAATAAATCCACACACTGGAATACTTTATTGATGTTTTAAATTAATTTATGGAAATGAAGATATCTACTTCTGCGTCCTGAGGATTCATTGCTTTACTTCCGTAAATTTCGAAGTCAGCAGAATAAGCTCTGTCTATATTGGAATTCCATATTTCATTCCAAGTGTTGGCCACTGCACCTTTGGTAAGATCTCCTTTGCAGATGAATTTTTGATAGATACCTGAGTCAAAGGATTGGGTAACAAATCCTTCTGGTATTTCTGCGATAGACTCAACTTTGCATCCCAGAATTGTATCATAAGGTTTGGTATGATCTCCTTGGTAGTTGGTGTAAATACAATATATTTCTTGAGAAATTTTGTTTGGAATTTTCTCTATTAGGTTTTGTCTTATAAATTTTTCCCATAGTGCCCCAATATCTTTTGCTGCTTGACCATTAAGGTTGGAAGTCCTTGCTGAAATTCCAATAATTTGAAAACTTTCGATTTTTTGATTTTGCATAAATATTTTTTGTTTTCTCAAATGTAAGAGCGTATTGTGACAAGGGTTTGTCACAGTAAATTGACTTTTATCAACTTTTTTATTCTTGAATTTCATCTATTTAATAGACCTAAAGTGGGCTTTTGTAGAGTAATAGCGTGAAATGAAGAAATAATTTTCACCAACTGCAACCAATCTAAATTAAGCTGCACCTATTAGGTATAGATATTATTCAAACCTTTTAAATTTTAAATGTGAAAAAGTTTGTCCTATGCTGCCTTTGGTTGGCAGGTTACCTACAATTATATGCTCAATCGTCTGAATATACCATATCAGGTACTATCTATGATGCAACAAGTGGAGAAACATTGATTGGTGCCAATGTACTTATAGAAGAACTGTCCACTGGTGCAGTATCCAATGCCTATGGTTTTTATTCGATAACCATCCCTGAAGGAGAATATACCTTAAAGATTAGTTACGTTGGCTTTTCTGATTTGGCTAACAAGCTTACTCTTTCGGAAAATGTAAAAATGGATATAGAATTGGAAGAAGAGGGCACAAAATTAACAGATGTTGTCATTACGGCTGAGAAGAGGAATAAAAATATAGAAAGTATTGAAATGAGTAAGGAGAAAATATCTATCGCAAAAATCAAAAGTATTCCTGCTGTTTTTGGGGAGGTGGATATAATAAAAGCCATTCAACTATTGCCAGGAGTTTCTGCAACAGGAGAAGGACAATCAGGATTTAATGTCCGGGGAGGATCTGTCGATCAGAATCTGATTCTTTTAGATGAAGCAACTGTTTATAATGCAGCTCATTTCTTAGGTTTCTTTTCTGTTTTTAATCCAGATGTGGTTAAAAATGTTGAGATTTATAAAGGAGGCATTCCCGCTGAATATGGGGGAAGATTAAGTTCGGTTTTAGACGTTAGAATGAATGAAGGAAATAAAAAACGATTTGCTGTGACAGGAGGTATAGGTACAATTTCTTCAAGATTAACGGTTGAGGGTCCAATTAAGAAAAACGAAAGTTCATTTATTGTAGCGGGAAGGAGAACTTATGCTGATCAATTTCTGCGGTTTGCAAAGGATACGTCTATTAGAAGTAATAAGGTGTTTTTCTACGATCTAAATGCAAAAGTAAATTATAAGATTGGTGAAAAGGACAGAATTTTTCTTTCTGGATATTTTGGTGATGATGTATTTGAGGCTGGGGGAGCAAGAATCCAATGGGGAAATGCTACAGGCACGGCACGTTGGAATCATATTTATAATGAAAGACTATTTTCAAATTTCACTTTTATCTATAGTGATTATAATTATAGTCTTGGATCAACTGAGGAAAGCTTAGGATTTCGATGGGATTCTAATATCAAAGATATTTCCGGTAAGGTAGATTTTAATTATTTTGTAAATGCAAACAACTCTTTGAAGTTTGGTGCTCAACTAACTGATCATGAATTTGAGCCAGGAATTATTAAGAGCGTTGGCGAAAGTATTTTTGGAGGATTGGATTTAGACAATAAAGCTGCCTTGGAAGGCGCTCTGTATCTTAGCAATGAGCAAAAAGTTACGCCAAAGTTAACTGCTTTATATGGTCTGAGATATTCGATATTTGCGAATACTGGTGGATCAAATGTGTATTCTTACGATGAAAATTATCAGGTGCAGGATACTAGTTTTTACAATAAGGGGGAAATATATAATTTTTATGGAAATTTTGAACCGAGGATTGGTTTGAGATTTAAGCTAAGAGAAAACAGTTCCATCAAGGCTAGTTATAATCGAATGGCACAATATGTCCATTTAGCATCTAATGGAATTTCGAGTTCACCTTTGGATATTTGGTTTCCCTCATCAACCAATGTGAAACCTCAGATAGCAGATCAAGTTGCCATTGGATATTTTCATAATTTCCAAGATGATGCATATGAGACTTCTGTTGAAGTGTATTATAAAGACATTCAGAATGCTATAGATTTTAAAGATCATGCAGCTTTGTTGCTCAATCAGCATATTGAGGGGGAATTAAGATTTGGGGACGCTAGAGCATATGGCGCAGAGTTTTTGATAAAAAAGAATTCAGGCAAACTTACTGGTTGGGTTGGGTATACCTACTCAAAGAGTGAGAGAAAAATTCAAGAAATTAATCAAGGGCAATGGTACAATGCGACTTGGGACAAAACACATGATGCGAGTGTTGTGCTTGCTTACGAACTAAATGATAGAATTAGTTTTTCGGCAAATTGGGTATATGCAACAGGCAGAGCTGTTACTTTTCCTACTGGCAAGTATGAATACAATGGTTGGACAGTTCCTGTATATTCTAATCGAAATGCTGAAAGAATGCCAGCCTATCACAGAGGAGACTTTGGCTTTACATTGAAAAATAAGAAGAAAACAGATCGTAAATTTTTCTGGGATATGAATGTTTCGGTCTATAATGTTTACAATCGAAAAAATGCTTATTCGATCAATTTTAGAGATGACCCAGAGAATCCCAATCAGCAGATCGCAGAGAAGACCTATATTTTTCCAATTCTTCCATCAGTGACATGGAATTTTAAATTTTAAGAAATGAAAAAAACAATATTTTATATACTTGCCTTAGTGATTTTTGTGAGCTCTTGTACAGAGCCTATTGAACTAGAATTAAATTCAGATGATAACGTTCGCCTTGTTGTGGATGCTTTTATAACTACTGATACTAAGGCTCATCTGGTAGATCTCAGTCTCACCAAGGATTACTTTGAGGACGGAATTCCTGCTAAGGCCGAGAATGCAATTGTAACGATTTCCAACGGATCAAATGAGGTGATTCTAACAGAGCTAGAGCCTGGTAAATATTATACCCCTGAAAGTTATGCCGGAATTGAAAATGAAAATTATACTTTAAACATTGAATACGAAGGTCAAAACTATATAGGATCCACTGTTCTTCTACAAGTGACTTCCTTGGATTCAATTAGGATTGAAGATTATGAGCCTGAAGTAATGCCCGGACAAGAAGAGGAAGTAGAATTTCCTGACAACTATGTTGTTATACCTTTTATCCAGGAGCCGCCATCAGAAGGAGATCATTATTTATTTAAATTACTCATTAATGGGGAATATGAAACTTCTCAGTTAACGGATTGGCTTTATACCAATGATGATGTGGTTAATGGGAATTATATTGCAGATGTAGATTTTTTCAGTTTTCATGCAGAGCCTGGAGATTCTATCACTTTCGAGATGTTTTCGATCACAAAGGAAGATTATCAATTCATTGATGCAATTTTGTTGGAGACAGCTTATCGAGGTGGCTTATTTGATGGCGCTCCTGCAAATGTTCCAAGTAATATTGGAGGGGGTGCAGTTGGTCAATTTATCATGTCTGATGTTGAAAGAATGACGGAAGTGGTTGAGTAGAAAATTAAGTGTTCCACAAATTTTAGATTTAAGTCTTGAGTAACAGATTAATGGTCTTTTGACCTGGATGTTGTTATTTTAGAAGATTATAATTTGGTTCAACAGTTAAAAAATCATATGTTGATAGCATAAATTATTATGCCCATGTCAGCCAGCTTGTTGAGTCGTGAATTCTTATTTTTTCATTTTATTTTGTTTCCAATATTTTTATTTGCCCAAGAGATTGATGTTTCTGGTGTTGTAATGGATGCGGATCAAAATCCTTTACTGGGGGTAAATATTTTATTGGTTTCCGACGAGTCTATTGGTACAATTTCTGATCTTGATGGTAAATTTGTTATTTCGGTGCCATCTACCAGCACTTTAAGATTTAAATACTTAGGGTACAAAAGTATAGATGTAAATGTTGCGGGACAGAGTTTTCTTAATATTGTTTTAGAAACCAATAGTGAACAGCTTGCAACTGTTGAGGTTACAGCCTTAGGTATTAAGAGACAGAAACGAACCATTGGGTATTCTACTGAGAGTTTTGATGGAGCGCAGATAGAAAGATCAAATGCGTCAAATATTATTAGCGCTTTAAGTGGGAAATCAGCTGGCGTACAGATTGCTACACCAAATGGTGTTGATGGTGGTACGGCAAGGATTACCATACGTGGTAATAACAACTTGGGTTCAAACAATCAGCCACTTATTGTAATAGATGGTGTGCCGATTGAAAATAGCCCTGGAATGACCAATGTAGGCAGAGGTGTTGATTGGGGCTCAGCTATCAATAATGTAAACCCTGCCGATATTGAAAGTATGAATATCTTGAAGGGGCCTACTGCTTCAGCTTTGTATGGAAGCAGAGGATCGAATGGAGTGATTTTGATCACCACAAAAAGAGGTAGAACTCAAAAAGGCATCGGAGTAAGTTATAATTTACAACATAAGGTCATACAGCCTTTTCGTTTTAGAGATGTTCAAAATGTGTACGGAGTAGGAGCACCATCTACATTTTTGGAACCAACATTTCCTCTCAATGCCGATGGAATGCCAAAGCATCCAACATCATTCTACCCAGATAATGGTCCATTGGGAGAGCCTACCAGCTCTAGTTTTGGATTTTATGGAACTGGGGTGTCTTGGGGTCCAAGAATGGAAGGTCAAATGATCGAATGGTGGGATGGAGAAATCAGACCTTTTGAAGCTCAGCCAGATAATTTAAAAGCTTACTTCAATGATGGAAGTACCACCACTCATAATCTTGCCTTTTCAGGTGGCGGAGAAATGGGAACGATGCGCGTTTCTTTGAGTAGATCGGATCACAAAGCAATCATACCAAACAGTGAATATTTTCAAAATACTTTGAGTCTTGGATCTAATCTTGCCATTTCTAAGAAATTAAATGCCGATATCTCAATTAACTATATAAATTATCATCGATTGAACAGTCCAACTTTAGGTGATGATCAAAACAATTCTTTTGCAAAGGGAGTACTATATAGTTTTCCTAGAAGTTACAAGGTGCTTGAAAAAGATATCAATATTCTCTCAGATGGAACAAAGAACGATTACAATGGAAGGTATCCATTCTTATATTCTGGGCCAGATATTTGGTGGAACACATACAATAATAACACAACCCTCGATAGAAATAAATTAATCGGTTCCCTTGCATTAAATTACACGATTACCGATTGGTTGAAATTTACCGGAAGGTTAGGCTTAGATTTTACTTTGAATCAATTTGAGACAAGAAATAACCCAATTGATCTTCAGGGTATTATTGGAGGATATTATTCTACTGAATTGGGAAGAGATATTGTCAATAATAATGACTTGTTACTTACAGCAAATAAGGAACAAATTTTTAACTCAAAAATAAACGTAGAAGCTTCTGTTGGTGTTAATCAGTGGGATCGTAGTCAATATGGTTTGAGATTAGGAACAGGACAATGGCAGAATCCTTGGTTGTTTGCTTTGGAGAATTCTGATAGTAGGCAACTGGTTGTTCCAGCTGGGGGATTGGAGTATCGCTACAATAAGAAGATTAATTCTGCATTTGGGTTTTTGAATCTTTCTTATGATAATTATGTATTCCTAGAATTGACGGGTAGGAACGATTGGACATCTTCTTTGCCTTTAGACAACAACAGTTATTTTTATCCATCTGCTTCAATAAGTTTTATAGCCACGGAAGCATTTGATTGGAATAGTGGTTTTATGAATTTTTTAAAACTTAGGGCTGCATTTGCTCAGACAGCCAGCGATACTGACCCTTTTCAAATAGATAAAGTTTATGACATTGGAAGTTTTGGAGGTTTGCAAACGGCAAGTTCACAATCGATTATTCCTCCTATAGCTTTAAAACCTCAAAGAGCTTATTCCTATGAAGTTGGAGCTAATATTGGACTTTGGGAGGAGCGTGTAAATTTGGATTTAAGTTATTACTATATCAACTCTTATGATCAAATTTTGGATGCGCCAATTCCTCAATCTTCAGGTGCAGGAACAATAAGAATTAATACAGGTGCCTTGGAGAATCAAGGTGTCGAAGCAATTGCTGAAATTAATATTATTCAAAGGAAGGATTTCTTTTGGACTACAGGATTTAATGTAGCCAGGAATAGAAATAAAGTTTTGAGCCTAGGAGAAGATGGTGCAGAGCAATTAATTTTGGCGGACATCTGGGGACTAAATGGACCGGCGATTGCGGTTCGTGAAGGAGATGATTATGGTACCATAGTCGGTTATGATTTTATTTATCATGAGAATGGTCAGCCGATTGTAAATGATGCAGGCACTCATTATTTATTTACAGAAAATCGTCTGCCAGTTGGAAATTCTTCACCTGACTTTATTGGTGGTTGGACTACATCTCTATTTTTTAAGGGTTTAAGTTTTAATGCTTTGATTGATACCAAGTGGGGAGGTGATATATATTCAGGATCTTATGTTACGGGATTACAAAATGGACAAAGCCCTGAAACTTTAATTGAAAGACAGGGAGGGGGATTGCCATTTACTGATCCTGATGGAAATGTCAGAAATGTTGGAATCATACTTCCTGGGGTGCATGCTGATGGAAGTCCAAATACTGAGGTGGTGCATTATTTGTTTAAGTATATTCCCAACAGTGGTGGTTGGGGACGTTGGCCAACACGTCCAGGCATCGTAGAAAATACGTATGTAAAAATTCGCGAATTGTCATTGAGTTATGAAGTTAAACCGGTGTTTTTAGACAGAATTAAAGTGTTTCAGGAATTGACATTGTCCTTGGTTGGTAGGGATCTTGGCTATCTGTATACAACTTTGCCCGATAGAATTAATCCAGAAGGAATAAATGGAAGTGGAAATGCTCAAGGAATTGAGTGGGCTGCATTTCCAGGAATACGATCATTTGGATTTAGTATTAATGCAAGATTTTAGAAAGATGAAGAATATAATCATAAAGTTAGTTGTACCTATTATTCTTTTTGCTAGTATCTGTGGATGTGAAAGAGATTTCGAAACGTTGAATAAAAATCCTTTTAAGCCCATCCAAACAGAGATTGGGCCCTTGTTTAATGGGGTTGTGCAATCGTTGACCTTGGGTTGGAGTGAGCAGTTGTATTTGCATAATGAAAGTTTGTACAAATTGACGCAGTTGGCTGCACTTAGTGCGACCACTTTTGACAACCCATCCATTGGAAAGGAAGAAGTATGGTCAAGGTATTATAGTAGTCTTACCAATATCAGAGATATTGAATCAAGAATAAATGATTTTGAAGGGGATTTAGAGGCAATGAATAATGTCAAAGCAATGGTAAAGACCCTGTTGGCTTATAAGACATTTAGGTTGACAGATTTATTTGGAGATATCCCATTTTTTGAAGCAGGAAAAGGATTTGAAGGGGTGGAGTTTATACGACCTGGTTTTGATGCTCAAGAAGATATATACAAATTTCTGTTGGATGAATTAAAATGGGTGAATGATTTTGTTGATCCATTGGCTGTCGAGACCTCAATGGGTTCTGATTATATTTCTCTAAATGGTTTTGATGTTCTTTTTGATGAAGATATGATAAGATGGGTGAAATTTGCAAACTCATTGCGTTTGCGTCACGCATTGCGAATGTATGATGCAGACCCCACATTTGCAGAAATGCATATCAAAGATATCATGGAGAACAATCTACCTTTGATTGACAAAAATGAAGATGTATTAATTACACCACGTTTGTTGCAATGGGATAATAAATCAGTTCACTGGTCCTTTAGAGAGCATCGTAAATTGAGGATGGGGAGTAACATTTGGCGTAAATTTTCGGAGAATGATGAAATTGACGGAAGTGGAATTTATGACCCAAGAGCAAGAATCTTTTTTGAAACAAACAATGATGGGGAGTGGAAAGCTTTTCCGCAATTACCTGATGAAAATACCGAACCATCAGGTGGTGGTCCTTATCAAAGTGCAAGGGATGTAAATTATAATTTAAAAGGAAACGACAATATTTATTCTGCATTCAATTATTATCTAATCAGAGATGAGCTAGATGTTCCAGAAATTATCATGACCTCTGCGGAAGTTAATTTTATTTTGGCGGAATTATTTCTGAGAGGCCTTGGAGTGGAGCAGGACGAATCGCAAGCACGTGCTGCATATGATGCAGGAATTTCGCACTCTATCCAATTTTGGCATAAAATAGTTGATCAGACCCAAATTTGGGTCAATGCTCCACCTCCCCTTGGGGTCAATGGCGAATTTATAACCATTAATCATGATCAGGTTAGATTCAGTAATTCTGATAACCCTATTGAATTGATTTATACGCAGCGGTGGATTGATTCTTTCAGGCAGCCTTGGGAGGCATATGCTTTAGGTAGAAGAACTCAACTTACTCCTGTAGAAGGAGATCGTATTGAACACAATAGATTCACTTATCCAGATTCAGAAGCAGAAAATAACCCTGAAAATTGGGCAGAGCAGGTGGCAAAAATGGGTGGCGATACTGAAAAGACAAGGTTGTGGTGGATGAATTAATGAATTAGCCTCTTTGTATTAAAAGGAAAAGGAATAAAATATTTAAATTGAAGGAAATTATTAAAAAATACCTGAATTCATATGAAGCATTTTACACTGTATTCTCATCTAGCTGTTTTTTTATTTTGTTTAAGTATTCAAAACAAGAGTTATACGCAGTCCCAACAATATTTGCATTTTGATAGACAAAATGATTTTGTTGAAGTACCCGATGCATCAAAATATATAGCCAATGGATCTGGATTAAGTTTGACTGGTTGGTTTTATTGTGATGAATTGGCATATGGTCAAGGAATGTTTGGATTTAGAAATGGAGGAACTGGAGATGGAGAAATGTATATGATCCAATTGAGTAATGGGGTTTTAGAAAATAGGTATATTACTACTGGTGGATTTAGCGAATATGTAACTCCAGCTTTTACCGTGTTGCCAGAAACTTGGCAGCATTATGCTTGGGTTTGGGATGGTTCTCAAGTTCATTTATATCTAAATGGTGACTTGCTAGGTTCTGCAGCAGCGAGTGGAGTGCCCATTACTTCTACGGATACTCCGTTTGCAATAGGTCAATTAATCAGTCCATTTAATTTTTTCTATGGAGGAAGAATAGATGAAGTTTCGATGTGGAGTAAGGCCATAACTTCTGAGGAGATTAAAGATATGATGGAAAATGAATTGGTGGGAGATGAAGAGAATTTGGAATTGTATTACAAGTTTAATCAAGGAGTGCCTGGTGCAGATAATAGTTCTATCAGTTTCCTTAAATGTGAAGTTGGAGATGGAGAGCGTGATGGAATATTAAAAAACTTTACTTTGAATGGAGAGTCTTCTAATTTTGGTGGTGAATTGGATAATAGTTTTCAAGCAATTTCTTTTCCTTTAATAGGAGATAAATTGATTACAGATGCACCTTTTGAATTAGAAGCAGAAGCATCTTCAGGCCTTGAGGTGGTGTATACGATAGTTTCTGGGCCAGCATCAGTTTTAGGAAATACAGTGACACTTGACGGAACGGTTGGAGAAGTTGTTGTGCGTGCTGGACAACCAGGTGAAGGTACATTTGAAGCAGCAGAAGATGTTGAAGTTTCATTTCACGTTTTGGATCCTGAAACTTTTTTGCCTAGCTCCCAAGACAGGGCTCCTGTGGTAGCTTCAATAGTTGTAGCACCAAGTTTGACACCGATTCAATTAGCAACGATATCAGAAATAGGTTCTCCAGAATTGTTTAATGTACAAGAAGTGAATTTTGAGATCGATGGTGAGGTGGTACCTGCAAAAGATTGGGGTAATAATCACTATACTGCTTGGTGGACACCACCGGCATACGGGCAATATACGATGAACATTGTTTCCACAAATAATTATGGATTTAGTAGTACAACTCCAGTCGATTTTGAGGTTGTCGAAACCAATGAAGATGTGTCTTCAAGTGTAGCAACAGACATTCATCTGGATGTAAATGTAGGTTCGGAAACGGTAACTGCAGTATTGCCTTCTCATATTGGAGCATATGATCGGATCGTTGCAAATTTAGACATTGGTTGTCCTACTGGAGGTTGTGATCCATGGGATAGAGTATCTGGTGTAGAAATGAAAGGTCATGACGGAGTATGGCGAGAAGTGATTAGATACATTACTCCTTATGGTTTGGCTTGTAATCATGCTGTTGACCTGACTGATTTTATGTCCTTGTTGCATGGACGTGTTGACTTTAGGTTTTATTTGGGTACCCAGGGTAATGGATTTTTATATACATTGAATCTTGATTATCGAGCAGGAATTCCGGACTATGCCTATAGTCAAGTAACAGATATGTGGAATGCTAGTTATAATTTTGGAAATTTAGATAATCTTCAGCCTTATCCAAGTAAAGTTGTAAGTTTTGATGAAAACGCAGAAACTTCCATTTTGAAATTGGTAGCTACTGGGCATGGTTGGGGTGAAAACAATACGGGCAATGCAGCTGAGTTTCACGAAGACACTCATCATGTTATGGTGGATGGAGAAGAAGCCCATGCACATAACAATTGGTTAGATTGTGATCCGAATCCCGATGGTTGTAACAATCAATTTGGTACTTGGTACTTTGATAGAGCGGGTTGGTGTCCTGGAGCAATAGCACCATGGAATGATTTTGATTTGACAGAATATATGGAACAGGGAGAGATTGCACTAAAATATCGATTGAATGAAAATTACATTGACTACTGCAATGCAAGCAATCCAAATTGTGTATCAGGTGTTACTTGTACGAACTGTAATGATGGATTTAATCCTCATCTAATTACAGCTTCTTATGTCATAAGTAAAGGAAATCAGCCACTTGGAAATTCTAGTGTTGTTGGTGTTGATGATTTGGGCAATCAAATTGCATTTAAGGTTTTTCCAAATCCAGCGGAGGACCAATTACATATTAGCTTTGATTCTAAGTCTAATGTTAGCAAGATTGAAATCTTAAATAGCTTTGGGCAAGTGGTAGAATCTTTTGATCAAAGCATTGGAAGTTTGGGAAGATCTATTTCATTAGAGGGATATCAGAATGGTGCTTATTTTGTAAAAGTATTTAGTGAGACTCATGAGGGAGTAGAAAGAATTGTTGTACTGAGATAGAAAAATAAATCGAATTTAAAAGCAGTCTGTTACTTGAAAGATCAAGTCAGGCTGCTTTTTATTTTTAAAAATTTTTAATTCCAATCCCACAAAAGGATATTCCATTCACCTAAATGGTCTCTGTGGGTTTCTATGGTTTTAAATCCAACTTTTTCATGTGCCTTCATAGAGGGCAAGTTTGTTGTAGAAACTTCAGTGAGACAAAAATCGAATTTGTCAGAAAACAATTCTTTGTGTTTTTGATAAAGTAGGTAGAAAATACCTTGTCTTCTGTATTCTTTTCTAACACAGATTTGGCCCATGACATAATAATTTGTTTCTCCAAGATTTTGATTATCGTATTGGATTTCTTCAAATACTTCAAACATGGGTGATAAGCTTGGAATTTGGGTTTGGAATTCTTTAAGCATTACTAAAGCGTAGGCTACGACTTGATGATCATTTAATGCAATAACATGCCCTGTTTTGGCATTCATGGTTTCTAATAATTCAAAACTATGCAGTAAGGTTACAAATCCTTCTTTCGATTTAATAGAATCAGAAACATTTTGGAAATGATTTTCATTTTGAATTTCGAGAATTTGCTGAAGTTCAGATTTGGTTTCTGCTTGTTTGAGTATTATTCTCATTTTAATTCTACCAGCTGTATATAATTTCCGCAGGTATCATTTAAAACTGCAAAAATGACTGTTCCTGCATCCGTTGGAGGTGTTTTGAACTCAACACCTAAAGTTGATAATCTTTTAAATTCCTCATCGATACTATTCACATTAAATTGAGTCCAGGGGATACCCGCTTTGAATAACTCATCTTGATAAATTTTTGCGGGTTTAAAATGAAGAGGTGCAGGTTCAAGAAGTAATTCTGGTCCATCTTGTTGATCTTTAGCAACCAAGGTTAGCCATCTGTTTCCTCCTCCCATATCAATGTCATGTTTTTTGATAAAGCCAAGTTTGTTGCTATAAAATTCTAGTGCTTTTTCTTGATCAGAAACAGGAATGCTTAGTACGCTTATTTTCATTTTTGTTTTTTATTGTTAAACGATTGTCGACTTCAATAAATTTAATTCCAATTAATTATATCTTCTATTAGAAAATTAGGTTCTGTGATGATAAATTTTTCTAAATCATCATGAAAGTAACTGGTAAAATTTTCTTTTACCAATGATGCATATAAAATTTTGATTATTTTTTGATCCTTATAATTGTATTGTAATTTATTCAATTCCTCAAATCTTAATTTTACTTTTCCCCATTGAGGTGGTGCAGGAATTGGCTCATATTCGTCATAGTAACTTTGTATGGGAGTAGATATTCCTGAGTACTTTCTTACTACAAAGTCATTGCCTACTTCAAGTATTTCTTCATGGGTAATGAGGTTAGACAATATTTGATCAAAATCAATGAACCTTTTGCATTGTTTAAAACAATCTACAAATGAATGAACATAATCTGGACTTAGTTCTCTATCAAATTTTCTAACTAAGATTTGAGTTTCTCCGGGATTGTAGCTTGTAAAAAACAAAGTGCCTAATTTGTGATCAGAGAATTTGATTAATTTTTTACGTTTCGAATATTCTTTGAATTCTATCATTTGAATAAAATTAATAAAGAAAATTTGTTTTGCTTTTTAGGGGATGGTGTAATCAATTATTATTTCTGATTGAATTTTTGTTTCAGGTTGAATGGTAATTGATTGACTTATGTTTGCAATATCTCCAGATGATGGTATTGCATTTTCATCGTTGTCAACAAAAACAGTAAGATAATAATTATCGGGATGTAAATAAGTGGTTAGATATGTTTCTTCAGTAGGAAAGATATCAATAGTTCTAATTACTTTCGTATTAATATTATGTATGTTGACATTTCCATCAGGGGAAATTAAAGGTTCAGTAGAAATAAAGAATAACATTCTTTTATTGCTTGCATTTAAGCCTCTTGTCAATATAATTTCAAGATCACTAACATAACCATGGTCGGATTTTGGAAATGGGTCAAGGCTTTCATCTAGGAATAGAGCAGAATCTGGATCTACGAGATCAATGAATTTATCGTTTAAATTTACTTCGGAAACTTCTTGAGGAAAGTTAAATAGATCAATAGCATTTTGTGCGAAAGAAGGATTCTCATTTGTCCCCTCGAATGACATGTGGATAACTGGTTCATCTAAAGAGCCGCTATTGTCTTTATAAGCTTTAAAAAACAATTTGTCATTTTTAAATTCAAATTCTATATACGCTCGTTTTGCTCCACCCACAGCATCTACCAAGCGGTAATAACTAGAGTTGTTATTGATTCGGGCCTGATCAAGAACAAAGTATGTGGCTCGATAAATTGAATTGAGCCATCCTCCATTTCTGGCCATGATTTGTTGTTTTCCTTCAAAGTCTGCGACAAACACTGAATTTATAATATTTGATTTGGTGGCACCTTCATAAATTGAGTGTGTGTGGCTAGATGAGATAGGCCGAAAGTCAAAAGTAAACCAATCAAAATCTCCGAATGGAGTTTGGTTTGACCCTATCCAATGTCCATTTAATTCAGTTAATAATTCAAATCCTAAGATAGGACTAGAATTCTGAGGTTCTTTGGAGCAAGAGTAGCTTATGAGAATTAGAAGCAGAGAAAGTATTAGTAGTGATCTCATGTTTTATATAATGTTTATTCAATGAGTTCCTTGTTTTTTCAAACGATGGTCAAGTAACTATTTGTATATTTTTATTAATATTAAATGATTAATTTAAGGAATTAATGGTATGACTTATAAATTAAGAAAGGTTAATCATATTTTATCTTTTAGAATTTTTAATAAATAATGAGCAAAAGAAAATTATATAAACAGCCTACATTTAGACTTCAACCCAATTTTTTTTCTTTAGAGGAAGCAGAAAACTTGGATGTGATCATTGATCTGTTGGAAGCTGATGAAGCTGAAAAACTAAAAGAAAGTGGGCTTGTCAAAGACCCTAAAGAGTATTCTTATGTTGTAAACTTTTATTCGGAATGGGATGAAGAGGAGCTCGAAGAATATTGGGCCAAAGCGTTTTTAAACACTTATCCTACCAACCCATCTGCTAGACTATTATATAGTCAGTTATTATTTGATTACGAAAAAGGCATATATGAAGTAGAGCAAATCGATGAGCTCCTAAAAGATGAAATTAGTCTTTTTCTAAAAGGGAAAGAAACGGGGGTGATGTATAATGATGGTGAGTATAAAGAATTAATTTTTTGGTTGTCAAGTTATTTTCGAGCTAATGATAGAGATGAAGAATTGATTGAATTATACAGGTGTGCGATGGGGTTAAATGATATTGAATTGATGAGGGAGATTTCCTTTAAAATTCACAAGAAGGAAAGAGAAGCTATATATGAGGAAGAGAAAGATGAAGTTCTTATTGAATGTTTACATCCTATCCTTAGGGATCTAATGGAAGTCTTGTATGCCCAGCCAAAGTTTGATTTATCATATTTGTTGTTAAATAAGTTTACAGAAGATTTGTCAGCGGGGGATATTAAGTCATTGACAAATATTTCAGAGCTAGAAAACTTAGAGCAAGACCTGAATTGGGTTTTATGGGCAGGATTTATAAGGTTAGTTCATAGTCGCGGCTTTTATAATTTTGACTTTTGGTATAATACTTTGATGGTTGCAGCGCATTATAGGATGTACGATCATTTAGCGTTTTATCTATCGTTGATGAAATCACTGCCCGCAGATTTGCTTAGTGACTTGGTTGGAGATATTGGGTACGAAATTTTGCATCAACCTTTTTCCATTCTTGCCTCTGAAAAGCCTGAAGTAATTGAAGAATTTATCATGGAGGTAGATTGCGAAGATCATATCAAAGCAATTTTTTATGAGGTTCTATGTTATACCTATCGATTTTCAAAAGATCAGAAAATTTTGGCCATTATCCAGAGAGTTTGGTTTCATGCAAAAAGAAATGACCATGAGTTACTTGGGTATTTAATTTATTCTACCATTGATCAAGAAATTCCTGGTTTTGAAGAAGAAATCAAGGAAGCATATGAAAAGAATCTTATTAATCTAAAATATTTTGATAAGGTTTTGGATATGGAAGCTAATACTTTGATGAGGCAATACGATGCAAGTTCACTTTCTGAAACAAATTTGGAGTCCATGCTAAATGCCTTTAGATTACGAATATCTAGTTTGAACGAAAAGGGTGGCACATCACAAGAGCTCAAAGATCATATTGAAAATACTTTGAAAGAAGCAATAGAATACGATAAGTTCATGAATATTCGATTTGAACAAAAAATGGATATTGAATTTGACCACTTGCCAGACTTAGACCAGATTTTAGAATCTGAAACAAACCATGATCCGTTTGTTCGAAAATTTGAAAAAATTGGGAGGAATAATCATTGTCCATGTGGAAGTGGAAAGAAGTATAAAAAATGTTGCTTGGTAGATAATTAGCTGGTTAAAGTTATTCGATTCAATTAATTTTTGTGGCACTTAATATTACCTTTGGAGCTTAATATCACAATCAAGAATAAATACAAATGAGAACAGCTATTACCGCTTTTTTTGCTATCGCAGCATTGTCATTATTATTTTCACAAGAAGTAGAATTGTTTGCAGATTATAATTTGGGTGCAGAGGATAGTTTCAGTAACTGGAATTATCAAGGTATTGAATTTAATGGTAAACTAATATTACCAATCATTGATTCAAATCTTGGCGAAGAGTTGGGAGTAATAGAAAACGGTGAGTTGAGGGTTTTGAAAGATATATACGAAGGAGGGGAAGGAAGCCTTCCTTTTGGATTTACGATTTATAAGAGCGAATTATATTTTACTGCAGTAGATGAAGTAAATGGTGCGGCAATTTGGAAAACAGACGGTACAGAAGTCGGAACCATGATGTTTTTTGACCCAGGGGAAAGTCAATGGTCTGAACCACGGTATTACATTAAGGCTGAAAATGGTTGGCTTTATTATGGTTATGGTGAAAAAATTTTTAGAACTGATGGGGAAGTGAATGAGGAATTGGAAACTGAGTCGTCACTCTTGCATGAGTTTAATTATGATAGTTCTAATTACTGTAAGTATAAAGATGGCATTGCTATTCTTCATAAAAACGACGACTATTCATTTTCTATATATTATATTGATGGAGACCAAGAGACAAAATTAGGGACAACTCAAGAAACTGAATTTTTTGCTGATGGTTATAGTTTGCTACCAGTGTCAAACGGACTTAGTTTTACTATCAATGATTCGGATGTTGATGGGATCTATGTTTATGATGAAGATGCAGAATCTATCGAACGTATTTCAGTTGGATGGAATTATATAAGTTCTCGTCGGACAATAAATTTATCTGATGAAAGAAATATTTGTTTCTTTTTTGGAGAAGGTGCTTATTCTATCAATGGAATTGAAGGGGAGGAGGAAGCTTTGCATGAAAGTCCAGAATTATCTTTTTTGGCAGGATTTCCTGTTTTGCACGGCAAATATTTAGAAAATGCTTGTTTTGTTTATGATGAAGGGACCTTTGGTGAAAATTATTTGATCCATACCAACGGATTCGAGAGTGGTACTACAATAATCAAGGAATTAAAACCATACCAATCGGAAATGATTGTTTACAATAAATATGGTTTTATTGCTGAAGGGGTTTCAAATGGATTTGAGCCAATTCTTAGCAAGGTTGATTTGGTTACTGGGGAAGTGGAGTCTATTTACAATTTTGAAGAAAGTTCAAATGTTATCGGGTCAGTTAGACCGATAGCTGTGCTTGATGATTATTTATATTTTTTAAGCGGCCTTGACCCAACCGTTGGAATGGAAATGTATAGAATTAAATTGGATTTAATGGTGTCTTTGGCTGATACAGAAAAAAATGAATTGTCCATTTTGCAACACGATAATCAGTTTGTGGTGAAATCAACATCTGGAAATGAAATAGATGTATCAATTTATAATACAGTAGGACAGAATGTGGGTCATGTAAAAACTAGATCAAATGAAATGTTTCAGCTTAACCTTAGTGAAGGCTGTTATTTCTTACATGTTACTGCACAAAATAATAGCCATACTAAATTGGTGTTTATTAGAAGTTAATTTAAATTATTTCAAATAATCAAAGGTGTTAACCATTTCGTACTTTGGACTTCTGCTTAAAAAATCTCTAAAGAAAGCGGTGTGACTGGCTCCCATCAGAATAAATACTCTGTCATTTACATCTAAATTTATACGATTTAAATTTGCATACATTCTCAAGTTTCTTTGGTAGTATTTTGCAGCTTCATCTGCTCCTTCGAAACCGGTTTCACTTCCTACATGAGACAACATGTCAGCATTAACAGCAATGAGAAAATCTAAGTATTGATCAGTATTTGTTTGTATTAAATTTTCTTCTAACGTTAATTTGCTTTCGTCTGTAATAAAATCTGGGTAATAATTAATAGGGTTTTGGTAGTATTGGTCATGCCAGGTTGAATCAATATGGTTTTTAATTTGACTTCCAATTTTATAATTGTAACTCATTTTATGATCTATCCCGTAAATCCTTTTAACCTTAGAAAGTCGCCCTATCTCATAAGCTAATAATTCTGTCTCAGTTGGGTGTTCGAAATTCATATCTGGGTTTGCTAAATAGGAGTTGTATTCAGTTTGTAGCTTTTCATTATATCCAGGAACGCTTTCAACCAATATTACGGTTGGATTGAATTTCGATAATTTTTTAGCAATGGCATGTGCTTGACGCTTATTGTCAGCATCGTGTTCATCAAACTCAGTTGAATTTTCATCAGATGTATAACCAAAGTGAAAGGTGCCAAAATTTAAAATTTGGATTTTTTCACTAACATCTTTTGGACCCTGCTTGTCATTCATTTCTGCTTGAGTCGTACTGGTACTGGTGGTAGAAATGTTTTCTTTGCAGCTTATTAGCAACAAGGCCACAGCTAGAAGAGTAATTTTAATATTGTTCATAATTTTGTTTTGTGTTTTATGACTAAATATTCCCAATATTCATTGTCCATCCTTTTTTTCGATTATTAATAATATCAATAAAAATTACATTATGAATATGGGTTCGATAAATTAATTCCTGACAATATTTTTTTTTGTAATGAGTTGTTCTAGAAAGACAGTTTATTTAAATAATCTTTTAAATTCAGAAATGATTTGGAAATAGGTAAGGTTATAATAGTCTAGAATTTGTGTTTTATATCCACATTACCTATCTACATTGGAAAAGTTACAAATGGAGGGTGAGAAGTTTAAAATTACCTTAGTTAGGAGTTGCTTGTGTAGGCTTTTGGGTTAATAAATTAATTACTATTTTAATAGATTTCTTAAGAAGCTTCTATCACTTTAATTAAGGCATCAATATCTTCTGAGGTGTTGAACACATTTACAGATACTCGTATTGATTCACCTCTCTGAGAAACAATGATTTTATTTTTTTTGATGTTTTCTTGTAATTTTTCTTTGTTGCATTTTTCAGGAACTGGCAATGAAAATAGGTGATTTGAAAAATTCCCATTGTTTTGGATCTTGAGATGAGTGAAGAGTGGAGCAGTTAATTTTGAGTCATATTCTTGGATTGCTTTTGGAGTCCAATTTAAAATCTGTTGGAGTCCAGCTTTAGCTATTGGCGTCAGAATAAAGTTGCTGCTTTCACCCATGCTAAACCTGCCGGCATTGCCCTTATAGTTTTTTTCATAACTGGTTAATCCACTGAAGTTTTTGGCGTTGATTCGGTTCATCCATGATTCTTCTAATGGTGTGCCGTCATAGAAAGTCTCATCGAGATACATAAAGCCCAAGGAGTAAGGACCGAGTAACCATTTGTATGCAGCTGTTACTAAGGCACTAATTTTTAATTCTTGTACATCGATTGGTTGGCTGCCAACGGATTGTGTACCATCGACCAACAACTTTGCATTACAGTCTTGGCATTTTTGTCCAATGGCTTTGAGGTCAAAATAAACGCCGTTAGACCAATGAACAGTTGAAATGATTACAAAGGATGTTTTTTCATTTATTTGTTCAATAATATTTTTATTCCATTGTTTACCAATTTCATTACGGTCTGATGTTTTTGGCTCTACGAAGATTAGCTGATTGTCATTTTGTTTACACCATTTTTGGGCTGCAAATACGGCGGATGGAAACTCATCTTTTACTGTGACTACATTTCCATTTTTTTTACTTGCGATATTATTTAGAATACTTGCAAATCCATAAGATGTTGAAGAAATTAAGGCAACTTGACTGCCTTCGCAATTAACCAATTGTCCATATAAAGTTTTTGTTTCTTCTACTTCATCAAAGAAGTCATGTTCATTCATGTCTGATGGATTTCTACCTCTTAGCAATGCTTGCATTCCTGCTTCTTCGGCTGACCTTAGCAAGGGACCTTTATAGGCATTGTTGAGGTAGTGAATGTCTGGATGTAATTGGAAAAGATGTTTTTGGCAATCCATATTAAAGTAATTCATTAAATTCAAGCGCACGTTCAATCCAGAAGTCAAGATCTTCTTCCATGTCAAAGCCATCTGGATCGATAAAGAGGAAACCTCTCATAGGTTTGCCAGTAAAATCCATTTTGCGGCTACCTGCTTTATTGAGTAGTTCTTCATAGGCAAGTTTGCCAACTCTAACCATAAGACGATCTAATTTGGTTTTTTTATCAATATCAATTCCCACACACATTTTTTCATTGACCATAAAAATGAGACCGCCCATCATTTTCTTTTCTTCCAATATCTTAATGTGTTTCAATCTGAGTCTGACTCTATCCGCAAGAAATTCACTAAACGCCATGGAGATGTTTTTTGTATTGCCAAGATAAGAATAAACCGCTGGAATATATTTTAATACAAAATTTTATTGAGTAATCGCAAGGATGCCTAATCCTATTTTTAGTTAAGTGGAACAAAGTCAATTACAAGTCTTCTCATTCTAATTTTTGAAGCACAAAGTAAGTAGTTTATTCATTGTAGGTTTCTTACTTATGTAAATGAGAGCGATACAGTTAAATTGTTTGTTCGAGAGTGGAGTGACTTTATCTGGTATTTTGAAAGCTCCACTCTCTTTTTTATATTTTCAAATAATTGGTTAATCTTTTATTGATGAAATAATTCCATCCTTCAACACCACTTTCTCTTTTAAATTCTGGAACGTCTTTCGGGAAACTTTTAATAACTTTATCTAGCACCGTTAATTCACAATAGTTACCAAAATCTTCGATAGTAAAGATGACCAATCCTTCACCCTGGTATTCTTCAAATGTCCATTTAGTTGCTATTTTTTTAAATGGGATGACTTCGATTATTTCCCAAATGTGTGTGAATTTTCGGCCTTCGTTTGTGATTAGAAACTGAGTTGTAAATCCTAATTCCGGATTGTAGTCTTCAATAACATCAAAAAACCACATTTGTAATTCTTCTAGGTTGGTCAGTGCATTCCAAAGTTTCTCTTTTGAAATATTAAGCCGTTGCTTTAGGATAATAGGTTCTTGAATATTCATGTTAAAACAATTTCGCAATTAAAATGTAAAGTAGTCCAATTCCATTAATGATAAAACCTATCAAGTATAATATTCTTCTTGTTTCGTTTCTTTTAATTGATATGAAAGCTGTAATAAGCCCTAGAGATTGAATTGACATTAGGATGTATAGAAGTACATCATTGTTAACAAAATAATACCTAGATCTAGTGAAGTAAATAAGCAATATCCATGTACTTGCCAAACCAGTGGAAATAATCCCAAAAGGGGATTTTTGTTTTGGGTTTTCAAGATCTAAAAATTTTTTATCGAGGCTCATATCAATAGTGGTAATTTATCTCCATAAATGTGATTCAAGGATACGCATAAATTAGTATTTAAGCTAATGATTACTCTGACTCTTTGTGCAAATCAAGAATCAATAAGACAAATAATTTAGAAATTGAAAACTTAGTGGGTGGAATAGGATTGTTGTTTGCGATAGATAATTGTAAGCCAATGCAGAAAAATATTTTAGTGAATCTAAATGCCGAGCAAAATGAAGAGCTTAGGATATTTTGGGCTATGAATATATTTACGGAAGTGAAGGTATAAGATAGTCTAGAAACGACAAATCCCAAAAAAAAAATAAAATAGCGATCCCAAACTTTTCTGCGACCGCTATTTTTCTAGCATCAACTGGATTGTTTTCCAGTTTTATCTTACCAAGGTAATATTCCCTTTTTCGTTTTTATTGTTGCATCCATCGACACTATATTCAATGTAATATGAGTAAACTTCCGCAGGAGCAATTTGATTTTTGTAAAAGCCATTCCAACCTGTTTGTGGTGTGTCATTGTTATAAATTAATTCGCCCCATCTATTGTAGATTTTGAATTCTATGATTTCCACACTGTCTTCATTTCCTGGGGCGGTGACTACGTTGAAATAATCATTTCTGCTATCATTATTTGGAGAGAACACATTAGGTAATGATCCTTTTTCATCTATTCCAACAAGCATAATTTCCTTTTCGTTGGTATGCTGACATCCTGTTGTATTGTCGGTGACTGTCAAAGATACATTGACTGCTCCTGGAGTTTCGTAATCAAAGCTAGGATTCGGTCCCGTGTGAGTTTGATTTTCAAACAACCATTCATAGGTATTTGCACCCAACGAAAGGTTCTCAAGGGTAAAGCTACCGTTGCAAAATCCTGTTTGATTTAATAAAGCGAAATCGGCAAAGACATTATGAAGATTGATAGGGATGGTTTGTACCAATTCACATCCAGTATCTGTTGATCTTAAAATTAAACTGACATTTGTTTGATCAGAAGGTAAATCATAGGCATGCGTTACCGGAGAAATATCATCAGCGGTAATACCATCACCAAAATCCCAAGTAAAAGAATTGACATCAACAGTATCAATAATTGAAAGCGAAATTTCTTCTCCAATGCAAACATCAGATTTGTCAATCAAAGCGTTGCCTTCGGGGCCTATCAATTCAAATGTTTGCATCAATGTGTCAGCGCATCCATAAACTGATCTGACGATCATCGTGGCAGTATAAATTCCTTTGTCATAGGAAATAGCTGGGTCTTCAAGACCAGAAGTAATTCCATTGCCAAAATCCCAATTATAAAATACCGGTCCTGAAGATTCGGATAGGTTGGTAAATTCAATGGTTTCTGGATGACAAAGTGCTTCAAGCGTATCTGCTGAAGTCATGAAATCTGCAACTGGTGCAGCAATAGCATTAATAATAAGCGTGGTGTCTCCTGTACACCCAGACGCGTCTTCGGTAAATGTTAAAACAACTTGGGTTGTTCCTTCCTCCGAGAATGTGATTTCAGGATTTGTATCTGTAGAATTACCATACTGTTGAAAGTCCCATTCCCATGTTAAAAAGGATCCTTGTTCAGTAAAATCATCTGCAGAAAAAGTGATGGTCTCTCCGGTGCAGACACTTGGGCCTTTGTTAACGTGAATTAGGCTGACTGGTTCGTAAAGATCAACCAGCTGTGTAACGCTTTCTTTACAACCAATGGCATCTTCAACTTCTAAGCCAACAAATAGGAGTCCCAAAGAGTCAAGATCGTTTTCAGTAAAAGTGTAACTTGGGTTTTGTTCAGTTGAGCCAAAACTCCATTCCCAACCAATCAAAGTAGTGTCGCCAATTGATTGGTCTTCCAATTGAACGGTATGAGGAAGGCAGAAAGTGCTATCAAGTGGAAATTTAGGATCCATGCCATAAACATTAACCCACTTTGTCTTAGAGTCTTTGCAACCGTTGATGTCTTCAGTAGTTAGTGTTATAGATTGTCTTCCTCTTGGAAATTGATGTTTCAATGAATCTTCTCCGACTTCTCTTGGGCGGTGATGTTCGAAAGTCCACAAATATCCTTCATGACAAATATCATGTACATCGATACTTGGTGATGCATCTAGAATATACATTGTAGAGTCGCACATATTTTTGGGAACAATAAAATCCGCTTTAATGTCAGTTATATAGACGCTGGTGGTATCAACGTGTGCTGAACAACCAGAAGAAGTATTCTCTGCTCTTAATTCTACAAAGTGTCTACCTAATGAAGTAAAAGTATGTGAGAAAGATTCTTCGGTTCCTATAAATTCTCCATTGATATACCATTCGAGTTTATCTGCTTCAATACTTTTGCTTTCAAAATCAACATTGTAAATGTTGTCACAATCTGTTTGGTAACCAATTTTGGCATGAGCTCCATCTATTGTGATTTCTCCAATTCTATCTTCGAAAAATATTAATCCTTCGTATTCAAGGCTAAAAGCCATCGTGAAAGAACCAGGATAAAGAAAGGTGTGTGTAGCAACATCATCCTTCCAGCATTGATTAAATCGTCCATGGTCCGTATTGAAATGGAAGTCAATTAAGTCTGGAGCAGGATTGTTGTACACAACGGTTCCTTGATCTCCAACACATATTTGTAGATCACCAGTTGTGTTATTACAAGTTGCTGACCCTATATTGCCTAAGAGATCATCTGAGGAAATAACTTTGATAAGAATTAATTCTGATTCATCGATACAGCCAACATCGTTTTTGATTGTTAGCCTGACCCAATACTCTCCAACTCCATAAGTGTGCGTATGTTCTAGTTCGTTGGTAAAACTATCAGAGCTACCATCACCCCAATCCCAAATTCTTTCTATAATGGCTTGCTCGGAATAGGAATGGTCTTGAAAATTAACGGTTAGGTTGTCTAAGCCAACAATTTGGTCTGGAACAAAAAATGCTTCTGGTTTTCTAATGACTAAAAAATTATCCGAAGTATCTCGACATCCATACTCTGAAACCACAGCAAGCTGATACTTTAGGGTATCAGGATAATTGACAAAAAAGGAGTCTCTTTCAGGAGCATCGTAGTCTTTGGTGGCTGAAGGGAGTGTTGTCAAGAAATCAGAACCATCTTCATTCAAGCCAATCCAAGAATAGCTTTGATGATTGAGATCTTCTGCTTCTAATAGGACTGTAAACTCATCTCCGCAAGTAATCTCTGGACCAACGTTGAAATTAGAGTTTACTAGATCAACAGATAAGGTAAAGCTGGTATCTGAGGTACAACCCAAGAATGAGATGGCAGTTAATTTTACTTCATATTGACCAGTTTCAGTCACGGTAATCAATGGGCTAGCAATGTCCGTGGCTGTGTATGTTAGCGCTGGATTTTCTTCAAATTCCCAAATAAATTCATCAGCTACAGTATTGTTTTGCAAAATTGATGGTGAATTAAAGCAAACCACATCATCGAATAGTAGATTGAAAACAGGGGGCCCAATGTTAATATTTCTTTGTGTAGTAGAAACACATCCTGCTTCGTTGGTCACTGAAAGTTTAATTTCATATAAGCCATTCTCTGAGTAACCAATAGGTCCAGGTTGATATCCTGTGAATGTTTCTCCATTACCAAAATCCCATTCATAACTTAATCCTGGTTCAGCAATGGTGTTGTTGGTGAATGTAAACACATCTGGTGCATTACATGATGAATATTTGTTTGCGTTAAATTTGGCTTGAACACCTGAGACGGTAATGAAGTCATCAAATTGAACTGTTTTGTTGCATTCGCCTACAGAGGTGATGACTTTTATACTGACATCATAGGTTCCGGCTTGATTATAAGTGTATATTGGTTCCATATCGTTGGAAGAACCACCATCGCCAAAAGTCCATATTACATTTTCAACGGTAATATCTGGATGTTTGATGATGTTGGGTCTGAATTGTACATCTAGAGGTATGCACCCCATTAGGGAGTCTGTAGAAATTTCAACAACTATATCAGGATACACTTTGATTAAAAGTGCGCCAACCAAGGTTCCTCCTGGTGAGTCAAATAATTCTACATTGTATTCTCCAGCAGAAGTAAAGATATGTTCTGGATTCTGTAAATTTGAGCTACCTCCATCTTTAAAATCCCAAAAATAATTTGATTGATTTGGACCAGTAAATTGCACTTGTAAAGGAATACATCCAGAATCGAAATTTGCAGTTTGTGCTTGAAGATGACTAAAGATGGTCATACAAACTAAAACCAATGTTGTATAAATATGTTTGGTCATTTTAAAACTGTTTTACTGATGAGTTAAAGTAAACATCTGCCATCTTGAGATATTGCTCTCTTGTAAAGCCGCATTTGCAAGGGTATGCTGACATTATATTTCCAACATCTGGTTGATAATATTCTCCATTTTGATCTACAGCCCTAAAAATGAATTCGCAATTGTTTAAATAATTTTTGGGATAATTATCCGGTGTTCCTGGAATAGAGATTTCTCTGAAATATGGATCGGCGGGAGTATCGCAAATAAAGTCTCCAGCAGTTTCGCAATTGCTTCCATCCACCAATTCCGCTGGGTGGTTATTTTCAAAAGTGTCATATAAGCCGAAAAGGTGTCCCAATTGATGGGCAAGATTTTGAGAAGGCTTTTTGTCTGGGCAGTTATTTAATTCAATAATTGCTATGGCTGCATCTTGAGTTTTTATTCCTTCAAATTCACCAAGTCCACATTCAATATTTTGTATTGAGTCGACAATGAATATATTGATTCGCCTTGGTTTATGATAAAGGGAAGTCATTTTTTCGATACGCTCTGTTAGTGAGATTGGAGAATCTTGTAGATTGGAATAGGCATAATTGTCTTCTATTACATTGATTTCGCACGAAGTAAATGATAGGCAAATAGGTGCAAAGAATTCCGAAGTTTCCTCCAGCATTTGGTTGATGAAAATTTCTCCAGCAATGGGGTCTCTATGGAGAGAATCAACTGCAACATGCACTATGGTATTAAAATTTTTATTGAAACAGGGTAGATCTGCAAACTTCCTATGTAAGTCTTGAGCTTTCAGATCCACAAAACTTAGCAGTAGGTAAATTAACAAGGAGTATTTAACGATGAAAGATGGTTTCATAATCTATATGATTTATACCCGAGGGCAAATTTGAAGTACTTTTATTTTTGGTTTTCTATGAATGGTGATGTATTTTTTCACACCTAGTTCGATGCCTCCTACAGTATTATTATAAAGTCTAGCTGTAGAAGTTGTCATGTCATAGCTGATGCCAAATTCCCAAGATTTGTAGATGGCACCTGCAAAGATTTGTAATGCATCGGCAATTCTGTAACCAAGTCCATAAGTGAGGATTGTGTTGCCTGTTTTTTTGATTAGAGATTTTGCGTTTAATTGAATTTGGAAGTTTTGGGCGTTGTTCATCGAAGAATAATAAAAGGCTGGTGTTAGTTGAAATTTTTTGGAAAGTTGCATTTCGATTGAGCTATAAATATTTAGTCTTGGGTTGACAGTTGCTCCTACGCTTCCACCTCCAAAAAGATATTTTGGTTTGTTGATATGGTAAGCGGAAGCTCCCAATTGGAGCTTATTGTATTTTGACAATTTGAATGTAGCCGTGAGACCAATATTGAGGTCAGAAAAAGTTGTATTAAAATCTTGGATTAGCTGATGATCTGGACTTGCGGTTCCACCATGGAAGTCATCAGCGAAGTTAGCGGCCATGGCATTGCTAATTTTTCTTTGAATTGCACCGTATTGAATTCCAAGCGCAAAAACTGAATTGTAGTTATGATCAATAGAAAAATGGTAGGCTAGACTGGTCATGGCTCCACTCATTCCAAAGCCTAGGTCTCCAGTTTTATCTGAGAATAGATTGATTCCTAATCCTATCCATTGCCTTTCATTGAAAATAAAAGTGACTGGGCTATCAGCCCAAATCATGGTGCTTTGATACGCTTCACCAATGAAAGTTCTTGATTGATCCCGATAAGAGGCTCCAGCTCTAATATTTCCATTGAAACCACCAGTATTGGCAGGATTTAGATATAGTGGTGCATAATTGTAATTGGTATAATGCAAATCTTGGCCTTTTGCCACGAAGGCAAAAAAGAAGAACAATACACTGATTAGCATCGCTTTGTTATTCATTAGAAGTTGACTTTTGTATTGTAAATGAAGATCTTGGGATTACTTCACTGTCTTAATTTAACGTTAATTTCACTGTATTCGCTTCAGTCTTATTTATAAATTTAGGATTAATTGATATTGAAGACATAAGCCCAATTACACAAAATTATCGCAAACCAAATTAAAGAATCGCTCGATATAGTGATTTCGCCTAATCTTCATTGGCAATTAGTATATATAAATAGACTTTGATTAGTAATTTCGTTGCACCATGAGGTTAAGTAGTTATAAAAAATTTTTGGATTCATTGGGAGAAGAGGAGCTTCGAGATGAATTATTGCGGCTTTATACCAAGCTTAATGAGGTAAAAAAATTTTACAAAATGGACATGGGCTCTGACAAAGACCGTCAACGTATTTTTGATAAAGCAAAGAAAGAGATTGCAAAAAAGTATCTGACCAAGAGTTACCGTAAACCAAGACGACCACGAATCCAAAAGGTCAATAAAATCTTATCTGATACAAAGAAATCGACCGTTCTTGATTATGAGATGATTGATATTTATTTGTTTACCGCAGAGACAGCGGTTAATTTTATGCGTGAATATGGGTTTTATTCTGAAGTATTGGAAAACAATATTGCTAGGTGTTACGAGAAGGCAAAAATTCTTATTCAAGACAATTTGATGGAGGAAGAATTTGCGGATCGAATTAAAATTTTGAAGGAGAAAGCGGGGTGGTCACGGGAAGTGCGTTGGAGATTGGAGAGGGTGGATGAAGGGGGGTAGGG
>JAHDIE010000036.1 GCA_020630955.1 Saprospiraceae bacterium
AAAATGAATCATTTTCGGATTTTGCGAATTTTACCATCTCTATCAATAATCCAAATAGCCTTTCCATGAATCGTTGGATGAGTAATCTCAAAATAATGAGCTGTGGTTGATATAGTTGGAGTCATCGGACCTTTCTCTAATTGTGGAATTGTGAATCTGCTAAGATCATCTGAATAATGATGATGATCTTTAAAATATTCTAATTGTTGAAAATACAATTGCCATAAGCCCCACTTAATTTCTTCATTTGGATTGGACTTGAATTTTACTTCGCCACCCACCATTTCTTTCGAAAATTGTACATAACCCCACATTTCCGGCATATGCATATTGATGCGACCTGTTGGTGACCAAACCCAATTGTTTTCTGGCAATATTTTATCTTTTTCATTTTTTTCTTTGACATAACCAGCCTCAGAGTGAATCATCTTCCAATCCACCCTACTGAAATTGACTCGCCATTGCTCTCCATCCTTCGGAGGGCTTTTAGCGAAAGCTCTCTTGCTCAGGGCAAACCAAGGAATCGCAATCTCAATAGACCAATATTCATCCAAGTCAGAAGGATCATTGATACTGCCCTCGATATGAACGGCAGATTGAATATCTGTAACATTGTACTCGAAAAGCACCTTGGGTCTATTGTCAACTCTGTATGGACGAGTTAAAAAAAGATCCCATAAGGTGTTATAAGCATTCCATTCAAACTCAAAATACTCATGGCTATCCCCATCGGGATCAATAAATATTTCGATATCATCATCTCGATAAATAATGTCATCTCTGTTTGTTAGACTTGCCCAAATGTGCGGTTCTTCAAGTTTAAAGTAAAAATAGAAGTAATTGCTATCGTACAACATTTTCACTTTTGTATCTAAGTCTGGCAATGGCTTCAAATCACCTTCTATATCGACAAAGGATTTAGACCACGCTGCCTTACCCCAAGCTTCTTCCTCCGCTTTACCATCAATTACGATTTCGCTGTCTGTTTGATGACAAACATACATTTCTGGATTAAATGATATCGGATGATTATAATGGTAAGGAACAATTTCATTTTGTCCAGCACAAAGAGATACAAAAAGAAAGCAACCAATCAATACATTTGAAACAAGATCCCTAATTGATATTTTCATAAATGTTTAATATGAATCTGTAAATAATTTTGCAATATAACAGTCTACAATAAGTTAACTTAACAGCACTTTTTTCATGATGTCTTTGAACTCTTGATTGAGTCCTCCATAGGCAAATAAAGCCAAGCCTGATCCCTCCTTTTCCATCACCTCATTGTAAATAGTTTCAATGTCTTCTGGCTTGAGATGTCCAAGAAATAAACCCGCATAGATTGGTTTGTCGGATTTTAACAGAGCTTTGTTCTTTGCTACCTGATCTGCAATCCAATGAATGTCTTCATTATAGAATCCATGATACAGCATCGGTAAAAATCCATCAATATCCCATTGCTGCCATTGCTGCCTTACACTTTCCCAATTCGGGAACACTGCAGCGGTAATTTTTTTGTTGTATTTTTTTGCTGCAGGAACCGCAAAATTATTAACCACATTAGTTACCGCATCGTATCGAAATTGTCTCCATGCATTGTGAGCTGCTACCTCTTCTCCTAAGTCCAGTGGATCAATGCCATGAATATCTTTAAAAGCAGATCGACACCTTAAAGAATAAGGATAATCATATTGTGCGTACTCTTTATCCTGTACGATATTATATTTTGGCTGTAAAGCTTCGGCTAAGATTACATCTGGTTGTCTGATGTAATCTAAATGCACACCATCCAAATCTTCAATTTTTGCCAACGCTTCTACATTTCCAGCAACAAATTCTTGCACTTCAGGATGACAAGGATCCATAAATTTATAATAATCAACATAAGCAGGATGTGTATGCGAAGGATTGCCTTTGCGATTGACAGAAAACCAATCAGGATGTTTTTCAATCAATGCCGGAACATTAAGAGGCATACTCCACATCCAAGCATGAACTTCCAATCCAGCGGCATGGGCAATGGGAAGAATACGTTCTAGCCAATTATCTTTAACGGGAACAATGGGATGATCAAAAAGGGCATTGTGTGAGTTATATACTTGAGGGACAACAGCATCAATACCCATCACTTTGATGTCATCAAAGGATTGTTTCCATTGATCAAGATCCCAGTCCAAATTTGGCCTTAACCATACCCAATTGCTGGGTAATTGGGTAGATTTGATACTAGGTATTTCTTTATTTTTACAAGATGTCAGGCCTGAAGAAAGGGCAACGCTACCTGCAAGAATCGTTTTTGTAAATTCTCTTCTTCTCATATTGTATGATATTACTTCTATAAGGTACAAAAAAATACAGGCAGTAAATTTTACAATACTGCCTGCATCTATATGAAAAAACTATTTTCAATAATTATTTATCCCACCACACAGGAACAGTCATCCAGCCAATAGGATCATTTCCCATACCTTGAGCCGATAAAGCCGCATCGAATGCATCAAAACCAGCAGCATTTCCAGGATATGCCAATCTTACAGGAATTTGCCCATTTGAAATATTTCCAGGGTAATTTATCGGTGTAAGATCTGGATATCCAGTTCTTCTATAGTTAGCATATGCTTCATACTCATTCAATAAAGTAACAGCCCAATATTGCCAACCAATTTGTCTCATACCATCAGCAGAATCAAAAGGATTAGCGGCTAAATAATCATCAATAGAGGCATCATCAATATCAAATGTCGCATCATAATGGCTATAGACATGCATTGCAGCTCTTACCCCATTTGCATAGTGATCAGCGGCATCTCCACCTCCCCATCCACGCATAGCTGCTTCAGCTACTAGTAATTCTGACTCGGCATAGGTCATAAAAAACATTGGAGAAGAAACTCTAACCAATTCAGGATTAATTCTAGAAAATGCTTGTGGTGTGGTTCCGTTTGCGTTCTCAAGAATAGTAACTTCATCCAAACCATTAGGCATTCCATTATGAACACCACTTCCATCTTCCGGTAATTCACCAATAACATTCAATCTAGGATCACCAGTTGCTGTCATCCAATCAACTATTGTAGCACTTAATCTTGGGCAATCATCGCCAAATCCACTTGCTTTGTCTAGGACTTCTCCAAATCCATTATTATTTATGCTTGCTGGTCCATTTGTATGTTGGATGAATGCATCGTCGGCATTACTAGCCATCAAACCTCCATTGATTGCTTTGCTCGCCCAAGACTGAGCAGTAGATGGATCAGCTTCAGAAAGTCTCATTGCTAACCTCAACATCAAGGAATGTCCAAATCTTTTCCATGCCTCTGCATCACCTGCATAAATTAGATCTGCTCCTCCAAAACCTCCATTACCCAATAGTGCAATCCCTGCTTCTAACTCATTTAGCATATCCATGTAGATACTTTCTTGACTGTCATATTTTGGTCTATCTATTCCTTCTAGCACTCCTTTACCTGCTTCAGAATATGGAATATCTCCATACAAATCAGTCAGCCTATGGAAAATAACTACACGCCAAATTTTTGCCATTCCTAACATTGTCTGATCACTTCCTTCAACAGTTTCTAAGGTATTTACCAAATCCTGAATATCTTTTACTTGTTCAGTATAAGCTCTATCAAATAAAGATGATGAATATGAACCATTAAAAGTATACTTATCACCAGTCCAGTATCCGCAAGTGGCAGCCATATGTTGAATCATCATTGAGGAATAAATTAAGCCAGCCCTCCAATTTTCATATCTCCCTCCAGATGTTCTTAATTGTGTCCAAGTAAATTGAAAGTTAGGATTTATTGTGCTTGCCTTTGTGGGGTCTTGATTTAGTTCTGCGAATCCATTGTCGCATGAGGTCTGTGTAAACATAACCATCAGCAAAAGGACTCCTAATTTTAATATTTTATTTTTCATTGTTATTAATTCTTTTGGTGGTTGAATTAAAATTTCACATTTAAGTTAAGGCCATAAGACCTTGTAATAGGCACTCCAAACATTTCGAGTCCCTGACCATTCCCTGTAGTATAGGTTGATTCTGGATCTATATTATCAGTCTTTTTCCAAAGTACTGCAAGGTTACGGGCAGCAAATGAAAGTGAGGCTCTATAGATTGGTAGCCGATCCATAACGGATGCTGGTACATTGTAGGCCAATATCACTTCTCTTAGTTTTGCAAAATCCGCATCTTGAATATGCTCTTCAGAAATACCAAAACCTATTCTCTGGTAATAATCTTGGATATCACCTGCAGCAACTTCGCCCAAGCCTGAAGTTCTTCCTTCCAAAGTATTTTGGTGAAGACCATAGAAATAACCATATGCATTGGTTGAGTTATAAATCTTTGCTCCAAACTTCATATCAATTAAGAAGCTCAAAGACAAATCACCAAAACGTAAAGTATTATTTATTCCCAATGCTGTAGGATGAACACCTGTCCCAAATGCTCTTAAAGTGTCAGCTTGTGGCAAACCAGTATCATCCAATATTAGATTTCCATTGTCATCTTTTAAATATACAAATCCCATAACCTGGCTGTATGGCATTCCTTCCACCAAATGGATAAATGCGTTTCTGGTTCTAGCTTCTTCTAATCTAATTTGCTCACCATCGGACTCAGGTGTAAGAAGACTTACTACTTCATTATTGTTGTGTGAGAAATTAAGTCCAATATTCCAACTAAAGTTTTGTTTTTGAACTGGTGCTAAATCCAACAACATTTCAACTCCTCTATTTGCTATCTCTCCAACGTTTACAATTTTTTGACCATAGCCAGAGGTAGGATCAATATTCGCCCTTAGAATTCCATCGACTGTTGTTCTATTGTACCAAGCTACATCTAAATTAGCTTTACCTCTAAACAATCTTATATCGGCTCCAATTTCTAATTCTTTATTTGTCGATGGCACTAAACCCGCTGGAGGCACTGCACCACTAGATATCCCTCCTAACGGATTTCCTAAATGACCTTGATCAAAAATTCCATAATTTAATGTTAGTTGGGCAGGATCTGTTGCTCCTCCAACAGTTGCATAGGACGCTCTTAATTTCCCAAGATCCAACCAACTCGGCAAGTTTAAATTAGCACCAGCTAAATCATATGCCAAACCTATTGAGGAATAAAATACTGAATTTTCAGAATCCCCTCCATTTGGATCTGTCAACTGGGAGAACCAATCTTGTCTTCCTGTTGCTGTCACATAAAGCTGATCCATCAAAGAAATTTGAGCTTGTCCAAAAAGTGAATTTACTTGATACTGAGAAAAACCATAACTTATTGATTGGTTTGACAAATTATTAATGGCATGTAAGTATGGTACATTAAAATTATTTCCGCCCGCACCTAAATTCTCATCTTGATTCTTCTGTTGGTTTCCTCCAACCATCAGATCTAAACCTACAGTACTACTTATATCTTTCACATATCTTAGAGTAGTTTCCAAATTAATTTCTCTTACAGTTCTATTCCCTTCAGATAATTGTCCGAATGGACTGTATCCCGTTCCATAAGGCGTCAGATTTCTTCTTCTTTCATTAAATCTATCCATTCCAATTTTCCCTTGCAATAACAACCCATCAATTATTTCGTAACCCACTGCAACATTTCCATATAATCTATTTCTCTCATTATTTTTTTCAAATTGATACTCAGACCAATATGGATTGGTAATAAAAACATTACCATTCATAATCATTTCTGTTCCATCGGGATTTGAGCCCAATTTATTAGGATCTCCTTGCAAATCCAATACATTTATATTTGCTGGGAGTACTCCGACAACATAATTAGCATTCCCTGGTGCATCCGAAAGATTAGGTCTGTTCCTAGTATCATCTACTATAAATGATCCAGAAATTGAAGCTCTCCATTTTCCGTATGAACCTGTCGTATTTGTTGATAAAGTTTTCTTATTTAAACCAGAATTTGGATTAATGCCATTAGCATCCAAGGAGGTTACAGAAAATCTATAATTATGATGATCACCTCCTCCACTAAATGAAAGTGAATTTGTAAATCCTGATCCTGTTCTATAAAATCTATTTAGGTTATCACCTACAGCACTGTATGGTCTTGAAACACCGTCAAACTGGAGCACATTTCCTCCATTCAGCGCTCCTCCCCAAGAATTTAGTCCATTGGCGAGTGATTCTGCTTGGTCAATCGGAGCCATTCCTCTGTTTCCATGCCCATATTCTTGTTGCCAATCATAATTATTGATCAAAGTTTCTAATTGATAATTTGAATTGAACTCAACACCAATACCCTTTCGCTTTGATCCTTTTTTTGTGGTAATTAAGATAACACCATTGTCTGCACGATAACCATATAATGCTCCTGCTGTATTACCTTTTAGGACAGAATAAGATTCAATATCATCAGCATTTATACTTGATAGTCCATCACCCCAATCTTGACCTCCCCACATTCCTGCCGAACCAAGATTCTGATTATTAATTGGAACACCATCAACAACAATTAATGGCTGGTTGTTTCCATTAATATTACTATTTCCTCTGATTACAATTCTTGTTGATCCGCCTATACCTGAAACAGGTCGTTGAATATTTACCCCTGCAATTTTTCCTGCCAAAGCGTTACCTACGTTAACTTCTTTTGCAATCGCCGTTTGTTCTCCTCCCAATTGAGTGACGGAATATGGCAGCGATTTCTCACTACGCTCTATTCCTAATGCTGTCACAACAACTTCATCTAAAGTTGTTCCCTCTGACATGACGAAATTGAAACTGGATGCGTTGGCTACATCGATCTCAGTTTGCTCATAACCTGTATAAGTCATTACCAAGGTAGCATCATCAGCTACGGTAATGGAATAGTTGCCATCAATGTCGGTGATGGTCCCGTTTGTTGTTCCCTTCTCAAGGATGTTGACCCCTATTAAAGGATCTCCGTCAGCAGAAGAAATTGTTCCTGAAACAGTTTTTTGCGCCATCAGTGTTCCAGTAAACAATACTCCCATAACTACGAGAAGTATTAGCTTTTTCATACTCTTTTTGGTTTGGTTAAATCAATAATAATGGAAAAATAATAAATATTTTACATATAATATGTGTACGTACACATAATTTTTTCACTACATTTATTTTCGTCCACAGAATTATACTCAAAGTTTAATTCTGTGATTAATGAAGTTTCCAAAAGAATATATTCATGGAAAAACATCGCAAACGTCACAAGAATTTCATTTGCATCATACTTCCCACCCTTAGAACCCTTTTTAATACATGTTGCTTGATTTTAGACATACACCTAAATAAGTCGAAATAATAATTATCTAGCTAGTATTAGATCAATATTAAATCAATTGAAGGATGTTCAAAAAGCGAATTATCTCAGTAAAAAATATCGATTTACCACCAACATTTTTACTGACAAAAAAATATACTCCTTATATTGACACGAGTAAATCATTATATTTTTTACGGATTTTAAACCTATGACCAAATACTCAAGCTTACTATTTCTTCTATTTAATTTATTTCTTTCATCAGAAATTAAAGCACAAAAACTTTTTACTAAGCTAGAGAGTGATGAATCAGGAATTCTATTTAATAATATCATTGAAGATACTCGTGAATCCAGTATTTTGCTTTATAGTAATTTCTATGGTGGCGCAGGCGTAGGAATTGCTGACCTTGATAATGATGGTCTTCAAGATATCTTCTTCCCTGGTAATTTAGTGGCAGACAAACTCTATAAAAATCAAGGAAATTTAAAATTCACTGATGTTACAAACTCTGCAGGCATCATCCAAGATAATTCATGGGCGAGTTCGGTTATATTTGGAGACATCAACAATGATGGGCTTTTAGATATATATGTCACCTGTGAATTATATGATGATGATACAGAACGAAGAAAGAATAAACTATACATCAATAAAGGCAATTTCCAATTCGAAGAGCAAGCGGCAAGCTACGGTATCGACGATGCTGAGAGAAGTCGAGGAGCTAGTTTTATTGATTTTGATAAAGACGGGTGGTTAGATCTTTTTGTTCTCAATCAACCTCCTAATCCAGGAAACTATAATTCCTATTCGGGTCAAGATCTATTACGACCTGAATGGCGATCACGATTATATAGAAATAATGGCAAAGGCTATTTTAATGAAGTAGGGATCAAAGCGGGGGTAGGAACACCATCCTATCCCAATAGTGTAGTCGCTGCAGATTTAAATCATGATGGTTGGCAAGATCTATATGTAACCAATGATTATGAAGCACCGGATTTTTTCTATCTCAATAATCAAGATGGAACCTTTACGAATATTCTGGATCAGTCTATGAAACATATTTCGTATTTCGCTATGGGAGTAGATGCTGCAGACATCAATAATGATGGATTGTTGGATCTTATGACTTTGGATATGGTAGCTGAAGATAATTATCGATTAAAAAGGAATATGAGTGGAATGCAACCAGATTTATTTTGGAAACTGGTCGATCAAGGAGCTCATTATCAATACATGTTTAATGCCCTTCATCTCAATCAAGGCAAAGATCATTTTTCTGATATTGCACAATTAGCAGGAGTATCTAGTACAGACTGGTCGTGGTCCAATCTCATTGCAGATTTTGACAATGATGGACTAAAAGACTTTTACATTACAAACGGGTTACTAAGAGATATTCGCAATACGGATATGAAAAAAACCTTTACAACATATGTTGAAAAAACAATTCAAGATTTTATAGCTGAAAATCCAAACGCTGGAGAAGTGGACATTCTTGATATTTTAGACATCCAAGAAGGCATGGCCCTTCACCCCTCTGTACCACTTAACAACTACGCCTATCAAAATTTAGGGGCATTAGAATTCGAAAACAAAACCAAAGAATGGGGACTCGATATTCCATCATTCTCAAATGGATCCGCATACGGAGACTTGGACAATGATGGAGATCTTGATATTGTAGTAAGTAACATCAACAATGAAGCCTTTGTTTTTAGAAATAACACAGATAAAAAATCTCAATTTTTACGAATTAAATTTATTGACAAAGAAAACAAGCCCTTACAAGGAACAAAGGTTAAAATTTTCACAAAGGATGGAATTCAATATTCAGAGTTGCTCAATGGTCGAGGAATGTATTCTTGCTCAGAAAATATCATTCATTTTGGACTGTCCAACAATAGCATGGTTGATTCAATGCTGATTTATTGGAACGACGGTTCAAAAAGCAAAAAAGTCAATGTTACAGCTAATCAGGAAATTAGCATTTCAAAAAATAATGAAGTCTCTCTTGAAAAAAAAGAAATTATTGCCGATCCAATTTTTCGAGAAATATACCCTGATAAAATTAATTTCACACATATCGAAAATATCTTTGACGATTACGAAAAACAGATATTGTTACCTCATAAAATGTCCCAACTTGGGCCAACTGCATCTGTTGGGGATATAAACGGCGATGGTTTAGATGACATTTTTCTAGGAGGGGCTCGAGGGCAAATGTCTCAAGTCTATTTACAAACAACTGATGGTGGTTTTATTGCTCGGGATCAGGAATTTAACTCGCATTCGGCATTTGAAGATATCGCATCTTGCTTCTTTGACGTTGATGGTGATGGTGATCTTGACTTATACGTGGTAAGTGGGGGTAACAGCTTACCACAAAGGAACAAGAACTATTTAGACCGCATTTATATTAACGATGGTAAAGGCAATTTAAAATATGCACCAGAAAGATTACCAAGGATATTAGAAAGTGGGTCCTGTGCTGTCCCATTTGACTTTGATAATGACGGAGATCTAGATTTATTTATAGGAGGAAGACATCAGCCATGGGACTACCCAAGTCCAAGTATCAGTAGACTACTAAAAAACAATAATGGTAGTTTTGATGATATTACGAAAACCCATGCTAATGAGTTGATAAACATTGGAATGGTCACTGATGCTGTTGCCAACGATTACAATCAAGATGGAAAGATTGATCTAATTTTGGTTGGAGAATGGATGCCCATAACATTTTTAAAAAACAATGGCAAGTCATTTGTAAAAGAGAAAATAGACATTTACGGAAGTGAAGGAGAAATGAAAACTGAAGGATGGTGGAATACTATTCATGCCACCGATCTAAATGGAGATGGTGATACTGATTTTATATTGGGAAATCTAGGGAAGAATTATAAGTACAAAGCAAATCAATCAGAGCCTTTTACCGTGCACTACCATGACTTTGACTCCAATGGACAAAAAGATATAGTATTGAGTTATTATAATTTTGGAGAGCAATACCCATTGAGAGGGAGATCCTGCTCTGCACAACAAATACCAAATTTAAAAAAAGAATTTCCGAGCTATGACCTTTTTGCAGAATCTGACCTATCGAGCGTATATGGATCCGAAGCATTGGATGATGCATTAGAATACAAAGCTCATATGTTTGAAAATATTATTCTATTTGCTGAAGCGGACAATAGATATAAGCTAGAAGCCTTACCAAATTCAGCGCAAATTTCTTGTATTAATAGTATACTTGAATTAGACTTAGAAAATGATGGTCAATCAGAATTATTACTTGCAGGAAATATGTATCAAGCAGAAGTTGAAACACCAAGAAACGACGGATCGGTTGGAAGTATTTTAAAGAAGGTCGAAGAAAATTGGATCAATCTCCCAAACAAAAGTCACCAATTGTATTTACCTTATGATGTAAGACAAATCCATCACTTAAAAATTGGTAATCGTGATTGCTTATTGGTTATTTCCAACAATGATAAAGTTAGAATTTTTGAAATAAGAAATTAGTAAAATTGTTTTGAGCCATTAATTGGTTGTAATAAAGCCAAAATTAAAAGGAACTACATTAGGACCTTTCTCCTCAACAAACAATCCATCCAGACCGTATTGAACATATATTGCAATAGGACCATATCCTATTCTCAATTCTGCCATTCCAAGGTTGGGATTAAGATTGAAATCATCCCAAACTTTCATCTTCTCTTTGTTTTCATATTTCAATTTCGAATTACTATATAATCGAAAATTGTACACATAACCAAATCCAAGCTTGAATGAATTATTTTTATCCCAAGGTTTTGAATTGTACTCAAGCATCAATGGAACGGCAAGATAGGTAGACATTAATCGATGTTTTTTTATTTCTTCAGGAACAAAGGTTATTGCGCTTTCAAAGGTTTCTTGTTCATCTGCTAGCGTAAAATCATTTTCAAAACTATAATAAACACCATAAAGCCTGATGCCAGAATGTAATCCAAGTTTTTGAATCTTATCTTTTCCAGACAAACCGAGCATGATATCTACAAGATGAAAACTGACACTTCCTGATCGCCAAAATCTTAAATCCATAAATGAAATTTCATCTGGCAAGTTAAAACTACCTTCATCTGAAAGTAATGTACTAAAACCATAATCCAAAGCACCAAAGCTAAATTGAAAAGTTTTCTTTAGTTTAGAATTTTTTGGATCTATGTCTTCAAAATTTAAAATAGTTTCTTCATTCTCATCTTCTTGAGCAAGCAGATTTAGAAAAGAAAAACATAATAGGAAAAGAAAAATATTCTTGATGTTCATATAACTTATTTACTATATAAACTCAATATGCAATTAAAATTATCGATTTACCATATCAATCCAAAATTTAACATTGAACAGATCAAACCTAACTATTTTTCATAAGCCAAATACTTAGGTAAATGTGCCAAATTTTTTCGATTAGATTTATAGCTCACAACAATAAGAGTCATCAATTTAATTTTGTTTCATCAATATGTGTAATTTTGAACAAAACGTAATTGGGTATGAGCATAAGTTTAGCGTTAGAAAAAAGGGCGAAAGGAAAATGTGAGCTTTGCTTAATCGATTCCAATTTAAATGGATTTACTGTTCCTCCAAAAAATGGTACTCAACTTGATGTAAACATCGCAATATGCGATAAATGTCATCAGCAAGTTCAAAATTTAAATAAACTTGATTCCAATCATTGGAGATGTCTCAATGAAAGTATTTGGAGCGAGATTAAAGCAGTTCAGGTAATGTCTTATAAGTTACTTGCAAGTCTTCAAGAAGATTGGGCATCTGATTTATTAAACATGATGTATTTAGAGGATGCAGATTTGGAATGGGCACAAGCTGGATCGGAAAATAGTGAAGGGATGATTCATAAAGATAGCAATGGAAATACATTGAAAGCTGGCGATTCTGTTGTTCTTATAAAAGATCTTAATGTTAAAGGGGCAAATTTTGTTGCTAAAAGAGGGACTGCCGTAAGAAGAATCTCATTGGTTCAAGATAATCCAGAACACATAGAAGGAAGAGTCAACGATCAACACATTGTCATTCTAACAAAATTTGTAAAAAAGACTTAATAAAGAGAAAAACACATTAAATTTGTTCTGTATATATAAACTATGACAAAAATGACTTTAAAACAACTAATAAAGCTTGAAGACAAAGCAAAAGAAGTTTGGGTAATCAGTCCTTCACTTCATTATGATATTGATGTTAAAGATTTTGGAGAATTGGTAAGTGTAAATCTTGGTCAAAAAACGAAATACAGATACATCGTACCAGCAACTCCTGAGATCACCAGAAATATTTCAAAATACCAAGCAAAATACAATTTATCCAAAGAGGAAGTAAACAATAATTTTTGCATCATTGCTGATTCTGACTTCTTACCATTTGTCACTGAGACTGCAATCTATAATGCAAAAAGTGATTGCATAGCTTGCTGTGCACCAGCCATGGAAAATAGTAAAGATGTGATAAAATACAATGCAAAAACCTCCAAAGCAATGGCCAAAGCATTTAAAGCCATTTGGAAGAAATACAAAAGAACTAACCCTTGATTAATCTTGGGATAACTCACTAAAGAGTGTATCCTCTCACTTCGTTGGGGGGATACAATTCTTACACCTACCTAACAATTTTTGTTGGGTATTTTTTTTATACCTTCGACCGAACAATATTCTTCCTATAATTTTTACGGTGGATTAAATGCCCAACCAATAACTTGCTTTCAAAACCAAGGATTTATTTTTAGGACCGAACATTTCCTGAACGACATAATTATCTGTATAGACTAAAAAGATATCAGACATTGGTGCATATCTCCACTGCAACCTTGTGTTAATATTAAAATTGTTTGCCTGAGTATTGTATTGTAGAAAACTAGTCCAAAACAAACTAGTACTAAGATTGACTTCAATTTGTGCGGTTGCGGCGGTTAAGTTAAGGTCACCATATGGTTCAGGCAATCTTATTAAATTTTGTTCAAGCCCAATTGCAAAATATCCCCAAGGTTGTTTCCTGAAATTAACGCTTCCGGTGTAGGTTAACTTGTTACCATTAAAAAATTCCCCATAGACAACAAACCCATTTAAGTAAAATGGTTTTCGAATATCCGTATTAAATTGAATATTGAATTCCCAGTTGTCATACTTGGCAGCTGGAAGAGGAATCTCAGTTAACGCGAAAGGAAAAACAAGATCACGATAATGATGATTAAGCCTAAATCGGAGCTGACTTGTATTTTGAAAAAAGATAAAATGTCGAAATCTGGTGTACCAATCATTAAGGAATACTCCCTCATTAATCACAATAAAATTCTCAATTCCAGACCAATGATAATTTACTCTTGAAGAATTTTTAGGATAGTAATAATAATCAAGCATATTACCGATTTGGGTATACCCTATTCTTACAATTTCATTGTTGATAGGATCATAATTATTGATTCTGGCATTGAAACCCATATCTGCATAATAATCCTTCCCTAAATTTTGAATAAAAAGAAAAGTTCTGAAATTCTTTCCACTATAATCAAAGCGACCATATATATGTTGATTATTATTTTCAGCAAAACTTTTTAGGGAATGGATGTAACCTAATTGTCCTCCAATTTTTGCATTGTCAGAAAGTAGGTTTAACTCAGCGCCTAAATTTCTGCCATAATTATTTTCAACACGATCTGTATGTTCGAATTCCTGTCTGTTTAAAAACAAAGCTTTAATATTGGAACGCTTCCCTATTGCATGTTGCATTGTTACAGAAGAAAAATTCTGCCCAATCGAAGAATCATCTTTCCCTAGTGTATGAATATTAAAGGCTCCTATTCTTAATTTCTTAGAGAGATTACCGGTAAGTCTTGCACCATAAAGTATAGGAACAGTGTTTCCACCTCCATCTAATCCTATTCTTCTACTATAAAATGGTTGATTTGCGAATTGACCATAATTGCTAAAAATATCCGCGTTTTCAATAAAAAACTGACGCCTTTCTGGAAAGAATATATTAAACTGAGTAAGATTGGTTTGCTGTTGATCCACTTCAACTTGAGAAAAATCAGGATTAAAAGTTAGATCCAAATTCAATCCAGTTGTCAAAGCAATTTTTGCATCTCCACCGGCATTTAATTTATTATTCCATTTATTTCCTCCAGTAGCATCCTTGTTTGCGGAAGCGGTAACATATGGAATAATAGAAATATTTTTGCCCTCAGAATTTGGAGCTTCATCCCAAAGCATTTTCCCATAAAAACCAACATCTGTAAATCCAAATTGCCTAGGTACAGGGGACCAAACATGAACCTCGTTGGTTCCTGGATCAACACGACCAAAATTTACACCCCATTCTTTTTTTCCAGATTCAAATCTTAAGGTTTTGAATGGTATCTCCATTTCGAGAGTCCATCTGTCTTGATATTCGTGAGTAGCCGTCTTCCATTTGTTATCCCAACTATCGTCAGATCCATCTTCATCAATCAACACTTCTGTCATTGCTCCTAGAACATTTACGCCAAACCCGTAACCATTTGCTTTTTGATTGACTGGATCCAAAAGGATACAAAACGCATCACTTCCCATAAAATTATCCCGCTTCAAGGTTTGGATAATATGTTGATCATCATCATACAATGTTGCAGCCACATAAAGGGCAAGATCTGAGTATAAAATCTTTACTACAGTTTTCTTCTTTGCCAACTCACCATCAACTGGTTGCTGCAAATAAAAATCAGAATATTCCTGGGCTGAACTCCAAACAGATTCTTCAAGAATGCCATCTATATTTATTGACTCAGAAGTTTTAACAATTGTAAGTTCTTTTTCTTGAAAATCATCTGCAATCTGCCCAAAAACCATTGAGGAGAATAATACCAAGGAGAGGAAGATCAAGTTGTTCATTATGATGTAATTTGAATTTAGACTTTGTCTCTAAGGATTACATTACTCAACCCTAAATCTCAATCCCAAATAATATTCCCTTCCTTTGGTTGGACCCCAATTGAAAGCAGGATCGAAAAATCTACCAAATGGGTCTCCGGATGCTAAAATTGGAAATTCTTGCCTAAAATCAAAAATATTTTCCATGCCGCCATAGATTTCAAATCTAGGCCACCTTTTCGTAATCTGAAAATTAACATTTGAATAAGCTTGTGAATAATCATTGAGTTGATATTCTACAGGATAATCATCGGTAATCGGCAAACGCTTTTCCGAAAACCATTTGTAAGTAAGATCAAATTGCCAATTGTCATCTAATGTTGAATAAGAATTGTTTACCAAGATCTTGTGTTTTGGCACAAATGGTAGTTCAAATTTTACATCTTCTCTTAGTTGGTATAAATCAAGATAATTATAAGATAACTTTAAATCGTAACGTTCTTGAAAACTAAACTTAGATTCCAACTGGAAACTTTTGGAAACACTTTCACCCGTAAAGTTCGATATAAAAGCAGTACTGATTTCTCTGTCATAATCCGGAAAAATCTGGTTTTGAAATATCGTGTAATAAGCATCACCAGAAAGAGTTATATCAACCTTGTCAAGAAAAAAACTATGGATATAATTCAAACCTGTATTGATGGCTTCTTCTGGTCTTAGAGCTTCTTCAAAAATTACATTTCTATTCCCTGACAATAGATTTATTCTTTCAGAAAATAAATGTGCAACACGAATACCTTTCCCAATTGAAACCCTAAAATCTGAACTTTCAGAAACTTCATATCTTACCAAAAGCCTTGGAGCCAACTTAAATCCAATATCTTGATATTGATCAACTCTCAATCCGGATATTACCGTTACTTTATCAAAATATAATGCTTGTTCTATAAATGCTCCTGGCAAGCTATAAGAACCATCATACTCACCTGCATAATCAATAAAACTCAGGTCTTCAAGTTCAGAAATTGTTTCGGTTATTTGGTTATTAATGTAGCTGATCCCAAATTTTAAATTGTGATCGCTTTTTCCATAGAATAAATCCATAAAAACATTGGTGGTGGAATTGAATTGTTCGCCTTCATATCGTTTTACGCCAAAATGATTGTCTTGGATATTTTTAAAATTAGAATTTTGAACTGTAATTGACAGATCATCAGTTAGACTATAATTAAATTTTGCATAAAGATCTCCTTGAATCAAATCAACATGTTGACCATAATATTCTTTTGTCCCAAGATGTTGTTCCGCATTAAATTCATTCTGGCCACCTTCTCGAGTTTCCTTCCATAATCTAGCTCCAAACTCAAATTTAAATTTGTCATTTTCAGGATTTTGATAAGTCCATTTGTTATAAAAACTAACCCTATTTGTTTTTACTATATCTCTAAAGCCATCACCATCTTTATCTCGTATTGCGGCAGGTGTTGTCAAATGTGCTGTTAAAAAATTATTCCATTTTTGTTTTTTAACAGCATAATTTGCATTGTATTGAGTACTTCCAAAGGAGTTGGCAAAAGCATTTAAGTAAAGCTTCTCAGACTCATCGGCATTGTGTGGTATGATGTTGATTTGTCCACTAATACTTTGTGCACCTTGAAGAACGGAATTAGAACCTTTTGCAACAAAAATACTCTTGATGGTTGTACCAGGATAAGATCCAGTTCCATACTGGTATGATAAGCCTTGTATCATGGGTAGGTCATCAAACAGAAGTTGATTATAAACACCTGACAATCCTAAAATTTGTAATTCCTTTGCATCAGTAATTACATTGGTTGTAGCAGAAACAACATTAGAATTTGTAGAAAAACAACCCGCTAAACTACAACATGCTGCTCTTTCAATCTCCCTTGTACCAATCACTTCAATTTTTGCCGGATTGTCTGCATATCTGGTAGCCCTGCTTTTGGTGCTGATTTCTACTCCGGTCAAAGTATTATCCTCAATCATCATGATTTCCCAATGATTTAAGGTACCAACATTAATTTTTTCATTGTTAAAGCCAACAAATGAAAAAATAAGTGTACGGTTTTCAATTCCTTCATCAGATATAGTAAAAGTACCATCAATATCTGAAATTGTACCAATGCTTGTGTTTTCCCAAACGATATTTGCCCCCACCAAGGGTTCCCCATCAATATTGGTAACTAGCCCTGATATTTCTTGTCCGAAAATATTTAAGTTAAAAAGTAATATAGATACAAACGTTATATATAATTGCTTCATTGGTGGTATTTTCTAATGTATTGCAAAGATAAGCCCATCTACCTAAAATGTTCAATTCAATGGATAATTGATAGTGAAACCACTACCAAAATTATATATTTTGCAACTCAACAAATATTCAGTATAATATTTCATGCAAAAGATTAACCCTCAATTATTCTCCTATTTTTCAGCCATATTGCCCAATATTTTTAATTTTTTTTGATTTTATATGTTAAATAAGCAGCGTTTTTCATTTTTAAAGGGTCTTATTAATGTAAATGCTTGGTTTTATACCAATTTTTTTAGAATTTTAGTTCAATCAAAACCCTTTAGTTATGGAAAATGAAGCCTTACAATGGATCGCAATTACCGGCGGCGTTTTAGGAGTAGCAGCTTTGATTACATTTGTTTTGTATAAAGCTAATCTATTACCAGACTAGTATTTAGAATAAATAAAGCCGCTAGCTAGCGAAGAAAAAGGCATTTCTGTTTACAGTGATGCCTTTTTTGATGCACGGATAATACTTACCAACCTATAGCTCTTTAAAAAATATTCTTCGATTATCAGGATTTCCGTTTAAAAGATGGATTTATGATCCAACACAGAATGGAAGGACCAAGGAATCATTACCTTAATTCCTCAAATTGATTATCCATGCACGAAGAAATACTCCAATATTATAATTCAATCAATAAAAAATGGAGACTACCAAAAGATGTCAAGCTATTATATCCATTTGACAACGAATATACCTTGGCTGCGATGGAGGCATTTTATTCCAAATTTTACTCAACGCAGAAAAAACGCACCCTTATAATGGGAATAAACCCTGGACGTCTTGGTGCTGGGCTCACAGGAATTCCATTCACCGATCCCAAGATTCTTGAACAAGATTTAAAAATACCCAACCCTTTTGATAAAAAGCATGAATTGTCATCCATATATGTTTACGAACTTGTCAATGCCTATGGAGGTCCTAGAAAATTCTACAAGTCTTTTTTTGTAAGCTCAGTTTGTCCATTGGGATTTACAAAGAATGGCATCAATTATAATTATTATGATGATAAAGAACTATATCAAGCTGTAGAGAAAAATATCATCAAATACATTAACATGCAATTGGAGTTGCCAATCAATAGAAGTAAAGTCTATTGTTGGGGTAAAGGAAAAAATTATAAATTTTTAAACAAACTTAATGATCAACACAAATGGTTTGACAAGATCATTCCACAACCTCACCCAAGATGGATTATGCAATATCGAAGAAAACTCAAGGATGAAATCATGGATCAAATGTTGCAAGAATTGATGAATGATTAAATCGATTTTATGATTGGTTTAATCAAAAATAATTTCATTTTCACTTAGGTAAATATTTTTTGAATCATTCCATCACTTATCATAGTTTTAGTAGCTTTGAGTTACCACTAATAATCGTAAAAAATCTTAGTGCCATGAAAAATCAATTCGACTTCCACCAAGATCACATCTTAGAAAATGAGCTAGTGCGCTTAAGTCCGTTGGCTTCATTTCATTATAATGAATTGGTTCATTTTGCAATTACTGAACCAACGCTTTGGCAATATTCCTTGACACCAGCAGATGGAGAGGAAAATATGAAAAAATATATTGACACAGCTATTCAAGACAGAGCCAATGAAACAAGCTATCCTTTCGTTGTTTTTGACAAGCGAAGTAACCAATATGCCGGAAGCACAAGATTTTATGATTACCAAATTAGACATAATACAACACAATTGGGATATACCTGGTATGGTAAAAAATTCTGGGGTACAGGCCTCAATAAAAATTGTAAATTCCTGATGCTAAAATTTGCGTTTGAAACATTAGGCTTGGCGAGAGTCGAATTTAGAGCAGACAACAACAACCAAAGAAGCATTGCAGCAATGAAAAGTATTGGTTGCACTGTCGAAGGAATATTAAGAGACAACTGTGCCAGTACAACTGGAAGAAGAGATAGCATCATTCTAAGTATCCTCAAAGATGAATGGCAAAATGGCATCAAAGAAAATCTTCAATCGAAATTAAAAGGACAAACAGGGAATTAAATCCAATTAAACGAAAGTCATCGATCTACATTATGAATAAAATCAACGATTATCCCATATAAAAGGCTATTCATAATAAGTTATCTCGAATTTGCTAAATATTCTCAGAAAATTTGTAATTTGACAAGCAGCAAAACCAACTTGCCTTGAACAAAAAGATCCTTTTATTAGTCCATCTGGCCGTATTGTTGACCAGTGCCTCATTTGCGCAAGCAAATCTTATAAATAAGTCTACCCTTGATAATATCATTGAAGAAAAAATGATTGAAACACAATCAGTTTTCGAATGGTCAAGTTTAGATAATTCTCAACTTTGGTCAGCCTTAATCCATAGTGATTCTATTGCTGCCATTGGCTACAAAACGCTCAACATCAAGTCTTTAAGAACCAAAATTCATTTACAAGATTTAGAATCTGAGGAGTGGTCGGCAGCGCGAAATAAGCTTATTGATCATGTAGTCAAAAGAACAAGTGAGATTCAACAAAAAGAAATTGTATCAAAGGATATCATGCCTTATGGTTATAATAAAAAATTACCTTATTTTTTAATTAAAATTTCCGATTTGGAGATTATCAAAGAATTAAAAACCTTTGATGAATTGCGTTATCTAGAAGTTCCAGGATATTCTTTCCGAGACGAAATTCTAAGAAGCGGTGAAGGTTGTGGTAATTATTCTGAAACATTGGACGCTGCCGATTATACCAACATTACTCCTCAAGCAGTGCAACCTTGGTCCCATTTCGAACATCAAGTTGATTGTGCTTGGGAAAACAGTAATCATGGAGAGGGAATTTGGATAGCTGTCATGGATACCGGGGTGTCTGAAGACAATCCAAAATTTAATGACGAATTTGATGAAGGTGATTCGGCTGGACGTAGCATAGAAAAATATGGATTCTACCAAAACGACGGATGGGCAGATGGTTGCGGTCATGGATCTGCAATGGCAGGATTGGCTTTGGCCCCGAGAGGATTCGGCGATTACCCAGCAGGAGTTGCTTACCGATCAAACCTTATTTCTTATAGGGTAACCAATGATGTAAGAATCAACTCAACTGATGAAATCAATGGTCTTGGAAATGCCTTGGTAGATGCAGGTGACGATGAAAGAATTCATATTATAAGTATTTCTTTAGGCGATGCATTCAGTAGTGGACCTGTTGAAGATGGAATTTTGTATGCCCACAATCAAGGCAAATTAATATTTGCAGCCGCTGGAACTTCAACTACCATTACCAATTGGTATGGAGTGATATTCCCAGCAAGTATGCCAGAAACTGTAGCAGTAACTGGAGTCAAAGAAGGTTCGAATTTTAGTGCCTGTGATATTTGCCATACAGGTAGTGAAGTTGAATTTGTGGTCTATATGGAAAGAGATGCCTCAAACAATAATGTACCCACCATCACCGTAGATAATACCAATGGTGAATACTATGGTTATGTGGGTGGATCATCTGCTGCTACGGCAAGCATGTCTGGAATTGCGGCTTTGGTTTGGGGCAACAATCCCGATTTTGATAAAAACCAATTGATTAACCGATTAATTCAAACAGCAAGCAATTATCCAAACAAGGATAGTGAATATGGCTGGGGAGCTGTTGATGCTTGCCAAGCAGTGGATAGTACCTTTTTTATTCCTTGTTCCAGTTCTATCTCCAATGAGATTTCAATGGAAATTACAAGTATAACTTTTCCTGCAACCAGTGATACTGGTGGTGAAGCAGAGTGGGTTTTGCAATTTGAAGGCGACTCCTACTATTTTAATGTACCAGTTGATGGTGCAACAGGCAACCCTGCTAGCTTCATAGATCTTGCTATATGTGGCTCCACCATTCCGCTTACCGTAGATCTTGGAATATCAATCTGTGGAGACCTGAGTGTGGCCATGGATATGCAATCTTATGAAGACGATTCTTTTACATCAAACTGCACCTATAATACAGGAATAAACAGTGATGATGATTTAACCAATGAAACCATTAATGTTGAACTTGGCTTAAACAGTTTCACCCATAGTTCTTCAGCTGGTGATTTTATCATAGAATACATTTTATATTGTAATCCAACTTTGGTCGCAGGTATTTCAGATGATACACCAACCTGCCATGGAGATCCAATTAACTTTATTGCAAGCCCATCAGGAGAATCAAATTATGAGTTCTACCATGATATCAATTTAAACGACCAATTGGACATGGGTGAATCATTGCAGTCTGGATTAGCAGAAAATTATACCAGTACAAGTTTTAGCAATGGAGATGTAATAGGATTGGTTGTATCTGATGCCAATGGATGCACAAGTCAAAGTCTTACAACTTTGTACATCAGCGCTGAGAATTATGCAGGAGCTAACAAATTGGTTGGCACCGAAACAGCCGAGATCCAATATGAGACTGATGGGGTGATTGAATCATGTCAAATCATTGCTAATCCAGCTGTGGTTGTTTACAATTCGGCCACTGAAATCTCACTAGAAACTGGTTTTGAAACGATCAATGGTGTAGATGTGCACATTTATATTGAAGGTTGTGATGTAAGTAATAACTTACAAGAAGAAACCAATCTTAAAGATCATTAAAATCCATAAAGTTTATTTTTTTATACTTCCGTAAATGGATTTTCGAAAATAAAGATCAATTACTTGATATAAGGACCTTTTTATCCTATATTTGAATAATAAAACAAACTTAATGTTTTCGAAATCCTGCGAATATGGTATAAGGGCATTGACAATCATTGCAAAAGCACACGAGCAAGATAAAAAGATTGGTATTAAAGAAATTTGTCGAATTTCAAATTCTCCAGAATCCTTTACGGCTAAGATTTTACAGAACTTAGTGCGCCAGAATATATTGGCATCCCAAAAAGGTCCTTCGGGCGGTTTCTATTTCAAAAGAAAATTGGAAGACATTTCTTTAATAGAAATCATCAATATCATCGACGGTGACGCCATTTTTAATAAGTGTGGCTTAGGGCTTTCCCATTGTGACGCCAAAAACCCCTGCCCGCTTCATTACCAATACGAAAAAGTTAGAGATGAACTTATTGAAATGTGTCAGAATAGTAATTTAAAAGATTTAGCAGGCGATCTAAAACCAAGCATTTACGATAGATAATATTTTTTTTACCCAATAAAGGATATTAAGGTCCTTATAAGCTATTTTATATGAAAAGTCTAACCATAAATTCAAAAGAAAAAAACAGTAAAAATCAAATTAACAACCCCATTGCTCCAATAGTAGATCAATACAGAACATACATAGCATCACAAAACACTCAAAAGGTCTATTGGTATCTCAAGACAATCATTCTGATACCGTGCGTAATAATGACAACAAGCATCGCAGCCATGGCCTATCAATCCGATGATTTTATTTGGTTTATAGCCTTTTGTATGATTTTATTTTTTGCCAATATTATTACACATATCGCAGGAGCTAAAAGTTCAATATTTATCCCTTTATATCATCTTTCGATTATCAGCATGCTGTTAATTCCAATTATTACTCACTTAGTACAATCATGAATAAATCCAAACCCAAAACTCATCAAATCTTTAGCAATCAAGATCTTAAGGTCTTAAGCATCGAAGCAAAGATTGGAGATATATTAGATACTCACTCCGTTGACAAATATGCAATTCTGCAAGTACTATCTGGATCACTTAAATATGTTGACTCAAATCAAAAAATAGTTTTACAATCGAATGAGTATCATCTGATCGCCCCAAATATTATTCATAGTTTAGAATTCTTAGAACACTCTAAACTTAATTTAATTCTTCGAGCAAAGAGTATATTAAATTTTAAGAAATATGAAGATTAGTGAACTATCCAAGTTTATTGTTGCCACTTGGGTGGGTTTGGTTTTTGGACTTTCATTTATTGAAGCTCCTTTGAAATTTACAGCTCCCGGAATTACAACTATCTTGGGACTAGGTATCGGTAGAATTGTCTTCGATATTTCAAACAAAGTTCAGCTCATCTTCTTATTACTTCCCGTTTTCTCAATTGCATTTAAAAAAATCAAGCTATCCAAGAATGGTACCATTGCATTGGCCATTTTGGTTTCTATCATGATCTTGCAGAACCTTTGGCTACTTCCTGTTTTGGACGAAAGAGCAGCAGACAGGATTGCACAAGTAGTGATTGAAGACTCTCTGCACCATTTAATTTTTGTATTATTTGAAATACTAAAACTTGTTTCTTTATCCATTCTTTATTTCAATATTAATCAATATGAATGACATCATAAATAATTCTGATATCAAACTGCTAGTAAATCATTTTTACAAACAGGTACAAGATGATAAACTCATTGGTCCAATATTCAATTCAAAGATCAAAGCGGAGGCTTGGCCAAAACATCTTGAAAGGATGACAAGTTTCTGGAATACGGTATTATTTCATAAAACTGATTATAGAGGAAATCCATTCTCACACCACATTCATTTAAATATTAGCAAGAAACATTTTGATCGATGGATTTCGCTTTTTGAAAACAGTGTCCGAAATAACTTTAATGGTCCTAAAGCTGAAGAAGCGATAAGCAGAGCGATAAAAATGAGATTGATGTTTGAATCAAAACTCCAATACTTAAGTTCTAACGACAACTCCTTTCCAATCATGTAAAGATCAATTGAACGTTCATTTTCAGAGCTTTGTCGAAAAAGTGAATACATTATCCTCAATGATTAATGCTATATGTATTTTGTAATATCACATTCAAATTAGATACGCTAAATCTTACATAATGAAAGCATTACTTTTTCTAGCCAGTTTAATAGCAACTACAACTTCCTTACATTCCCAAATTGATACCATGGCCCTTAAAACCCCTGAGGGGATATGTGAAAAGATGTTAGAATTTATATCATTTGAAAAAGATGAAGTAAAGGATTGGGATGAATACCGAAATTTATTTTTACCTGGAGCACAGAAAGTTTCATTGAGGCCTCAAGAAGGCGCATCACTCCGACGCCAAGTCAACAGCATGAATATAGAAGAATTTGTTAGATATGCAGGTCCTAATTATCCAAAGGCAGGTTTTGAAGAATATGTCATTGGGGTAAATGTTCAAGAATTTAATGGAATCGCCTCTGTATTTCAAAGCTTCTATTGCAGATCTTTGGACGGGAATTATGAGGCCAGAGGTGTTAACTCATATCAGCTTGTATATCTTAATGAAAGATGGTGGATTGCAAGCACCATGTACATCAATGAATCCGATGATGTAAAATTGCCAAATGAACTCTTGTTTGAAGAATATAGATCTGAACCAGCTGGGAAATAAGCCATTATAATTTTGAGAATTACTGCTTAATAAGGATATAGTTTTCGAGTATTTTCATGTAAGTTGTCGCAATTCATTAACTTAACAACATTACTTGATCACCAACCCTATCAGATGAGATCTCAGTTAACAATTATGATTGGTTTTGTTCTTTGCCTAATTTTTATTTCTTGCAAAGAAAAAAATACTACAGCTCCCAACATATTGTTTGTTTTATCTGATGATCATACTTCTAGTGCTTGGGGAATATATGGTGGACGTCTTGCTAATTATGTACAAAATAAAAACATAAAACGATTAGCTCATGAAGGCATGGTTCTTAACAATGCTTTTTGCACCAATAGCATTTGTTCACCAAGTCGCGCAAGTATTCTGACAGGGCAATATAGTCATGTCAATCAAGTCTATACCTTGCGTGAACCCTTGCCAAAAGGGCACCCAAATATTGCAAAAACTTTGGGTAAACAAGGATATCAAACTGCAGTGATTGGTAAATGGCACCTTGATAAACAACCAGAAGGTTTCGATTATTTCAACGTGTTACCTGGACAAGGACGATACCACAATCCTATATTAAAAACCCAAGAAAATTGGCTTGATGGATGGAAAGGTGAAAACGGAACAGAGTATAAAGGTTTTTCCACCGATGTAATTACTGATTTAACCATCGAGCATTTGCGGAAGCGAAATAAAGAAAGACCATTTCTGATGTTTTGCAATTTCAAAGCAACACATGAGCCCTTTGATTATCCTGAAAGGCATGCAGAGCTATTTAATAATGACACTATTCCAGAACCAGAATCCTTGTTCGATAATGGCAAACATACAACAGGCCGATGTTTCAAAGGACAGGTAATTGAGAACTTAGGCGAAAGATGGGATCGGGCAACAAAGGATAGTACATTTTGGACCACTTATCCAGGCCTACCCTACCCTTTGGAAAATTTAGATAGCATCCAAAAAAGAAAAAAGATTTATCAAAAATTGGTAAAGGATTTTATGAGATGCGGAGCTGCCATTGATGACAATATAGGGCGTCTTCTTGATTATTTAGATGAGGAAGGAATTGCTGATAATACCATTGTGATTTATACAGCTGACCAAGGCTATTTCTTAGGAGAACATGGATTTTTTGACAAGCGGCTTATCTATGAAGAATCACTCAGAATGCCGTTTGTTATTCGTTACCCCAAAGAAATCAGAGGAGGGCAAAGATTGGATGACATCATCTTGAACATTGACTTTCCAGCTCTTCTAGCAGATTATGCTGGCTTGAAAGAAGTCGATTATTTTCAGGGAAAAAGTTTTAGAGAGAATCTAAAAGGAAATACCCCTAAGGATTGGAGAAAACAAATGTACTACCGTTATTGGCTTCATCATCCGAATCGACCCGCCCATTTTGGAATAAGAAATGAACGCTATAAGCTAGCATTCTTTTATGGACAAGGATTGGAGATGCAAGGCGCTTCGAAGGAGAGCAGCGATCCCGCTTGGGAATTTTATGATTTGAAAAATGATCCAAAAGAAATTCACAATGCGATCGACGACCCAAGCTATACAGAAGTCATTAATGAAATGAAAAATAATCTTTCGAAAGAAAGAATAAAGTATAATGATTTGGATGAAAAATATCCTGTAATGAAAGAAATATTAAACTTGGAAGATTTATAGGTTATAAGAATATTTTAAACAAGTTCTATTCTCATGAAAACAATAATTAATACGTTGATTATTCTCTATGTTGGTATCAACTTTACTTTTTGCCAATCATCATCTATTGAGAAAAACATCATTAATCCAATCCTAATCGACAAATCATCTCTTTCAGGTGTTGGTCTTCAAAAAATTACTTTAAAGGACACTCCTGAAAGAGATTTTTACCAGAAGAATTTATATAGAGGTAAAGATTTTAGTGTATATATCGTTTCGAGTGAATCCTGGATAGTACCTTTTGAAAAATTTTGGTTTGATGAATTTATCTATATTTTAAATGGTAAGTCTAAGGTTCATACAGAGGATAAGGTATATGAATTTAAAAGTGGAGAATACTTTTATGCCCCAAAGGGATTTAAAGGAGAATGGGAAGTAATTGCTGGACAACATCCTCATTGTGAGTTATCAATTATCTCTAATCAAAGAAGTGATTCGGCGGCCATCAATAATTACACAGAACCTGCACTCTTTGATAAAAACTTATTGTCAGGAACCCATTTCTCATTTAACGAAAGTGGAATCCACAAAGATATTATCATGGAAGGAAGTGAATTATCAATGTATCTGTTTGCGGAAGAACTTTCAGAAAGAAATATTAATAAGAATGAAAAAGAAAAACTAATTCACATACTTTCCGGTCAACTAACATTAAGAACATTGGACGGATTTGAGACAACATTCTTTACAGGAGATTATTTCATTCTACCTGAAGGATATCAGGGAAAATGGATATGTCAAGGACATGGATACGTAAAATACATAACCATTGAGAAATCATAATATTTCAAAAAATCGAATCAAGAAAAGATGTGATCAGCTTTATATAACTTTTTATACAAGGTTCAAAGTCATGAACTAGTTGGACCAATATTCAATCGTCATCCATAAAAGCGATATACATACTGTAAAAATGGATAGCTTCTAGAACACATTGTTCTTTGCAGAAAACGATTATTGAGTAAATCCATTTAAGCATCACATTCCTCAAGGTAAAGGCAAAAAGCACTTTGACCGTGGCCGTAGATCAAGTGAAATAATTGAAAATTATATTCGAAGTCAAAATTGATCACCTAAGAAAAACCCTAATTCCTTTCCAATCCAGTGAATCAATGCAATGTTCGCAATAGGACAATGCTTGCCATTTGTTACAAAATAATAAGCAATAGGCATAACATTCATTAACTTTGACGGTTATAAATATTCAAGTTGACCTAGGCATGGAAAATAAACATCAGGAAGTGAAAGATTATTATGGAAAAGCACTTACAAAAAGTGAGGACTTAAAGACCAATGCTTGTTGCACATTAGAGGAGCCTCCTGAGTATATCAAAATGGCTTTGAATAATATCCACGATGAAGTTATTTCAAAATACTATGGTTGTGGGCTGGCAATTCCTGCTGATCTAAAAGGTCTTCGAGTTTTAGACCTTGGTTCGGGTAGTGGAAGAGATTGCTATATACTTTCTCAATTGGTTGGTCAAGAAGGCCAAGTAATTGGTGTTGATATGACAGATGAACAACTCGCTATTGCAAGTAAACATATCGATTATCATACGGAAAAATTTGGTTATAAATATTCAAACACAAAATTTCTTAAAGGAAATATTGAAGAACTTGAGAAGTTAGACCTAAAACCCAACAGTTTTGATTTGGTCATTTCCAACTGTGTTATCAATCTTGCTATCAATAAGGAAAAAGTACTTTCAGATGTGTACAATTTATTGAAACCTGGAGGCGAAATGTACTTTAGTGACGTGTATAGTGATCGTCGAATCAGTAAGGAACTACAAGACGATCCAATGTTATGGGGTGAATGCTTGAGTGGTGCCTTATATTGGAATGACTTTCTAAGAATCTCTAAAAAAGTTGGATTTACTGATCCTCGAAGTGTAAAAAATAATCCAATCACTATCGAAAACAAAGAAGTTGAAGAAAAGTGTGGTGATCTTAAATTCTTTTCTGTAACCTATCGATTATGGAAGATTGAAAATCTTGAAGATGAGTGTGAAGACTATGGTCAAGCCGTTGCTTATAAGGGTACGCTTGAAAACCACAAAAGTAGCTTTGATCTGGACGATCATCATAATTTTCCTTCCGGTAAAATTGTTCCAGTATGCGGAAATACCTATCTAATGCTTGAAGCCACACGTTATAAAAAACACTTCGATTTTTATGGTACTTGGGAAACTCATTATGGAGTTTTCGAAGGTTGTGGAGGATCCATGCCATTCAGCAATGACCCTGATGCATCAGCCGGGAGTTCTTGCTGCTAAGATTTAATAAGCCAAATTTCGTATTTTAACATATTCATTTTACCACAATAACGAATTTTTTCCGTTTTGTTTGAAAGTACCTAAATTTGGTATTGATTTCACAAGAAAATTGTAAACATGTTAAACTTAAATTTCGCCTTCAAAGGCATTGCTATAACCCTAATAAGCGTATTATTTCTATTTTCATGCTCTGATGAAAATCCCATCACTAATCCTGTTAGCGAAGTTAGTCCTTTAGAATTCAAATTATTCCTGACGGATTGCCCTTTTGAAGCAGAAGAAGTCAATGTAGAGATTGTCAAAGTTAGCCTTGAAGATTACGATGGGAATGTTGAAGAGCTTACTACAAATGCTGGTATTTACAACTTATTGGAATTTACTGATGGTGTAGACACCTTATTGGCTTCAGGATCTATTTCTATTGAAGACATTAAACATATCAATTTTGAACTTGGAGAAAATAACACGATTGTTGTAGAAGGGGAAACCTTTCCTTTGGAATTAAAAAATGGCAATATTGTCAAAATAAAAGTAAATCTTGATCAAATTGACAATGATGACTATCTGATTGATTTCATGGCATGTACCTCCATCATCAGAAACAACAATGGCTATTTTCTTAAACCTGTCATTAAATTTAAAGGTAAACGAAGCAATCCCCAAGGTGGTGATATTGAGGATTTAATCGAAGATATTGAAGAATGTTATGAACTTGTGTACCCGATAGCATTGCTTGATGAAGAAGGAGAAAACCATACAGCCAACGATCAAGAAGAACTTATAGATATATTCAATGAACTTGAAATAGATAGCATCGTATATCCATTTTCAGTGCTAAGCTCAGAAGGTGAGATTATTGAAATTGGCGCTGTAGATGATGCGGAAGAATTGGAAGATTGCGATGATGATGAAGATGAAAATGAAAGTGAACTGGACGAATTGTTAGAAGAACTTGAAGAATGTTATCGATTTGAATATCCAGTTTCTGTTGTGGATTTCGATGGCATTAACCACAGTGCAAATAATATAGAAGAACTTGAATCAATCATAGATGAAAATAATATTGAGGATTTCGTCTATCCTGTCACCGTATACAATGCTGATGGTGAAAACTTCATCATGCAAATGGTAGATGATTTTGGTGACCTAGATGATGATTGTGATGATGAAGAGGAAGAAAATGAGATTGATGATTTAATTGAAGACTTGGAAGATTGCTACACATTTTCATATCCTATTGAGCTCTTGGATTTTGATGGTAATACTTTTGTTGCCAATGATGAAGATGAACTTGAAGATTTGGTTAGAGAAAATAATATTAAGGATTTCTCTTATCCTGTTGATCTCAGCAATGAAGCTGGAGATATTTTTACTATTTTGTCTTATTCAGAATTTGATTCACTTGAAGACTGTGATGATGATGAAAATGACAATGAATTTGAAGAGCTTATTGAAGAATTAACTGAATGTTACAAATTTGAATATCCAGTTATTCTAGAAGGATTCGATGGAAACAATTTTGCTGCCAATGATCTGTCAGAGCTTCAAGTTATTTTAACTGAAAATGAAATCGAAAACTTTGATTATCCAGTCATAGTTATAGATGAGAATGGTGAGACCTTTACTGCTCACAATATCAACCAATTTAATCTGCTAGATGATTGTGATTCTGACTATATTGATTGGGATGATGTAGTTGAAGATGTTTTGGAATGTTATTCTATAATCTACCCTATTTCTTTTGTTGATGAAGATGGAAATACACTAAGTGTTAACGACGAAGATGAATTAGAAGATCTTTTTGAAGAAAACGATATCGAAGAATTGGTCTACCCAATCCAGCTAACAGATGATGATGGAAATACAATCGACATCAATGAATTTCAAGATTTCGGTGAGTTGGATTTGGATTGTTAGAAGTGGAATTAATTATGCAAATAGCTAATATCCTTTGGTTTTTGCAATAAAGAAGACCAAGTGACTAAAAGAATTTGTTGGTTTCGAAAATTTAAACTGTAGGATCCAAAAAACTTTAGTCACTTGGTTTTAAAAGATTTATCAATAAAAAGGAAACCAAGAGGCAAGATTCCATTGAGTGCAATCTGGAAGCTACAGTGCTGCCCGGATATGAAAGTGAGGAGAAAACTTGCTAGGAGAATCCTTTTTGAAAACTTATTTTTTCTGGTATTCCTATTTTGATCATCCCGCCTTTCATCTATTCTACTTCCGTAAATTAATTTCAGAATTCTGTGAATGGTCAAACAATTATTTAAAGATATTAATAGTTTAAAATAAAAATACAAACTATTCAATGCTGCAATTCAAAGTTTGGTATGTTATACTCATTTGCGTAAGCATAATATTTACAATTTCATGTGAGGGATATTCAAACAAAAAGAATGACTCTTCTAATATTAAACAAAAAACTACGCTTCAAGATAGTTTAGAAAATAAAATTGCAACTAGATTCGATGCACCAAATGATTATACTAGAAGCACACTAAAATTTAATTCATTTGGACATTATCTTCGAAACTTACCATTGAAATCCATTAACGAGAAAGTAAGATACTTTAATGGCAATACGAAGCAAGCCCAAAATGTTTATTGCGGTGTAGTAGACTTAGAAATTGGTAATAAAAATTTACATCAATGTGCAGATGCAATCATACGTCTAAAAGCGGAGTACCATTGGCATCAAAAGGAGTATGATCAAATTCACTTTAATTTTACCAATGGTTTTAGAGTAGATTATACAGAATGGATGAAGGGTCGCAGAATGATTATTGAAGGAAATAATACTTATTGGAACAACCATATGAATCCATCAAATAATTATCAAGACCTTTGGGATTATCTAGAATTGGTGTTCACCTATGCGGGTACAGCTTCATTAGAGAAAGAATTAAATGTAATAGATATAAAGCAGGCAACAATTGGAGATGTTCTCATTCAGGGCGGACATCCAGGTCATGCTGTGATCATCGTTGATCATGCTATCCATGAGATTACAGGAGAATCAATCTACCTTTTGGCACAAAGCTATATGCCTGCTCAAGAAATGCAAATACTTATCAATCCAAACAACAAGAAGTTAAGCCCATGGTACGAGTTTGACAAAGAGGTCATTAAAACTCCAGAATGGACCTTTTACGAAAGTGATTTCAAAAGATTTCCATAAAAATTATTGTATACTTGAGTTTAGCTTCTCTTAATTAAAAACTTAACTCTAGCATTCATATAAATGAATACTTAGCCACACACATGAAAGAAATAGAACAATATATTCAATCATATTTCGGAATTGGCAATAAAGATCTTTCTTCCATTGCAGACATGTTTGTGCAAAAAATTATCCGAAGAAATGATTTTCTATTAAGGACGGGACAGCATGCACAAAGTCTTAGTTTTGTTAAAACTGGTTATCTTAGAATATTTGCACTGGACGCAAAAGGAGAAAAAGAAATTACACAATGGATTACTAATGAAGGCATGTTTGTTACAGATCTATCTAGTTTAATTTTTCATACTCCCTCCAGATGGAACATCCAAGCACTATCGGATTGCGAATGCTTTTCTATTTCTAAGGAAAAATATAATCAGATTGGAGATTATATAGACAATTGGGCCCAACTAGAAAAGCTATTTATCACCAAATGCTTTGTTGCAATGGAAGACCGAATCTTTAGACAATTATCTATGACGGCTGAACAAAAAGTTAAACAACTTTTTGAAATGAATTCGAAGATATTCAACCAAGTACCTTTACAATACATCGCTTCCATGCTTGGAATTACACCTGAAACTTTGAGTCGAATACGGAGAAAAATGATTTCTTGATCTATATCAAGTGATTAAAATAATGAATGAAGCAATTTTGTATTAATTATTCACATTAAATCACTTACAATCGAGAAATTATGGCACATAAAGAGATTAAAACATCCATTGTTATTAATAGCAACCGACAAAATATTTGGAAAGTATTTTCTAACTTTTCAGATTACAAAACCTGGAATCCGTTTATAGAATCCATACAGGGAGCAGTCAAAGTTGGCAATAAAATAGAAGTTAAAGCAGGAGGTATGAAATTCAGACCTGAGGTGTTGGTGTATGAAGAGTTCAAAGAATTCAGATGGATTGGTAAATTGTTATTTAGGGGCTTATTTGACGGTGAGCATAGTTTTGAGATTATCGACAATCTTGACGGTACCTGTACTTTCAAGCATGAGGAAAAATTTACCGGAATTTTGGTAGGCCTATTTTCCAAAAAATTAGAAAGAGAAACAAAGCCTGGATTTGAAAAAATGAATCAAAAATTGAAAGAAAAGGTAGAGAATTTATCAAATCTGCCACAAAAGGATTAAGCTAACCTGACGAGGATTGAAAGAATTGCTATGAAACGGCAAAATTCAGGTTTATTGATTTGGAAGACATACGGCTTTATATTGATTTGGAATTGCCAACAGTATCACTTATTTCAGTATTTTAGAAATTCTTACTAAATCAAAGCATAGATGTTAAAGGTTAAAATTTCACTCTTTCTATATTTTCTAGTTATTAATATCGGTCTGTCTCAAGATGTTCCAATTTTAGACTTTTCTTTAAATAACTTTGGACAGCCACAGATCGAAATAGAAGGCAAAGCAGACCATTATTACTTATTACATGCAGTTCATTCTCCTTATTTCGATTATGAATCTATAACTTCCTTGACCTTAGGAGTCGATGGTACGATGATAATTTCTGAACCTCTCTCTGCATTTTCTCAGCAAAATTACACCATTACAGAACACCCTATTGCGGACCCAATAGACTTAGATGAAGATGGCATAGATGATATAACTGAATTATATGGAATGCCCAATTTGGCACCAATTAATTTTGCTCCAGAAGTTCCATTTGAAGATGGAACGACATCTATAGATGATCATGAAACTTTCTCCGAACTTTCTGTGATTGTTGATGATATTTCTTGGTCGCCTTTTCTTAATAACCAAGAATTTGTAAAGTTTGCCATCGTAAATCAAAACTCAGATAATCCGGAAGTTTATTTTATCAATAGTAAGACCCATATCATTCATGCTTACTTTCTTAACACGATAGGTATTGATCAATATCAAGATGATGTTTTAACAGGAGAGATAGTATACAATCCAAATGAAATTCTACCCAATGGTGCAATTGGAAGTTATGCTTTCAATTATTCTTTTGGAGATGCTTTTGATTTTAAAACTACACAAGAAACCTATGAATTGCTTGCTGCTAATATGCCTTATCTAAACAATAATTTGGTTCACTTTATTGGGGATCAAGCAGAAACAATTTATAACAATAATTACAGGGATGACTACATTGGTTCAAGAGTAAAAGTTGTATTGGAGTCTGAAGTCTTTGCGGATATTGATTATATACCATTCAATCAAGCCGAGGGGTACGGTTTCTTTCGATTGATGGGTTTGGACGATAACCCAGGCTCAAGAGATATCGTATTGTATGAAGCACTTCCAAACTCACTTCCAAGAGTAGGAGGAATAATCACCTCTGTTGTTCAAACTCCTTTGTCGCATGTAAATTTAAGGGCAATCCAAGACAATCTACCGAATTCGTATATCAAGAATCCACTGGAAATAGATTCCATTGCCAATCTCTTGAATAATTACATTTACTATAAAGTGGAACAAGATAAGTATATCATCAGGGAAGCCACTTTAGACGAAGTGAATGCATGGTATGATGATATTCGACCAACTGAAGAACAGATCCCTGAAAGAGACTTAAGTTTTACAGAAATAAAGCCACTTGACAGCATTAGATTTGAAATGTCTACAGCATTTGGTGCAAAGTGTTCTAATGTTGCAACAATGAGAACATTCGGATTCCCAGAAGGAACGATACCAAACGGATTTGGAGTACCATTTTATTTTTACGATGAGTTTATGAAATTCAATGGATTCTACGAGCAAGCAGAAGAAATGATAAATGATCCAGAATTCATTGCCAATTTAGAAGTAAAGATTGAAATGCTGGATGATTTTAGAAAGGATATTCGAGATGGGCAAATGCCTCAATGGATGTTGGACAAACTTCAACTAATGCATGATGCATTTCCGGAAGGGACACCGATAAGATGTAGATCGAGCACCAACAATGAAGACCTTCCAGGCTTTAGTGGTGCAGGATTATATACTTCTAAAACTCAATATCCTGAAGAAGGACACATTAAAAAATCAATAAAACAGGTCTATGCAAGCATGTGGAATTTTAGAGCCTTTGATGAAAGAGAATTTTATAGGGTAGATCATTTCATTGCAGCTATGGGGGTCCTTTGCCATCCAAACTACAATGACGAAAAATCAAATGGTGTTGGAATTAGTCTCGATCCTTTATATCAAACTGAAGGCAATTTCTATCTGAACACGCAAGTTGGTGAATTTTTAATTACAAACCCTGATCCTAACTCAATTCCAGAAGAGATTTTATTGGCACAAAATCCTGATGATGGATATTTTGTGTTAAGAAATTCTAATCTTGTACCTGTTGGCGAATTAATCATGGGTGTGGAATACTTAAATCAATTAAGAGAATATTTACAAGTTATACATGACGAATTTGCCATTTTGTATAATGTTGTTGGTGCTGAAGGTTATGGGATGGATATAGAATATAAGGTAACCAAAGATGATCAATTAATTATTAAACAAGCAAGGCCTTGGGTTTCATTTTGGGCTGGAATTAAATCAACCTTTGACCTTGCGGTAACTGAGGTCATTAATCCTAAAAGCTCTTCTTCTTTAACCGATTCAGAGTATGTAACAGTAAATGTTGAAAATGCAGGATTACGTGAATTGAGTGATTTTCAACTTAGTGTATTTGTGGACAGTATTCTAATTGAAGAAAAACAAATAAACGAAGAGTTGGCTTCTCTAAATTCCATGGAAGTAAGCTTTGATACGCCAATTGATTTTTCAGAAGTTAGAGATTACGAATTAATGGTTATAGTAAAACACCCTATCGATGGCTATGATAAAAATGACACATTGATTAATACCATTAGCAAAATCTATCATCTAGATGCAGGCATATCTTTAAATGAAGGGTTTTCAGGATGTGAAGACAAAATTACCATAGTTGCAAATGTCTCAAATTTTGGTGAAGCCAATTTTACCAATACGCAAATTGAGGTGACAACAAATGGGCTTGTTACTGACACTATAATTTATTCAGGAACTATAATCTCAATGTCAACGGTAGAAATACCGATTGACATAACTGAAAATTTAGTTCAAAGTAACAATGACATACAATTAAAGATAATTAGTATTAATGGCATGAATGATCAAAATGATAGCAACAATAATAGTAACATTTTTGTAGACATTGCCAATGACTTAGGAATATTAACCTTGATCATTAATCCTGATAACTGGCCTGAAGAAACATCCTGGATTGTACAAACTACAGATACTGGTGAAACAGTGGCTTCAGGTTCACTCGATAATGACAGTGTACAATACGTTGAAGATTTTTGTGTAAATAATACTTCATGCTATGAATTATTTGTTTTTGACAGTTATGGCGATGGTATATGTTGTGGCTTTGGAGAAGGCAATTTTTCATTATTAAATTCTGAAGGTGATACGCTAATTTATAATGATGGTAATTTTGGATCAATTGTAATTGAAGAATTTTGTCCCAATGATATTATCATCTCTACAAAGCAAGAAGAACTCAAGAATATAAGTATAATGCCTAACCCAACCAACGGGGAATTTTCAATTCTTTGGGAGAAAAGACTTGGAATCACCAATCCATTAAAAGTTGAGTTATATAATGGATTAGGGAGGTTACTACTTAGGACAGAATCTAATCTACAAGTAACCGATTTGTCGATAGAAGGATACGAGGCAGGATATTATTATTTGAAATGTTATCAAAATGGTGAGAAAAAAGTGTTCCGATTGATAAAAATTTAGTAGTTAAGATTAGGCGAGCAAATTTTAGTATCGTTTGGTTTTGTAAACCAAATTTGTGTTTTTAATGTAATGTCAAAACTAGCGATTACAATTAAATATTTATTCGCCATATCAAATTGGACTCAGTAACTTTGGGGTATTGAGACTATTTCTAGGATTTAGCTTTTCGTTGTCGTTATCTATATCTAAGCAACGTTTTTAAACCATATTAAAATATTTTCATAAGCAAAGTTTTTAATAATTACAGACAATGCTGTAAATTCAAAGAAAACTGATTCTTTTACACTTTTAATTGAGTTGTCCCTGATTGAAAAATCATCCATAATCGCTTTCCTGTTATTGAATAGAATTATAGATGTGCAAGCCAATTAATTCATATTCATAAAATATGGAGTTTTGTCAATCATTGCAGGACATAATTCCATTTCCACCGTGTATCGCTTATCATTAGCACAGCAAATTTTCAAAAGATTTTCAAATTTTATGAATTCATTGGAAAATATTTTCATCACTGAGAAAAGTTAAATATCCCTTTTTTTGTTTCAATTATTTGAATGAAAATGTTGGAGGCAGCATGATTTCTTAAATATCTATGTCTCTATCCGTACTTAACCGTTCCGAACCGTTCTTAACCGTTCTTAACCGTTCCGAACGACTATTTCAATTATTGAAGTGAGTTACTATTTCTAAATACTCAAATACCATTTATATTAGGGCATTATTAGAATAGATCTACAAATATCATTTCCTCAGAAAAAGGTAGAATTTTATTATTCCAAATTGCCTCCATAAACTATTAGCAAATAAGCCTATTATGGCTATCGTGTACAAATTAATTATTAATACATCTACGATAACCATTTCAGACTATTTGCAAAACAAAAATCCAAATCATTTGCCAATCAAATTCGGAACCAACGGCAAGCTTTCGCCAAATGTTGATCATACCGACATAGAAGTTTTCACTTTGAATTCAGTACTTCCTAAGGAAGAAAGCTCAAATAGGATGCTGACATAATTGGTTTTATAATAAGCCAATGACCAAAAAAAGATGGCAATTTAGATTTTTTGTGGTGCTTTTATGATATCTATACTATTTAGCTTAATCAACCTAGAATAAAGAAAATCTAGAAGTTGGAATAAATGTTAAGGCTTAAACCTAGGTTATTTATCATTGTTTGATACAAAATAAAAATATATCAGACCAAATATTTCAGAGATTGACTTTTATAAGTGTAAGATATCATTAAAAAATGTTGTCCCCTAGTAAGATATGCCATATCTTAATTTTTAGTATCATACCATCAATAAATTATATTCAAATACATCTATGTTTGATGTTGCTAAACTTAAAGTCAAAAAGAGGAACAAATGATATTAAAATGGTAGGGATATATGTTAG
>JAHDIE010000037.1 GCA_020630955.1 Saprospiraceae bacterium
CTCCGCCATCACAATCTAGCGTTGCTAAATTCGCATCTGGATTCGTCGATAAGTATGCACAGATATCTAAACCTTCTGCTGCTGCATTATCACAGTTGTAATCATCGTTGTCATCGTTCGGATTAGTCGGCGTATAACCGGTATCAGGGGTAAGCTCTCCTGTCACTGGGTCAACCACTCCACCGCCTGGGCCAAAGCACTCAGTCAAATTATCAACGCCTCCTACATCACAATCTAGTGTTGCTAAATTAGCATCTGGATTCGTCGATAAGTAGGCACAGATGTCTAAACCTACAGCCGCTGCACTTACACAATCATAATCATCATTATCATTGGTTGGGTCATCTCCATTGGCACATTCCGTTGCATTGTCAGCACCACCACCATCACAATCTAAGCTGCCAAAAATATCAAGATTTGCGCAAACATAAGCCCCCGTTAGTCCATCATCATCACATGGATTTAAAGGGTCATCACCTGGCTCATCCCCAGTGCCAGGAATCAAATCTGGCCCAAGACACTCAATTTCATTATTGACTCCCCCTCCGTCACAATCAACACCGTAAAATATACTCGATGTAATATCACCAGCTGTATATGCTGCCTCAAGACTTGCACAAATATCTGCACCTGTTAACCCTGGTAGAATACATGGATCATCATCTCCAATCACCAATGGATCAGTTCCTAACTCATCCCCTGTTCCAGGAATCAAGTCGGGACCTAAACACTCTATTTCATTTTGAATACCACCATTATCACAATCTAAACCATAAAATACGCTCGTGGTAACATCACCTGCAGTATAGGCAGCAACTAAACTTGCACAGATATCTGCACCAGTCAAATTCGGATCATCACATGGATCATAAGGACTTGTATTATTCATACATTCAGTAGCATTATCATCACCTCCACCGTCGCAATCTAAAGTTGCTAGGGCACTACCCATTGTTGTAATAACAACACATGCTGCTGCGGCATCACAGGTAGTAGGATCTGTTATATCTAAGGTTACTACTTGTACAATAGTGGAGACATTACCTGAACAATCTGTCGCAGTCCAAGTGTTTGTTATTGAACTACAGTCACCTGTTTGACTATAAACTACATTGATTGGTGTAGTACAATTATCAGTTGCTGTAATCCCTTGAGATCCAGGAACATCTTCAAGACATCCTACAGTAATTGCAGAAGGTACAGCACTAAAAATAGGAATAGATGTGTCAGTTATGGTAATTGTTTGTACTTGATCTAAAGCAGCATTTCCGCAACCATCTACCAAACTCCATGTCCTTGTTATTGTACCAGTACCAGTACATATTCCCGGTGAAAAACTATCAGAATATGTTGCTTCATTTATTGAACAATTATCCGCTTCGTCCATCACGTCTCCTGTAATGCTTGGATCTGCATTATAACTACAAACTCCATCCACATTAATCGTAATATTTGAGGGTGCTGAAAACGAAGGGGCTGTATTATCCTCCAATGTTACAACAACATTACATGTTGAACTATTACCACAATTATCAGTTACCCTCATAGTGACCATCGTTGTAGGGTCAACACCTGCTGTACAAGCACCACCTGTAAACGGGCCAACTTCATCCATTGTAATAACCGCTCCTGCATCACAACTATCTGATGCCATGAAACCACCTGCTATAATAGCAGTATATAAATCCCCACTTGAAATATCACAACTAACACTACTTCCAACATCAACGGTTATTGCTGGACAAAGCTCAATTTGAGGAGGAACAGTGTCTTGAACCATGACTGGAACAACACACATATCAATTCTTCCACATGCATCAGTCAAAGTAAAAGTAACATTGGTTGTTGTTGATGTACCTGCATCACAATCAAATGTTGGTGCATTTCCTAAAGAATAATCATGAGCAACCATTAATTCATTAGGTAGACTACAATCATCCATTGCTCCTAAACTTAAAACAAATAATTGAGTATTAGCCCAATCTAAAATTCTCTGATCCAAATTGTCACCACAATCAAAAACTTCAGATGTTACACAGGTCGGAAGAGTGGGTCCTGCATTATCAACAATGTAAATATCAACATCACAACTTAGTGCAAAACCACATTCATCTTCTACCGTAAAGGTAATCGTCAAAAGGTTTGGAGTAGCTGGACATGAGGTAATTGGTAAAACTCCTAAATAATTATTAGTAGCCATGAGTGTTGTAGAAGAACACTGATCTGAAGAACCCGCAACAATCGCAGACATGGTTGTCGACAACCAAGCATCAATATCTGCTGACACATCACCAGAAGCGCAATCAAAAGCAATCGGCCCTGTTGGACATCCGCCAATGGTTGGAGGCATACTATCTTCTATTGTAAAGCTGGCCAAACAAACAGTGACATTACCAGCATCATCCGTTGCAGAAAACTCATATAAAAATTGTCCAGAAGCACCACAACCTCCAAACACTTCAACTTGATTCGCAGCTGTTGTCACATTATTACAATTATCAGTTGCTGAAAACCCAGCTAGCCATGCAGATAAATCAGTGGAATTTCCTCCACCATCACATTCCACAACCATACTTATTGGACAGGCAGTAATTACTGGAGGTTCACAATCCTCAATTAAAACATTATAGCTACAAGATACAGAGCTTGGTGTAGGAGGTGTATCTGCTCCAATGTAACCAAAAGTATATTCAATGGTATGACTGCCCAAACTTAATAATTCCATATTTTCTGATATCTGCCCTACAATAGAAGTTCCTCCGTCAATACTATATGACAATTGCCAATCAGGCAAGCAGCTTAGTTGTGGCAAGGCATCTAAAGCAGGACCAGCCGTATAACTACATTGTCCGGGATCCGTACATAAAGTAAGATCTGGTGGACAACTTAGAGAAGGTTGTCCAGTCGAAACAAAGAAATAACATTGATTTGCAGTTGCAATGTTACCACATTGATCTGTCGCCTCCCAAGTCAATGTTGTTTTATTTCCTTCTTCAAGTATTTGACCTGCATAAAAAGTTTCGATTGCTTGTGTACCAAACGCCCCTCCATTTCCAACTTGTTGGCCATTTACTTCAATTGTATAAAAACCATTTCCATATGCACAACAAATACCATCTCCATAAGAATCATTTATGGTAAATGTATAATCCAATCCTGCAGTAACTACATATGAATAGGTATAAGTTTGATTATTATCATTATTTGGATTACTACTAGAATAAGAAACCAAAGCCTGAATTACCATTCCATTCTCGTCAACAAGGTCCCAAGTAGTTTCAGATGCATAATCATCCAAAGCAATGGTTATATCAATGATTGTTGGAGGAGGAGGAGCTTGATTATCAATATTCGTTAACTCAATAGAGACAGGTCCATTACAACCATCTATCGAAGTAGGTGGACTTGGATTTAATGTTGGAAAACAGCCTGTTGTTCCTGTAACTGTCACATCTGCTAAAGGTCCTAGGCTAGGAGGACTTAAATCATCTATCGTTATATTTTGAACACAATTAACAGGTCCATTTCCACATTCATCATCAGCAATAAAAGTTCTTTGCAAAGTAATGGTGCAATTATCTTGGGAGATTAGTGCATCTGAATAAGTCAAACTAGTAAGGTTACAATTTTCAGAAATAGATGCTCCAGCCAATGCTTCAAAAGTTACTTCAGTAATTGGAACAGGGCTTGTACTAAATGGTAGGGCAGGTGTGGCAGTTGACAGATCTGATAAACTACAACCGTCCACGACTAGATCTGAAGGGCAAGTAATTAATGGAGATTGATTATCAATTGCTGCTGTCACTTGCTGCGAGCATACTTCAGACCAAGGACCAAAAACGCCTGGAGATAGCTCAACGAAATTAGTAGCAGGATCAAGACTTAGTGCCCAAGTTCGAGTTACCGTATTACCAACACAGAAATCTAATGCACCAGAATCATTATAGCTAATATCCCAACATCCTTGCGTGGCATCACATGTTGCACAACCTGCACCTGACATACTCAAGCTTCCTCCAAGCTGATTTACATAAATATCATATGCGGCTGGTCCACTTCCTGCAGAAAAATCAGGACTGGCCCCTGGGTCAGTACATTGCACCGTAGCATCAGCTGGACAAGCACCAGATGGAGTACAGCAATTTATTGCAGATGCGATAAACCCTCCGTTATTTTCAGAACCTTGCTTGCATAAGACAAGATGTATTGGTGTTTCGGGTTCCACACAAATGGTAAAATCAATAAATTCATTCCCTTTTAAAGTTTGAAGAATCTCACATTGGGCATAACCAGGAAGACCTGCCCCTGCATGAATTGATCTTTTCCCATTACCTTCAGCAAAAATATTAACACACATTTCCATTGTACAACCGGTACTTGGATCCGCAGGCGGTGTCAAGTACAAATCAAAACAACTGGCATTATTGTAACCTTGATTTGAACAAGCAGTAGTATTTTGACCATTCGATAATGCATAACCGGTTACATAAGCTGACGACAATCCAGAATACACAACTTGAATTTCTTGCACTGGCTTTTGAGCCGGAATAAAATCTATGGTTGGATCCTGAGATGCCAACTCTGAAAACACAAAAATTGAAATCAGTAAACTGATTAAATAAGAAAACCTCATCTGATGACTAATTGATTAGATAATTTTTACCTAAAATTTGATATAGCGTTGTTACCAACCTTTAGGGTTGTAAAACTTTAAACTGTGGGGATGTACCGGCTTTTGGGTAAGCAGTACATTAGGTTTTGTTAGAATTTAAGTACCAATTTATCTTTGATACTTAGGTATAATCGATCTTTGGATTTCAATCTTTGGTTAAATCGGCAGGGTTACCAAAAACGTCTCTCAACGTTAATTAGAACAAATATAATTATATTATAAAAACTTATTATATATAAGGTGCTCTATTTAAGAATATAGTATATATAAATATATATAAATGTTTTAATCATTATTAATCTGATATTTATATATTTATATTATCATAATATATTTAGTATTTTATGAGCTCTAGCCATTAATTATCTCTACAACATAAAAAGGGCGCTTCATTTGTTATGAAACACCCTTATACTATAACTTTAATTAGTTCCTAAATTTTTTGTATCTTTTTATTACAAATAATATCTTCTATCTCCTCGCCAAATTCCTCAATACTCTCCTCTAATTCTTCCATCAGATCATCTAATTTACTAGAATCAAATTCCTTAATCCGTTCTAACCCTTCCCTAATTCCTTCTTCAACTTTGTCGATAGTCTCCTCACTAGGTGTTATATCTTCAACAATCTTTGGAAGTCTCTCATCAAAAAAATATTCAAAATCAAAAGATTCCACCGCATTTTCTATTTTTTCTACAGCCTCATAGATTGCCTCTTCTATGGTTGTCTCATCACTTTTAGGTTCTACGTCAAACTGACCAAAACCAGCTCCAATTGTGAAAATCAATAAAATAGTCGTAAAAAATAATTGTTTCATTTGCATAAATTTTATTCGCGTATTAATGAATCATACATAGTTATTGCCAACACTAAATTTCGCTCATGTTCATCAAGATCTTTTAGTTCAAGATAAGCACGCGTATTATCGGTTATTTTTTCATTTTCAGGATCTAACAATGATCCAACTTTATTATTCCCAATTTTTAGATCTCGATAATCATCATTAGTCTTAAAATCTAGCTCTGCAATTTTATTTCCTTGTTTATCGTAAAGCTCTCCACTAGAATCTATGATACCTTGATTAAAACCATTTATACTCAAATGCACACCTTCTTTTTTTTCTTCGAATTCAAAAAGACCATTCGCAGTGTTGGCAACAAGCAAAGATTTTCCTCGCCCATAGTTTCGATATCCATAAGAAACGAGAGGTTCTTCAAATATTGACATCATCAATCCTTTTTCGGTATAGTACATACCCTTTGTTATTCTTGATGATTTTAATTTTGAAGAAAGTAAAGAGAGTTCTTCTTTTGTGAGAGGCGCTAATTGTTGGGTGATTTCTTTTGCAAGTTGTTTCAGCTCAGCTTTGTCTTTAGCAACTTTAGATCTTGATCCACCTACATTAAATAAAAACTGATAGATCTGAAATACAATAAATCCAAATCCACCCAATACGACCATGGCAATAATAAGATTCCTAATCACATTAAGTATTTCTGCAAATTTAATATAGAATCTAAGATTGAATGGAGATTTCTAAAAATTAAGAAATCTTTAATAATGCATCTTGCATTCATGAATGCTTATTTCACTAATGTGACATCTCCAATAAAGAATTTTTGTTTCCCATTTTTAAGAAGTGCTTCTACCCTATACATATAAACTCCTGTCGATGCTTCAACACCATCAAAATAGCCATCCCAACCTGATCCTACTTCACCAGGTCTAAAGTCTTGATTTCGAAAAACACGATTTCCCCATCGGTCAAAAATCTCAAATTGTGTAATCTTCTCAACTTGACGATCTCCATGAATTATAAATTCCGTATTCTGTGACCCTGGTTCAAGACTGAATATATTAGGGAAATATAAATATATTTCTTCAGTCACATACACAGTTAAAGAACTGGAAACAACGCATCCATTTTCATCAGTAACGATAATTTCATAGCTTGTCCTTGAATAAGGAAATATTGTTGTCGTTAATTCATTTGGTCTTGTATGTGTTTCGGGGTTTGACCACTCTATATTAGCTATATCTTCGGGAAGAATATTTGTTATAGCCTGTATGGTTAATGAATCACCAAGATTAATTGTTTCCTCAGCAGAAGTATTTAAATCCAAGCTGAGAACATATGGATCTATCAAGCTTATCAAAGTATCAAATGAACATCCTTCTGCATTTCTTATCGAAATTTCAAATTCTCCACCTACCTGATTATCCAAAATATTACCATCTGGAGATTGAACTCCATTAAAGAAGTACTCCAAGCCAGTTCCTTCCGTTTCTACATCCTGAATAACTATTATTCCATTTTCATCCAAATAACAAAGTGGATCGTCAGAAAAAATATCTACCGATTTAATAAGATTCGGATCTTTAGTAATTTGAACAGTATCGTAAGTTTCGCAATAATTAATATTATTGACAACATGTAAAAGATAAATACCAGTATCTGTAATTATAGGATTTAGAATATTTTCGGTTAAAGCAACATTTGTTCCGTAATTGTACCAGGCTACTGTATAATCATCTATGTCTTCAAATAAGCTTCCATTCAACATGTAGTTATCCTCATAACATTTGATGTAATCATCAGAACCTGCCTCTATTAGTGGTAAACCTTGATCTTGTACTACAAATATGGAATCTAATTCAACACATCCATTTGCAAGATTGGACAATTGTAGATAATACATCCCACCTTCATCAACTTCCAACACCAAATCCTGTTCTCCATTAAGTTCTTCAAAATCTTGTTGATACCATTGATTGACAATTACCGATTCATTTGAAGACATACTTGCATCTAAAGTAATGGTTGAGTTTAAACAATTTAAGGTATCTGGAAAATCAATCTCAACAAGCGGGTAATCTGCATTTTTATGAATCTCAAAATCAATATGTTGAATACAACCATTCCCCAAATCCTGAACCTCTAAATCATATAATCCTATGCTAGTGACAATTAAAGAATCTTGAACCAAAGTATCTCCTTGCACAACCCAAGAGACTTTATAATTACTTAAATCTTCTAAAAGATTAATATTTATTTCTTCACTAAAACAGGTAAGCGTATCATTAGGAAAAATATCAATAGTCAAATTAGGTACTACGTCATCCCTCAATACATTAGCTGCTGATAAATCCGAAACACATTTACGCAAAGTATCTATGACGCTAAGATAATATGTGCCTTCTTGGCTAGTAGTAAAATCTCCTGTCTCATTGGATGTAACCAAATTATTGTTTTCATCAAACCAATCGTATCTAATGTTTGATGGATGCATTGTTGTGCCTTGCAAACTTACGCTAGGATCAAAACAATTGATAATCAAATCTTCACCAGCATCGGCTACAGGAATAATATTTTCTTGAATCACTTCTAAAGTATCTTTTGAAACACATAAATTATCATGGTTTACAAATATTTCAAATAATCCCAACTCATCTATTCCAGGACTTAATTCACTTGAAAACATTGAACCAGTCGCTAAATGAGTCCAACTATATTGACCTTCCAAGCTAAGGTTTATCTCCGGAAATTCAGGATCTCCTACACAATTTAAATTGAGGGTTTCTGTAATAATTTCTGTTGATTCAATGCATTCAGAACAAGCCATTAACAGAACAGTATAATCCTGAAGACAAGCTCCATTTTCTTCATCCATAACAAATACTGTCAATTCTTGTGATGAAGAAGTAACTCCAGGAATCTCTACCAATTCGTCATACAAAAATGGTCCTAAAGTATTTCCATCAATCTCTATAAAATAAGATGTCTTGCCTGTATTTATATTAGAAAAAATAAAAGACACCAAATAGATATCATCCTCTGATATTGGCCCAGTGAAAGCATCATCACAAGCTATATTGTTAAATTCAACCAATTCGACTGCACATTGATTAGAGCAAGTATTAGGAACATCAAATAAAAGTTCATAAAAACAATCGCTGCTCAAATCATCCTGAAAAATTAATACCCCTGGGTGATCATCTATATCAAATGGTCCAACACGCTGAACATCTGTGTAATTGCCGGTAAATTGCAAAGGACCATCTAGAATCCAACTGTCCGAAGCATTGACAGCTAAAACTTCAACATCCAAATAAAACTTATCATCAAAAGGGTTTTCTGGTGTATTGTTATCAAAACACTCTGAACCTACAATTTCAATATTGGTAATACCACACTGTGTAGAACAAGTCTCTAAATAACCCAATGTTACACTTTCAGAGCACAACGGATCTAGTGTATCCACAAAGTCTAAAATATACCAGTTACCATTTACAGGAACAACAATATCCACCATTTGACCAAATGGATGTACACCAAAAGAATCCCCGGTTTGAGAATCTATAATTTCATAACTTGGAGAATTTGTAGTTGTTTCTAATAATACACTTACAACTTGAAAATCGTCAGTTGCATCGGAAGGAGTACCATTACCATCACAAACAAACTCCATTGACTCTATAGAAAATCCAGTTTGAACTTCTACAACTACCCATTCTTCGACGATACAACCAAATTCATTCTTTGCTCTTAAAATAGCATTTCCTCCAAACAAATTATTTTGTTCAAGGACAGTTGTAAAATCTTGTAGATTGTAACTGAAAGTAATTTCCTGACTAGGGTCATTATTAACGACATACACTCCTCCAGTTTCATTTTCACAATCAATATTATTAGTTCCAAAAGTGACATCTGGATTAGGACTTATTTTTAGTTCAACGGATACTACAGTTTGACATCCACCTCCATATTCAACGGTTGCATATAACATATCCAACCCATTTATATTGGCTTCATATACATTGGGTAAAGCATTGCTATTAGAATTTGCATCTGCTTCGCTAGCATAGAAAGCATAATGCAATTGTCCAGTAGGATCCAAGCTATTTGCAACAGCATCAAAATCAAAAGTAGCTATGTCATCCGTAACACATCCAAATGCCACTACCGGTATATTGGAAGGGTATGGAAAGATATCAAGCGTTACTTCTACTCTACTTTCATTTACGCAATTTTCGTCAAACAATGAATACACCTCAACATAATATGTATAGCTACCAACAGCATTAATTGATGGATTAAAAGCAATACCATTTCCAAATAACAATTCTCCTCCTTCAGCTGCATCATACCAATTTGCTCCTACTCCAGCTTCCAAATTAATGCTCATCGGAGGAACAGGGTCCCCTTCACAAACACTCACAGAGTATACCTGAGTAGGCAATGGCACAAAAGCACAATCGCAATCAGGTGGATTAATATGAATTGTATTGCTACAATTCTTTTCGTTGACCAAGGTTATATTAATTGCCTGAGTAATTGGAATATCTTGTACTTGGAACTCAGTGCCTACTTGCACAATGGTTCCAAAGTCTACAGTTACATTCGTATATTCCGTCCAAAATGCGAAAGTATAGGAGTTTAAATCCTCAGCACAACGCAATTGCACACCATCCAGTTCAGGAGAAGGCGTAACATCGATTGTGATTATCGATGTATCTGCTTTACACTCCGCTGGTTCTTGTACAACGTATTGAAACAACAAAGTATCTGAAGGGATAGATGAAAAATCAACATTTGCAGGATCCGACACATCAATACTTGGTCCAGTTAACTGACGCCAAAAACCTGCAGAACTGGTTGCTCCATTCAAAAACTGACTCATACTTACCGGACCTGATATCCCTTCACATATTTCTCTAAAATTATCTGCTCCAGCACTCGTTGCAGGCATAAGCTCTAAATCCAAGAAGGCCGTATCTGGAAGACACTGCCCTTCAGCTTCAACGATATATAAAAATGAATAAATTCCACTTGGAGCGATATTCGTATTCATTGTATTCGTGACTTCATTAAAGTATGAATTGGTCAAAACTGGAACAAATGCTCCCGGATTCGAATTAGGTGTCACCAATTCAGAAAGTTCAAAATCTCCATTGCCAACACAAGCCATACCCGTATTATTTTCTCCAGCATATAATGAAGATGTTACAGTAACATTAATAGGCAATTCAGTTTGGCAATTTCCTGATTGCGCAACTGCATATATAATTGTTGAATTTGAATAATTTACCGTTTGCCCTGTAATTTCATTTTGATCATTACCAGGCAAGGAAGTATGTATTGAGATTGGTGCTCCTGTATTGTTTAAATCTGTCAATAATAAAGTACTCAAATCCAAATCTAAACCTGTACAAATTACTGGTTCAGTGGTAACGAAAAGGTCAGGAGAAGAAACTACATTAATTGAAATAGGTAAAGTATAACTACATACTCCTAGCTCACTATAAGCATAGACTGATGTGGTCATGTCAGGACTAATAATTAAATTATTAATTATATTATCAGAGCTAGGATTATTACTGGTATGAAAACTTATGACAGACCCAGTATTTTCAAGATCTTCAATATTCAAAGAAGATAAATCAAATTCTTCTCCACTGCATATTGTCACAACATCATTGGTAGTCAATACTGGTGACAGAACAAATTCAATAGGAATTTCTAAAACTGTTTGGCAAGTTCCATCGCTAGCAGCTGCATAAATCGTGTCATTGGATGTGACAACAAGATTTTCAGTCAATATTTCATTTAAATCAGAAACTGGATTTGCAGAATGAAAAGAATAATCCAGTTGCATTCCTGTTGTTTCAATAATAGGAATTTCTGAAAGTATGATTGCACTTCCTGAACAAACAGTTACATCATCCATTAATTCAAGAATAGGTCCATTATCAAAATCATTGATAAAAGAATCATCAAAACCAAATGCAGTTGCAATTACCCCAAAGGAAAAAGCGGTTATGGCTATGAAGTTTACTATAATTCTCTGCCTTTTTATCATAAAAGCTAATGCTTTACATACTTCAATTTAAGATATGCGAGTATCGTTGAAAATTTAGGCTTGTGGGAGGTATGATTGTATAGGGCAAATATTATACTAAATATTATATATCAATATAAAAAAACCTATAAGCCATTGATTTTCAAATACTTAAAGTTATTATTTATAAATAAATTGAGTAAATTAGAAAGATTCAATGAAATAATAACGCCTAGGAACAAGAAAAGCTCCCTCTTCGAGGAAGCTTTTCATTTATTATTTATTTTTCCGAGCTTAATTCAAAGCTTTTGAAAATCTCTTTTTAGCTACTGCCTTCTTTGCTTTCAAATTATCCGTTAAATCTCTAACAATTGGAGTTGCAATGAATATTGAAGAGTATGTACCTACCAATATTCCTATTAATAATGCAAATGCAAATCCTTTTGTACTGGCTCCACCAAATAAGAACAATATAAGAACCCCAAACAAGGTAGTTAAAGAGGTAATAATAGTTCTTGAAAAGGTATTGTTTAAGGCTATATTAATCACATCGTCTGTTGCCTTATTGGTATATATCCCTAAATCCTCCCGGATTCTATCAAATACAACAACCGTATCGTTTATGGAATATCCTATTACCGTTAGAATGGCTGCAATGAATGCCTGATCAATTTCTAAACTAAATGGAACTATATTTTTTAGCAATGAGAACAAACCAAGTACAATCAATGCATCATGAACAACAGCTGCAACGGCACCCAAACTAAATTGCCATTTATTAAATCTTAGGAATAGATATAAGAAGATTAATAACAAAGCAAAAAAGCCAGCATAGTAAGAACTCTTCTTAATGTCATCTGCAATAGTAGGTCCCACCTTACTTGAACTTAATATGTGAGTATCTCCTTTATCACTACTCAACTTAAAGTTTTCTATATTAATGGTCTTACCGGTTATTGCCTCAATTCCTTCATGCATTTTAGCAATCACTTCATCAACAACAGCTGGTCCTGTTTCATCAATTAAATATGGTGTTACGATATTAAACGTATTTGCAGCTTCAACTGACTTCACAATCGTTCTGTCTCCAAGATAATCAACAATTCCTGTTCTTAATGTTTCGTCATCCATAGAGATATCTTCAGAAAACTGAACATCAAACTTATATCCTCCTTCAAAATCAACACCTAGATCCCATCCTCTTGTAAAAATAGAAGCCAGACCAGCCACTATTAATATCCCGGAAAAGACATAAGCAATTTTTCTCTTTCCTATCCAATCTATGTTCAAATTAGCGAACATATTCTTTGAAGGACCTGTCCAGAATGACAAATTTCTATCACCTCTGATCCACCAATCAATGATCATTCTTCCAATTAAGACTGCTGTAAACAAAGAACACAATACTCCTATGATTAAAATAACAGCAAATCCTTTTATTGGACCAAGACCAAAATATGCCAAAACAAAAGCTACCAACAAGGTTGTAACGTTTGCATCAATAATCGCTGAATAAGAATTTCTAAATCCATCAGTAACGGATGCAATCAATGTTTTTCCTGCTCTTAACTCTTCACGAATCCTCTCAAATATGATAACATTTGCATCCACGGCCATACCTACTGTTAGGATAATCCCCGCAAAACCCGGTAAGGTCAAAACTGTTCCAAAACTTGCTAGTGCTCCAAAAATGAAAAACAAGTTTAACAAAAGAGCTATAATAGAAATCAAACCAGCTCCACCGTAATAGAATACCATAAATAATAGCACCAAACTGATCCCTATGATCAATGCTTTGAAACTTTTAGAAATATTTTCAGCTCCCAAAGACGGTCCTACTGTTGATTCTTGGATAATGTTGATGGATGCTGGCAATTTCCCTACCTCTAACATACTCGCCAAATCGTTTGCTTCTTGCACTGAAAAATTACCGGATATTTCAGAGTTTCCACCAGTAATTGGTCCTTTTATATAAGGAGCAGAAATAACTTCATTATCCAACAAAATAGCAATTTCTCTTTGTCCAGCATTAAATGCACTTTCCGTCATTCTAGCCCATTTCTTTGCACCTACTGGATTCATTCTGATACTTACAGCCATTTCTCCTGTAGGATTAGGAGATGCATTTGTTGATATTATGACATCACCTTCTAATGGAGCCTTGTTAGAACCAGGCTCTTTTTTCATCATATACAATGCATATTTCCCTTCATATTCAGCTGGATCGACATCTGCCCCAGTCAATTTGATAGGCTTAGCTCCCCATGCAAACTTACTATCCGCTGGAAATAAACTTCGTACATCTGGTCTAGACAATAGTCTATTCACCGCTGTCGTATCATTTCCTCTTGCTATACCCATGTGGGTGGCAGAAAAACGACCATTTACATCCAACAAAGATGTCAATGCTCCGCCTTCCCCAAAATTATCGGCAGCTTTTTCAATATATTGAACTGTAGAGTCTCCAGTTTCGTTACCCAATTCATCAAGATCTGCAGTCTTTATGCTGTCCATTTCAACTTCTGTGGTCGTATTCGATCCTCCACTAAGTCTTCGATTTGCTTCTACGAAAGCAGCTGAAATACCAGGATCACTTGCTCTGTAGGTATCCCAAAATTCTAGGGCAGCTGTTCCAGTTAAAAAGCTTCTTGCTCTGGCTGAATTCTCAATACCAGGCATTTCTACCAAGATCAAATCTCTAGCTGCATCCAAGGTTACATTGGGTTGTACAACTCCTAATTTGTCAATTCTTTGCTTAAGTCTATTAAAAGTTAACTTAACTGTTTCGTTTCCTTTTTCTCTAAGAAGTTTTATTACCTCTCCATCATCAGTATCCAAGCTCATAAGATCCTTTAATTCTGGATCTCTGCTGAATATTCTCGCCAAACCTGTTTTCTGATCTTCTGGCAATTTCAGGTATTCCTGAAAAAACAAGTTGATAAAATCAGATTGAGCATTTTTTTGCGCTTTAGTAGCGTTTTCTAAGGCCAAGTTGAATCCTTGGTCTTTACTATACCCTGATAATCTCTTCAGTGATTCTTTCAAATCCACCTCCAAAACGGCACTCATCCCTCCTTTTAGGTCAAGTCCTAGGTTTAATTGCTTGTTTTTAAGCTCATTGTATGTAAAACCTTGGAATAATGGAATCTTGAAAATCTCCTCAGAAGACATAGAATCAAGATATGCCGCTTTTGCTTGCTTTTTAACTGCATATAAATCCGTACCTTCTGGTGCAGCATCTGCTAGTTCCTGAGCATAAGCATCAGCATTAGCTTCTACCTTATTGGTTGGTAGCGTATACAAAATCTGTAATAACGACACGAGTACCAGAAGTACGAAAAATATCTTAATTAGTCCCTTTCCTTGCATTGTAGCAAATTTTCTAGTTTGTATTCTTCAAAAATGAACGCAAATATAGGCTTTTAATACAGATAATAATAATCTTTAAGGCATCTGAAATGCTTGTTTTTAGCCACTTTTCAGGCCACTCTAGGTAAATATTAAAGCAAATGAAAAAATTTTGCATTTGATGGAATTATTTAATCTAAATTCAAATTGATATCATTGTAATATTTATTAACTCAAAATCAATTGAATTAAATGGGATTATTCTCTTTCTTAAAAAACGCGGGTTCAAAAATTCTTAAGGATTCTGCAGCAGAAAACGATGCTGCAGCAGCTGATGCAGCAGCAGCAAATGCAAGAACCTCTTCTGTATTGAAAAACATGGTAGAAGGCTCTGGTGTAGCTGTCGAAAATCTTGATATTGAATTTACAGACGGAACAGCAACAGTGTATGGCCTTACAACATCCGTTGATGACAAGGAAAAAATTGTATTAATGATTGGAAATGTTGATGGCATTGGTGCTGTTGATGATAGAATTTCGGTAACAACCCCTCCTCCAACTTCAAAATTCTACGAAGTCCAACCAGGAGACAGTCTTTCTAAAATTGCAAAAGAGTTTTATGGAGATCCAATGAAGTACAATGAAATTTTTGAAGCAAATACTCCAATGTTGAAAGATCCTAATCAGATCTATCCAGGGCAAACATTAAGAATCCCTAACTTATAGGAATCATTTTAAAAAAGAAAAAGCCACCTTTCTTAAATTAAGTTAGGTGGCTTTTCCTTCCTAAGGATTGCTGTTTAATCTTTCCAGTTTTATAAATATAGGAAGCTAATTCAAAACATTGACCAACTTGCCTGACAAATAACCCTCAATATTTTTAGCGAGGCCTTCAATCAATCGCATTCGAGATTCAACACTTCCCCAAGCAAGATGTGGGCTTATCAAGCAATTATTTAAATTAAATAAAATGTGATCTTTAGAAGGTGGTTCTTGTGACAATACATCCAAGCCCGCTCCTGCAATAATGCCTGACAACAAAGCATTTTTCAAATCTAACTCATTGACCAATCCTCCTCTTCCCGTATTTATCAGTAATGCGCTCGGCTTCATAAGTCCTAAACTCCGAGCATTAATCAATTCTTTGGTTTCTTCATTCAACGGTGTATGCAAACTTAAAACATCTGATTCAGAAAATAGCTCTTCCTTCCCAACAAGCTGTACATGTTTTGGACTACCCTTTTCTGGATGCTTTCGATAAGCAATTACCTTCATACCAAAAGCATCTGCAATCCTTGCTACATTTTCACCTATTTGGCCTAAGCCAAATATCCCCATAACCTTATCTTTCAATTCAAACCAAGGTTCATTTTGATAACTAAAAAATGCTTGATCAGACCAAACACCTTGACTAACTTCACTTGAGTAAATTTGAACCTTATTTCTCAAAGCCAGAATCAAGGAAAAAACCTGTTGGGCAACTGCAGGTGAACTATAAGCCTTTACATTACAAACAGGAATATTCATCTTGCTACAAGCCTCTAGGTCTACACTATTATACCCTGTTGCAGCAACACATATTAATTTTAAATTCGGAAGCTCATTCAATACTTGTTTGGTGATGATTGCCTTGTTAAGAATTACTATTTCCGCATCTTTTGCTTTGCTGATGATGTCTGGATAGTTTACAATATTCTTGTGATGAACAAATTCACCAAGATTTGCCAATCTAGTCCAAGCAAGATCACCTGGATTTGTTGTATAACTATCAAGAAAAATAATACGAGGTGGAGCCATTATTTCTCATTTAGAGCCCAATCATATTCCATAAATCGAACCTTCGCATTTGCATTAACTTTGGTTAATGAATATCTATTTATGAATTCAACCAAGTCTCCAAAATCTTCATGGTACCAATCAAATATCTTTGACACCTTTATTTCTTCTTCTGAAATTTCATTGGCTGGACCGTTGATGAATGACTTTGTTAATGCCTCTAGCTTAGAATCTACATTTCTCCCGGTAAAGGCAAAGTTGCCCAACGGTGGACAAGATTTAGCAGCACAATTTACTGCAAAATGAATTCGTGCATCTTTAAAAGTTGGCCTTATGATATCGTTCTCGATATTATTAAGCGATAGATCTTTTCCATCTAATTTAATCCACTTCCTATCCCAAGGTTTCCCGCTGTCTAATTCTGTAATACTACCTATCGGATAATTATCAATGATTAACTTAAGGGTAAATGCATTGTAAGCATTTAACCAATAGGCCAGCTTATCATTGCGAGACCAATTTGCATTAGGTCCATTATCTTCTAGCAATTTGCAATATGCATTTAATTCATCCGCAGCATTCCTCAACTGGGGATAGTTTACAGCTCCATTTGCTGAGACATAATTTTTTAATATGCTATGAAAACTTGCATGACTAAATTGTGCTTGGGTTTGATCTATTTTCAAAACTTCAGCCCCTTGTTTATTTGGTTTTGAAATATTTTGAATTTTAACCTTTTCTTCATTGGTATTACTTTGCTCTATCGGTTTTTCAATATCCTTAAGCACATTTGGCTTTTGTTTTGGTATTGTATTGGATGGATTGGCTTCTGGAAAACTCTCGTTTACCTCTTCTTCCTCAATCTCTTTAACATTATTTTTACTTATCTCAGTGGGCATCTTTTTTTCAGATCCAATATCTGTATTATGATTATTCGTAGGCTTAGCTTTTGCCTCAAGATCATTGATTTGTTTTTCTTTACTTTCCTCAGTTGAAGGAGCAATGATGGACTTAACAGTATCAGTGAACTCTTCTTTATCATGAAGATGATCTAACTGATCAACTTGCTCAACAACCTCCTGGACCTGATCTACCATTCCAATTGTTTTTTCTTTGGCATCGCCTTTACAAGCGTTTAAAAGTAAAGTTGAGCATAACAAAACTCCCAATGAATTTCTTATAGTTGACATTTGCTGAGTTGTTTAATTTTCAAATTAACCAATTTGTAAAAAATAAGTTTTAGACAGGTACACTAAAAAGTTACATCTATCCTAATTCCATAATTTCTTGGTTCTTCTAGTAGGCCTGGACGTAAGGTATACTCTTCATTCATGACATTTTTAGCCACCAAAGAAATTTTGGTCTTGAAGGCGTCATTAAACTTAATTTCATAGGATCCCCGTAGATCTAAAATTGAATATCCATCATTATTAATACTTCTATATTCTCGAATAGCAGCAAAATTAGCTAGAAGAAAATCAATATTATCCACCTTGCTCAATCGTACATAATTAGCTCCAATTTTGATATTTTTCCATGCAAATTCTACATCACTTTTCAAATTATGTTGACTTCGATATTTCAAAATATTTATTGCAGGTTGTGTGATCAAAACATTATTTACAATCTTAACCGAACTTGACAACGAAGATTGTAAAGCCTCATTGCCTTCAAAATTTCGATATTTAGGATCTATGTAGGTATACCCAATCATAAAATTCAACCCAAACTTTGAAAGTCTTCTTGTTCCGAGTGCATTCACCTCAAATCCTTTGATATCAATATCACCAACATTTTCAGATCTAAAACCAACACCAAAATCATTTTGAACAAAGGTAAACTCCATCATGTTGTCATATTGATTCCAAAATACGGCACCATCCAAAAACCCATTGATTCCCAAAATTTGATAACCTTGCTTTATTCCCATTTCTGCAGACCATCCAGTTTCTGGCTCTAGGTTTGGGTTCGAAAAAATATTTAAACCACCAAAAGTGGTAGTTATAAATCTTTCAGTTATAGTAGGATATCGATAAGCTTGACCAAATGATCCACGTAAAAAACTAGCCTTTCCTATTTGATAATTCATTGCGCCTCTTGCAATAAATTTTGAATCCACATCGCGGCCTTCTGGTATGTTTACCCCCATAAATTCTTCGGGACTTAGTTGTACATTATTCTCAAGTCTAATTCCAAATAGCAAATTAAGTTGTTGGTAAAACTCTTTTTCCAATTGACTATATACAGCAATATTTCTTGAAGTAAATGTAGTATCTCCAAATAAGTCGGAATCAGAATTCGCCAATTGTGCACTTAATCCCGAAGTTGACAAAAATCCAAGTTCCTTGAAGTTTTTCTGATATTGGTATTCAATGTATTCACTTAAAGATTTATTGGACTGATTATTATTTTGATCATTGAAGGTATAATATAGTCTTGACAACAATTGATGCTTGGCCCCACTCTTGTCATAATATTTCAAAAAAGGATCTACATAAAATCTGGTTTTTACCCCTTCAGTGATAGCCCCAGGAAAACTTTGATAAGCTCCCCTTGCAGGGTTTTTCCATAAGAAAGGAGTAGCAGATTTTATTCGAGTATAATTAGAATTGATGCCAATATTCAGTCGATCTGAAATGCGATATCTTAATTTTAACCCAGTTCTTCCTTTAACAGAGTACATTGGACTATCATCACTGGTTTCTGTTGTACCATTATCAGATTGATAAATTTTAGATTCATCATTGTAAAAGGCATTGAAAACGAAATCTAACTTTCCAAATTTTTGTTTATGTACACCAGAAAAAATGATATCTGTAGGTGCTTTATCCCACCATTGTTTTTTAGGATCTCGAGGTGTGTCAAAAGTTTTATAAGATAGATTTACCTTTGTGACAGGATCAGAACTTGCATAACCTGTCCGAACATGGATAATACCATTCATCGCTGAGGAACCGTACAGAACACTTGAAGCCCCTTTGATCACTTCTACCTGACTAATATTTTCGACAGGTACATCTACCCAATTTGCCAATCCCGCATCAACTTGAAGAGCAGGTATTTCATCAACCAAGAGCATTACCCTACTTCCTGCTCCGTAAGAAAATCCAGAACCTCCTCTAATATTTGCCTGACCATCTATCATTTGGACACCAGGCACCCGGTCTATCATTTTATCTATTCTGACCGTATTATTTGATTCTAATAATTCTGGAGTCAACAAGCTTATTGATACAGGAGCTTTACCCAATGATCTTTCAAATTTTGAACCTGTAATGGTTGCGGTTTCCAACAGCATCTTAGTGGGAACCAAATTTAAATTCAACATGGTAAATTGATCTTTTTCAACAACAAGCTCTAGTTGAAAGTTTTCATATCCAATGTAACTTCCTACAACAGTATAGTCACCTGGTTCAAGAATCAGCTGATAAGATCCATCTACTTCCGTAAACGTTCCTTGTTGGCCGATAGTGATGCTAGCGGAAATTAGTGCCTCACCTGTATCCGCATCTTTGACTAATCCATTGATCCCTTGTTGAGCAAGGCACGAGCAACACAGTAAAAAAAATAATAGAGAATGAATAAACTTCATAGAAGATGATATTTTCTTCTTGAAGTTACCAAAATTAAGCGAAGTAGGTGACTTATTCTTCTTCTGAAATTTCTTCCAGTTCAATTACATTCAACATCGGTAAGGACATCAAATTCTTTTCTTCAGCACTTACACTAAAAAACCCTAGAACTCCTCCTGTTGCTTTGGCCACGTGTTCTGCAAAAGTTGTAAAACTTTTGTAAAAGGCATGAGCTAGACCATTGTCCATTTTCGCCAAAATTGGGTTTAAATCAGACAATTTTTGAGAAATTTGCTCAGTTCTTTCCTTTACATCTGTAGGCAACGTCTCGATAAGTCCATTTACTTTTTCTTCATAATCGAGTCCAACTTCTTGGTAAAAGCCATGCAACTTCGAAGGAGGGCCGTATTCTCTGACTCCAGCTATTTTCTTAGCCCAAGTTAGCTCTTCCTTTTCAATGTTCCCATCAGCTCCAGCAATTAAAACAGTAATCAATGCTATTGCCTCTTTAAGCTTACCGTTTTCCTCTAATGTTAGATTATTTTCCATCGTCTTAATATTCGCCACAAATGTAAATGATTAATACAATATTCAATCATTTTTATGGACCACTTTTATATAAATACAAAAAAAAAGCCCAGCTACTGCTAGGCTTCTAATTCTAGTTTGATCGTCCTTAATTTTTTGTCATTATTCCAGTACATTCTGAAGTTCCAAGCAAAGGTACTGTAAAAATAATATTGACTGAAACGGTCCCATCATCATTAAAAGCACCATCTCCACCAATATTAACTTCTACATCACCAATTTGAGGTAAGGAGATTGTTTGAGCTGTTGAACTAATAAAGAATATATCCCCTGACACAGTTCCTTCCAATGGATCTAAATCCAATAAATCGAAATCTAATTCAAACAATAAACCATTATTGGCAGAAGGATCTTCTGTAACTATAATGGTCGCCTCATTGCCTCCTCCTAAGGCTGGACAATCCAAAGGTCCAGTCCAAGAGCCTACAAACTTATCTCTTTCTAGTTGATCACAATTCACACCTTCATATCCATCATCACAAAGACATGTTCCTTCTAAACAAGTTCCATTATTACAATTGACCTCTTTACATGGGTCTTTGCAAGATGATGCAATAAGGAAAAGAAAGATTGCTAAGGCATAGATTTTTTTCATAATAATTTTTTAAAAATTAAATTTAATTCCCACACTTGGTAGTAGTGGCAATTGATCTACTCGCTCATATCGAACTCTGTCAAAATAGAAAATATTGTTTCGATTCGCAGCATTGGTTACACTAGCAACAATTTCCATATTCAAGTTTTTCGAAAAAGTAATCGTTTTCTGTGCAGACAAATCTACTCTGTGATAAGATGGCAACTCACCACCATTTCTTGTTTCAGAGTATATAATACCAATATTGTCCGAATTATTGGTTTGATAAGGGGTTGAAGAACCTTCAAGAAAAGGCTGGTAATTATAAAAAGCTTGAGTTTGAGTAAATGGAAATCCTGATCCAAAATTATATCTAGCACTTACTTGCCAATCAAGGTTTTTCCCAAAATTATAACTTGCCAAGAAATTAACATTGTGCCTTCTATCGAAAACTGTTCGATAAATTTGTTCTCCATCATTCCTATTTACAAATCCTAAAGAGTATGTTGTCCAAAAATACCAGCTAGCCGTTTGATATTTTACTGAAATATCACCTCCATAAGCAATCCCAGTTTCAGTGGCATAATTAGCATCTTCTAATTCTACTTTATTTCTATTTACAATAATTAATTGAGGATAATTTTTCAAATAACCTTCAAGATTCACTTGAAAATTTTTAAATATATCTGCTTCAAAACCAGCAATAAGATGTTGGGACTTTTGAAGCTTAGAAGTTACAGGAACTCCATTAAGATCATTGAATTTCGCATCCGGACCAGAAAGGAAGCCTGTAAATAAATTTACCACATCTCTTTCATTTGAAGCACTGATTAAATTCTGACTATATAATCCCCCTGCTGCTTTAAATCGCAAGAAATCATTGATGTTATACTTAAGACCGAATCTTGGTTCTATAGAACCTTCAGGAAGTGAGGCATAATACTGAAGTCTTACACTTGGTTCGATAACAAGTTTATCCCAAGATTGTCTAAACTTCACAAAAGCAGATAATTCTGTGGTATTCTGAAATTGCTCAAGTGCAATGCCAAATTGATTGGTAAAATTAAAATCAGTGAAAATGCTCTTGATTTCAACGCCGTACTTTAATTCATAATTGTTTTGGAATATGCCAAAATCTAAACCCAAGAAAAACTCTCTTATTTGACTGCTTCTTGGCCTTTCATCTCCTTCTATAATTTGACTTTTGTAGTCAGAATATCCTGCAATTCCATTTACAATCAATGAACTACTTCCTGGAAGAATATTGAAATTCATTCCTCCTCCGGAATTAGTCCACCCAATTGTTGCGATTTCAGGATTGGCATATTCATCAGCATAGTTAAAACCAAAAACGTTAAATTTTGAACCATTATTACTAACAAATGAAAGCTTACCATATAGATCATTAAAATAAAATGGCAAGCCTATAGAATCATTTACTCCAGCATATGAGTATAAGGATTGAGAGGTCCTATCGATAATTGATCTTTTACCAGTCAAAACAAATGAAACTCCTCCTTTATTCTCGTCTAATTTAATAATAGGTCCTTCCACCAATGCTTTTACCATAAACGGACTTGCTGACAATTGACCCGCCAATCTCTTTTTATTTCCTTCTCGTGTATTGATATCTACAACAGCAGAAATTCTTCCCCCGTTTTCTGCATTAAATCCACCAGTTAGTACATCAACATTCTTAATCAACTCTGTTTCAAAAATTGAGTAAAAGCCCACAGAGTGAAATGGATTATAAATCGTCATTCCATCCAGCATGATCTTGTTTTGGATTGGGGAACCACCTCTTATAAAGATTTGACCACCTTGATCACCTGTAGTGATTACACCTGGTAATACTTGAAGATATTGAAGGATATCAGCATCTCCTCCAGTAGAAGGCAATGCCTTAATTTGCTTTTGTGAAACTTGCAATTTTGATATTTGGACCTCGGTTCTTGCTTGTTCTCTTCTTGCGGAAATATCCACGGCTTGAAGCTGTACTCCTCCAGAAGACAGCATCAACTTTTGGTACACAACTCCACCATCTGTTACATTTACTTCAACAGTAGCCGGCTCATAACCAATAAAGCTAACCTCTAAAGTATAGCTACCAACTGGAACCTTTGTTAAGGTAAAAAAACCATCAATATCTGTATTGGTTCCGATCGTTGTGCCCTGTAGAATGACATTCCCAAAACCAATCGGTTCTCCAGATTCTTCATCATAAACATGACCACGAATAAGGCCACTCTGTGCACTTAATCCTAAAGAGATAAACAAAACGAAAATCAAATAGGTATATCGGAGGAATTCAAAATTCTTGTTCATAGACAGTTTCTTGATAATTTTGCCCAAGATTAGGCTTTTGATCATCAATTTGCCCACAAAATTAAAAATCTTTAATGGAAATCTTCTTAATTGTCGTTAAAGTATCTACGTGCTTTTCTATTGAAGTTATCTTCCATTGATTTCCCATCAATAGGATTGCCTTTTTTCTGATTTTGAGCTGCACCATAGAGCACTTGCTCCCACTGATTATTTTGAATTTCGGCTGTGCAATTAGAATGCAACAAGATAAAATCGTCTCCAGAAAGAGAAGGATTATAAAACAAGAATTTGACGTTGGATTGTTGCGTGGCTGGAAAGTCCAAATACACCCAGATTGAATATGGTGGGGCATTCACTTCATCAATCACATCGACAATATCATTTGGTCTTCCATACTTCATGAATATATGTCCTCTGTCTGTTTCAAAACCATAACCAAAATGAGATCCAAATTCTGCATCAACTGCCCTTATTACTTTCATAAATGCACGATATGCTTCACCAGGTTGATCAGGAGACAAACTTTGCCAAAAACTATAAAGAAAATATTTTTTTGTATTCAACTCACCTGTTGCTAGTATATTATTTAGTGTTTCAACTTGTTCGCCGGATAACTGAGAATTCAAAGCACGGAGACCATATTCTACTTCCTTTTCTGTCATTATTCCTACAAAAGAATTTTCAAACTCTTTGTCAAATGTTGCCAAATTTCTGTAATCAGATACAGGCTGAACCATGGCAAAATTTTTCTCTTTAAAATGTAATTGATTCAATTCCTTGTCATAGACTTCTAAGGTCAAATGATATGATCCAGATTGAAGATCGATAATTGGCATTTCTTTCAAGACAATTTCAACTTCATTTTTATTTAATTTCATATGTTTTTGAAGTAACTTCTTTCCAAAAGTTCCAGAAAAACCATCGTAAACAGTGTAGGACATATATAACGGAGCTTCAATTTTGTCCATTCCGTAAATTTCCCAATTAAAAATCAACTTGTCGGACTCTGGCGTTATTATTTCGTAAGCTAGTGGTTCAAATCTATAACCATATTTACCGAAAGGTAAATCACCATCTGAACCTACCTTGGCAAATAGAAGAATACCAGAAGAATTTATGGAATTGGGATTGAATTCATCGCATTTGATTGTTCTTTGTTCATTGATACTATTTTGGGCTTCATATTCATCAGAAAAAGTATACTCTAATTTATACTCGCCAGCATCAAGTTTGTAACGACGGGTACTCCAAAAATCCTTAGACTCTTTAACCTTTGGGCTTAGAATTGAAAACTTATCTGCACTAATAATTTGATCATCTTGCTTAAGTAAAATCAAAGCAAGAACGGAAGCTTGTTGAAGGCTATCTTCGATGGTAAGATGCTTCACGGAATTTGAGGAAACGCGAATATAAACCTCCATGTAACTTCCATGATCAGAATGAAAAACACAATGGGAGAGGCTTACATCAATGGCAGATAGTTGAGAAGCAAAACATAAGAATATAACGAAAAGGCAAAATTTATTCTTCATAAACCTTTGGCTTGGGTTTACCTAAAGATATCTGAAAATGAAAACCTTTAATCTCTGCATTCAACTCTAGTGTATCTCTTGTCATTTTGGAGACAATAAAATCGAGCGAGTTTGGATTATCATGAGTTATCAAATTATTTTTAAATTGAAATGTTGATGCAATGGAGTCTAATGATTTCGATAGATTAGTAAACACACTATCTCCTTTAATTTCGTAAAATCCTTTCGCTAATGTTCCAGTTTCTTTACCATTTCGTTTGGCTTCAAAAACTTCATATCTCCCATCTTCTAGCTTTGTGATTTTAGGTAGACTTTTGTTTGTAGAATCTGACCCACAACCTAAGAAGATAAAAATGCACAATGCGCATAAAAGATACTTATATTCCATACACTTTCGTTTTTATTACAACTCAAAGAAATACAATTGTATTTTCACATTGAAGATTTTATCCAATAATTCCTATAGATTTATATTCATTAATCAGATTAATAAGAATTCAGTGAGAATAGTTTTCGTAATCCTTTTGATTTCTTTCCAAATTGCTTCGGGACAAGATACTATCAATATCGGATATTTTCAAAATTTAGAATTTTCTGAAGCAGACTCTTTAAGAGGAGCTCTAAGGCTTGAAAGATCTTGTTTTGATGTTAAACATTACGACCTCAACCTTGAAGTAAATATTAACAATAAGGCAATTAACGGATATAATATCGTTAGATTCGAATACCTTGAAGAATCAAAATTCCTTCAATTTGATCTATTTGACAACATGCATATTGATGAAATATTACTGGATGGAATTCCTTGTTCTCACTTCCGTAAATATAATGCTGTCTTCGTAGAAATACCACAATTAAAAATAAACCAACAATACAAGCTTAAAATTAGCTATCACGGTAAGCCCATTGAAGCTGCTATGGCGCCTTGGGATGGAGGCTTTGTTTGGACCAAAGATGAACAAAATAATCCATGGGTTGGTGTCGCTTGTGAAGGAACAGGTGCAAGCTTATGGTGGCCAAACAAAGATCACCTTTCTGACGAGCCTGACAGCATGAATATCTCAATCAAAGTTCCCGATCATCTAATGGCTGTTTCTAATGGCAACTTAAAATCTAAGGATAGCAATAATGGTTTTACTACATATCATTGGCATGTTGAATATCCTATTAATAATTATAACGTCAGCATTAACATTGGGAACTATGCACATTTCTCTGACATTTATCATTCCCCAGAAAAAGGTGGTCTAGCATGTGATTATTACGTTTTAGCATATAACCTTGATAAAGCCAAAACTCATTTCAAACAAGTGAATGGAGTTTTAGCATCGTTTGAACATTACTTTGGCCCTTATCCCTTTTGGGAAGATGGTTATGCTCTGATCGAAACACCATATTTAGGCATGGAACATCAAAGTGGTATAGCTTATGGAAATCAATACAAGAGAGGCTATCTTGGCTCCATGATTCCTAAGGATATGGATTGGGATTATATCATTGTGCATGAAACCGGTCATGAATATTGGGGAAACGCTATTAGCGTAAAAGATCACGCCGATATGTGGATTCATGAAGGCTTCACAACCTATATGGAGGCTTTATACGTAGAATATCATTATGGTAGAGAAGCAGTCGACCGATACTTGGGTTTGCAGAAGCAGTTTATTCAGAATCTAAATCCTATGCAAGGCCCAAAGCACGTTAATTTTGAAGACTTTGGTAGCTCAGATATTTATTACAAAGGCAGTTATATGCTCCACACTTTACGAAATGTGATCAATGATGATGAAGCATGGTTTAATCTCTTAAGATCTCTCTACGATCATTTTAAAATGAAGGTCGTCGAATCAAGCGATATCATCGGCTATTTTAATGATTTTTGCAATAAGAATTATCAATCCTTCTTTCAACAATATTTGGAACTAGCAACGCTTCCTTTATTAGAATATAGTTTGAAACAAGATGGAAGAAATCTTTTGGTCAAATATAGATGGAAAACCTCAGTGACAGATTTTGCAATGCCCATTGAAATTGGAAGCATAGATAATCCAGTTAGATTAGATTGTACAACAGATTGGTCAGAAATGAAATTAAAAAAATTATCAGCAAGCGATTTTTGGATTAATGATATCGACTTCCTCATAAATACCCATAAAAAGAACCCAATCCATTAGAAGAAGCTTAGGATTAATATCAGATATTTATTTTATACCCTAAACCAACATATGCGATATGCGGTATTACATGCAGCTCATATAAATCTACGATATATGATAGAAATGCTAAACGGCAATTCTGTAAAACCAAGAAGTGTAATGGTGATTAATAAAAGGCAGGAAAAAATTACTTCTTTATGAATTTTCTTTCCTTGATCTTAGCTTTCTTCCCAGTAAGTTCCCTTAGGTAATAAAGCTTTGCTCTTCTTACTTTACCTCTCTTAAGTACTTTTATGTCAACAACATTGGGGCAACTCATTGGAAATATTCTTTCCACACCTACTCCACTCGACATTTTTCTTACGGTAAAAGTTTTTGTAGCACCTTGGCCTTTGATTTGAATCACGTCTCCTTTGAATAACTGAACACGCACTTTTTCTCCTTCGACAATCTGATAAGACACCGCAACGTTGTCTCCTGGTCTAAAATCTGGGTGATCGTGACCTTTTGCTGTCTGCTCCTGAATAAATTTGATAACGTCCATAATCTTAAGAGATATATTGATTCTAAATTTGAGGTGCAAAGATATTCTTATTTGCGAAATAATCAAACAAATTAAACATTCCAACAATAATTATCACAATGATCCAAGATCAGCTTCTTATAGCCACAACAGGATCAAGATTTGAAGCTATAAATGCAGGAATAATTCCAGACAAAACCCCTACAATTATTGAACAAATCACTCCAAACATCAAATTAGCAAAACTGAGATATAAATCTAAAGGGGCAACTGCTGAGATGGCTTTTAATGTCAAAAAGACAAAAAGAATCCCGATTATACCTCCAATTAAGCATAGGACAATGGCTTCGATCAAGAATTCTGTTAATATTATATTCCGTTTAGCTCCAAGTGCTTTTTTGACCCCTATCAAACTGGTCCTTTCCTTGACACTGACAAACATAATGTTGGCGACACTAAACATTCCAACGATTAGGGCAAAAACACCAATTATTATTCCAGCAAAGTTCACAACTCCAAATATATTTTCCAACATTTGGTTGAGCATGGATATCTCATTCATGGCAAAATTATCTTCATCTCTAGGTCTTAATTTTCTTACAGATCTAATAATTCCAGCTGCTTCTGACTTTACTTCTTCAAGGCTTTGTCCGGTTTTTGCCTTTATTTGAAGCATTCTACCTATCGAATTGTTATTGGTAATTGCTACTTTCCTACGGAGATTATTAAGACTTAGCACGATCGCTTCATCAAAGTTGATCATATTAAACATACTTTCGCCTTCTTCTTTCAAAACCCCTACAACTCGGTATTTCTTACCCATTAATTTAACTTGTTTCCCAAGTGATTCTTCTTGAGGAAACAACACTTTTGCAATGGCATTACCTAAGATGACCACATCTCTAGCGTTTGCATCTTCCAAATTTGAAAAATATCGTCCTTTTTCAAACTGTAAGGATTGGATTTGTTCGTATTCAGGCGAAACCCCCATAATAAAGGCATTTTCCACGCTGGAGGATTTATACTTTATGGTCTTACCTCCCATAAATACGGTAAACGAAGCAGCATCAGCAAGTTTAGATTTTTGATTAATTGCTGCATAATCATCCAAACTAGGTTCAGGCCTTTTGGCATACTTCCACCAATTGCCCCCTCTATGCTCTTCGTTCCATGGGTATTTGTCAATATAAATAACATCAGAACCTAATTCTGAGAATCCGTTTACAATTGAGTCTTCAAAAGAGTCAACGGCTGATTTTACGATAATTATTGAGTAGATTCCGATCATTATCCCCAATAGAGAAAGGAATGTTCTAAGCTTATTTGAGCGCAATGCTTGAAATGCTTGTCTAAAACTTTCTAGTAATAATTTGAATATGATCATCGTCTACAATCTACCACGATTAAGCGTATCTGTTAACTTTTTTTAGATAAATAAACCTTTTAGGACTTCAAACATTGATATAATTGAACATTTGTAGGGATTTCGATAGGCTCGATATAGCTAAAAGACCATATAGTTTTTTATTTTTGCCGACCAAAATCGCCCTAAGGCAAACAATAATAAATACACATGAGGACTAAATTATCTCAATTTAATTTCGATTTACCAGAAAAATTAATCGCTCAATACCCATCTAAGGAGAGAGATGAAGCAAGATTAATGGTGGTTCATAAAGATAGTGGAAAGATTGAACACAAAGTATTCAAAGATGTCATTGATTATTTTGATGATAAGGATGCATTTATCTTTAACAATACCAAAGTATTCCCTGCTAGATTATTTGGAAAGAAAGAAAAAACTGAAGCAAATATTGAAGTTTTCCTTCTTCGTGAACTAAACAAAGAAGCAAAACTATGGGATGTCTTGGTTGATCCTGCGAGAAAAATAAGAGTAGGTAATAAACTTTACTTTAATAATGAGCAAGGAGAAGAAGTATTGGTGGCAGAAGTAATTGATAACACAACCAGTAGAGGAAGAACCATAAGATTCTTTTTTGACGGTACGGATGAAGAGCTTACTGAATTATTAAAATCTTTGGGACAAACTCCAATTCCTAAATATCTGAATAGAGAACCAGAGGCAATTGATACAGAAAGATACCAAACCATCTACGCAAAGGTGCCCGGTGCAATAGCTGCCCCTACCGCAGGTCTTCATTTTAGCAAGAAGTTGATGAAAATGTTAGAAATAAAGGGCGTTAACTTTGGAGAAATTACCTTACACATTGGTTTGGGTACTTTTAGAGATATTGAAGTAGAGGATCTTTCAAAGCACAAAATGGACGCCGAATACTTTAGTATTCCAGACCAATGTGCTGAGATCGTAAATAATGCGAAAGAAACCAGAAATAGAATTTGTGCTGTTGGTACAACAACGATGAGATCAATTGAATCTGCTGTTTCAGCGACCAATGGATTAAAGAAAGCTGATGGGTGGACCAATCTATTCATCTACCCTCCTTATGAATTTAGTATTGCTGATTCTATGATTACAAACTTTCATCTACCGAAATCTAGCTTGATCATTATGGTATCAGCTTTTGGAGGTCATGAATTGATTATGGACGCATACGCGGAGGCGATAAAAGAAAAATATAAATTTTTCTCCTATGGAGATGCAATGTTGATCATTTAATACCAATTACAAAGGGTTGAATATCAACGATTTATAAATTTTATATTTTATTAACTCAATTTTTTTTTGAATTAGTTTTATCTCTGACAAATTTTTTTACATTTGTGGAAATTTTTTACAACTTTCTGTGGTTATGCTAATTATCGGAAAGTAAAAAACTAAAAATTTAAATAGAAAAGGATATGTATTGGACTTTAGAACTAGCACATCAACTTGAGGACGGCCCATGGCCAGCAACAAGAGATGAATTGATTGATTACGCAATCAGATCCGGTGCAGCATTAGAGGTTATTGAAAATCTGCAAGCAATAGAAGATGACGAAGGTGAGATTTATGAATCTATGGTTGACATTTGGCAAGATTACCCAAGAAAAGATGATTTTCTTTTTAATGAAGACGAATATTAATTAGAAGAATATTAGCATATTGAAAAAGTCTTGTAATTTCGAATTACAAGACTTTTTTATTTCTCCCATGACCAACCAACGAAACATTATCATTGCAATTGACGGCCACTCTTCATGTGGAAAGTCCACTTTAGCTAAACAACTTGCAGAACATTTTCAATTTATCTATGTGGACACAGGGGCGATGTACCGTTGTATCACTTTATTACTACAAGAACAAGCCATACAACTCAACGATAAAGAGAATATTGAAATCCTCCTTTTCAATACCAAAATTTATTTTAAGAAAATTGAAAACAAGCAGCACACTTTTATAAATGGCAGAGATGTCACAGAGGAAATTAGAAATCCAAAGGTATCAAACTTGGTCTCAGAAGTTGCTGCCGTTTCTATTATCAGAAAAAAAATGGTTCAACAACAGAGACTATATGGAGACGAGAGTAGCATAGTAATGGATGGAAGAGATATTGGAACTGTTGTATTTCCTGATGCCCAATTAAAGATCTTTTTAACCGCAAGCCATGAAATTCGTGCGCAACGAAGATTTAAAGAGTTAACAGAAAAAGGGATTCAAATATCTCTTCAAGAAGTTTCTCAAAATCTAAAGAAAAGAGACTTTATTGACTCTAATCGACAAGATTCGCCATTAAAAAAAGCCCAAGATGCCTTTGTTTTAGACAATACATTACTAAACCAAGAAGAGCAATTCAAGTTAGTAAAGGATATGATATCTAAAATTCAATATCTTAAAAAGTAACAATTGTAAGAAGTCCAAACTTAAACAAAATGAAAATCCTCCGTCCAAACACTGAACAGAGGATTGACTTATAATTTATAATCTTAGTTTTATTCGACAACGGTGATAGATCCAGTTCTAAATTCTGTGATCCCATCATCAAACAATAATTCAACCACATAAACGTAGACTCCCGGAACAAATTCTGTACCTCCATTAAATGTTCCATCCCAAAGGGTTATAACATCTTTATTAGAACCCATCTTTTCTGTGTCATCATAGTGAACCCTATTCCCCCACCGGTCATAAATAGAAACATCTTTAACGGTCAAACTATAACCTGCAATATACATGTCTAGGTTTGAATTAATTGGATCATTATCTGCCGTAGGGTCAAAAATGTTTGGTATATAAATACTGTTTACAATAAACTCTTCAGCAATCATTTCACGACATTCTGTATATAAACATTCTCCATAATAAGCTTCAATACATACTTCATAAGGCCTAAACTCAAGAGGTTCATAAACCAAAGTAGAACAATCATCAACAATACAATTTGCCGATAAAACTGTTTGTCCATCCACTATCCAAACAACACTATCAACTTGTGTGCTTAAGTCAAATGTAAATGTTTGATCAAATTCAGCAAAAACTGTTTCTGGAACCACAAAATCTGCAGTTGGCGTTGGGTTTTGACCAACGGTCACAGATACATCTGAACTACATCCATTTGCATCAACTATGTTGATTACATAACTACCTATATCAAGATCATTTTCACCCTCAGCCAATGTGGAATTTTCGGTAGAATAGACAAAAGGTCCATTGCCGAGACCAACAATATTTATTGAGCCTGCTGTTGATTCTGGGCATGGTGCATTTTCCACGTCAATTATTGCTTGTGGTGCCTCCAAAATGGTAAAATCTATGGATTCATTATATACACAGCCATCTTCATTATATTCTACATTGAAAGTATAGTCTCCAGCTGTCAAACCACTTAATTCCACATTCCCATCTGAATCTATTCCTTCGCCTGACCAACTAAATGAGCCTGTATTTTCGATATCAATTCCTGAAACATCCGCGGACATTGAGAAATTTCCTGGAAGATCGGATACACAATATTCAGTGTCTAGTTCATCACCAATTGTAATTGTCGCTGGCTCACAGGCTTCAGCACTACACACTTCCGTTAAAACATCTGGAAACTCGCAAGCACAACTACTATTTATAGTAATAAAAATCTCAATCTCATCCCCCTGATCCAAGTCATCAATAGTTATTGAATTATCTGTAACTGTTCCTACAATTACTTCACCATCTGGTCCATTATAAATTATTGTGTAGTCTTCAGCGCATGGATCTGCATCCCAATCAAAGGATACAGAACTCAAGGTTTGTGCACAATTTAGTGCAGGCAGTGAAGGCTCTTCTTCGACTATAATCTCCCATTCTATAACATCAGAATCACAGGTCCCTGGCCTGTCGATAACACTTTCGTAGGTGTAAACTCCAGGGTCTTGAAAACTCAATGTAAAATTAGGCTCTAATCCAGACAGAGGAGGCATATCTGATGTTCCATTCAATCCAGTATGCGTTAACTCATCATAAAAATCTGTATCAATATTCAAGTTTGCTTCTTCAGAAATACAGATAGTCTGGGTCAATGGTCCAATTGAAAGTGTCGGTTCAGCAACAAGTTCTAAAGTCATCATTTCTTGAACACCACAATTGGCCTCAGTAAAAATTAAGGTATAAGTTGTATCATTCGAACTTGGAGAGAAATCTGTACCCGGAATTGGACCACCATCTACTACTTCCCATGATCCCATGACCAAATCACCATCCATGTCTAAAGCTTCAAGACCTATCGCACCATCGTCAATTTTGTAGCATATTTGCTGATCCATTATAGAAAATTCTAATGGCGCCAAAACAGTGACGGTCGCTTCAGATAAACCAGACATACAAGATCCTGCTGTGGTTTCCAAAGATATATCTACATCAGCACCTGGGTCATTTGTAAATATTATTGTAAACGTACCATCACCATTATCATTTAAAGTAAAGTCTCCTGAATCAGCTGACAACTGGACATCATAATTGATAGCGGAAGAGTAAGCATCATCAAGAATAATCGTCAATTCATCACCGATACACAATTCATTTACATCTGTTCCAAAGGAACTACTTGGGGAATCAAAAATATTTACATCTATTGTCCCAACAGCAGGACAGCCATTTCCATCTACGAAATTATAAGCTACCGTATAGGGGGTTGGACTAGGCCCATTAGGGGAAAATACTCCAGTCATTGGATCCAATCCTGTCGGGCCAGACCAGTTGCCCATACCTGTTACTGGGTTACCCATATCATCGACAACACTGGCTGACAGAGGAATGGTTACACCTGCGACTGGATCCCAACATTGTGCAGCACCACCCATCCCTGGGTCAATTGCTACTGTATAGACAGGACAATCTTGAGCAATACAAGGCAAGACCGTTACAGAATTTTCACATCCGTTTGGATCTATTGCAGTCACAGTGATTATCACTTCATCACCACTCGTTAATCCACCTACTGGTATTGAAGTCTCCGTCTGCATCGTTGTTGTGGTCATTCCTCCAGAAAGGACTTCGACTTCATACATGCTTACACCCATTACATCATCCCAAGAAAAGTTTACACTATTAGGAGTTGGGGCACATGTAACAATAGGTTCAGGAAGAGCTGGATATATTTCCAAAGGTAGTTCGAACTCAACCATACAGGTCCCATTACTTACTTCAAGATTTATTATTTTTTGCCCACTTGTTGCATAACTAATCTCAAACTGACCTGTTGTTATATTCATTGGCATTGATGCTCCTGCACCATAATTCCAGTTGGTTGTGTAACCAGGAATATCTGTGTAGTTAATAGTGATTGGTTCACCAATACAAGCATTTGTTGCACTCAAGGTAAATGTAGGATCTGGATTTTCGAAAGCAACAATAGTTAAGGTAGCTGTTGCATCGCAATCTAGAACAGGGTCATAAACTTCATAAGTGATAACATTATCCCCAGGCAACGCATTTGTTGGATCAAACATACCACTTGGATCAACTCCTGTACCGGACCAAGTGCCTCCATTTGGAGTTGAAGCCAACTGAAAAGCAGGAGTCATTCCATTCAAACAAATATCATTTTCAGGTGAGCTTATCACCGGCATAAGGGTACAATTACTAGTTTCGCATGTTACTGTAGAAGCTGGGCTATCTCCACATGGATGGGTTCCACCTTGCGTAATCAAAGTAAAAGTAACCATAGTGCCTGATGCTAGACCATCTACTGTATACGTGGTACCATTCTGAGTACCGGGGATTGAAGACATGACTGTTGTTTGTCCATCTATAACATCCGTCCATTCTATGGTTACGGTGTTGCTGTTTTCGACTGTACAAGTCGCAACCGGAGGAGTTAAGGCCGCTAGGACTTCTATAGTACCTGAAATCTCAACCGATTCACAACCGCCCGCATCGACTACTGAAAGGCTGAAAGTTTTGGTACCTGGTGTACTCCAGCTCACAGGAAGTGTGGCTAAGTTGGTCGTAATATTTGGTACTGTTGCATCCGTACCCACAGTCCAATTATAAGTTTCGGCTGATCCAGCGGTGAGTGTGGTTCCAATCATGATTGTTTCACCTACGCAAGCATCCATAACCATATTAAATTCAACAACAGGACTTGGAGTCACGTTCAACGTAACATCAGCAGTTGGACTATCTCCACAACCTGGAGTACTGGCAAACACTGATATTGTCATTGGTAAACTGGAATCTACAACATCTACCATAATTGCATCAGTTCCTTGCCCACTTGTTATTGTCCCATTTGTAGCCGTCCATGTATAAGTTGAACCAGCTGAGGGTGTAACAGAATACACCAACCCTGAAAGCATACCTTCACATGTGGCTGTAGGTGCAGAAATAAAAGTAGGCATTCCTGGGGTAGATCCTGATAAATCAACCGTTGTTGAAAAATTAAAAACACAATCTTCGCCAGTGGTAGTGGCATAAGTAAGTGTTAGGTCATATGACCCTGCTTCATCAACATTAACGCTAGGATCTATACTTATTACTCCCCCTCCAGAATCAGTCCAATTATATTGAATTCCACTTTCCGTCATAAAATCTGGAAATAAGGTTTGATTAATTTCGAACGAAAGTGTAGCATCGCAAGCAGACCCAGATGTTTGCACAATCATCCCAGGTATATCGTATACATTCAAGGTGTAGTTAGCTACTACATCACAATTTTCTCCTGCCCAATCAACTTGCATTGAGGCGTTCTCAACAATTACAGCTTCGAAAAAATTTGTATTTACAATTTGGAAAGGAAGAATATCAGCATAACCAATCCCATAATTAGGGTCTACCCAATTGGTAAGTTCAGCGGCACAGACTTCAAATTCGAAATTCTGGTCGTCTTCTAAAGGAAGCACATTTAAATCTAAGATTTGAGTGTAGTTACAATCACAATCATCTTCGACGTCAAAGGTATTCATTCCTATCACCATAGATCCTCCAGAAGCTCCTTGCCATTGCTCTCCAGTTCCTGGATGAGGCGGAGGATTAAAAAATGGTAGTTGCTCTTCACAAACATCCAATGTTCCCCAATCCAAATCCATCACAGCTACAACATTCACTTCGAAACAATAATTACCTGGAGAATTATTGTCACAACCATTATCCATTTCAGAAAGACAAATTTCATATGATCCCTCTTGATTAAATTCTAATTCCAATGGACCACAAGTAGAATAGGTGGAAGAACATGAAAATGTAGCACCAGTCAATGCTACCATACAATCAGTATCATTGTTAACCGCATTTACACCATTTTGATTATCAATATCCCAACAGAAAAAGAATTCTGCCTCTTCAAAATTTTCTGGAAAAAACTTAACAATTGTCCCAGGACAAACTACAATATCATTTACGTCAATATCACAACTTGGTGGATCTTCTACCAAGGCAACTGGAGTTTCCGGATCAGGTATTTCAAAGGGTGGAGCAGAATCAATTGACACAGAATAAGCACACTCATCTCCAGCACAACCATCAACTACCAATTGATAGACATTTCCAATGGTAAGGCCTGAGGCATTAAATGAGAATTGACTATCTTGACATGCAGCCCCTGAATCTCCATAACATACATTGGCATTACATGGATCTATAATATTTGCCTGAACACCCGTTCCTCCGGCAGTTCCAATACAATCAGAAACTCCAATGGTAATCCCAATATCTTCAGATCCTGCTACAAAAGAAAAATAAGATGCATTATGAATGGCCCCTTGCCCATTACAAAGATCCCCAAATACACCTCCATTATAATCAGGAGTACACGACATAAAACCATTAATAACGTTTAAGTCACATTCAATAGGAGGATCATTACAATCTTCAAAAATTGGAGCGCCCATACAAGGAACAATACAAGTAACCATTATATCCCACTCTACTATTAACTCGTTACCGCAGCCATCGGTAAATATGTATTCGATAACATTTAGGCCATCGGCTAGTTGATCAAAAGGACCAATATTGCTGGTCATAGTAATTCCATTGCCTGGTGAACAATTATCGGTAACATCTACACCTAAGGCTGGTTCAGACCAACCTCCAGCTTCTGGACATTCTAAAACTGTATTGTCCCAGTTGTTTGCCAATGGATCTTGGTCTTCAAAGAAAGCAACCAAATCACCTGTCATATCTTCTGGTGGAGTCAAATCATTTAAAAATATCATTTGAACGCAGTCATCTATGAAAGTCCCTGCGTTATCAAAAACGGACCAAGTTCTTTCAAAAGAGGCATAAAAACCATCACTTGCGCAATCAAAACTTTCAGTATAATTATCATCTATATAACTATACTCTTCATCCCCGATACAATCGCTATCAACACCTTGTGATCCTGGTGTACTTTGGTAGGTTGGATCATCAAACAAACCACTTCCACCAGTATCATTGGGGTACCCGGTATCCGTTTCTATATCAGCATTGGTCTCATCGCATGGATCTACAATTTCAACCGTAATATCATCAGGACATATGATTGCAGAACATTGAGAGGATAGATCCATTGAATAAATCAAGGCAAGGAAAAGTGTCAATAGACGAATAAGTTTCTTCATGTCATAAGTGCTTGATGGGAGCAAAACACAGTAATACATGG
>JAHDIE010000082.1 GCA_020630955.1 Saprospiraceae bacterium
TTGTATTGATTATTGAAAATACAACTGTCTAAAAATCCGATATCACAAAAATCTACTGATTCTTTAAGTGACTTAAGTACTGATTCAATTCAATTTCAGTGTGAAAGAGCACTTCTCTTGGTTTAGACCCATTTGTATCTCCGACGATCCCCAAGGTGTGCATTTGGTCCATGATTCTTCCCGCTCTATTGTATCCGAGCTGTAGTTTTCTTTGAATCATTGAAGTAGATCCATGTTGTCCGCTTACGACTAATCTTGCAGCTTCTTCGAACATGCTATCTAGATCTTTCCACTTTAGGTTTTGGCCTTTACCACTGATGTCAGCATCATCTACAACTTCTGGCAAGAAATAAGGCTCTGGATAGGATTGTTGTGCGTCAATATGATCGATTACTCTTTCTACTTCTGGCGTGTCAACAAAAGCACATTGAATTCTGATTAAATCTGCGCCAATGGTAAATAGCATATCTCCCATTCCTACCAATTGTTCTGCGCCTTTGTGATCTAGGATCGTTCTTGAGTCGATATTTGATGTCACTTTATAGGAAATTCTTGCAGGGAAATTTGCTTTGATCATCCCTGTAATGATATTTGTTGTAGGACGTTGAGTAGCGATGATTAAGTGGATTCCAATGGCTCTTGAAAGCTGCGCCAAACGAGCGATAGGCAATTCAATTTCTTTTCCGGCCGTCATGATTAAATCCGCAAACTCATCGATCACCAAAACAATGTAAGGCATATACTTATGACCATTGTTCGGGTTCAGTTGTCTCTGGACAAATTTCTTATTGTATTCTTTAATGTTTCTTACTCTCGCTTTCTTAAGCAAGTCATAACGTGCATCCATCTCAATGGTAAGTGAGTTAAGCGTATGGATTGCTTTCGTGGTATCTGTGATAATAGGTTCCTCTTGATCCGGCAAGAAAGTAAGGAAGTGTTTGTCTAATTTTGAATATGGGAAAAGCTCCACCTTTTTTGGATCAATCATGACAATTTTCACCTGAGAAGGGTGTTGCTTGTAGAGCAATGACATTAGAATCGCATTGATTCCCACTGACTTACCCTGCCCTGTTGCACCAGCTATAAGTAGGTGAGGCATTTTGGCAAGATCTGCAACAAATATTTCATTGGCAATGGTTTTTCCTAAGGCAATAGGAAGTGCCATTTTTGCTTTCATGAATTTGTCATTGTTAATGACTTCTTTGAAGGCAACAATATTTTTCTTTTTATTGGGTACCTCGATTCCGATGGTTCCTTTTCCTGGGATCGGTGCGATGATTCTAATTCCCAATGCCGAAAGGCTTAGTGCAATATCATTTTCCAGGTTTTTGATCGATTTGATCTTAGTTCCAGGTTTAGGTATGATTTCATAAAGGGTTACAGTAGGTCCAATGGTAGCTCTAATCCCTGTAATCGATACTTTATAATGAGAAAGTGTTTCGACAATTTGATTCTTATTTGCCTCGAGCTCCTCCCTATCTATTGTTACTTTTCGGTCTGCATAATCTTCTAAAAGATCAACCGATGGATACTCGTAAGCACTCAAATCAGCAGTTGGGTCATAAGGAGCTAAGGAAGATAGGTCTTCCTCTTCCTGAACGGGTAGCACCTTAGATTCTTCTTCAGGTTTTTCCACCATTTCGAAAGGCAGCTCTGGAACACCAGATGCCGTGGATGGTGAATTACTCTCAGCAACGGGAGCAGAAGAAGTCTCTATAGGCACACTAACCGCTTCATTTTGAGTTGGGCTTACTTTATTTTCAACTTCTGTAGGATTTACTAAATCCAGCATAAGATCTTGTAATACTTTAGGCTTTTGTCTAGGCTGAGCATTTATATCTGGCAATTCTAAATCCATACCTGGTATGTAGTCTGGAAAAGCCTGAGGATTATTAAGCGGAGAAATATTTTCTACTGGTGCTATACTTGCCGTTTCGTTTTCTTCTTCATTTTCACTCAACAGCGCTTCTAATTTTCCAAAATAACCACGTTTTGGTGCTTGTTTTGAAGGACGCTTAGCCACTGCATCGCTAGAATGGAAAAAATCGAAGGATGGCAATGAAAATTTGCCGAAAGGCTTCATACCATCAGTAGATTCAGCAAAAGCCGGTGTAAGATTTGGATTAACCAGCCAAACAGCGCTCACTGCCAAGATCATCACTATAAACAATAACAATCCTAATTTTCCTATAAAATTGGTCATCCATATAAATACACTTTGTCCCATCACTCCTCCCCAACTAAATTTAGAAGAACTCATAACAAACTCAATAACAACCGAGAATAAAGCCATGATCAGAATTGTATGGACAGCAAACTTCACAAGCTCCATGATTGGGGTCTTTCTAATCAATGAAAGTCCAAGCTTAACCAAGATCGCAACAAAACCGAAAGAAGCAATTCCAAAACCCCAATAGAAGAATGCATTTGAAGTAATTGCACCTAATCGACCTAACCAATTATCAACTGATATATTATTCTCTAGCATAGCTGCCCAAGAATTATTGATCACTTTATCTTGATCAAGCTCCCAGGTAAAGAAATAGGAAACAAAGGCTATTGTGAGATACAAGGCAATAAATAGACAGCTTAGACCGGCTATTTTCCACGTTCTTTCATCATTCATAAACTGTGAAAAACCTCTCTTTTTGGATTTTCTCTTCTTACGAGTCATCTTATTTCGATTTTTGGATAATCAGACGCTAATGTAATACAATAAATTACATATTACAAAAAATCATAATATATTAATCTATGCATTTATACCAATTGAAGACCAAATCCCGTTTGCGAGTTGCTTAAAGTTATTCTATTTTCGCAGCGTCTAAGAAATTAGTTGCATAAACAACAATAATACAAAATCAACCAAATGGCACACAAAATACTAATCGCAGGAGCTGGAGGAATAGGACAAGCAACAGGTCTAATCCTTGCCGAAAAATCAGACTTTGATTGCGAATTATATATAGGAGATAGATTCGAATCAGCTGGACAAGCAGCTAAAAAATTTGTTGAAGAAGGAGCAGGTGTAGCCGAGGTTAATACATTTGTCATTCCAGAATCAGGAATGAACGAGGAATTTGAATCTATACTAAATAAATGTGATATTATTCTTGACTGTCTTCCAGGCAGTCAAGCACCAAGATTGGCGCAACTGGCCCATGATCATGATCTTCATTATGCCAACCTAACTGAGTATGTCAATGAAACCAATCAGGTGACTGAGATTGCTAAGAATTCTAATAAGGGATTTATTCTTCAAACTGGATTGGCGCCAGGCTTTATCAATGTACTGGCGATGAAACTATTCAATGAGTTTACCAGCAAATATCATGTTGAAAAAGTGGATAAAATCAAAATGAAGGTTGGAGCTCTTTCTGACCATGTGCTTTCGCCTTATTTCTATGCATTTACCTGGAGTCCAATTGGGGTCGCCACAGAATATGTGAAAGATGCTATTGCGGTACGTGATTATAAAACAGTTTCTATAAAATCTTTGGATGATGTCCAACCACTTGTGATCGATGGTCAAACTTATGAAGAGACCTTTACATCTGGAGGTGCTGCTGATCTTCCAGAGGCTCTAGCAGGGCGAGTAAGAGATTTGGATTATCAAACATTAAGACATCCTGGTCATTATAAATGGGCTAGAAACATCATATCACATACCCCTCCGACAGAGGATGTGATCAACCATCTCGAAAAGACCATGTTATCGGAAATTCCATCTGTTGAGGACGACCGGGTAATCATTTACGCAAGTGTAATCGGGAAAGACTCGATGGGTACATTAAGAGCTTTAGAAGGCAGTTATAACATATCCCCTTCTATGGTAGGCACCAAAAAGCTTAGAGCGATCCAAACAACTACTGCAGCGCCCTTATGTGAAGCTGCCAACATGTTGCTTACTCAAAACTTACAAGGCCCGATCTTTCAAAGTATGATTGATCCGATCAAGTTTATGAATGGACCCTTTGTGAAGTCGATCTACCATTAATTAATTTTTGCTTTGCTAAGCATTTAAGTTAAACCATAGAGTTGAAGAAGCTTTAGGACTTCTTTGTAATGAAATATAAGATTAGTCAAGACGACTTTTTTGTATTAATAGATTGATAAACTTAGACAATTCTATTGCACTTTATTAGCTTTAGGCAAAGAATTAATGTTATGCCTAGATCTATTATCACTTTATTCTCTTGTATATTTCTTTATATCGTCTGTGGATCAATTTTTAAAAATAAGGATCGTCAAATTATCGAAGATAATTCTTGCAAAAATCATTTTCCCAATGAAGATTTTTTTAATGCACGAAACTATCCAGAAACAACTTTCGACTACAAGTCGTACTTTAAGGATATTGACAAATTACGAAGTACTAGTGATCAAAAAGTTTTAGAAGGAGAATGGGTAGATCAAGGACCAGGAAATATCGGAGCAAGAATAAATTCAATGGCCATCAATCCCAATGATGAAAATGAAATCTATCTTGGATATGCAAGAGGTGGACTTTACAAAACAGTAGATGGGGGGCAAAATTGGACAGATGTTTTTAGAGAGTTTTCGTACCTCGGAATTTCTTCTGTAGTTTTTGATCCATCAGACAGCAATACTGTTTATATTGGAACTGGTGATAAAAACATCAGTCACTATCCTGGAATAGGAAATGGAGTCTATAAAACCACAGATGGAGGTCAAACATGGACACACCTAGGATTATCTGATGCTAGTATCATATCCAGGGTGGCAATCCACCAACAAGATCCCAATATTATATACGCATCATCCATGGGAATACCGTTTGAAAAAAACAATGATAAGGGCGTCTACAAATCTCTGGATGGTGGTAGCAATTGGGAACAAGTTCTGTTTGTCAATGACTCTACCGGCATTATCGATATGAAAGTAGCACCAGGCAACTCTGATATTATCTATGCTACGGGTTGGAATCGAATTAGAAACAACAATATCTCAAAAGTTTCAGGGCCTGATGCAAAAATATGGCGATCCATGGATGGCGGTAGCAATTGGGAGATATTAGAAAATGGACTCCCTGAGGGTGAGTTTGTTAGAATTGGCATTGATCTTTTTGGTGAAGATGGGAGTACCATTTTTGCCGTATACTCAGCTCGCGGTGATAACGAATTTTGTAGCAATGGTGGAATAAATTTTTATGGTATTTATAAATCTACTGATTTTGGTGATACCTGGGAACGAACAGAAGATGGATTGGACAACGGGTTGGATTGTAGTTTTACTGGGGGATTTGCATGGTACTTTACCGATATTGTTATTAATCCAAACAACGAAGATGACATATGTCTTTCAGGTGTCTACATGATGAGAAAAGATCCATCTTGGGGTGGCTGGCGGAATATGATCTGGGAAGTATTTGAGGGTGAATTTCCACATGTTGATTTTCATGACATGGTTTTTGTTGGTGATAATCTTTATGCAGCGACAGATGGAGGTGCTTATCGATATAACGAAATAGGAGGTTGGGTTGACATTGAAAATATTCCTACCAATCAATTCTATCGCACAAGTTACAATCCGCACGAGCCCAATCTCTATTATGGCGGTCTTCAAGATAATGGAGTTGTTGGAGGCAGTGAAGCCATATTCAATGAATGGTTTAGAATTTCAGGTGGCGATGGATTTCAAATACTTTTTGATCCAGAGGACCCAAATATAGTATATACAGAATCACAAAATGGTGCTTTAAGGGTTTCTACAAATGGTGGCCAAGATTTCACTGGTTTTTCACAGGGTCTTGAAGGGGATAGAAACTGGGATATGCAATACATTATTAGCACAGCGACGCCTGGAATCTTGTTTACAGGAACGGATAGAATGCACAGACACGATTTACCACTTGAATCTGATTGGTATGCCATCAGCGAAGATTTAACAGATGCTGAGAATGATCCACTAGGCTTTTACGAACACAACATTACTTGTTTAAGTGAATCCGCCATCAACCCAGATATTCTATATTGTGGTACCAGCGATGGTTTTGTTTGGGTATCTGAAGATTTTGGAGGAACATGGAACAAAATAACCGACAATCTTCCTCGAAGATGGATTTCTGACATCAAACCTTCTCCTAGTTCAGAAAGAACTGTATATGTTTCTGTAAGTGGATATAAAAACAATGATTTTACACCACACATTTATAGATCAGACAATGCTGGAGAAAACTGGCAAAGTATATCTAGTAACTTGCCAAACTTTGCCATCAATGATATTTATATTTTACCAAACACCAATGATGAGGTAATATTTGTTGCGACAGAAGTTGGAGTCTACGCCACCGTAAATGCAGGTGAAAATTGGGAAAGATTGGGCAACGATTTTCCATTTATCCAATGCCTTGATATGGAATTTAATCCAGTCAAAAATCAACTGATTGTGGCAACCTATGGAAAAGGTTTGCGAACTTTCGATTTATCACAGTTAGAGATATCCTCTAATGAGAATATATTCTCGCACGATTTATTAGCAATTACTCCAACAATAAGTAGTGACTATATTTTTCTTTCCACTCAAGGTAAATTTGACAAGTTAAGCATCTTCGATGCACAAGGTAGATTTATCAAGTTACTCGGGGAAGAGTCTTCAGAAATAAACATTTCAGAATTAGAACCAGGGATGTACTTCTTGATGGCAGAAAAGGATGAAGAAGTTCAGACTAAGAGGTTTGTAAAGATTTAAGTTGGTGTTGGATTTGGGATGAGAGATTTGGGATGTTTTTTTTGGAAAGGGG
>JAHDIE010000038.1 GCA_020630955.1 Saprospiraceae bacterium
TTTGGATTATTGATAGAGATGGTAAAATTCGCAAAATCCGAAAATGATTCATTTTAATACTTGGCTTTGTACACAAATTATCTGAAAAGCTAAGGCGAAGGGTTGACAATCTCTGCAATTGTCCATCTCATCAATCTTCAAGCTCGCGTTTGTCTTGCATGAATCTGTAGTGTATCCAACTTTCTGTAACAATAGGAGGGAATCAAGTTTATCAACTTATTGATTTTTATCAGCAAATAATGAATTGACTTGAGCAAGACTATCATTGAGTGAGGATGAAGGTCCGTATGAGCTGAGAGGTTCACCTACGGTTTTGTGAGAGGTTTAGGGGTGAGAGTCCCCTTTATTAACTCGATTTCCTTTTTATTTAATAAATATATCAAAGTTCTTCAGTGGTTTATAGCCAAAATCTTTTTTTGCCTTTTCTATTGAATAAACCCTGTCTATTCTTTTTAAGAATTTCCAATTATTCTTCTTGTAAAACTCTTCAGCTTCCGGATAATATTTGCAAATCACCTTTTTCGGATTGCTATACAATTCAGTCAAATCTTCTTTCTTAAAGGGGCTATCATTTGATATGTTATAAATCTCAAACGAATTGAATTTTTTTTCTAAAACTAACTGATGTCCTTTGGCTCCGTCCTCTTCATCTAGCCCTCTATATATTCTATGGTTTGCTTTTGTATTATCATCCTCTGGTAGAAACCTTGAAACTCTCAAAACTGTGGTTTCAATTCCTTCTTTTTCAAAATAATCTTTACAAAGTAGTTCACACGTCAACTTGGTAATGTCATAAATATCTCTTGGTTCTGGTATTAGTTTTTCATCCACCCAAACAGCTTGCCTACTATTGACCATTGCTGAACCATAAATCGAAGTTGTACTTGTGTACAGAAATTTATTAATCCCATTTTCAATTGATGCTGACAACAGGTTATTGGTTCCATTTATGTTCGTATCGATAAACTTATCTCTTGAATAGTTTAGGTCAGTATGCTTTCCATGTAATGCAGCTGTATGGATTATTGCATCCATACCTTTCGTCAATTCTTTAATTAATTTGCTATTGCGAATATCAATTATTTCATTTGTCGTTTCTCCTTTCAAAAGATCAATCCCTAATACATCGTAATTATTTGTTCTTAGAAGCCGGACGATTTCTTTTCCCAGTTTTCCTGATGAACCTGTTACTAATATTCTTTTCATTTATGTTTGATTCTTTTTCGTTAATTGTGGATAACTTATGTATCCCACCAGTAAAGAAGTATGAAATAGAAAAGTTTTAATTGATATAATTTAAAAGTATTTTTAAATTTTTAGATAAGTCCTTTTTTTCTTTAGCGTTGAGACAGGCAACTGATTGAGATGCTTCTTCAAATCTTTTTTCTATTGCCTTATCGATGACTTTGATTCCTTTTTTAGTCAATCGAGCTCTTCGAATCCTTCTGTCTTCCTCATCAACATTTCGTTCAATGAATCCTAATTTTGTTAGCCTGTCTAGAAGTGCAGTCATTGCACCAGATGTAAGTAGTACGGATTTCATTAATTTTTTTGGACTAAGCTCATACGGTTTTCCTGATCGACGAAGAGTTGCCAAGACGTCAAGATCTGTGTAATGAACTCCTTCAGACTTTAATGCGATCCCTGCTCTTTTTTCCATGATTTTACCAAGTTTCAAAATACGTCCAACAATTTCCATTGCTGAAGCATCCAATTCTGGTCTCTCATTCTTCCACTCTCTGATCAGTTGATCAATGATATCACCTTTGGCTATCTGATTATTATTATCCATTATGATTAATTTTTTAGAAATATATCTTTATGTAAAGATATTAAAAAGAGCTCAATGAAAAAGGCAATATTATATTTTATTATCATCACAGTTTATTCAATTTCATGCACTGGAACAAAACACTCTCTTGATAAAAATGATACTAAATCTTCATACCCGGCCACCGTTTTGAATCAGGATACAACCAGTTTGTGGATACCTGAAGGTAACCCTGAAAATGATACAGTGGCCATTTTTCTTCAAGGTGGCCCAAAAGATGAATTGAATTTTTTAAAACGAGGAAGGTCAAGTTGGAGAAATTTACCTAATTATGATCAATGGTTTCATATTCACTTGCATCAAGCAAATACTTTAAATCAAATGATTTTTCAATATGAAGATGAGTTTACATTCCACTGGGTTTATTAAATACCTCGTTTAAAATGTCTGATTTCGATCCTTCATCAGTAGTGAAACATTACTTTGGTAAAAAGCAAAAACTTGTGCCTCATTATTCTCATATTTTTTATCCTGTTGGAGGGTTAAGAACATCTATAGATGATTTAAGTTTGTACCTTCAAGAAATAATGAGTGGTTTCAATGGTGAAGGGTTGCTATTGTCAGAAGAATTTTACAATATATTACTAGCACCACAGTTTAATGACGAAATGCTGCCAGAAGGATTTCCTTTAGATGAAACCAACCATGGAATATTTTGGACTTATAGAGATAACCTAATCGGACATACCGGAGGTGGCTTAGGTGTGTCTTCATTCATGTTTTTTGATAAGGATTCGGGTATAGGTAAACTATTTATTACCAATTGTGAACTTGAGACGAATAAAAAACTTCTACCACAATTTATACAAATTTGGCAAGCGATGGATGAATATCAAGCAAATTAAAAGATAGTCATTAGTCTTTTAAGTATTTCGTTTTAAATCTTAAAATAACATTAAGATCATAAATAATTTCAGCTGGTTTCATTTAATATTTACCTTGTTGAATAATTTAATATTTATGAAACAAGTAGTAATTGCAGGTCTAGTAATTTTCCTTTCATGTTCTCTTTTTGCACAGATAAAAACTCCTCCACTAAGTCAAAGGCAAGTGGTCGAACAAATGGTGGGATTTACGGAAGTGACCATAGAATATGGAAGGCCATTGATGAGAGGTCGTCAGATTTTTGGAGCCTTGGTAGAATACGATAAAATTTGGAGGACCGGTGCAAACAGAAATACTCAATTGACAGTTGGTCAAGGCATTACCGTTGGGAATAAAAATCTTGATGCAGGCACCTACACCATTTTTACCCGTCCAAGTCGATCGGAATGGAAAGTTTACTTTTATCCTTATGATAATGGCTATGGTGTCCCTGATGATTTTCAAGTTGAAAAAGCCATTACCGAGATTACTGTTGGCTCTTTTGAACTCAATCGAAGCGTCGAAAACTTAACAATCAATCTTGATAATGTAACAGACAAATCTGCTGAATTAGTGATCATGTGGGAGAATACAGGAATTGCCATACCATTGGATTTTTCAACCGAGACAGATATACTTTCTGATATTGATAATTTGGTTAACAGTCATTCTAGTGACTATTACAAAGCGGCTAAATATTATTTGGATAAAGGGAAAGATTTAGAAAAGGCAAAATCTTTGATACAGCGTGCAATTGATTTAAGAACTGAACCAGGCGGTGTCCCCAAGTTTTGGATATTTCATACACAGGCAAAAATATTTTTAGCAAACAATGAACATTCCTTTGCTCTGGACGCCGCCGAAAAAGCCATGGCATTAGCAAAGTCAAGAGGAGATGATGACTTCTATGTAAAGCAAATTAAGGAGATGCTTGATGAGTTGAAAAATTAAATTGTAAATCAAGTTATTGCTTTTCTTTAATATTTTATTGGTGCCCAGCTTGGCTATTTCTATTAGAAGACTTCATGATGTTGGTAAGTCAGGATGGATGCTGTTAATTGGAGCAATTCCACTTTTAGGTAGAATTATCTTATTTGTCTTATACTGTTTAGATAGTAACCCTGGGCCAAACCAATATGGTGATGATCCAATAAGATTAAACATGGAGACTTTTGATCATTTAATACCATAAGCAAAATTTGAAGATGATTTTAGTTCAAATCTCTGTAGAATGCTTGTTGAATCGATCGGTTTTTTCTTAAAAGTTATGAATTTTTCTGATTTATGCAGATATTATAGTTTGTAATATCTTGCTTAAAATTGAACAACAATAAAAATCATCATTTCCATCTAGTGGCTTTGTTCTTTTGCATTGCTTATCTATCGTTTGCTTTGTGCGCATGCAATCAAGATATTACGCTAAAATCCAATTTATCAAGCCTTCCATTCGAGAAAAATCTTGTGCCTGATAAAGTTGATTTTCTGTATCATGTAAAACCCATTCTATCTGATCGATGTTTTAAATGTCATGGTCCAGATGCCTCAAAAGTTGAGGCGGGGCTTCAATTGCATACCAAAGAATTGGCTTTCAAAGCCTTGAATGATCAATCTGATCGATATGCAATAATCCCTAATGATGCAGAAAAATCTCTTCTAGTACAGAAAATATTTACCGAGAGTGAAGATGATATCATGCCGCCAACAGATTCCAATCTTAAACTTGAAGATTTTGAAAAGGAAATTCTTAAGAGGTGGATTGAGCAAGGAGCAGAGTGGAAAGAACATTGGGCGTTTATAACTCCGAGGGAACAAAAAATTCCAATTGTTGAAAATAAAGATTGGGTCAGCAATGATATCGATCATTTTATTTTGAAAAAATTGGAGGAACAAAATCTTTCACCTTCAAAAAAGATGAGAGATGAAAAACTTCTTAGAAGACTTAGTTTCGATCTGACTGGTTTGCCACCTGACATTGAAGATATTAATTCTTTTAAAGAAGATAATTCTGATGAAAACTATGAAAGATTGGTCGATAAGTTCCTTAATTCTTATTCCTTTGCTGAAAGAATGACCAATGATTGGTTAGATCTGGCCCGCTATGCTGACACACATGGTTATCAAGATGATTTAGAACGAACTATGTGGCCTTGGAGAGATTGGGTTATTCATGCTTATCAAAATAATATGTCCTATGATCAATTTGTAACTTGGCAATTGGCAGGGGATCTCATGCCCAATGCCTCCAAAGAACAAATCATCGCAACGGCATTCAATCGTAATCATAAAATTACACAGGAGGGAGGAGTCATACCTGAAGAGTATCGTGCAGAATATGTTACTGATCGTACCAATACTTTTGGTACTGCTTTCTTAGGACTTACTTTTGAATGTGCTAAGTGTCATGACCACAAATATGATCCAATAAGCCAAAAAGAATACTTCCAACTTTATGGTTACTTCAATAGTGTTGATGAGAAGGGATTGATTGAAAGCTATGGAGCTATCCCTGAACCATTTATTACCATTACCAAAGAAGAAATTACAAGTACTTTAAAATTCATTAATAATTTAGATACCTTGGATTCTATCCCTTTGTTGGTCATGAAAGATTTGGCCAAGCCAAGGGACACTCATGTACTTAATCGCGGTGCTTATGATCAGCCTGCTGAGAAGGTTAGTCCTCAGGTTCCAAGTTTTGGTTTGGCTAAACATAACGGAACATATAAAGATCGGCTTGCTTTGTCCAAATGGTTATTCGATGACAATAACCCACTTACAGCAAGAGTCGCTGTTAATAGGTTTTGGCAGCAAATTTTTGGGAGTGGAATTGTAGTATCTAGTTTTGATTTTGGAAATCAAGGAACACTGCCAAGTCACCCAGAATTGCTTGATCACCTTGCTTTAAAGTTTAAAAAATCAGGATGGGATATCAAGGAGATGATGAAATATATTGTTTGTTCTTCAACTTACAAACAAGACAATAAAGTAAATGATAGACACTTACAAATCGATCCAGAAAATAAATGGTTGGCAAGATCCTCTAGAAACAGGTTGTCTGCTGAGATGCTGCGAGATCATGCATTAAAGATAAGCGGGCTTTTGGTAAATAAAATCGGAGGTCCTTCAGTTAAGCCATATCAGCCTGAAGGATTGTGGAATGAAGTAACTGGAGGTGGAGGGGGGAGTACAGCCAGTTATATTCAAGATGAAGGAGAGAACAATTATAGAAGAAGTTTGTACACTTTCTGGAAAAGAACAGTTCCACCCCCTAACATGATGCTTTTTGATACTCCCACTAGAGATTTTTGCATGGTAAAACGGGAAAATACAAGTACACCATTGCAAGCCTTGGTATTGATGAATGATCCTCAATTCTTGGAAGCTTCTAGGGCGCTTGCAAATAGAGCTTTCATTTTTGGAAAGGACAAGAAAGAGGAAGTAATTCAATATATGTTTACCCTTGCAACTTCTAGAGAAGCTGATAAAATTGAGATGCAAACTTTGGTTGAGTTATTTGATGCAGAAAAAGAAAACTATCAAGATGATCCTCTAAGAGCCAATGAATTTTTAAATTTAGAAGAAGTAAGTTCAATGACTGAGATCGAAATGGCTGAATTGGCGGCATATACCTTTATTGCAAATACCATTTTTAACTTGGATGAAACCATAAGGAAATCCTAAAATGAAGAATCCAATTGAAGAACGAGCCTATTTGTTAAATCGAAGAGCCTTTCTAAAGAAGGGGAGTATCGGAATAGGTGCAGCAGCCTTGGCGAGTATGCTCGGTGTTGGTATATTAGGTTGTCGTCCTAAATCAAATCCAATGGAAGTGCTGAAGAAAAACTCAGCAGCACTTAATCATTTGCATTTTGCACCCAAAGCGAAACGCGTAATATACTTGTTTCAAAGTGGCGGACCTTCTCAATTAGAGCTGTTCGATTACAAGCCTCTACTGACGAAGTTGAGAGGCCAAGAGTTGCCAGAATCTGTTAGGAAAGGGCAGCGTCTAACAGGGATGACTTCAGGTCAAGATAGTTTTCCATTGGCGGATTCATTGTATTCTTTTGATCAATATGGACAAAGTGGGGCATGGATAAGCGAATTATTACCTTATACTTCAAAAGTTGCCGATGATATTTGCATCGTTAATTCCATGTATACAGAAGCGATTAATCATGATCCAGCCGTGACTTTTTTCCAGACCGGTTCCCAACAACCAGGAAGACCATCTATTGGTTCTTGGTTAAGTTATGGTCTTGGTAATGAAAATGAAAATCTACCCGGTTTTTGTGTTCTTTTATCTCGGGGTACAGGTCGACCATTTGGTCAACCACTTTATTCTCGTCTTTGGGGAAATGGCTTTCTCCATTCTCTTCATCAAGGAGTGCAGTTTAGATCTGGAAAAGACCCTGTGTTATTTCTAAATGATCCAAAAGGAATGTCTCAAGCCAGTCGTCGTAAAATGTTGGACAAAGTTGCTGAACTTAATCAGATGCAATACGAAGAGCATGGTGATCCTGAAATACAATCCAGGATCTCACAATATGAAATGGCGTACAAAATGCAAACTTCAGTTCCTAGTCTGATGGATATTTCGAATGAACCTGATCATATTTATAAAATGTATGGGCCAGAAGCTACGCAGCCTGGAACTTTTGCAGCGAATTGTTTACTTGCTAGAAGATTGGCTGAAAAAGATGTAAGATTTATACAATTATATCATATGGGTTGGGATCAGCATGATAATTTGCCATCTGCTATCAAGAATCAAGCTCATGATGTGGACCAAGCTTCGGCTGCTTTGATCATGGATTTGAAGCAGAGAGGAATGTTGGATGATACATTGGTGATATGGGGTGGAGAATTTGGGCGTACTAATTATTCTCAAGGTGTTTTGACGGACACCAATTATGGTAGAGATCACCATCCACGATGTTTTACAATTTGGATGGCAGGTGGTGGAATAAAACCTGGTATGGTCTATGGTCAAACCGATGATTTTGGTTATAATATTATTAAAAATCCTGTTCATGTGCACGACTTCCAAGCTACGATGCTACATCTACTGGGTATCGATCACGAAATGCTCACTTACAAATATCAAGGACGCCGGTTTAGGCTAACTGATGTTCACGGGAAAGTGATGCATGATTTAATAGCTTAAAAATGATTAGAAGAAAATTCTTGTCCGATGTGGGTAAATATTCATTTTCCGGATTTCTAAGTGGATCATCATTATTTCATTTCCATAAATATTTATACAAAGATGTAGTCATTGGACACGGCTCACATCGTTACAAAGTAGATTTGAATTGGGGAGCCTTGGATGCTCTTAGGTATCCAGTCAATGATTGTCATGAAATGGTACAAGACTCAAAAGGAAGAATTGTATTATTAACCAATCATACAAATAACAATGTCATCATTTACAATAGGAAAGGACAGCTCGAAGAGGTATGGGGAACAAATTTCCCAGGTGCCCATGGTCTGAGTCTTAATGTAGAAAATGGAAAAGATTTTTTGTACATCGCAGATAATCAACGTCATGAGGTAATCAAAACGAGTATCAGCGGGAAAATTATTAAGTTGTTTCCAGCTCCTCTCGACTCAATGTATTACCATAGATCGGAACAATATATTCCAACAGAAACTGCCATTGCAAAAAATGGCGATGTCTATGTAGCTGATGGTTATGGTTTGCAACACATCATTCATTACAATGAGAAAGGAGAATTGTTGAATATTTTTGGAGGGAAAGGAGAGGAAGAAAAACATTTTGATAATGCACATGGCATTTGCATTGATTCAAGAGATGGAAAAGATACTTTACTCATTACTGATAGAATGCAAAATAAACTTAAAAGATTTTCGATGGAAGGTGAATATCTGTTAAGTTATGATTTTCCAGGTGCATATATTTGCCGACCAGTTATCCATAATAATCATGTTTTTCTTGCAACTATCTGGTCCGGTGATGGAAGTTCAAACACAGGGTTCGTTTCTATTCTTAATGAAAATAATCAGATGATCTCTGCGCCGGGCGGCAGCAAACCTATATATATAAATGATCAATTGCAAAAAATGCATCAAGCACTTAAGATCTTTCGTCACCCTCATGATGTATGTGTTGATGACGATGAAAATCTCTACGTCGCACAATGGAATTCAGGAAAGTCCTATCCAATAAAATTGAATAGGATATGAATAAATATATATTAATAGTATTATTGGTATTTGGTGCTTGCTCACAAAAAGTAAAAAATCATATTGTAGTAGAAGAAAAAGATCAGAATATTGTGGAATTTTTACAAGAGGATGAAGTTCAACTTGCAGTACCAAATGTAATTATTGATTCAATCTTATTTTATGAAACAGCATTACTTACGATTGAACATGGTTTGAATAATGTGCAATCAATGTATGCAATTGATAATGCGGTAATGAAAGAATACCTGGATCAATTAGAAATTAATGAGTCTTGTTTGGTGAAAATAAAATCAATTAAGCAAGGATTTCAGGATAGTGAAACTTTGGAATTTCAATTCTTGAAAGTTGATCAACTGAATAGTAATCCACTTATTAAAATCAATCCAAATCCAAGTGATTTGTATCCTGGAGAAGGGGCAAGAACAATTTCAGATCTTGAAAAAGGATCATTGAATTTTAAGGAAGGAAATCGATGGCTTGGATTTCAGTCTAAGCAGGTTGAGATAGAATATTTATTTGAAGAACAGATTTCAATAAGTAGGATATACGTATCTTTATTGTCAGATCCTAATGCTTGGATTTTTAAACCAGTCTCTATTCAGGTTTATTTAGATGAGGTAAAAATGCCAGGGCTTTTATTGGGTTTAACCAAAGAAACAGAAGGAGCTTCATTGTATTTTGCTCCAATTAAATTTAAACAGAAACAAAGCTGTCGAAAAATAAAATTGGTAATCGAAAGTATGGAAACTATTCCAAGTTGGCATCAAGGAGAAGGAACAGCACCATGGTTATTCATTGATGAAATTATTTTAAAATAATGGCAGAATTTATTGGTAGACTTCATCCACTAATAGTGCATCTACCTATTGGAATTATTGTTCTAGCATTCCTTATGGAACTTGCAAGTAGAAGCAATAAATGGAAAAATATAAAAAATGCAATTCCGTTTGTTCTACAGATGGCTGTCATATTCTCTATCCTTGCCTGGGCAACAGGATGGATTTTGCCAAAAGAAGGACAATTTGAAGAAAATTTGATTGGACAACATTTTTGGTTCGCTGTAGCAATGACTGTTGCTACCTTAATTACCTATTTGCTCTCACAAACTAAGATCAAAAAACTCCGTAATTATTATTTTCCTAGTTTTTGTCTTACTATGATTCTTTTGACACTAACTGGACATTTTGGCGGTAGTCTTACACATGGCGAAAATTATCTTAGCAAACCCATAGAAGAAAAATCAAAAATTCAAATTACAGATGTGGATTCATTGGTGGCTTATAAACAAATTATCAAGCCAATTCTAAAGCAAAAATGTTTCAGTTGCCATAATGAGGGAAAGAAGAAAGGTGGCTTGGTGATGAGTAGTATTGATGGATTGAAATTAGGAGGTGATGAAGGCCCAATCATTGTTCCTGGTAATGTGAATTCAAGTAGTATGGTTCAAAGATTACATCTCCCTATAGAAAATGATGGACATATGCCACCTTCTGGTAAACGTCAGTTGAGTAACAATGAAATCAAATTAGTTGAATGGTGGATTGATCAGGGAGCAGATTATAATAAAAGAGTTGGTGATCTTAAAAAAAACGAAGAAATTTCTGAAATACTCAAAGCTTATGAACAAGTTGATTCTCATATCAATACCAGGGGCTTAAAAATTGTAGGTCAGGATCAATTGAACAAATATTCTAATCAAGGATTAAAAGTGTACCCCATATCCAAGGACAATCCATTGGTCAAGGTGAACCTGTCAAGAGACACTACTTTATCTGCAAAAAAACTTAAAAGTTTAAAACATATCGCAGATAACATTGTAGAACTAGATTTGTCATTTACAAACCTGGATGATAAAATGATAGCACAAATCTCAAGGTTTAAAAATTTAAAAAAATTAAAAATTCAACAAACCAACATTAGTTCGAAGGGCATAAAAGCGATTGAAGGGTTGGATTTTTTGGAATACTTAAACTTGTATGGAACAACAATTGACTCAAAGGCTTTAGCTTCCATTAAGAAAATGAAAAGTTTAAAATCTTTGTTTCTTTGGCAAACAAATTTAAAAACTGAAGAGGTAAAGAAATTTGCAGAAGCGCATCCATTGCTCAATATAAACTTTGAGATAGAGGAAAGTATTTTTGGAGACGCAAAATTAAAACCACCATTAATAACCACCGAAACAGATATTTTTGAAGATTCTATTCGAGTCGCTATGGGTATTAATTTTAAGGCGGTAAAGATTTATTATACGACCGATGGTACATTGCCTGACAGCACTTCCAATCTCTATACTAAGCCCTTCCTATTAGAGAAAACAGCAGCTATAAAAGCAATATGTTTGAAGGAAGGATGGGGCCAATCTGATCATTCAGAAAAAGTTTTAATCAAAGCAGGACATAAAATTGTTTCTGGAAAACTCACTCAAGCACCCAATAAAAAGTACAAGGCGAAAGGAGTAAAATCATTGTATGATTTTGAAAAGGGTAGTACCAGTTTTGTCGATGGAAAATGGTTGGGTTATGAGGGAAAAAATATGATCGCCACTCTAGATTTGGGTATTGCCAAAAAGATAAAAAATGTTGTAGTTGGTGCCCTGGAGGATACGGGAAGTTATATCTTTTTCCCCAAGGCTATCGAAGTCAGCACATCAAACGATGGACATAATTTTAACGTAAAGAAAAGAATAGATATTCCGATATCTGATGGTCCGAATCCATCAGAACTTAAGTCTTTTTTACTTGAATTTGAAGAACATTCAGTGCGTTATGTGAAAACAATTGTATTTGGTACATTGAAAAATCCAGCATGGCATGCAGCACCAGGTGCAAAAAATTGGATTTTTGTTGATGAGATTTTGGTGAATTGAGGAGGTGCAATTGCTTTTGCTCTTTCACTATTGCAATTTATCTTCGAAGTCGCCGCTAAGTCATAAAACCAAATCGGTAATTTCAGTAATTGTATTTTTTTTATTTTGGAGTTAAACAATTAAATGAGACTCATACTTTCTTGTTTTCCGATACTTATTATTTTCCTTTTACAAAATACATTAGTAGCTCAAAAACTAGATCTTGACTTTGGAGATGAAGGTTTGTTGAAGTTGGATGTGCCAAATGTTACAGCCGTGAATGATATTGATGGACAATTGTTGGTCCGCAATTGGGAAAAAATTCAATCATTTGATCATCAAGGTAACAAAAATGGAGACTTTGGTATTAACAGTATTCTCGATAATCCATTTGGGTCAGAATTAGCTGTAATTATAAAGTCATTTATGTTTGATGATAAATTTACACTTTTGGGTATTGTCGATAATGGTGAATTAATGGATGACATAGCATTAATTCAAATTGATTCTGAAACTGGTGATAGTTACACTGAATTCAACTTATCATATTCAGGTGGAATGTTATCTGAACGATTTGTTAATTATGAAGTGACAGGTGAAAATCTATTTTTATATGGGTTTGAGTCTGATATTCAAGATTTCTTGTTTCCAAGATACAACGCTTTATTTGCGAGTGTTGATATAGAAGGAAATGTGGTCAATCCAGTTAATGAATTTGTAATATTAGAAGAAGCATCGGATTACAATTTGCATTATCAAAATACTTTAATGTTAGAAAATGGAAAAAGAATTCATTTCTTGCAATCACGATTCCCAGAAGGGTTTATTAATGACTACTATCTCATTACAGATGAAGGAAAAAGTATTGCAGATGTTGATTTAGCGGATGAGTTAATTAATATTGAAAACTTTTATAATAAAGGGATTACGAATTCTGTCCAACTAAATGATCATCAAGTTCTCAAAATTGGAAATACAAGTTACTATGAGCCCATGTTTAGAAATGCAGTTTTATTGGATATCGAAACAGCAAATGCAGAATTGCTAAGTTTTGAGGAATTACCCTTAGAATATAGAATTGGGGATGTATTAATACAAAATTCCAAAAATATTTTGGTTGTTGGTGATAGCGAAGCATCTAATAGAATGATTGTTTGTTCTTATGATGAAAATTTAGAGTTGAATGAAGGCTTTGGAAGCAATGGTTGTTTCTCCTTTGATTTGGAGCAAATTTTGATTGATTATCAAAAAGGATTTGTGCAAGAGAATAATTTGTATTTGTACCTAAAAGATCAATCGTCCATTTCTACTTTTACTGATCTTTTGGTAAGAATTAATCTTGATAAGCTTAGTAGCAAAAAAATAAATCCAATGGCTGACGAAACCATAATTGTAAGCCCAAACCCCAACAGCGGTAAGTTAGTAATAAATATTCCTGAAGGGAAAATAGCAAAACATTTGGAAGTTGTTGATTTAAGTGGCAATATTTTAAAAACGGTAGAATATCAACATGAACTTGATATAGAAAATCTACGAGATGGAATATATTTATTAAAATTCACTTTTGAAGATTTAAGTGTTCAAACAGTGAGACTTATCAAAGAGCAGTAGTTTTAATCTTAAATATCCAATGTGTCAGTTTGGAGTAGCTCTCTTTTAGTTTATTGAAAAGAGGAATTGGTCTTCTCTTACAATCCCTTTCAAGTCCTTAAAGAAATTAATGTGATCTTCTTCTTAAGATATTATTTTGGAAAGCCTTGCTTTAAGTTTCTTGAGTTTAGCTTCATCATGTAGATTTGAATATAGTTCAACTCTGTGATCATGTATGGAATTGCTTGTATTTTTAATTGCAGCATTATAAATGGCCCTCTAATAACTTGTATTGCCTTTGTTGAGTTTGATCCAGATCTAATAATTTAACTACATCAATTTCATTTTAGTGATTTTGCTTGCTAATAACAAATACCAAACAGCCAAGAAGTATAAAGTTGGAAAGTAGAAATAAGGTGCTAAGCTTTTTATAAAATTGAGATCTTCTCATAATTCACAAAATATAAAATAAAATTTGAGGAGAGGGATGAGGGATGAAGTATGATGGAAGTGGGATTTTAATTTTTTTGTCGAAGCAGTCAGTCATTATTTACCCGCAAAAAGCTTTCAGCCTCTTTGCATTCTTTTAAAAATTAATCCTACCACCTCGTGATCCTGAAAATTCTGATTTTAACAAGGAGCTAAGATCAAAGATGAAGGATAAGAGTTTTTAATCTATCAACGTACTTTTTTCTTAGACCAACGTTGTAACTAACAATAGTTTCCATTCGTGTTACTATCAAACAACTATTCAACATGAAAACTTTATTAGCATTCTTAATGCTTTGCAACTTTACAATCAACTTAAGCAGTCAAAGCGCAACAATAGAAGGACTATTGTATAATGAAAATTCAGAGCCCGTAGATTTTGCCAACATCATTCTTTATACTGCCCAGGATACCACACTAACCAAAGTAGAATATACAAATGCCGATGGGATTTTTGTCTTTACAGAGGTTCCAGCCAACGATTATTTTATCACATTTAATTATGTGGGTTACGAAAATTTTTCTTCAGAAATATTTGCTGTAGGTTCAGGAGAATCCAAAAAATTTGAAAAATTTTCTTTTAAAAGCCCCGCTAACGAGCTAAGTGAAGTAACCGTAACCGCAAAAAGGCCCTTGCTCGAATTAAAACCTGACAAAGTAGTGATGAATGTTTCAGGAAGTATATCAGCCTCGGGAGAAGATGCCTTTTCTCTATTGAGAAAGGCACCAGGTGTGGTGATCGATAATAATGACCAAATAAACCTTCTTGGTAAAAGTGGGGTGCAGATTTATATTGACGGAAAACCATCTCCTTTGACGGGTTCAGATTTAGCAACTTATCTAAGAACCATCAGTTCTGATCAGATCGATTGCATAGAAATTATCACAAATCCTTCTGCTAAATATGATGCTGAGGGTAGCGCAGGAATCATTAATATCAAGTTTTTGAAAAATAAAAACCACGGTGCAAACGGAAGCCTAAGTGCAAGTTACGCGCAAGGAGTGCTCAATAGAAGTAACATCAACTTTAATGGAAATTATAGAGATGAAAAATTCTATGCCTATACCAATGTAGGAATATATCAAGGTCAAAACTTCAATGTTAATAATTTTTACAGACAGCAATCTGGATTATTGATCGACCAAAGAAATAGAGGTCAAGGTAACTGGCAAGGTCTAAACAGCAAAATTGGCTTGGATTATTTTGTTCACAAAAATCATACCCTTGGAGTACAGTTTAATTATTCACCAGGTTATGGCCAGTGGAATCAAGCTGGTGATGCTAGAATTTCGCAACAAAATGCACTTCAAATTGATAGTATTTTGGTTTCAGAATCTCACAGTGATTGGGATAATACTGATTGGAGTACAAATTTTAACTACAAATACGAAGATGATAAAGATCGCATGTTAAATGTTGATCTTGATTATAGTCAGTATGGTAATATGAATTTAGAGGATCAACCGAATTATTATTTTGATCGAGATTCATTGACAATTACAAGTCAAAGAATTTTTCATACACAAGCACCTACTGATATTTCTTTGGCAAGCGCCAAAATAGACTATGAGCAAAATTTTATGGATGGAAAATTAGGCCTTGGTGGTAAATACACTTCTGTCGGAACTGATAATATTTTCAATTTTAGTGAAGAATTTGATGGAGAGATGATTTTGGATCCAGAAAGAAGCAACCAATTTGAATATTTAGAAAATGTATTAGCAGGGTATGTCAATTATTCTAGAAAAATTGATGCTCTAAGTATTCAACTAGGAATGAGGATGGAAGCAACCAATTCTTTGGGTAGACTCACAGCCATGATGGAAAGTGATAATCAAGAGGTAAGTAGATCTTATGTGGATTGGTTTCCAAATGTTGGTTTAAGTTATCAAATGAACGAAAAAAATGGTTTTAACTTTAGCTATAGTCGAAGACTTAATAGGCCATCATACCAAGACCTGAATCCATTTACCAGTAGATTGGATGAGTTAACATTCGAACAAGGAAACCCTTTTCTAAATCCTGAATATTCAAGTAATTTCCAATTATCACACACTTGGAATTATACCATCAATACAAGTCTAGGATATACGCATACTAAAGATCTAATAGCGAGAATAATCGATCAAAAAAATGAAAAAGAGACTTTTATTTCTTGGTTAAATCTCGAAGATCAAAAAACATATAGTATCAGTATCAACTCTCCTATACCAATTAAAAATTGGTGGAGCACATATACATCCATTACCGGCACAAGAACTAGCAATGTTGCTAACTTTGGTGATGGAAATAAAATTGATCTGACGGTGAATAACTTCAGTGTTTATAATCAGCATAGTTTCAATCTTCCACAAGGATATTCTTTCGAAATCTCAGGTTGGTATATGTCTCCTAGTATCTGGGAAGGAAATGTAAAAATGAATCAAATGTATAGCTTTGATTGTGGTATTCAGAAAGCATTTTTAGAAAATCGGCTAAAAGTTAAATTAGGTCTTTCGGACATTTTTGGAACCAATAGATGGTCTGGAGAGAGTAATTTCGGAGGAGTAAATTTAATGCTGGATGGATACGGGGATAATAGAAGAGTTAAAATAAATGTTAGTTACAACTTTGGAAATGATGCAGTTAAAAGCAGAAAGAGGAATACTGGTTTAGAAGAAGAGAAGGGTAGAATAAAATCTGATAATTAGCCTAAATCCTTAATTGCCTAGGATTACTTGAATGGTGGAAAGTAGTTTATTTTCTATCATTCAAGTAGCCCTGTAATCTTCTTATTGCCACATTTAAATGATCATATTTAACAGCTGAAAATACAATTCTAAACAATCCATTTTTTTGATGCTCAAAACCTGTTCCAGGTGTCAGAAGCACTCCAGTATTGCGATAAATCTCAAGCCAAAGTTTATTCTCTGCTTCTTTGGAATCGTTAATAAGAAATTGAGAGAAATCTGCCCAGACAAAAAAACTACCTCTGATCGGAACAAAAGGAATATTTAACTCCTTTAGTGCATTGATCAGCAAAAGATAACTTTTGTGGAGCTTGCTTTTGTTTTCTAATAGATAGTTTTTTATAAACTCATCATCTTTAAGAAGTATTCCAAAAACCCACTGTGTTAGATTGGAGACCATGTGAGGAATGTTTGAATTACCGAAAGCTTTCATCATTGCTTCATTTAATGAATGAAGGATACCAAATCTTAACCCTGAGCTTGCAAAGTCTTTTGAAAATGCATACCACATATGCAAATAGTTACTTTTTCGATCAAGCATAATTTGCGCAAATGAAACATACTCCATTTTTGATGGATATGATTTCATTATTCTTGTGTCTGAAGTATCAATTGTAGATAATCCGTAAATTTCATTTACAATCAAATGGATTTTGTTTTCCATACACCAGTTGGCGATTCTTTCTAAATGGTCTTTTTCATACTTTATCCCAGTTGGATTATCAGGGGAAGTAAGTAATAATATTTTGAAATTTTTGTTTTTTGTTTGAAGCTCTTTTAGAACATTGTTTAATAATTTGGTGTTTACTGGCGCAATTGATCCAAATTCTTCAATTGAATAGTGAGTTTGGAGATTGTATCTTTCAATATTATTTTTTACTCCTAAATCATGGGTATACATTGGGTAGGATGGTGCAGGAATCACGACAACGTCACCAGGATCGGTGATAAGAAAAGAACTTGCTTCTATGACAGCAGATGCACCAGCTGAAAATCCAATACTGTCTTCAGAAATGGGGCAGTGGCAAAGATGTTCTTCCATAAAATTGGCAACAACTTTCCTTACTTCGGGATTTCCAATGGGATCAGTATATCCCATTACCCATTCTGGAATATCATTAGTTTGAGTAATTTCATTAAGTTTTAGTCTTAATTTGTCTGCCATTAATTTGTTTTCCGCAACATTTAATGGAATAGCACCATTTGGGTTTTTTATTGGGCAATACAAGTTATGCATTGCTTCCATAAATATTTCAAAATCCACTCTTGCGGGAGTTTCAGCCAATGGCTGTGCTCGCTTTGATAAGCTTGGAAACTTTACATCCATAATAACAATTTCTTGGGTAAAGGTATGCGATTAGATCAAGTTGTCTGAAAAAATGTAATTATTTTGTTTTAATGTAGTAAGTACCAATATTGATTTAAAAATAGAAATCTAATCAGTTGTTCTTGTTGTTTTACTTCGGTAAATTTCAAATTGTAGTACATTGTAGTTTTGTCCAAAATAAGAGTCATCGATATCCAACTAAATAGAAAATTTCGAGAAGATATTAATGGATTGCGTGCTTTGGCAGTAATCTTAGTACTGCTCTACCATTTGGATACTAATTACTTTGAAAGGGGCTTTCTAGGTGTTGATATATTCTTTGTCATATCTGGTTATTTGATTTCAAGAAATATTTTATTTGAGTTGAAATCAGATGATTTTAGCTTTAAAAACTTTTATATTAAAAGAATTAGGCGTCTTTTTCCTGCTCTTCTTTTTACTTTGATCATAACCTTGGTAGCTGCTCATTTTTTTCTAGCTGAATCATCTCTCAATAGATTAGGGAAAGTGTCGTTATCAGCCATGTTGTCGGTTTCGAATTTTTTCTTTCTAGGAGAACAAGGATATTTTAATGCTGAATCTGTTTATAAGCCTTTATTGCATACCTGGTCTTTAGGCGTTGAAGAGCAATTTTATTTAATTTGGCCTGCCCTGCTTTTTTTATTGTTTAAGTTTGGCACAAGGCAAATGCTGTGGATGGTAGCATTGTTATTTTGTTTGTCTTTATTTGCAAACTTTAGATTTGCTGATGAAAAAATGAGCATGGTTTTTTTTATGTTGCCTTTTAGGATTTTTGAATTTATTTTTGGATTGCTTGCGCTTTGGGTAGAAAATTATTTTAAACACAAACATTTATTCAGGAAGATATTATATCTCATTGGGTTTTTATTGATTTCCGCTGCTTGCTTTGGATGGCTGGAATTTGCAGATGTATCTTTAATAAATCAATTTTTGGCTTGCTTTGGAACAATGTTGATCTTAGCATTTGGAAAAACTTCAATAAAACAAAATCGCATTCCGATTTTAAATAAAGTGGTTTCTCAAATTGGTTCGTCATCATATTCCATTTATTTGATTCATTGGCCATTGATTGTTTTTTATAAGATGTACAATATAGCACCTTTGCAAACTTGGGAAAAAATGTTATTGTTTTTTCTCTCGCTAGGATTGGGGGGCTTGCTATGGAGATATGTTGAAAATACCTTTAGGTATTCAGATAGAAGTCCTTTTATTAGATTCAAATGGGCAATTCCATTGGGTGTTGTAGTAGTGATTGTTTTAAGTTTGTTATTGTTGAATTCTGAAAGTAGCTTGGTCAGCAATAAATCTTCTCAGAAGGAAAGAGATGTTTCCAATAAAACCGAGTTGACTTCAGAAGATTTAGAATCAGAGATGAAGAGATATTGGAAGAATGCAGAACCAAATAGTCCAATCCTAAAAGGAACTAGTGCAAATAAAGTCATTGTGATGGGGAATTCCCATGCAGTTGATTTGATTTATGCATTGAGACGGAATGGGTTGAAAGCGGATATTGTTTCTTTGCCCACCACGCATTTATGTTATCATTTTGGTGGAGCAGCAATCTTAGAAAAAGATGAAGCTAAATGTAGGAAAGTAAAGAATCGGAATTTAAGTAATGATAATTGGGCCTCAGTTGATGCTGTTTTTTTGCATGATCATTGGCCAGTAGAAGAAACAGATAATTTGAAATTATTTATCTCAGAAATTCGTGATAAAACTACTGCTCCAATATATATTTTCGGTCCAAAGATGGTTTTTAAAAGTACTATTCCACAACTTGTCAAAGCAAGTGGCACTGATGACCCGAAAGCCATCAATGCCTTTGCCATAAAGTACTCTGATCTTAAAAAGCGATCTAGTTTTGATAGAAAGTTAGATCGATTGATTGATCAGAGTTTTATGAAAAAACAAAACATCCACTATATTTCTTTGATGCGAGAATCAGGTTTGAAGGAAATAATTTCTACAGATACCAAAGCTTATTATTATTTTGATAAGTCACACCTTACAGAACTAGGAGCAATCGAATTGGGACGAAAATTAAAATTATTCCATCCTAATCTGTTTGATTATTAAATTAGTTGCAATCGTTCAAAGACCCTAATCCTTCAATCTGAAGTTCTTCAATGCTAGGAGTTCCTCGATAACAAACATCACCAGCTCCTTCAATTTTTACTGATAAGGTGGATAAGCAAGTGATCTCAACATCACCCATGCCTTCCAATTCAACTTTTGTGTCTTCTGCTTCCAAACCAAAGTTTTTAACATCTGCTCCACCTTCTACATAAATTTCTTGTGTCAACGCGGTTCCGGTTGTAGTGATTTCACCCAAGCCAGAGATAGAGATGATAACTTCTTCTGTAACATGTAATAAAACATCAGAAGCTCCATCCATATCAACATTTGCCTTAACACTAGTAAGATTGCTTGCATCTATTTTTCCTAAACCATCAAGAATCAACTCAAGCTCGTTACATGTTCCAGAAAGTTCAATTTCACCTGATCCCATGATCTCAGTTGATAACATAACTATATTATTCACATCTAATGCTATGTTTCCAAGTCCTTCTATAAAAAGCTTAAGATCTTTTCCGGTTTCAATCGTATTGGTGCTACTTACGGTTGCTGATCCTTTTATTTTTAATTCTTCTAAGGAAGGCATCGTAATTCTGAATATCACATCATTGTCATCAAATCTAGCACAACCATTGATTTCAAAATCTAGACTACTTCCCACTTTTCTGGAGTCAGCCTCAATCCGATCAATAATATTTGGTGTGGCTTCGATGATGAGCTCGTATTCTTCGCCTTGTGTAACAAATACTTCACAAGGAAAATTAAAGCTTAAATCAGTGAAGTCGTCGTAATCGATAGTTCTTGTTTCAATACTTCCTTCAGGTTTAATGCAACCAACGTTGAATGTTTTTTCACATGCTGTCAGTAAAAGGATAAGGATAGAAATTAATATTAAATTTATTTTGCTCATTTAATTTGTTTGTAATTTGAAATAATTAATTCAGCTGCTGTACTTTTTAAGGTGTTGAAATCTTTAATTTCGTTGCAGTGGCGCTAATTATATTTAAAGTAATATTGTTGTTCCTAATCCAAACATAGTGACAAACTGTTTTTCATATCCAAGCGGTACAAAGCTCTGTTCTCCCCATAGGTTGATTTGTAAAATTCTATTTTTTGCAAATTCTTTCTCAAATCCAAATCCCATATGTGCAGAGCCAAAATAACCGGTCACACTTTTCTGTGTATAGTGAATATCTGATTGCTGACTAAGGTTGTATTGAAATTCTTGTGGTAAATAAAGTTGCCATACTATCGAAGGGTTAATAAAGAAATTAAGTTTTCCCGAGGTGTAGTTTGGTGTGTATTTAATTCCTAAGTTAAAATCAAAATACTTTTTTCTAGTATTAATATTTTGAACGTTTGAATTTTCTTCAACTCCACCAGGGTATCTTTTTAGATTGTCAGTTGGGATGCTTCCTTGTGTGGATTCTATGGTATATGATTGACCATTATATAAGAAATCACTTGTCAGTGCCCATTTTTGATTTATTTTATATTCTGCCCTTATTCCTCGCCCAATTCCTGGGTTAACCAGCTTGCTGTCCTTAACTAAGGTGTTGAAGTATCTAAGGTGTATACCAAGTTTTAATCTTTGGTGTTTTTTTAATTGATGAGTTTCGATATTATGAGAAAATTTTTCCATCGCAGTCGTATGCCGGGTATTAAGATTCTGGTCAGAATTGTGAAGAATTCTAAATAATCCCACTCCAGGTAAATATTTTGCGTTGTGGCAAATGCTTATGTTTTCAATTTGACTCGAGGACAATTCTTTTATGAAATACTTGTTGTGCAGTCTTAAAAATTCTGCATTTACTGATACCAGATCTTGCTGAAGTGATTCAATGGTTCTCTTTTGGTGATCAATAAGTTTTTGTTGAGAAATTCTAAGGGTATAATAGCTAGATTGATGTAATTGTTTTTGATTTCTCAAATTATCATTGAGTTGTTCTACTTTTTTATTCTTCTCTTGAATTACAGTTAGAAATTCATTTTTTATTTCATCTATCTCATTTTTATATTCTAAATTTTCTTTTTCGAGATTTTGAATTTTGCTTTGCGCTGTGGTTAATTGGTTTGTTATAACCTTATTTTTGTGCTTGCTATAAACAGTATTTGTTGCGATCAAAAGAACTGCTAATAAGAAGGGAAGTATGGTTCTTAAATGCGCAACAATTGGGTCATACCATTTTGCTTCCATGGCAATTCTATCTGAGATGTTTGTCCAAACATCGTCAGAAGGTAACTCGTCAAACCTTTCCATTGATCGTTTGAAAAACTCTTCCATGTTATTATTAAAATCTTCCATCTTAATTCAATTCCTTGTTTAGTAAACTTTGAAGCCTTTTTCTAGCCCTTAGATAATGTGATCGAAGAGTGGCTTCTTTAACTTGTAGCATATTTGAAATTTCCGCAAACGAATATCCGTCAATTCCTTTCAGGTTAAATACTGTCTGTTGTGTTTCGGGTAAAGTTTGTATCAAATATATAATGGCTTTTGCTCTATTTTGTGACATGAGATCCATATCAAAACCTCGGATTTCATCAAATTGGGTGTCAAATAATTCAGTGTACTTTAGTTTCTTAAATTTTCTGATGTGCATCAAGCAGGTATTGATGGTGACACGACTCATCCAAGCCTTTAAAGGAACCTTGTGGTTGTACTGCTTTAAATCTCTGAGTATTTTGTAGAAACTTTCTTGTAGCATATCTTCTGCTTCAACTACACTTTTTCCATATCTACGGCATATTCCAAATAGATAGACTTTATGCAATTCGTAAAGTTCAAATTGAGCCTGTCGTTTTCCACGGAGGCATTGTTTTATAAGTTTAATATTTTCTTTTTCTTTCAATAAATACTTGTTCCTTAAATATAAAGGTGCTTATTGTTTAAAGAATGTTGCAAATAGTGCTTTATTTTTCAAATTAATTTTCATTTTCCCCAGTTAATTCCCATATATGAGTGATTTAACTATTTTAAATACATTTGCGGAAGCGAAAATATTGGTAAAAAGAACTTACAAAGACAAAAAATTCTAGATTATGCAGATGGTTGACCTGAAAGGGCAGTATCAAAGGATTAAACCTGAAATTAATAATGCCATAGCCCAAGTGATGGATTCATGTCACTTTATCAATGGCCCTATTGTTTCAGAGTTCGAAAATAATCTTTCAGAATATTTGGGTGTAAAGCATACCATTGGCTGTGCAAATGGAACTGATGCACTCCAAATCGCTCTAATGGCTCTTGATTTAGAGCCTGGTGACGAGGTTATTGTTCCAAGTTTCACCTATGTTGCAACGGCTGAGGTAATAGCTCTGTTAAGATTGAAGCCTGTTTTGATTGATCAAGATCTAGATACCTTTAATGTTACTGCTGATCACATTAGAGCTCATATTACTGAAAGAACAAGAGCGATAGTTCCTGTTCATTTATTTGGGCAAACCTGTGATATGGAAGATATTATGACCTTGGCTAAGGAACATGGAATCTATGTAATAGAAGACAATGCGCAAGCCATTGGCGCTGTATATCAATTTGCTGATGGCTCAAAAAAACGTGCTGGTTCGATCGGCCATATTGCAACAACTTCATTCTTTCCATCAAAGAATTTAGGCTGTTTTGGTGATGGTGGGGCTTTATTCACCAATGATGATGATCTTGCTGGAAAAATTCGAATGATTTCTAATCATGGTCAAAGTAAACGATATTATCATGATAGAATTGGCGTCAATTCTAGATTAGATAGCATTCAGGCTGCTGTCCTTAATGTAAAGTTGAAATATTTGGATGAATATGCTTCGAGTAGGAATACAGCCGCTCTTTACTACGATGAAAATTTGACGGAAGTCGAACAATTAAAAATACCGGTAAGAAGTCCAAAGAGTAATCATGTTTTTCATCAGTACACATTAAGGTTATTGGATGGCTCAAGAGATGATTTGGTTGCTTACTTAAAATCTAAAGGGATACCAACTGGTGTATATTATCCATTACCTTTGTATAACCAAAAAGCATTTGAAAAATTTGTTCCACATGATTTCTCTTTGCCAATTGCTGATCAATTGTGTAAAGAAGTTTTCTCTTTACCAATACACACTGAGTTATCCTATGAGATTCAAGATCAAATTATGGGAGAACTTCTCTCCTTTTTTAATTAATAGAATTGCTTATGCTTACATTTGATTTGCTAATTGGGATATTTTATGAGTAAAGAAGAACAAGGATTTTATGCACATGAGTCCGCTTTTATTGATAAAGGTGCACAGATTGGTTCAGGTTCCAAAATATGGCACTTTTCTCACATTATGGGGGAAGCTAAAATTGGCAAAGAATGCAATCTAGGACAAAATGTTTTTATTGCAAATCATGTATTATTAGGTGATCATGTTAAGGTGCAAAATAATGTATCTATTTATGAAGGGGTCGAATGTGAAGATCATGTATTTTTAGGCCCTTCAATGGTTTTTACCAATGTCTATAACCCAAGAAGTAAAGTACCAAGAAAGAATGAGTATAAGCGGACTTTGGTGAAAGAAGGAGCAAGCATAGGTGCAAATGCAACCATAGTTTGTGGAGTCACTTTGGGTAAATATTGCTTCGTGGGAGCAGGAAGTGTAGTAAAACAAAATGTGCCTGATTACGCTTTGGTTGTAGGTGTTCCTGCAGTCCAAAAGGGTTGGATGAGTGAGTATGGAGAAAAATTAGAGTTTGGAACCAACGATAAAGCTATATGTCCTAAAACAGGTCAAGAATATTTGTTGAATAATGGTAAAGTTGTAAGTCTATGAAAAATTTTGCCTTGCTTGGAGCAGCAGGATATATAGCACCGAGACATATGAAAGCAATTAAAGAAACCAATAACAATCTGGTTTCTGCTCTCGACCCCAATGACAGCGTTGGTGTTATTGACTCATTTTTTCCTCAAGCTTCCTTTTTTACATCCTTCGAGAGGTTTGATCGGCATGTAGACAAACTAAGAAGAATTGATCAAAAAATTGATTACTTCACGGTGTGTTCTCCCAACCATCTTCATGATACCCATTGTCGATTTGGTCTTAGAAATGATGCGGATGTCATATGTGAAAAGCCATTGGTGTTGAATCCATGGAATATCGATGCACTGCAATCAATCGAGAAGGAAACTGGAAGGCGGATTTATAATATACTTCAGTTAAGACAACATGCTTCAATATTAAAACTAAAAGAACAAATTGAAAACGGACCTTCGGATAAAATTTATGATATAGATCTTTCTTACTTGACCTCAAGAGGGGCTTGGTACCATGTTTCTTGGAAGGGTGATGTAGAAAAATCAGGAGGAATTGCTACCAATATAGGCGTTCATTTTTTTGATATGTTGAGTTGGATTTTTGGTAATGTAAAAAGTAATATTGTTCATCTTCATGAACGTGAAACTGCAGCTGGTTTTCTTCAGCTTGATAAAGCAAATGTTCGTTGGTTTTTAAGTGTTGATTATAATAAGATTCCCGATGAAATAAAAACTCAAGGAAAAAGTACTTACAGAAGTATAACAGTTGATGAACATGAAATAGAATTTTCTGATGGTTTTACAGATCTTCACACCAAATGTTATGAATCAATTTTATTGGGTTCAGGTCATGATTGCAATGAAGTTCGTAATGCAATACAAATTGTTCATGATATCCGAAATGCAAAACCTGTAGGAGCTTCAGGTGATTATCATCCTTTGGTCAACGCTCGTTGATGTTATTGTTGAAATAAAATATTTTATGAAGCAACCATTTGGTATAAATGGTACACTTAGTTGTAATTATAAAAGAATTTATGAATTCAAAGATATTTTTAGTTGCATTGTTTTTTGTGATTCCCTGGGGCATAGAAGCGCAGGATTTAAAAGAAGGAGAAGAACAGGAACAAGAACGTTTCCTCAATTATTTTACTTTTGGCTCATACTTTGACAATGGCTTACATCCCGGTGTTAAAATCGGTTTGAGTCATGTCCTTGGCTCAAAAATTAAATCTCGCCAGTATAGATTTAAATCGAGAGGTTCTGCATATGGACCAAAGACAAAATCGATAAAGTATTTACTGGATGGGAATGTTGGAATGTATACCCATCCGAATAACCATATTGGTACCTTTGTAGGTTTTGGTTTTACTCGTTTGCGAACAGAACAAAGAAAGTTGAGAACATTAGCGTGGAGTTTTGGTGTAAATTATTTGCGGAGATTCTATAATATAGAAACCTACACAGTTTCGGAAAATGGCAAAATTGAAAAAGTATCATTTGCTGGTACAAATAGTTTAATGTTTAATTTAACTCCTTCTTTTGGAAAGGAAGTAGCTTCTAAAAATGATGGTCAATCATGGAGATGGTATATTGCTCCTAGTTTACAATTTTTAAAATATAATCACTCATTTTTTCCTAATGCATCATTGGAAATCGGAGCAACTATAAATTTAAATAGAATATGAAAAAATTATTATTACCGATTATCATGGGAGTACTGATTCTGAATGCTTGTTCAAAGGAAACAAATGAAAATTTTGATCATTTCTTTTTGCGCACAGATGGTGCAGACTTATCTGTTGAAGTAAATGGAAATATAGGTTCAGATGTTTTCTTGATTTATTTGCATGGAGGTCCTGGAGGTGGAAGTTACCCGTATAACTTTGGATACTTTGCCGAAGAGTTTGAAAAGGATTACGCTATTGTATATCTAGATCAAAGAGGGAATGGAGCTTCTCAAGGTTCTTATGATAAGTCAGCTTTAACGCTAGATCAGAATTCCAAAGATATAGCTGAGTTAATAAATTTCTTAAAAGCAAGATATGGTCAAGAAATTAGTTTGTTTCTTGCTGGTCATAGCTGGGGAGGCATGACAACTACGCATGCATTAGTCACTACTGATATTCAGAAAGACTTAAAAGGTTGGATTGAGATCAATGGCGCCCACGATTATAAAAAATTAAATATTGAGGCGATTAAAATGTTTAAAAAAATAGGAGATGAAGAAGTTGAAAAGGAAAATAACCTTGAGTTTTGGGAAACAACACTAGAAAGGATAAATGAAATGGATACTTTAGCCTTGACAATTGCAGATGAAGGATTTTTAAACTCAACTGGATTTGAAGCAGAAAGGTACATTGATTCCATAAGCACGGATACTTCTGTTTTTAACTTGCCTTATTATTTGGGCGCACCTGGATTAAGTTTAGCATCATATTCATCCAATTTATTTGGCAATCCTATTCTCAATGAAGATTCTAAAAATTCTCCAATGACTGAAAGATTAGGAGAAATTGAAATTCCTTCACTATTCCTTTGGGGTAAATATGATTTTGTTGTTCCTCCTGCCTTAGGAATAGATGCTTTTAATAGAGTAGGGACAGAAGAAAAGGAGTTAATAATTTATGAATATTCAGGCCACAGTCCAATGGTAAATCAAGCGATTCCATTTACAAATGATATGATAAATTTTGTAGAAAAATATAGGTAAGTGGAGTTTATTCAAAAAAGAAAAAAGTCGAAGTTTCTTCCAGACTTCGACTTAATTTTCAGATTTGCATCTGAAGCCTTCCTTTGATATAAAGAATTGTGATTAGGTATAGAGTTGTATCTTACTTTGATTAAGGACCGGACAATACAGTTACTGTCCAGTCCCACTACTAATCAAGTATACATATTCTTGTATATCATCAATAGATATTTTACAATCTCAAGACAATAGCATAGAGTTTCTTTGCGGAATACTCGCCAATGGGAAAATCAAATCGTATAAAGAAATGTAATCTGAAAAGATCACATTTGTAGATGTGTCAATATTGTTTTTATTGAGGTTATGTAAAATAAATTTTTCATTACAACTAACCGAGAATTGTACGTTGCAATATGATTTAAAGATATGTCTAAATATTATTAGAAACAAGTTTTGTAAAAAACCTTTTTTATTTTACATAAAAAACCATTGTTTTCCATGATATGATTTTTGATAAGAGGGTGATAAGAAATAGTTATTTGTATATTTAATTATGAGAATTGACAGTTATATTAAAAGACCAGCTACACCTATATTGACTCTTTTTTTTGCTTTTTGCTTATTGCCAGATGTGCTTTTTGGGCAAGAATTATCAACCCATCAAGTTTTAAAAAATTGTATTAACTATCACGACCCTAAAGGGCAATTATTATCGAAAGCGTTAAGTTTTATGATCAAGGAAACAAGGCCAAATGATTCAGATAGGAATACAAGAATAGCTATTAATATTCCTAAAGAGGAATTTTCTTTGATCCAGATTAGAGACTCATATGAGATTGAATCAATCTTAAAAAAAGGGGAATCATATTTTCTTATCAATGGAAGCGAAACATTTTCTGAAGAATTAAAAGAAAAATTTCGACTCAATGAAAAGCGTTTGTTAATGCTTAAGAATTATTATCAATATCTTTGGTTGTTGCCCAATAAACTTTTAGATGATGGAGCGAGGCTTTCAGAGAAGATAAATAGAAAAGAATTCTTTGGTAGAGATGCACTGGAAATGAAAGTCACTTATGATCCTGATGTTGGAAAGGATATATGGTATTTTTATTTTCATCCAGAAAACTATGCTTTAATTGGTTACAGATTCTATCATGATGAAATTCAAAATGATGGAGAGTACATTATTTTGGATGGAGAAGTCAAATCTGGAAAAATTCGCATTCCAAAAGAAAGAAAATGGTACATGCATCAAAATGATAAATATTTGGGTTCAGATATTTTAGAAAAATTAACCACGAGATAGAAGAAAGATCAACCATCACAGATCAAAATCAAATATTTCTTTATCGCTCTACTAATTTGCCAATTCGTTGCATTTTACTATTTGTGTGATTGATTGAGAGGTGTAAAAGATTATTTTAAATGATATATAATCCTTGTTTAAAGGAAAAGGCATTCCCATTGCGGGAATGCCTTTTATACAGATCTTTGTTAAAACTATGATTATTGATTTTTAGACCAGCTTAGTATATGGTCATATAATTCGTCTATTGTAATTGAGGGATTGTCCTTATATACATGAAGTAATTCTCTATTGAATTCTTTAAACTTAATAAAGCCTCTACCTTTAGTCATTTGATTTTCCATTATTGGTAAAAATTCTTCTAATTGTTGATCGGTATAATTATCGAATATGTATAAAGAGTAAACTGCAAAGGTCATGTATTCATTGAAAACCATGTAGGGATTATGGTAGTTGTTTGTAATTTCGCTTGGCGACCATTTTTCTCTACTTTCAAAAGATTCATTTATTCGTTCTATATAGTTATTTGAAATTGGATTTACATAATTATGATCAATTTCAGTAAACACAACTCGACTCTGAATCAATTCGTTCTGGACAGCGTTGTATTTATCCATGTATTCTGCTTTGCAAATAAACATAAAGGTTTGACTAAAATTGTCTTCAGTAAATTTTTGGGTTGAATGTGCGCCACTGATAATGGGAGAAAAATATATGACATAGGATCCATACCCAAATTTAAATTTGTCGTCTAACCAATCTTGCATTTTCTGAATGGGATTCAGTTGATTATAAGTTACTATTAATGAATCATAATAGGATTTATTGCTTTTATAAAAGGCTCGAAAATTTGACTCCTTTGCAAAATCTTCGATTAAATCTTTACTCCCCATAGGATCGACAGGAGTCCATCCTTTGGCGAATTCTTTTACAGTTCCCATATTCACAATATGGTTGTCTGCGTCAAATTCATAAGCACAAGCATTCATCTTTAATCCATAATAATACATATAAGCCTCGTTCGAAAACATTTCTGCTTCATTGTCCTCTACATATCTCAATCCGCTGATGTAATGTTGAATGGTGTCGATAATAGGATGATTGCGAAATGGCTCAAAGTGCTTCTTTACTCGTTTATAATAGTCTGTGGAGGTGTCAAACATATTTGTCTCTTTTTCAGCATCTTTATGCAGTACCATAATAATATTTACCAATTCACTTATCTCAGGAATTTCTACAAAGGTTTTGTTTTGGTGCTTGGCTATATATTCATTGGAGAAAGTGGCATTTGGTTCTACACCAATAATTTGAGTGTATGCTGTATCTACTTTGTTTAAAATAATAGCAAAATCAATTGTATCCCCTTGAGCCACCGTATAGCTAATAGAATCCTCACCATCTGAAAAGAGAACTACTGCTTGTTTTTCTATTTCAGCATGAAAAATATCGGGAACCAAAGATGTGTCCAGAAGCCAATTGGTTGTGATTATTTCGTCATCTACTTTTATTGTAAACGAGGAGTGAGAGGTGTGCAAGATGTTCTGAGCTAAGAACGGTGAAGTGCATAACAATACTGTAATTATTGAAACAATAATTTTCATCAAGATAGGTTTTAATAATTTAGTTATTTAAAATTTATATCCGAAACCAATATTTGCATTTATAGCAGCGAGCTCATGTTTGTAGTTTGATTTTGGAGAACTTGCTTCATACTGAAATTGGTAATGGACGCGTGAAAAAATATGCCAATGATTTCCAAGCGGTATTTTATACGACAGACTTACAAAAGGTTTGATCAATGGCTTAGTTTTATAATCAGCCAAGGAGGAAATGTCGATTGGGTTGTTTTCATTGTCATAAATAAATCCGTTTCTGGAAAAAGTTTGTATTAGGTTGACGCCACCACCTAAGAAAAAGTTACTTCTTTTTATGTTTATCTTTTTTTCTGCTCCAATATTGAATCTTAAAAATTGGCTTTTGTGATATTGAATGTATGTATTGCGGTCTGTTTGGATAGCAAAAAAACCACTTTCTACAGGAGTGTTTTTTATAATAGATTCTGTTTCAGTATGAAAATCAAAACGTCGATAATTCTGCATTATGTCTAGACCAATATATAAGATTGAATTTAATGGCATCTTTCTTTCAAGACTTATGTTTATTGAACTAGTTTCTAAAGAAGTGGTGTTGTTATTCAACAATGAAAGTGTGTCTAGATTTTCATTTGTGTAACTCCCTATCTTATGAACATGATATCCAATTCCTATGCCTGCTTGGATGTTCCATTTAAGTGGTCTTGGAATATCGATAAGCAACATTGGATGGTTCTTATTTGATTTCTGATTTGTCGTAATAGCTGAAGGCTGTATAAAAGGTAAGATAGAAATTTCACCTAGGGCATCGTGAAGCATTGATGCTTCTTCATTTTCTTCTTTCTTTAATAAGCTACTTAAGGTTGGCTGGGTCAAGCTTTGTTTAGTCTCTTGAGACGAATTTATTTTTTTGTCCTTTGAGTGATGGGCATTGTCGGATAACTTAGATTCATTGATTTTGTTAATCTCGGACTTCTCAATTTTATTATGGTTTCTATTATTTGGACTGATCAAACTTAGCCCCTCATTCTTTTCAATATGATTGATTTTGTTATTTCTGCTATCTTCAAGATTGTTGTCAAAATCACTGTTCTTCTGATGTACATCTATGTCAATTTCATTCAGGCTATGAGGCATTGATTTGTTCTGAATAGTAGAGTTTGAGATAGATCGATTGGATGATAAAAGGGTGTCAGAATGTTTGCTATTTTTTATATTTTCTTGCTCAGATGTATTTTTGTCAATTTGTTCGACAGCAACAGCTTGTATTGAATTAGATTCTATTATTGTGTTGGGCTTTTTTTGACTATTGATTTTTGATGATTGGCTAATTTTGTTGTTTCTATTTGAATTGGTCGAGTTAATATTCTCTGAATAAGTATTAGCATCTAATTTGTTAGGGTCTGTTAATAAGTCTTTCGATAAGAAAAGGCTTATGCCGATCATGATAATAAGAAGAAAAGAAATCAAAAAAGCATTTCGATTTAGAAGTGATTTTTTTGCTGTGGGAAATTTCTCATCAGCAATAATTTTTGACCAAAGTTTTTCCCTATCAATTGGTGCTTTAAATTTGTCAATTTTGTTTTCAAATTTATCTTCATTCTTCATGACCGATTCAATTTAACTGGATGATTGATTAATTTGGATTGGATTTGTTTTTTCGCTCTGGTCAAATAAGATCTTGATGTGCTTGTATTTATTTGAAGCTCTTCCGAAATCTCTTTGTGTGAATATCCATCAATTTCAAATAGATTAAATACCACTCTATATTTATCTGGAATAGAAGAAATGGCCTCTATCAATTCTTCTGTATCCATTTCAAGTAAGAGTGGATCGATATTGCCGACGATCTTCAATTGATCATTCTCAATAGGTTCAAATTCTAAGACCTTCTTTCTTAAGTGGTTAAGACATTCCCTTATCGTTATTGTTGTAATCCAAGTATTAAACGATGCTTTTTTTGAATCAAATTTATCAAGATTATTGAATACTTTTAAAAACACATCTTGGAGGATGTTCTCTACATAATATTGATTGGATACATATCTGATGGCGATAAAATATAGCCTGTCTAAAAAAAGTTCATATAGTGCCTTCTGACCTTCTAGATCTTTTTTTAAACAAGCTACAATGATATTTTTTAAGCCTTGGTCCAAGATATCCTTTCTTTAAATCCTTTTAAGCGTAAAGATGTTGTCATCGTCCTCACTGTCTTGGAAAGGAACATCTGTTTGAATTAATGTACAATCTCCGTTATCTGTAGGCTCAGCAGGTTCTGGGCTTTCATCTGTAGCACTCACGCATTCAAAGTCTGAGGATATTTTTAACTGTATTACATAATCTTCTGGTGGAAGGTTTTGGAATCTGAAATATCCGTTTACATCACTAGGAGACCATGCAACAAATGACCCTTCTGGTAGTCCATTTGCATCTCTTTTATATATTTCAACCCTTTCTCCCGAAATGGGTACATCTCCAACTCCGTCTTGATTGGTGTCCTCCATCACATATCCTGTTGCATTATACCATTTGGGGATCGCATAGAAATTATTATCCGCGTCATGCTCACCATCCGAAATATCTACAGGAATCCAATAAACGTATGTTGTTCCTAAGTCATTGTCAGGACTTTCATCCCCGGCATCGGTTATTTCATAATCTACCACATTTGCGAAAGCGACAGTATATTCACCAGCTACTACATTTTCAAAGTGATAATTCCCAAACTCATCAGTGTGTGTATTATCCAGGGCCAGACCTATGGGACCTCCGCTCATATCTGATCTTCTCGAAAGCCATAGCTTCGCACCCTCTAATGGGCCGTCAATGATACCATCTTTGTTGATGTCAATTTTAATGTTCCCAGAAATAGCTCCATCTATATTGACCAATTGTACAACCCAATCATTTCCATCATCATTTTCGTCCTCATCCAAGCCCACAAAAATAATGCTTGAAAGCTCAGTCTCAAAAGTATCTCCATCAGGCGTGTTGTCTGTGCCCGTGATTGATTTTGTTGGTAAATGGTAGTAGAGGACCAGATGAGAGTCATCCATTGGTTGTAAGCCGGCAAACAAATATTCACCATCTTCATTCACGTCAGCCCAAAGAATTTCATTATAAGGTGCATCTAAAGTATCAGGTCGTTCACCTTTGATTTCTTGGATTAGGTTATTTTCACCTAGATATATTCTAGCACCTTCTAAGAAAGAATCCCCAACACCATCATCATCTTCATCAATATAGGCTAATCCTGAAATACTTTGTTCTAATATTTGTACTGTGCTACTAGGGATAATTTCACTTTCCTTGGAGCATGCTAATAGACTACTGATAATAATAGCAATAATTAGATATATAATATTTTTCATTTTTTCATTTTTAAGTACATTTATACCAAGAGTTTGCCGCGGTGTTTCTTGCTTCTATTCAATTATACACATGAAATGAGATGAACGCTGCAAATATTTATTTATACTTCGATTAATTTCTGCGGATTATATTGAGTTTTTTCTTTTGAGATCCTACTATTTTCAATTATCTTCATAGAAATTGAAAAACAATTGTACTAAACCTTATTGCAAACCCATTTATCATGAATAAAATTTTACTTATAACTTTAATTTCTTGCATTGCCTCTTTTGAGCTAAATGCTCAAAATAATATCATGCTTAATATTAACCACAAGTTAAGTGATGTTGATTTTGAATTAAATGAAGCAGCCAAAAACAATATGGATCATGACTTCAAAATAACGAGATTGGAATATTACATTTCAGAAATATCTTTGTTACATGATGGTGGAGTGGAAACCAAAATCGAAGACCTTTGGATACTTGTTGATGCCGCTAGAGAAACAGAAGTAGATTTGGGACAATACGACATTACTTCTGTTGAAAAAATAGTTTTTCATATTGGAGTAGATCGAGATCATAACCATTTGGATCCCTCAAGTTATCCAAGTTCTCATCCTTTAGCACCAAAATTTCCGTCAATGCATTGGGGATGGACGGCAGGTTATAGATTTGTTGCCCTTGAAGGACATGGAGGCGAAAATTTGAACCAGTTGGTGCAACTTCACGGACTCGGTGATGACAATTATTTTACTTCTGAAATTGATTTGGATGCAACAGCTGAAAATGATATTATTTCCATAAATATTGATGCTGACTATACAAAAGCCTTGGAGGATATTTCAGTTAATTCGGGTGTTATTGTTCACGGAGATAACCTGCAAGCTCAGCAATGTCTAGAAAACTTTAGAGATTATGTATTTTCTCCGTCAAGCATAACAAGCTCAATTGTTAAGACGGATGAAATAAATGAATTTAGTGTATTTCCCAACCCCATAGTAAATGGTGTTTCTTCCATTAAGCTAGATATTGAAGAAACAGCCAATAAGTATGATCTTTCTATTTGGTCAATTGAAGGGAGGCAACTTGATTATATACACAATGTGGTAGATAAACAAAATATAGATTTATCAAATCAACCTTCGGGAATGTACTTTATTAATCTTATTACGGATGGTAAGATGATAATGAGCGAGAAAGTAATTATAAAATGATAAAACTGTTTTGGCCCTATTTTGTGGTAGCAATTGTAGTTGCACTTTCTTGTAATAAGGAAGATTTAGGGCCAATTCATTTTCCTCCAGAATTAATGGAAGCTCCCAAAGGATTTGAAGAAATTGAATTTCCTGATGATAATGCTTTCTCACAATCTCGTTGGGATTTAGGCAAACGATTATTTTATGATCCAATCATGTCTTTAGATAGTACAATAAGCTGCGCTTCCTGCCATAATTCAGAATTAGCCTTTAGTGATTCTGTCTCTTTTAGCCTGGGGGTGAGTGATAGGTTGGGGAATAGAAATGCTCCAACCCTTGCAAATGTTGCATATCATCCCTATTTCACAAGAGAAGGTGGCGTCCCAACACTTGAAATGCAAATTTTGGTTCCCATTCAAGAGCATGATGAATTTGATTTTAATATTGTGTTATTGGCAGAAAGACTTAAAGCAGATTCTAGCTATGTCAAAATGTCAATGGAGGCTTACGATCGTGAGCCTGACGCTTTTGCTATTACAAGGTCTTTGGCATGTTTTGAAAGGAGTTTGGTAAGCGGATATAGCCGCTATGACCATTATGAAAGCTATGGTGATTTGGATGCATTGACCAAAAGTGAAATCAATGGGATGGATTTGTTTTTTAGTGAAAAAACCAATTGCTCCAATTGTCATGGAGGTTTTAATTTCACCAACTATAATTTTGAAAACAATGGTCTTTATGAAGAATATGAAGATGTTGGGAGATTTCGATTTACTGGTAATGAAGAGGATATCGCAAGGTTCAAAATACCAAGTTTAAGAAATATTGAGTTAACCGCTCCGTATATGCACGATGGTTCATTACAATCCTTGCAGCAAGTGATAGATCACTATGATTCAGGAGGTAAAAATCATCCACACAAAAATGTTCTAATCAAGCCTTTGAATCTGACCGAACAGGAGAAGGAAGATCTCATTGCTTTTTTAAAATCTTTAACAGATGATTTTTTTGTAACAAATCCGTTATTCAAAAGCTAAACACTAAAAGATGAAAAAAATAATATATCTGATACCCTTGTTATTGGTGTTGATATTATCCTGCAGAGAAGATGAACCTCAGGTAGTTGTAGCGTTAGATGAAACACCATATATATTAGAGTATGGTAATTTGCCAGAACCATCCCTACCAGAGGATAACGCTCTTACAAAACAAGGAGTACAATTGGGGCGGATGCTATTTTATGAAAAAATGTTATCAAGGGATAATTCACAATCCTGCGCAAGCTGTCATAATCAGGTCGATGGGTTTTCAGACACCTTGAAATTCTCTATCGGAGTTGAAATGCTGGAAGGGAAAAGGCAGGCCATGTCCGTCTTTAATATGGCATGGCACAGTAATGAGTTCTTTTGGGATGGTAGAGCTCAATTGTTAAGAGATCAGTCATTGAAACCAATTGAAGACCCTTTGGAAATGAATGAGACGCTTGAAAATGTTATTGCAAAGTTGAGTGATACTCAAATGTACCGTGATCAATTTATGAGGGCCTTCGGATCAGAAGATATTACTTCAGAAAAAATGTCATTGGCTATGGAGCAATTTATGTTGAGTATCGTAAGCTATAATTCAAAGTATGATCAATATTTGGCAGGAGATGTACAACTGTCAGAAAGTGAAGAAAGAGGTCGAATATTATTTGAGCTGGAATACAATCCTTTTTTTCCTGACATGTCAGGGGCGGACTGTGCACACTGTCATGGAGGGGCAAACTTTGAAAATGATCAATATATGAACAATGGTTTAGATGAAGATGCGCAATTCACAGATATAGGTAGAGAAGAAGTTACAGGTAGTATGACCGATAGGGCAAAATTTAAAACACCTTCTTTGCGAAATGTAGAAGTTACACCACCTTACATGCATGATGGTAGATTTCAAACTTTGGAAGAGGTCATAGAACATTACGATTTACATATTAAGCAGTCCAGTACTTTAGATCCTGCACTTGTTCAGGTGGCAGATAATGGAGGGTTGAATTTATCACAGCAAGATAAAATTGATTTGGTTAATTTTTTAAAAACTCTTACCGATCAAACATTTCTAAGTAATTTGGAATATAGCGATCCGTTTTAAAGCAAATTAATAATCAATAATTTTTCGCACTAGATAATTATTAAATTATCAAAATCATTTTTCTACAAGTATGACAGGAATATTTGATTCAAAACTAATTTTTTTAGTTGTATAATATTTTGCAATCTACTTTC